>JBGSOG010000044.1:0-63431 GCA_041739225.1 Rhizobiaceae bacterium
CATCTTGGCGCTGGCCATCTGGCTGGCGACGGTGCGCTTCCAAATGAGGGCATAGAGCCGGTCGGCATCTCCCGAAGGCGCGCGCGAAGGCCGGGCAAACAGGTCGGTTGGCCGGATCGCTTCATGCGCTTCCTGGGCGTTTTTCGCCTTGGTCGAATAATGGCGCGGCTTTTCCGGCAGGTATCGTTCGCCAAAACTGCTGGCGATTTGGCTGCGTATCGGGCCGATCGCTTCTGGAGCTATCTGCACACCGTCGGTTCGCATGTAGGTGATCAGGCCGACAGTTTCGCCGCCGATGTCGATGCCTTCGTACAGTTTTTGCGCCACCTGCATGATCCGCTTGGCGGAAAAGCCCAGTTTGCGGCTTGCATCCTGCTGCAAGGTTGAGGTGGTGAACGGCGCAAACGGGTTGCGCTTTGCCGGCTTTGCCTCAACGCTGGCCACGGTAAATTTGGCACCGTCGAGCATGGCCTTGATCGCCATGGCTTCTTTTTCATTGTTGACGTCAAGCCGCTGCAGTTTGCGGCCTTCAAACTCGGAAATCCGCGCTTCAAAAGACTGGCCCACAGAGTTTTGCAACGTTGCCACAATCGACCAGTATTCCTGCGCAATGAACGCTTCAATTTCGGCTTCGCGGTCGCAGACCAGTCTAAGTGCCACCGACTGCACCCGGCCAGCCGAACGGGCACCCGGCAGCTTGCGCCACAACACCGGTGAAAGCGTGAAACCAACAAGATAATCAAGCGCCCGGCGCGCCAGATACGCATCCACCAGCGGACCGTCTATCTGGCGCGGATGTGCCATCGCTTCCAATACCGACTGCTTGGTGATTGCGTTGAACACGACCCGTTCAACCGGCTTGCCCTTGAGCAGCTTGCGATCATTGAGAACCTGAAGGACGTGCCAGGAAATAGCCTCTCCTTCGCGGTCCGGATCGGTTGCCAAAATCAGCCTGTCGGCATCCTTCATTGCTTTGGCAATGTCGGAAAGCCGGACCTTCGACTTGGCATCCACTTCCCAGGACATCGAGAAATCCTCGTCCGGGAGCACGGAACCATCCTTGGCCGGCAGATCACGAACATGCCCGTAAGATGCAAGGACATGGTAATCCTTGCCCAGGTATTTGTTGATCGTCTTGGCTTTGGCGGGTGACTCGACAATCACCAGGTGGCTGGGCATGAAATTTTCCGGGGCTTGAGGCGGAACACGATGCCACCACACGTTTCGGTACGATGGCGGTCCCCTGAATTGGCTGCTTGTGCCGGTTGCGTCAAGCCCTGCATGAAATCAACCGGCAGGCTGAAGGCACAAATGCAATCCCTGATTATTGTATTTACAACGATACAACCTTAGGTATATTCGGTCTCCGTCGGGGGGCACGGCAATTTTTGGGCGGTTTTTGTGCGGCAAAATACGCATTCAGCAAAGTGAGTTGAAAATGTCGAACGCCTTGAAAGCAGATTATTCATCCCGGGAAAATCAGGAAAGCATGCCAGACGGATCTGGTCTGTATGACGACAAGGCTGCCCGGTTGGAATACATCAAGCAAATGCTGGACGAGATGGTCAAGATCGCAGATGCAACCCGATCGCCAACCCTTGTCTATCTGTTGCGAATGTCCGCATTGGAGGCAGAGGACTGCAGAAGGGTGCACCAATTCAAGACCGAAATCATGGCGTAGATTCTGGGCCAAGCCTCATTCAATGAAGGATTGAAACCCGGTTGCCTGCATGTCGCTCCAGTCGCCCTGCAAGATCAAGCTCCAGCAAGACCATCTGCACTTCACCCGGACTTGCACCGGTGAAGCGAATAATGTCGTCGATTTCGCACGGTGAGGGCCCCAGCGCCGATATGATTTGCGCTCGCATGGTTTCACTCGATGAAGCGCTCGGTCGGTTTGCGCTGTCGAATTCATCTGCTTCTTTTTCACCAACAGCAAAGGGGAGTTGCAGATCGCTGCCGCCGAGCGGCTCGATGGCTTCCAGGATTTCCGCTGTTGTGGTGACCAGTGTCGCGCCCTGGCGGATCAGATGATTGGTGCCCTCTGCGCGTGGATCCAGCGGTGAACCGGGAACCGCCAGAACGTGCCGGCCTGCTTCCGTTGCCAGGCGTGCCGTGATGAGTGAGCCGGACCGCTTTGCCGCTTCAACCACCAGCACTGCCAGTGACAATCCTGCTATGATCCTGTTGCGGCGAGGAAAGTCTATGGCGCGCGGCGCCCAACCAACCGGCATTTCGCTAACCAGCGCGCCGCCAGACGAAACAATTTCATCGGCGAGTTCTGCATGCTCTGGCGGGAAGGGAAGGTCGATGCCCCCGGCCATTACGGCGATCGTCCCGTGTTGCAGGGCCGCGCGATGCGCAGCAGCATCAATGCCGCGCGCTAGACCCGAAACAACAACATGACCGGCCTCACCCAGTTCGCGGGCAAACCTTGCAGTGAGCCTTTGTCCGGAAATTGATGCATTGCGCGAACCAACTATTCCGACCGCCGGTTTGTTGCCGGCTTCTGCTTCGCCGCGGATGCAAACGAGAGGAGGCGGGTGATCGAGACCGCGCAACATTCGCGGATAATCAGGTTCGCCCATCCCGACAAATCGAGCCCCGATCTTTTTTGCAGCTTTCAATTCAGCTTTGGCATCTGCTTCGCTGCAAATCCTGATACGGGCGGCCACGCCACCACGTTTGGCCAGTTCCGGCAGGGCTTCCAGTGCGGCTGCCGCTGTTCCATAATGGTTGACAAGATCGCGGAAAGTGGCCGGCCCGACATTCTCGCTGCGGATCAGCATAAGCCAATGCAGGCGTTGCTCCTCTCCAAGCGGGAAGCGACCTTTGGCTGGAAGTCCTGCCCCGTCCACGCGCTTCAGCCTTTCGCCCCGATGCGGCTTTCAGTTCCAGTTAATAGTCGGGAAATGTTGGCCCGGTGCTTGTACCATGAAATGGCTGCCAAAACGGCAAACAGCAATGCTGCCCGGGGCATCGCAAGATAGAGCAGGACCAGGGGCGTGAGGGCTGTGGCAACCAGTGCTGCCATGGACGAATAGCGCGAAACGAACGCCAGCAGCAGCCAAATTGCAGCAAATGCAATGGCTGCCTGCCAGGCAATGGCGACCAAAATGCCGAGGAAAGTTGCTACGCCCTTGCCGCCCTTGAATTGAAGCCAGATCGGGTAGCAATGACCCACAAACGCGCCCAGACCGGAAATCAACGCCGCCTCCGTGCCGCCAATCCATTGGGCCACCAATACCGCGATCGTCCCCTTGAATGCGTCCAGAAGCAGTGTTGCCGCCGCAAGCCACTTGTTGCCGGTTCGCAGCACATTGGTTGCGCCGATGTTGCCCGAACCGATTTTCCGAACGTCACCCAGCCCGGCCATTCGGGTCAACACCAGCCCGAACGGAATTGAACCCAGCAAATAGCCGACCACCAATGCGAGCAATGCAGAAGTATAAGGAATGGTCATGCCCCGCCTCTATTTTGTGGTGTATATTGTGCGGCCTGCGACCACGGTTTGCAAGACCTTGCCGCTGAACCTCGCGCCTTCAAACGGTGTGTTTTTGGAACGCGATACAATCGCGCGCTCGTCCATCAAATGCGGCATGTGTATGTCGGCAATTGCAAGATCCGCAGGCGCTCCCGGCTTAAGCGTCCCACCGGGCAAGCCGAAAATCCGGGCCGGGTTGCATGACAGGCATTCTGTCAGCCGCGAAAGGCTCAAATGGCCATTGTGGTAAAGCCGCAAAGCTGCACAAAACAGTGTTTCCAGCCCGATTGCACCGGGTGCCGCTTCTGCAAAAGGCAGGCGTTTGGTGTCAACATCCTGCGGGTCGTGGCTGGAGACGATGATGTCTATGGCGCCCGACGCCAGCCCTTCAATCAGCGCCAGCCGGTCTTCCTCGGCGCGCAAAGGCGGTGACAGCCGGAAGAAAGTCCGGTAGCGGCGAATGTCATTCTCATTCAGCGACAGATTGTTGATCGAGGCTGCTGCGGTAACTTTCTCGCCCGCAGCCTTGGCTGCAGTGATCGCGGCAACGGATTGTCCGGTTGAGACCAACGCCGCGTGATAATTGCCCCTCGTCAAGGCCGCAATTCGCAGGTCTCGTTCCAGCGCGATCAGCTCCGCCTCGCGGGCAATGCCAGGAAGCCCCAGATGGGTTGCGATCAGCCCTTCATTCATCACCCCGTTCGAAGAGAGGGAAGGGTCTGAAGGCTCCAGCGCCAACACGAGGCCAAAATCGCGAGCGTAGGTCATTGCTCGCCGAAGCGTCAGCGAATTGGCAAGCCAGTGTGTTCCTTCTGTCACCATGACAGCACCCGCCGCCTGCAGAAGGCCAAATTCGGTGAGTTCATTCCCCTTCAGGCCACGCGTTACCGCAGCCGACGGGTACACATTGACCAGCGCCGTATCGCGCGCGGCACGGCGGATGAATTCAACCAGGGCCACATCGTCAATGACCGGGTGGGTCTGCGGCATCATGATGAACGAGGTGACGCCGCCTGCTGCTGCAGCCCTTCCGGCGGAGGCTATCGTTTCGCGGTGCTCACCGCCTGGCTCGCCAACATGCACCCGGGCGTCAATGAGGCCGGGAAAAACGTGCTGCCCGGCAGCATTGATGATTTCGGCACCGTCAGGAACACCGGTTGGCGAACCGCCGGGATGGATGGCGCTGATCCGGCCGTTTTCGATCAGGATGGAGGCAGGGCCGTCAATTCCCTGTGAGGGATCAACCACGTGACCACCAGATATTAGAACCGGTTTTTCACCCATCGTCTGCCGGCCCCTGCGCCCCAATCAGCGCTTCAATGACGGCCATGCGCACCGCAACACCAATTTCCACCTGTTCTTCGATTACGCTTTGCGGACCGTCAGCTACTTCCGATGCGATCTCCACACCCCGGTTCATCGGGCCGGGATGCATCACCAGCGCATCGCGGTTGGCAAGTTTGAGCTTGTCGCCATCAAGCCCGAAATAGTGGTAGTACTCGCGCACCGAAGGCACCAGCGCCCCTTCCATGCGTTCGCGTTGCAACCGCAGCATCATCACCACGTCAGCGCCCTTGAGGCCGTCTTCCATCCGCCGGAACACCTGCACGCCCAATTGGTCGATGCCGGAGGGCAGGAGGGTTGAGGGGGCAATCACGCGGACGGTTGCACCCAGGGCATTGAGCAAAAGGATATTGGATCGAGCGACACGGGAATGCAGCACGTCGCCACAAATGGCCACGATCAGCCGGTTGATTTCGCCCTTGTGGCGTTTCATCGTCAGCGCGTCCAGCAGCGCCTGTGTCGGGTGCTCGTGCGCCCCGTCGCCCGCGTTGATTACCGAACAGGCGACCTTGCGCGACAGCAATTCCACCGCTCCGGCGCTGGAATGGCGCACAATCAGCAAGTCCGGGCGCATCGCATTGAGCGTCATCGCCGTGTCGATCAATGTCTCGCCCTTTTTGACCGAAGACGAGCCAACAGACATGTTCATGACGTCCGCGCCAAGGCGCTTTCCGGCCAGTTCGAAAGACGATTGTGTCCGTGTTGATGCCTCGAAGAACAAATTGATTTGCGTACGGCCTTTGAGAACGGCCTTTTTCTTGGTCTGCTGGCGCGAAACCGCGACAGCCTCTTCCGCCCGCTCCAACAAAAAATGGATATCGGATGGCGAAAGATCGCTGATGCCAAGCAAGTGGCGGTGCGGAAATGGAACTGGGTTTGCTGACTGGGCCATAAAAACCAAGCTATAGGCGCCGGGTGCGGGCTTGCCAACCGCAAGGGCCCGCGATTTTCGTGGGATTCACAAAAGAACACCATTATGTTCGCTGCCATGAATCAGATTGTTGGCGAAAACCACGAAGTCTTCAACCAGTCACCGGCGCATGCCGGTTTCAACGTCTTTGCAGGCGATCCGCTGCTGCGGCGTACCTGCATGCCGGTGTCAGATGCAGTGCGCTCCGATCTGACCGTGCTTGGCCAATGGGCTGGCAGTGCCGAGAGTCTCGACCTTGGCCGCCTTGCCAATCGCAACCTGCCGCAATTGCGTACCCACGACGCCAAGGGCAACCGGCTTGATATTGTCGAATACCACCCTGCCTACCATGCTTTGATGCGCAAAAGCGCAGCTTCTGGCCTGCACTGCTCGATCTGGGACGAAAATTCCGGTGAGCGCGGGGTGCGCAATCTGGCCCGCGCCGCACGGTTTTATGTGGTCTCGCAGGTTGAAACCGGGCATTTGTGCCCGATCACCATGACCAACGCCGCCGTTGCTGCGCTTTCCACCTCGCCAGGTGTCATCAACGAATGGCTGCCGCGCATTGTTTCACGGCAATATGATTCTTCGCAAAAGCCACCGGTAAAAAAGGCCGGCCTGACGCTCGGCATGGGCATGACCGAAAAACAGGGCGGCACGGATGTCCGCACAAATACCACGCTCGCTGAACCCGCCGGAGAGGGGCTGTACCGCATCACCGGCCACAAATGGTTCATGTCGGCACCAATGTGCGATGCATTCCTGGTTCTTGCGCAGATGCGCGCCAAGGGTAACGAAACCGGACTTGGTTGTTTCCTGGTACCCCGCCTGCTGCCGGACGGGAAATCCAACGGCTTCCGCTTTCAGCGGCTCAAGGACAAACTGGGCAATCGGTCAAATGCCTCTTCGGAAGTCGAGTTTCACAACGCTTTGGGACAATTGGTTGGTGAACCGGGGCGAGGTGTGTCGACAATCATCGAAATGGTCACATTGACCCGGCTGGATTGCGCCGTTTCATCCGCAGCGATGATGCGGGCCAGCATTGCCGAGGCCGTTCATCACACCCGGCACAGGCAGGTCTCGGACAAAAACCTGTACGACCAGCCGCTGATGCAGCGGGTCCTGGCTGATCTGGCCCTCGAAACAGCTGCTGCAACAGCTTTGTCGATGCGGCTTGCGTCTGCTTTTGACAAGGCAGCCGCCGATCCGGCAGAAGCGGCTTATGCACGGTTGATGACGCCGGTAATCAAATATTATGTCTGCAAATCAGCGGCACCTGTGATTGGCGAAGCCATGGAGTGCATGGGCGGCAATGGCTACATCGAGGAAGGGGCCATCGCCCGGCATTTTCGTGATGCCCCGGTCAATGCGATCTGGGAAGGTTCGGGCAATGTCATGTGCCTCGACGTGATGCGGGTGCTCTCCAAAGGCGGCAAGCTGCTTTCCGCCGTGCTGGACAGGCTGGAAGGCGATCTGGGCGGCAATGGCGGTTCCAAGACCATTGAGGTAATTCGCACTGCCGCTTCGATGGCGCAAAACGACATCGGCTCAGCCCGCATTCTCACCGAGCAGCTCGCGCTGACTGCTGCGGGTGCCGAACTGCGCCGCCTGAACACCGGCACCATTGCCGATGCCTATATCGAGAGCCGGCTTGGCGGCCTGTGGCGGGCGACTTACGGCATGCTGGACAACCGGCACGACAGCAGGGCCATCCTCGACACGCTGTACCCGGCTGGCTGAAGCATCGTCTTGTGCGCAATCGCACAGCCGGGTCCATGATTGTCAGCCACTTCTCCATTCAGCGGATCCTCAGAAACAGTCCGCATTGTTGGAGACAGCCCGACCATGCTGCGCATAATTGCCGTGCTGGCTTTGTTGTTTGCGATGTGCCCGCCTGCCTTGGCGGCACGTCTGGCACTGGTCATCGGCAACGACAAATACACCGAAGTAACCAAGCTGGAAAAAGCCGGAAATGACGCATCGGCCATGGCCGGTGTGCTGAAGGAACTGGGCTTCGACGTTTCGCTGGCATTGGATGCCACCCGCCGCGAAATGAACAGCGCAATCCAGGAATTTGTGTCCTCGGTCAATCCCGGTGATACCGCGCTGGTTTTTTATGCCGGTCACGGGGTGGAAATCGACGGAGAAAATTATCTGTTGCCCATCGACACTCCAGATGCTTCCGGCGGACAGGCAGACTTCATTGCAGCAGAAGCGATCGGACTTGACGATCTGCTCAGCCGGTTGCGGGACCGCAATGCCCAACTAAACATCATTGTGCTGGATGCCTGCCGCAACAATCCGTTTTCCGGCAAGGGAACCCGCAGCCTGGGTGGTTCGCAAGGCCTTGCCCGCATATCTGCGCCACAGGGAACCTTCGTGATGTACTCCGCCGATGTTGGTGAAGCCGCGCTGGATCGCCTTGGCAACAAAGACACAGACCAGAATTCCGTTTTCACCAGAACGCTCATTCCGCTGTTGAAAAAGCCTGGCCTCGACCTTGTTGATACCGCGCGCGAGGTCCGGCGCAAGGTGCGTGACCTCGCCTCTACCATTCGCCACAACCAGACCCCTGCCTATTATGATGCGGTGCTGGGCGATTTCTTCTTTTCGCAAAAGGATCCGGCCCTTGAACCGGACAAGCGAGGCGAAACGACAATTGCAGACAAAGCCGACGAGCCGAAAGCGACCGATGCAAGGCAACAATTGCCACCCGTGGCCCGTGCACTTGTCGTCACTGGCGGGGAAAAGGATTCAATCCGGCTGTGGGATGCACAAAATGCCAGCCTGTTGGGTGAACTTGAGGGCGAAAAAATCTCGCTGGCCTCCATCGCGTTCATTGACGGAGGCAGATCACTGGCTGTGGCCGGTGATGATGGAGCGTTGTTTGTTTACGCATTGCCGCAGTTCAAGAAGACGGCAGCCGTCTATCCGGGTTTTCGCGTGTCAACAATAGCCCAAATGCCGAACGGAACCCTGCTTGCAGGCGGTGAAAACGGCGCCTTGACGGCATTTGCGAACGGCACCTTGAAAACACTGTGGAGTGCCAAGCCGCATGATGGCATCGTCAGTCCGGTGCTGGTCCTCGATGGTGGACGCAAACTTCTCACGGCATCTGCCGATGGAACAGTTTTGGAAATCGACAGTGCAAACGGAAACGTCTTGCGCCGCGCACAAACAGTCGATCTGGCAGCCATCACCGACATCGCAATCATATCGGATAATATTGCCGCCGCCGCCCATGAAGACGGCACAATTGCCTATGTCAGCTTTACCACCGGCAAGCCGGTTTCGTCGTTCAAGGCCAACAAGGGCTGGATATCATCACTGGACCGGGCACCAGACGGCGCCTCGTTCGTGACCGCCGGCGTGGATGGCGAACTCGCGTTTTGGGCACTGGGCACCGATGATCCGCTGCAACGCCTTTCGGGTCATACCGATGTGGCCTCGGCCGCCAAGTTTTTAAAGCTTCAGGATGGCGAACATCTGGTTTCGTCCGGTTTTGACGGGTTGGTCCGGATCTGGAATTTCGATCACACCAAACCGGCTGCAACACTCGATCATGGCTCGGCCATCATTCATTTCGACATTCATCAAGGGTCATGAGCAGCGTGTGCATTACTGCACATGAACGAGCGGTCGCGGACACCATTTCAGCGATGAAGGCCAATCAAACCGCGCGGCTGAACCGCGAAAGATCGAAGAGGAACATGCCATGACAACCCGCATTGCCTTTCGGCTCGCCGGCTTGCTTGCCGCCGGTATTTCCATGCTGGTGCCGTTTGCCACTTTGGCTTCCGCGCAGCAGATTATGTCCACCCAGCAGATAGTACGCAAACTCAGACTGAATCCGGAAACCCAGAACGCCATTGCTGCCGAAACGCCGCAACGCAATCTGCGGGCGCCTGCCGTCAAACGGCGCGTGCCCCAACAGCAAGGCGAGGGCGGTGTCGTGGTGATGCGCCGGGCACCACAAGCCCAGGGCGAGGCAATGCCGACGATGCGTGCGCCCCAGCCCGAAATTATTGTTCAGGAACAGCGTGCGCCACAGCCAAAGAAGAAAGTTGCCAAAGCCCGTTCGCCGCAGCCCGACACAAAAGTCGCCGTGCGCCGCGCACCTCAACCTGACAACAACAATGGTCCCAAAACCGCCAAGGGCCGCGCTCCGCAGAGCGAAACCGGTGGTTCCGGCAACACACAGATTGCCAGCGTCGATGAAAATTCGCCGAACGCGGTTCGCGGCATTGAAGTGCGCGAGATTGACGAAAGCCGCGCTGCCGATGCCTATCCGGATCGTGGCCGGATCGATCTGGAAATCCTGTTCGAATATGATTCAGCCAAGATCGATCCCAAGTCGGTGAAACAATTGATCGCATTGGGCGATGCGTTGAACGATCCGCAACTGGGCGCCGGTCGTTTCATGATTGCCGGTCATACCGATGCGGCTGGTGGTGACAGCTACAATGCCGAACTGTCGCTTCGCCGCGCCGAGGCTGTGTCACAGTTTCTGACGGATTTTGCCGGGGTAAGCGGTGAACGCCTGGCCATCGAGGGGTATGGAGAGGAAAAGCTCAAATACCCCGACGCTCCGGAATCCGGGCAAAATCGCCGTGTCGAGATCATCAACATGGGCGACGCTGGCTGACTCTGGAAAGTTGGTTGGTCGCAAGCTAGTCTCCTCCCGTTCATAGGGGGGAGAAAATGCGCAAGGCACGGCTCACACAGATCAGGCTGCCAGATTTTGGTTTGCCGGCAGAAATCCCCGAACTTTCCCCCGGTCTCTATGCCAGCCGTCTGTCAAGGCTGCGCCAAAGGCTGGCCGACGCTGGTCTCGATGCCTTGGTCATTTATGCAGACCGCGAACATTGCGCCAACATGGCTTGGCTTGCCGGCTTTGACCCACGCTTCGAGGAAGCGCTTCTGGTCCTTGTCCGAGGTCGCGACCCGGTAGTTCTGACCGGCCTTGAAAACCAGGGCATGGCTGGCGCAGCACCCTTGCCGGTTGAAGTGATGCTCTATCCGCCTTTTGGCCTGATGGGGCAGGACCGGTCAAAAACCCAACCGCTGTATGACCTGCTGGCACAATGCGGTATGAAAAAAGGCATGGCGACCGGGGCAGCCGGCTGGAAATATTTCACAGCCATGGAAAGTGCCGATGCCAGCCACTGGCTGGAACTGCCTTCATTCATAGCCGATACACTTCGCAGTCTCGTTGGCGATCCGCGCAAGGTGGTAAATGCCAGTGCCATTTTCATGGATCCGGGCGCCGGTCTTCGCTGCGAAATCGAGATCGATGAACTCGCGCGCTTTGAGTTCGCAGCCTGCCATGCTTCCGAAGCGGTGAAGCGCGTGGTGCGTGGCACACAGCCCGGCATGCTCGAATTCGATGTGGCAAGCCTGATGCGTCCGATTGGACTGCCGATGTCGTGCCATCCGATGTTTTCTTCGGGCGAACGCGCCTGGCGCGGCTTGCCAAGCCCGTCATCAAAGGTTGTTGAGCGCGGTGAAGCTGTCACCACTGCGCTGGGCTATGTCGGGGCGTTGACCTGCCGCAATGGCTGGCTGGTGGAAAGTGCCGATGAATTGCCGCAAGGGATACGGGATTATCCTGAAAAACTGGTGTTTCCGTATTTTGAGGCGGTGGCGGACTGGCTGGAGAACATTGGCATTGGCGTGGATTGCGGCGATCTTTATGCCCGCATCATGTCGCGCCTGGGTGATCCGTTTTTCGGGGTGACGCTGAACCCCGGACACCTCATCCATCTGGACGAATGGATGCACTCGCCGGTTTCGGCAGGTTCGCAAGTTCCGATCAAGTCCGGCATGGCAATTCAGATTGACGTGATACCGGCAACGGGCGGCCCGTATTTCACCACCAATATGGAAGACGGCATCGCAATTCTGGATGAACGGGGCAGGGATAATTTCACCGACCGCCATCCACAGGCAATGGCGCGCATAAACGCACGCCGTGAATTCATGGATGAATGTCTGGGAATCAGACTCAAACCCGAAGTTTTGCCGTTCTCCAACCTTGCCTCGCATTTGCCGCCATTCTGGCTGTCGCCGGATTTGGCCGTGACGCTTCGCTAAAAGGCGTTAACCTTAACAATAGGTAAACGTTGCGCCTTGCCGGATGTGCAAGCACAGTTACCTCAACACAGTGGGGTATCATGCGAATTCTCCTGGTCTTGTGGGCAGTGCCCCTGGTATTTTTCTGGTCCTGGTACGCATTGAGTGCCAATGACATCTCGTTCGGGACGATTTTCCTATCCCGTCAGCTTCATGATGTTGTGTTTGATCTTTACGGGCGCACCTTGGGTGTTCCGGCAGATGCAGTCCCGTCCATGATGGCCTGGGCTTGCGCTTTTGATTCCTGTCTCATCCTCGCCATGGCAGCGTTTCGCTGGCGGGCAAATTGGCTGCCGGGCGCGAAAGTCCTGATCACGCGCTGGTCGGAAAATGCCCGTGCAGCGATGGGTCGGGGCAGGGAACAAATCCTCAGCCCTGTTGCGACAGCCGATCCAGCGCTCCCTGCAGAATGATCGAGGCGGCAAACGCATCAATGTGAAGCGCCCGCTTTTCGCGGCGCATGCCTGCTTCCACCATCAATTCTTCCGCCGTCACGCTGGACAGCCGCTCGTCCCACAGTGTCAGCGGCATTTCGAGCTTTCCGGCCATGTTGCGCACGAAGGCGCGGGTTGATTGCGCCCGCGGGCCTTCGCTGCCGTCCATGTTGAGCGGCAGTCCGAGCACCAATCCGGCGATTTTCTCGGCTTTGATCAGCTTGGCAAGCTCGGCCAGATCTGCAGTGAATTTTGTTCGGCGAATGGTTTTATAGGGCGTTGCGACCGACCAGCCACCGTCGCAAACGGCAATGCCGATGGTTTTGCTTCCAAGGTCGAGGCCGAACAGCCGTGCGCCCTTGCCAATGGTTTTTCCCAGCTGTTTAAGACCCATTTCGATGGCCATGAAATTGTTTGCCCTTGCTATTTTCAACCCTAATATCGTGAAGCGGCATCCAAGCCAAACCGGCTGGACATTTTGAGGTGGGAAATACATGAAAATCACTTGGTTCGGGCACTCCGCTTTTCGGGTGGATCATGGCAATTCCAGCATCGTGATCGACCCGTTTTTCACCGGCAACCCGTCCTTCGCCGGTGATGTGGCCGCCGCAACTGCGGGGGCAACCCATGTGCTTGTCACACATGGCCATGACGACCACATTGGCGATTCGGTTTCCATCCTGAAAGACACCGGCGCAACACTGGTGGCCAATTTCGAAATCTGCATGCACCTTGTTTCAAAGGGAGTTGACGCCGGGAAGATCAATCCGGGCAACAGCGGCGGCACGGTCGACTGCGGCGGTTTCACCACCACATTCGTCCAGGCGCTGCATTCTTCATCGTCAAAGGGTGTTTATCTTGGCAATCCAAATGGACTTGTCCTGCATTTCCCCGATGCACCAACGCTATACCACATGGGCGATACCGACATGTTCTCCGACATGGCATTGATCAACGAGCTGCATGCTCCGGAAATAGGCATAGTGCCGATCGGCGACCGCTTCACGTTTGGTGGCGCGGTGGCGGCGCTGGCCTGCCGCCGGTTTTTCAAGTTCGCTTCGGTATTTCCATGCCACTACGGCAGTTTCCCGATGCTGGATGGCGATGCGTCGAAATTCATTGCAGGCATGGAAGGGGCGCTGACCAAAGTGATGACGCCCAAGCCAGGCGAGACCGTTCAAGTCTAGGGTCACGGGCTTTCATCGTTGAAACCGCTCCGGGGTGCGTTTATAGCGATATGCTGATTTGCCACTCCCCCGGGAATTTGAAGATGTCAGTTGATCTTGCCACCGTGAAGCGCGTCGCCCGTCTTGCCCGCCTTGCCGTAACGCCGGACGAGGCCGAGCGCATGCGCGACCAGTTAAACGGCATCCTCGGCTTCGTTGCACAGCTGGACGAAGTGAATGTCGATGGCATTGAGCCGATGACTTCGGTAGTCGAGATGGAAATGAAAAAACGCGCCGATATCGTCACCGACGGCAACATCGCCAACGACATTGTCGCCAACGCACCGCTGTCGGAAGACGGCTTCTTCTTGGTCCCCAAGGTGGTCGAATGAGTATGATTTCAATCGCTGTCGAAACACCATTGCAGCCTGATGTCCGCGCAATGGTGGCAGAGCTGAATGCACATTTGAACCCGCTTTCGCCGCGCGAATACCAGTTCCAGATGAGCGCCGAGCAGATGGCCGAGCCGCACACCACCGTGTTTGTGGCCCGCGACAATGCCGGAAATGCAATCGGCATGGGCTCGCTGAAAATGCACAATGAAGAACTTGCCGAGGTGAAACGCTTCTGGACAAGAATGTCGGTGCGCGGAACGGGCGTCGGGCGGCAACTGCTGGAAAAGGTCATCGACCTTGCGCGCCAGAACGGCGTGGCACGCCTTGCGCTGGAAACCGGCGGCACGCAGCCGTTTGCCGCCACATGGCATTTTTATGAGGCTGGTGGTTTTTCACCCTGCGGTGCGTTTCTCGATTATCCCGACACGCAATATTCGCGCTTCTACGACATGCATTTCAAACCGGAAAAATCCGCCTGATGACCTCACTGACCAGCCTGACCATTGCCGAGGCGCGCACCAAACTGAAAGCGCGCGAGATCACCGCGGGCGAACTGACGAATGCCTATCTTGGCGCAATTGATGCTGCCAACGAGCAATTCAATGCCTACATCGCCGTGACCCACGACCAGGCCCGCGAGATGGCGAAGGCATCCGATGCGCGCCTTGCCAAAGGCGAGGGCGGAGCGCTGGAGGGCATTCCGCTTGGCATCAAGGATTTGTTTGCGACCAGGGGCGTTCACACACAGGCAGCAAGCCATGTGCTCGACGCTTTCAAACCCCGCTATGAGTCAACCGTGACATCAAACCTGTGGGCCGATGGCGCGGTGATGCTGGGCAAGCTGAACATGGACGAATTCGCCATGGGCTCGTCCAACGAGTCATCGTATTACGGTCCGGTGGTCAATCCGTGGCGCTCACGCGGTTCAAATGCCAAACTGGTGCCTGGTGGTTCATCCGGCGGCTCTGCCGCTTCAGTCGCCGCCCATTTGTGCGCTGCCGCCACTGCCACCGACACTGGCGGCTCGATCCGCCAGCCCGCCGCCTTCACCGGCACAGTCGGCATCAAGCCGACCTATGGACGTTGCTCGCGCTGGGGCATCGTTGCCTTTGCCTCCTCGCTCGACCAGGCCGGACCGATCACCCGCGATGTGCGCGATGCGGCAATCATGTTGCGTTCAATGGCCAGCGTTGACCCGAAGGACACCACCTCGGTCAACCGACCGGTGCCGGACTACGAAGCGGCGATCGGCAAATCCGTCAAGGGAATGACCATCGGCATTCCGCGCGAATACCGGGTTGACGGCATGCCGGACGAAATCGAGGCGCTGTGGCAGCAGGGCATTGCCATATACCGCGACGCTGGCGCCAAAATCGTCGACATTTCACTGCCGCACACCAAGTATGCGTTGCCTGCCTATTACATCGTGGCACCGGCGGAAGCTTCTTCAAACCTTGCCCGTTATGACGGCGTGCGCTACGGCCTGCGTGTCGAGGGCAGGGACATTGTCGACATGTATGAGAAATCGCGGGCCGCCGGTTTTGGCGCCGAGGTCAAGCGCCGCATCATGATCGGCACTTATGTGCTTTCGGCGGGCTATTATGACGCTTATTATTTGCAGGCGCAAAAAGTCCGCACCTTGATCAAGCGCGATTTCGAGCAGGCTTTTGCAATGGGTGTCGATGCCATCCTTACCCCGGCAACGCCAAGTTCCGCCTTCGAAATCGGCGACAAGGAAATGAATTCCGACCCGGTGAAAATGTACTTGAACGACGTTTTCACTGTGACCGTCAACATGGCAGGGTTGCCGGGCATTGCCGTTCCCGCCGGTCTCGATCACAATGGTCTGCCGCTAGGCTTGCAACTCATCGGCAAGCCGTTTGCCGAGGAAGAACTGTTCCAGGCCGCGGCTGTCATCGAACAGGCGGCGGGCAGGTTTACGCCAGACAAATGGTGGTAGGAAAATGACACCGCACATCGCAGAAAGCGCTCCAATCAACGATCCCTCGTTCCGCGACCGCTGCAAGGCAATCCTCGATCGCGACGGCGCATTGGCATTGCCGGGATTTTTCACGCCGGAAGCGGTGGCGGCCGTTCGCGAGCAGGGCCTTGGAAAACTTGATCAAGCCTATTTCTGCGCCAACCAGCACAATGTCTATGTCACGCCGGCCAACCCCTCTTTGCCATCGGACCACCCGGTCAACAGGCAGGTGGTGTCTTCAAAAGGGTTGATCGCCGATGACCAGATTGGCGAAGAGTCGCCGCTGAAACAATTGTACAATGACGAGGATTTCATGGCGTTCATCCGCCATGTTGTCGGCGAACCAGAGATCCACCCTTATGCCGATCCGGTATCGTCGGTGAATTTGCATTTCGCCAAAACCGGACAGGAACTGGGTTGGCATTTTGACAATTCCTCCTTTGCCATCACCTTGTTGATCGAGAAGCCGGAAGCTGGTGCCCGCTTTGAATATGTTCGCGATCTGCGCAATGCCGATGCAGGCGAAATGAATTTCGAGGGCGTCGCTGACTTGCTCGATGGCAGAACCAAGCCAGACCTCATGGAGATTGAGCCCGGCACGCTGGTGCTGTTTCGCGGCCGCAATTCCATCCACCGGGTTTCGCCCAATGAGGGTCAAACCACGCGCATGATTGCGGTGCTTGCCTACAATACAAAGCTTGGGGTGCGGCTTTCGGAAAATTCGATGCGCACCTTTTACGGCCGCGTGGTGTAAAGCGCCACTTTCCAGGTATCCAAGCGCACCGAATAGAAACTGGAGTAGCGCGTGCATAACTCTGCAAACACCAACGGCCTTTCAACCCTCGCCATTCATGTTGGTGATGAGCCCAATCCGGTGACCGGGTCGGTTTCCGACATGGTGATGTCGTCGACTTATGTTGTGAAGGAAAAAGCCGGTTTTTCCGCCCGCGACCTTGGCGAAAACACGCCGTTCATTTACACCCGCTGGGGCAATCCGACCGTGGATGGCCTGCAGCGCAAGCTTTCAGCGCTGGAAGGCACCGAGGCAACCGTTTGCTTTGCCTCCGGCATGTCAGCTTCGGCGGCGGTGTTCTTTTCTTTCCTTTCTGCGGGCGACCATCTGGTGGTATCCGATGTCACCTATGCAGGCGTGGCCGAGCTGGCGCGTGACACATTGCCAAGGTTTGGCATTGAGGTAACGCCCGTCGACATGAGCGACCTGGCTTCTGTCAGCGCCGCCATGCGCCCGAACACAAAACTCATCCACACCGAAACGCCGGTCAATCCGCTGGTGCGCCTCACCGATCTTGCAGCAGTAAGTGCTATCGCGAAAGCTGCCGGTGCGCTGCACTCCTGCGACGCAACCTTTGCCTCGCCCATTGCAACCCGGCCCGCAGAGTACGGTGTCGATCTCGTCATCCATGCCCTGACCAAATACATTGGCGGTCACGGCGATGCGCTGGGTGGCTCGGTCAGCGGCAATTCCGATTTGATCGGCAAGCTCAACGTAGAGGCGGCGATCCACCATGGCGGCGTGTTGTCGCCCTTCAACGCCTGGCTGATAGCGCGCGGCGCCTCGACACTGCCGCTGCGCATGCGCCAGCATCAGGAAAACGCCCTTGCCGTGGCGAATTTCCTCGAGCAGCACAAAGGCGTGACGCGGGTGATTTATCCAGGCCTTCCCAGCCATCCGCAGCATGATCTGGCCAAACGCCAGATGAAGAATTTTTCCGGCATGATCGCCTTCCAGGTGGGAGGCAAGGCGCGAGGCGAGGCAATTGCCGAAGCGATGATGCAGCGTTTTGAGGTCATTCACTACGCGGTATCGCTTGGCCATCACCGTTCACTGTGCTTCTGGATGGAAACCGACGGCTTGATGAAATCGTCATTCCGCCTGACGCCCAAACAGGAGTCCAGCTATCGCGAATATGCCGGTGATGGCATTTTCCGCTTGTCGGTCGGGCTTGAAGATGCTGCGGACCTGATCCGCGATCTTGACCGGGTGCTTTGAAGCGCAAACTTGATACCAATGGTCGCTTGGCTTATGTCGGGTGAACATCAGCAACGGAACCATCATGGCCCTCATTGACACCCGCACACCCGACCCGAAACGCTTCATCCCCGGTGCGACCGGCGATTGGGAAATCGTCATCGGCATGGAAGTGCATGCGCAGGTACAGTCGAATGCCAAGCTGTTCTCGGGTGCTTCCACCACCTTTGGTGCCGAGCCCAATGCCAATGTCAGTCTCGTCGACGCGGCAATGCCCGGCATGCTGCCGGTGATCAACGAGGAATGCGTGGCGCAGGCGGTGCGCACCGGGCTTGGCCTCAAGGCGAAGATCAACAACCGCTCGGTGTTTGACCGCAAGAATTATTTCTACCCGGACCTGCCGCAGGGCTACCAGATCAGCCAGTTCAAGGACCCCATTGTCGGCGAGGGCAAGGTGGTCATTTCGGTCGGTCCCGACAAGAAGGGCGGCTTTGAAGACATCGAGATCGGCATTGAGCGGCTGCACCTTGAGCAGGATGCCGGCAAGTCGATCCACGACCAGCACCCGACCATGAGTTTTGTCGATCTGAACCGCACCGGCGTTGCGCTGATGGAAATCGTCTCCAAGCCGGATCTGCGCTCATCCGAGGAGGCCAAGGCGTTCCTGACCAAACTGCGCATCATCCTGCGCTATCTTGGCACTTGCGATGGCAACATGGACGAGGGCTCCATGCGCGCCGATGTCAACGTTTCGGTGCGCAAGCCCGGCGGCGAATTTGGCACGCGCTGCGAAATCAAGAACGTCAATTCGATCCGCTTTGTCGGGCAGGCCATCGAGACCGAAGCGCGCCGCCAGATCGCCATCATCGAGGACGGCGGCAGCATCGATCAGGAAACCCGGCTGTACGATCCGGTGAAAGGCGAAACCCGTTCGATGCGCTCGAAGGAAGACGCGCACGACTATCGCTATTTCCCCGATCCTGACCTGTTGCCGCTGGAGTTTGACGATGCCTTTGTAGAAGGGCTGAAGGCACATTTGCCGGAACTGCCGGACGACAAAAAGGACCGTCTGGTTCGCGATCTCGGTCTGTCTGCCTACGACGCGACGATCCTGGTTTCGGAAAAGCCGATTGCCGATTATTTCGAGGCTGTTGCAGCTGGCCGCGATGGCAAATTGGCGGCAAACTGGGTCATCAACAACTTGCTGGGCAAGTTGAACGAAACCGGCAAGGACATTGAAACGACTCCTGTTTCCCCCGCCCAGCTTGGCGGCATAGTCGATCTCATCAAGGCTGGCGACATCTCCGGCACCATCGCCAAGGAAGTGTTCGAGATCATCTGGAATGAAGGTGGCGACCCGGCTGCAATTGTCGAAGCACGCGGCATGAAGCAGGTCACCGACACCGGCGCCATCGAAAAGGCGGTGGACGAGGTAATCGCCGCCAATCCCGAAAAGGCAGCGCAGGCACGGGAAAAGCCGCCGCTGGCCGGCTGGTTTGTTGGTCAGGTGATGAAGGCAACCGGTGGCAAGGCTGCCCCGGCAACCGTCAACGAGATCATCAAGAAGAAGCTGGGGCTGGAGTGAGCGACCGGCAGCTCCCGGTCTTCATTCGCACAGCCGCCGCCAAAGACCTGAAAGCGGTCAGTGATCTGCTGCGCGTGACATGGCACGCGACTTATGATCCTTTGTATGGCTCGCAAAAAGTTATTGAAATCACGAAGGCTTGGCACAGCGTCGACGCTTTGCAGCGACGACTGACCAAGCCAAACTCGGAGTTTTTGCTGGCCGACGATGGAAAGGCCATCCTTGGCATGGCCTTTGCAACCAGTGCCAGCCGGACCATCAACCTGCACCAACTCTACATTTTGCCCGGCCAACAGGGACGCGGTATCGGCCGGCAATTGCTGGAAGAAGTGCTGGAATGTTTCTTTGATGCCGAACGCATCACGCTGGAAGTTGATCCGGGCAATATCGGCGCGATCAGGTTTTACCAGCGCCACGGTTTTGACCAGACTGGTCGCACCGACAACTGCGGCACAGGGCAGTCAGGCATCCCGGCACTGGTTTTTGAAAAACGCCTCGGTTGATGCTGAATTACTCAACCACTTCATTGCCGTCCGGATCATAAAACAGCCCGGCTGAACATTCCTGGATGTAAGGCCGGATGCCGGTGTCGCAGCGCACTTTCGCTGCCGCTTGTGCTGCTGCCTTGCTTTCCCAACCGCAGGAATATTCGGTCCAGTGAATGCCTTCCTTGTGCATGACGCCGATTGCGGCGGTCCAGCCTGCCGGGAAGCACCAGGCAACCGGCGCGCAATCTTCAGCTGCCGCACCTGATTCCATGCACTGCTTCTTTGCGCATTCAAATGTCGATGCCGCATCATCCCCGGTGCAGACACCCTGGCCCTGTTCCGGCGCGTAGGAAAAGGCGATGCCTTTTTGCCCTTGTGCCATCGCTGGAACCGAAAGACCAAAGCCGATGGCACATGCAAGAAATGCTGAACTCAACAGTTTTCGCGGCATTTTTCTCTCCTGATTGGGTCGGTTGCATCAAGTCTGGCAGAAAAACAGGGCTTTGCACCGAATTTCTTGCAGTTTTCGCAAATTCACGTGCGCTTGTCACAATCGCCATGCAAAAGTGTCGCACCTTGCGCCAGAACCGGCAATTTGAGGGGGGAACCATGAACCAGCACGTAACCGAAGCCAGCTTCCGCGACAGCGTCGATACTTTGTTCAACCGTGCCATTTCGTTCATGAGCCTGTCTCCGGGACTGGTTGAGAAGATCCGCGTCGTCAATTCAACCTACACTGTCCGCTTTGGCGTCAAGCTGCGCGGCGACATCGTCACTTTCACCGGTTACCGCTCGGTGCATTCGGAACATGCCGAGCCGGTCAAGGGCGGCATCCGCTATGCAATGTCGGTCAACCAGGACGAAGTCGAAGCGCTGGCGGCACTGATGACCTACAAATGCTCGCTGGTGGAAGTGCCGTTCGGTGGCTCCAAAGGCGGGCTTTGCATCAATCCGCGCGACTGGGACGCGGACGAAATGGAGCGCATCACCCGGCGTTTTGCATTCGAGTTGATCAAGCGCGATCTGATAAACCCTTCGCAGAACGTGCCGGCACCCGACATGGGCACCGGTGAGCGGGAAATGGCCTGGATCGCCGACCAGTATCACCGCATGAACACCACCGACATCAATGCGCGCGCCTGCGTCACCGGCAAGCCGCTCAATGCCGGTGGCATCCGTGGCCGTACCGAAGCAACGGGCAGGGGCATCCAGTTCGTGTTGCGCGAGTTCTTCCGCCATTCCGAAGATGTGGCAATCGCCAATTTGTCCGGTGATTTGTCGGGCAAGCGCGTGATTGTCCAGGGGCTTGGCAATGTCGGCTACTACGCGGCAAAATTCCTGTCGGAAGAAGACGGCGCAAAAATCATCGCGATCATTGAATACAACGGCTCGCTGACCAATGCCGAAGGCATCAACATCGAGGAAGCCAAGGCATTCATGGCCAAAAACGGCTCGTTTGAAGGGTTTCCCGGCGGCACGTTCCACAAGGAAGGTTCTGGACTTCTGGAAGCGGAATGCGACATCCTGATCCCGGCAGCGATGGAAAGCGTCATCAACCTTTCCAACGCCGACCGCATCAAGGCGCCGCTGATTGTAGAGGCGGCAAACGGGCCGATCACGTCGGGTGCAGATGAAATATTGCGCAACAAGGGCGTGGTGATCATTCCCGATCTCTATGCCAATGCTGGTGGTGTGACCGTTTCCTATTTCGAGTGGGTCAAGAACCTGTCGCACATCCGTTTCGGGCGCATGCAACGGCGTGAAGAGGAAGCGCGCAACCGCATGCTGATCGAGGAACTTGAGCATGCCGGCGGCATCAGCTTCACCGACAAGTTCAAGTCGCGCTACATCGCCGGTGCCGACGAGTTGACGCTGGTGCGTTCGGGCCTTGATGATGTCATGCGCACAGCATACGGCGCGATGCGCGAATTGTGGCATTCAAAGCGCGGACAGCATGCCGACTTTGACCTGCGCATGGCCGCTTACGTTCTTGCGATCGGCCGTGTGGCGGAAAGCTACAAGTCGCTAGGGCTTTAGGCCTCGGCGGCATCAGGCTGGCATTGCCAGCTTTACCTGCGGCTTGCTGCGGATCAGCAACATCGCCATGATGGCGATGTTGAGCAGGTTCCAGGCAATGCCGTTGAGGAACGCTGCCTGGTACGAGCCGGTCATGTCGTAAATCCAGCCGCTCATCCAGCCACCCAGTGCCATGCCCAACACCGTCGCGGTGATGACGATGCCGACCCGTTTGCCAGCTTCGCGCGCGGGCAGATATTCGCGCACGATCAGCGCATAGCATGGCACGATGCCGCCTTGCGCAAGGCCGAACACTGCCGAAACGACGTAAAGCGAGGCAAGCCCGTCAAACGGCAAGTACAGGAACAGCGCCAGGCACTGCATCACCGAGCCGATCAGCAGGGTCCTGATCCCGCCGATATAGTCGGAAGCAAAACCGGAAATGAGACGGCTGATAATGCCGCCGGCCAGCATGATCGACACCATTTCCGCTCCTGCAACGATGCCGTAGCCAAGGTCCATGCAATAGGCGACCATCTGGACTTGTGGCATTGCCATGGCCATGCAGCAGGCAAGACCGGCCAGAGCCAACAGCCATTGCAGCGTTGCGGGCGAATACGGCAAGCTGCCGTGCGCAGCGCGGGGTGCCATGGCGACCGCACCGGACAGATGGGCTTCGTCATGCACCATCCGGCGGCGCAGGCTGAATGCCAGCGGTGCCATCAAGACTACTGCGGCAATGGCTACAAACATGAACGTGTCACGCCAGCCGTCATTGACGATCATGTCCTTCAATACCTGTGGCCACAACGCGCCAGCCACGTAGTTTCCACATGCAGCAGATGCAACAGCGATGCCGCGCCGCTTCAGGAACCAGTGTGAAAGATCGGCGATCAAAGGGCCGAAACCAGCGGCCGTGGCCATGCCGACCACCATTTGCAACAGGCAGATTTGCCAAAATGCAGTTGCGAGTGTGCTCAGGCCAAATGCGAAAGCCAGCGCCACGCCTGCCCCCATCAAGACAGGGGCAATGCCGCGCCGGTCAACCAGCGGGCCAAGCAGGAAATTGCCCGCACCAAAACCGATCATCATGAAAGTATAGGCAATCGACGCTGAACCGCGATCCAGGGCAAACTCGGTCTGGATTTGCGGCAATACCAGAACGATGACCCATTGGCCCACACAAGCCACGGTTCCCGCCGCCATGGAAATGACGAGGCGCAACCACGAATAGGGGCTGTCGATGACCGGGTTTTGCAAGATGCCATCCAAAGGTTTGCCAGAGTTTGAATGCAGGCTATGTTGCCGGTGCGCGTTTCGCAAACGCGCTTTGTTGAAGGCAGCGTTCGCCCCCACACAAGTGATGGACATCCAACACTGCGCACGGCATAAGCAAGGCCACCAACAATCCATGACGGGCACGCAAGATGAAGCTTCTGGTCCAGTTCTTTTCCTGGTGGAACGGCTCTACCTGGGGCACACGCCTTTACACCTGGCGCTTTGGCACGCGGGTCGGCGAAGACCAGTTCGGCAATGTCTATTTTGAGGGCGATGGCGGGCGTCGATGGGTCCAGTATGCCGGAGAAGCGGATGCAACCTCCATTCCCGCTGGCTGGCACGGCTGGATGCACAAACGCACCGATACACCGCCATCAAAGGAAAATTACAAGCCGCGCGAATGGGAAAAGCCGCATTTGCCGAACCAGACCGGAACACCAAACGCCTATTTGCCAAAAGGTTCGCTGGGCAATCCGCAGGACCGGCCAAAGGTGACCGGCGATTACGAAGCCTGGCATCCCTGAGACCGCTGTGTTCCTCGGCGAAGCCAAACTGCCGGACGGTCTGCGGACATATGCCATCGGCGACGTGCACGGACGCGCCGACTGCCTGACGGAGCTGCTGGAAAAGATTGAAGCTGACCGGGCCGAAAATCCGGTTTCGCAGTCCCGGATCATATTGCTTGGAGACTATACCGACCGCGGGCCTCAATCGCGCAAGGTGATCGAGATACTGGCCGACCGTTCGGCAGATACCGACTTCGTTTGCCTTCGCGGTAACCACGACCAATGGTTCTTGAATTTTCTCACCGATCCCGATGATGCTGATGGTTTTTTGCATTGGGGCGGCATCCAGACGCTTGAATCCTACGGCGTCAACATCAACGGTGATTTTCGCGCAAACACTGAACTTTCACGCGAACTCGCCAGACTGGTTCCCCCAGCCCATCGCCGTTTTCTGGGAAAACTCAAGCATTGGCATGAAGAAGGCGATTTCTTCTTCTGCCATGCCGGAGTTCGCCCGGGCATTCCGCTTCAGCATCAGGATCCACACGACTTGATGTGGATCAGGGGGGAATTTCACGCTCACAAGGGTAGTTTCGGCAAAGTTGTCATCCACGGGCATACGCCACAGGACAGCGTTGATTTTCGCCCGAACCGCATCAACATCGACACCCGCGCTTACGACACCGGGGTATTGACCTGTTTGGTGCTTGAAAGCGCTCAAAGCCGGTTGATTCAGACATCCGTATTTTGAAAACGCCCTTGCGTTGCCCGAATCACATACTAAAGGGGAGTGAAGTTTCCTTGGGTAAGCTCCGGCAATGAAAAAGACTTTCGCAATCAACGCACTGTCGGTCCTTTTGGTCGCTGGCGGCATTTCGTCCGCTTTTGCCCAGGATGCACCGGCGCCTGTCGAGTTCATCAAGAACAAGGTGGCTGAGTTTTCCGGTCTGGACAAGATTACCGGGAGAACCATCACCTTTGACGTTTACATCGATGAAACGGTGCAGTTCGGCACGCTGCAGGTCACGCCTCGCGTTTGCTACAGCCGCCCGTTGACCGAGACTCCCAAAACATCGTCCTTTATCGAGGTTGACGAGATCACCCTCGACAAGAACATTCGCCGCATCTTCACCGGGTGGATGTTTGCAGACTCGCCGGGCCTGAACGCGATCGAGCATCCAGTCTACGATGTCTGGTTGAAGGACTGCAAAATGGAATCTGAAGTCGCACCTCCCAAAAAGGGATAAAAGTCGGCATCGCCCGCAACTGCTTTTTCCAGCATTTTGGCATATTTGCGCCGGGGCACGTCAATTGCGCCAAAATTTTTGAGGTGCGCTGTCGTGAACTGGGTGTCGAGCAGCTGGAAACCGCCAGCCCGCAGCCGGTGCACCAGATGCACCAGCGCGACCTTTGAGGCATCTGTGCGCCGCGAAAACATGCTTTCGCCAAAAAACACCGCGCCAAGGCGAACACCGTAAAGCCCGCCAACCAATTCGCCGTCTACCCGGCATTCCACGCTGTGCGCATGCCCGAGGGCGTGAAGCTGGCAGTAGAGGTGGCGAATGCGCCGGTTGATCCAGGTTTTTGGCCGCTCGTCCGTTTGTTCGGCACAAGCGGCAATGACTGCTTCAAAATCATGATCAACCCGTACCTCGAACGGATTGCGCCTCATTGTCTTTCGCAACGATTTGGGAACATGAAAAGTATCAAGTGGCAAAATACCGCGCAGGTCAGGTTCTACCCAGAACAAGCCTGGATCGTTGGCCGAATCAGCCATCGGAAAAATGCCGCAAGCATAAGCCTTCAGCAAAACCTGGGGGGTTATTTCGAAAGCATCATCCTTGGAACGCATGGTCCATAGTGGCGCGCTCAGGCGTCCTTCGCCAGATACTTTTCCAGCCAGTGAATGTTGTAGTTGCCATCCTGAATGTCAGGATTGGAAACAAGATCGCGAAACAGCGGCAGGGTGGTATGAATGCCGTCCACCACAAACTCGTCCAGTGCCCGACGCAGCCGCATCAGGCATTCCACCCGGTTTCGCCCATGCACGATCAGTTTTCCGATCAGGCTGTCGTAGTATGGCGGGATCGAATACCCTTGATAAACGCCTGAATCCACGCGAACGCCAAGCCCGCCGGGCGGGTGATAATATGCAATGCGGCCAGGCGAAGGAACAAAGGTCTCGGGGTGTTCGGCATTGATCCGGCATTCAATGGCATGGCCGTTGAACACGATTTCGTCCTGCTTCATCGACAATCCGCCGCCGGAAGCGATGCGGATTTGCTCATTTACAAGGTCAATACCTGTGATCATTTCGGTCACCGGGTGTTCAACCTGCAACCGGGTGTTCATTTCAATGAAATAAAACTCGCCATCTTCATACAGGAACTCGATGGTTCCTGCGCCCGAATATCCAAGCCCCTGAATGGCTTTGGCGCAGATGTCGCCGATCTTGGCGCGCTCCGATGCATTAAGGGCAGGGGAGTTGGCTTCTTCCCAGACTTTTTGGTGACGCCGCTGCAGCGAGCAATCGCGCTCGCCCAGATGCACACCGCCACCCACACCGTCACCCATCACCTGCACTTCGATGTGGCGTGGGCGGCTGAGGTATTTCTCGATGTAGACAGAATCATCGCCGAAAGCTGCCCCGGCCTCTGAGCGGGCAGTGGCCAATGCTTCGCCCAGGCTTTCTTCGTCCCGTGCCACCTTCATGCCGCGTCCGCCACCGCCGGATGCAGCCTTGATCAGCACCGGGTAGCCGATCTCGGCAGCAATGCGCTTGGCCTGATCTTCGTCGGTCACTGCGCCAGCAGAACCTGGCACACAAGGAATGCCAAGCCTGCGAGCGGTGTTCTTGGCCTCGATCTTGTCGCCCATGATGCGGATGTGTTCAGCGCTCGGACCAATGAATGTCAGGCCGTGTGCTTCAAGAATTTCGGCAAACTTGGCATTTTCCGACAGGAACCCGTAACCGGGATGAATGGCATCGGCACCGGTGATTTCACAAGCCGCCAGAATCTCGTGCATGTTGAGATAGCTGTCTCGTGAGGGTGGAGGTCCGATGCACACGCTCTCGTCGGCGAGTCGTACATGCATGGCTTCCGAATCTGCGGTCGAATGAACAGCGACCGTGGCGATGCCCAGTTCCTTGCAGGCGCGAAGGATGCGAAGGGCAATTTCGCCCCGGTTGGCTATGAGAACCTTGTTGAACATGCCGGTTACTCGATGACCATCAGCGGCTCGCCATATTCCACAGGCTTTCCGTCTTCAGCAAAAATGGCAGTCAGCGTCCCGGCGCGGGGCGCCGATATCTGGTTCATGGTTTTCATCGCTTCGATGATCATCAGGGTCTGGCCGGCTTTCACCGTGTCACCAATGGCAACAAACGGGTTCGAGCCGGGAGCAGGCGACAGATAGGCAGTGCCGACCATCGGGGAGGGAACCATGCCGGGGTGTTTGGCTGGATCAACGTTCTTGATCTCCGGCGCGACCGCCACCGCTGGTGTTGCTGCCACATGGTGCATTGGGGCAGCAACACTGATGGATTGCATGCTGGAAACACGGGCGACGCGGATGCGCAAGGAGTCTTGTTCGACCTCGATTTCAGTCAGGTCTGTTTCCTTCAGGAGCGAAGCGAGATCGCGAATCAGGTCCTGGTCGATCGAGGATTTTCTGGAAGCCATAGGTTCAGCCCTGCTTTCAAGTTTATTGTTGCGGGCAAGGGCCATGCCGTTTCGGACGGCATGGCGCGCCCGCCAAGGTTGGCGCTCTTATACCGGCAAGCATCGGGACTGAAAAGCCTTGAACGTGACCAGCCCGTTGAACTGGCACAACCGGCTCAATTACCGGCTGGATTTGCCATGTTTTCCACAGGATGTGATGTCAGGGCTCAAAAATAACCCGCCGGATTGATCCCGGCGGGTACCGTAAATGCGCAGTTGTAAATCAGCAAACTGCCTTTCCGCACTGGCGGATGTTGGCAACCCTTGTGTTCAATTGATCAAGCCCGACGGCGCCAAACACGACTTCGTCGCCGATCACATAGGAAGGAGTGCCGCTGATGCCAAGGCCGTCAGCCATTGCATAGACTTCCTTGATGGCTTCAAGAATTTCAGGTTTTTCCATTTCAGCCTTCAGTGCCGCTTCGTCGGCTCCCATCGACACTGCCATTGCCATAGCAACGTTTCCGTCCTTGCGGCCTTCCGCACTCAACAATTTGGTATGCATTTCACCTGCCTTTTCCGGCATCAGCCGGTTGAACGCCAAGGTGACCTTGTGGGCTTCCAGCGATGGTTCGCCCAACACCGGGAATTCCTTGAGAATGAAACGGATTCCCTTGTCGGCTTCCATCATTTTGGTCATGTCGGAAAGCGCACGCTGGCAATAGCCGCAATTGTAGTCAAAAAACTCGACCACCGTGATTGGCGCGTTTTTGTCGCCGATCTCGATCTGGTTTTTCGAATTGAAGATCATGTCTTTCATGTCGGCGAGGGTCTTGGCCTGCGCTGCTGTTTGTTCCGCGGCGCGCTTGGTTTCCAGAGACTTTTGAACCTCGATCATCACTTCCGGATTGGCAATCAGGTACTCGCGGATGATCGTTTCAATTTCCGACCGCTCTGCCGGCTCAAATGCGGTAGCAACGCCAAACGAGGCAACAATCGAGGTGGCCGCAAGTATTGCGAGTGAGGCAGTGCGGATGCACCGATAAAAACCATTCATTTCCTGAACTCCGGGTTGAAAATCATTTCTTGGGAGGCTTGTAGTCGATTATGTCCTGCATTCGAAGCCATTCCGGCGATCCAGGCTTCAATTTTGGTTGAGACATTTTAGCCAGTTGCTTGGCTTCCTTGAAACGGGAGGCGTGCCAGGCTTCCTGCGCGGCCGCAGATCGCGCCAGGTCTGGCTCACCGCGTGCTCCATATCCACGTGCCAAAAGTCCGTAACCTGCCGAATTGCTGGGATCGCGCGACAGACCAGCCTTGATTTCGGTGATTGCCTTGTCGACAAGTGCCGGATCGCGCGTTTCGAGCAAGGCATGTCCGAGTTGCGCTCGCAAAAGCCCGGATTTGTAGCGATCGAGCGATATGGCCTTGCTGTAGGCAGTAACTGCCCCCCGCGCTTCCCCGGCCCGGAGCAAAAGATCGCCCATCGCCTCATGCAGATAGGCGTTTTTGGGTTGCTCTTTCAAAAGCCCTTCAATGATCGGAATGGCCTCATTGTTCGAACCGCCCAGAAACAGCGCTATCGCCAACCCGTAGCGAGCAGCAGGTCCGCGTGGATTGTCGCGGAAAATCGTTTGCAAATCGCCGCCATTGCCCTCGTAGGCGACGATCTTGGCTCTGGCCATGTCATGGCGGAGTTGCAAATCCTCAGGATCAGACTTGTCGAAATGCGGGCTTTTGCGGGCGATTTCCTCGAGCAGACCTATGCGTTCGCGCGGCATCGGATGGCTCTGCAAATAGGGATCAACCCTGCTGCCGGCAAAAAGCAGTTCCTGATTGAAGCGTTCGAAAGTTCTCAACATGCCCCGTGCAGATTGGCCGGTCTTGGTCAGCAGGTCGACCCCGGCACTGTCCGCGGCAACTTCCTCCGAACGCCGGTACGACAGCAAGTCACGAAGGATCGCCGACTGGCCGCCGAGCGCAATGGCCTTGCCAACATCGCCTCCGGCTTCCCCGCCTGCGACGATTGCGCCAGCGCCGACCAGCATCGAAATTGCTCCCAACACGTTCGCCTGGTTGAGCCGGTCCCTGAACCGCACCTGGTGACCGCCAATGATGTGCCCGGTTTCATGCGCCAGAACGCCAATGATCTCGCCCGGTGTTTCGGCCTTTTTCAGCGCGCCGGTGTTGATGAACATCCGCCGGTCGGTAACGAACGCATTGAACCGTTGGTCATTGACGATGTAGACATCGACCGCTCCCTTGCCCAAACCCGCGGCCTTGAATATCGGCGCTGTGTAGTCTTTCAGCAGTGCCTCGATTTCTGAATCACGGATAAGTGGCAATTTGCCTTTCTGGGCGGCTGCGTGTTGCTCCTGTGACAGGGCGAAAATTGCAAGAGTTGCAAAAAACAGCGCAGTCCTTGCCCAAATTGCAAGCTGCAATACCGGTCTCGGAAGAAAGAGGATGGAAGAACTCATCCGTATCAAACCTGCATATTTTGGGCGCTCTTTGCAGGATCAATATCGGTCCGGCAACTGGGTAGTCAATAATGCCGGTTTGCGGCAACAAAACGAAAGCCGCGGGTTGCCCCGCGGCTTGCTGTTTTCTTTCAAGGGTTGGCGTTTGCTCAGAAGAAACCGCGCCCACGCCACCAACCGCTCTTGCGGGTGGCTTCGGCGGGTTCTTCAGCTTTCACCTCGGCTTCTTGTGCCGGCAATTCAGCTTCAATCCTCGCAGCAACCACCGGCTCGGAAGATGCCTTCGGCCGGCGTGTATTGCGTCCACGCTTGAGTTCAACGGCAGACGAACCATTGCTGTCATCGGCCGCCTTGTTTGGTGCGGCAACTTCTGGTGCAGCGGCCAATTCGTCAGCCTCTTTCTCAACCAACGGCTCGATGTGCCCGGCAGGACGCGGCGTGGGCGCGGTTTCACCCGTTTCGCCGACGAAATCACCCGACTCATCGCCTTTGTCGACGAATTCGGCATCTTCGAAGCTATCCTCTGATGCCTGGTCACCATCACCCAGGATCAAGGCACCTGTCTCGCCATCGCGCCGGTTGCGTTTGCCACCACGCTTGCCGCGACGGCGCTTGCGGCGAATGCCGTCAGCATCGACAACACCGTCCTGTTGCACCGGACCGCCATCAGCCGTGGCATCGACGTCGGAATCCTCGCCATCAATTTCTGCCGGTTCTTCGTCATTGTCGAAGCTCCCGCCTGGTTTTGCAGCGTAGTTGTTTGCGTCAGCCCCGTTTTCTGCGCCATTGCCATTGCGTTTTCCGCGACGCCGACGCCGTTTGCGCCGCTGTCCGTCGCCTTCCTCGCGGGGGGCGCGTTCTTCACGCGCACGACCATTTTCGCGGGCTTCGCTTTGCGGCTGCTCGATGGTTTCCTCGATCTCGTCGTCCTCGACCAGATCGTCTTCCTCAACCGGGATGGCGGCATAATTGACCGGCTTGCGCGGAATTCCTGTGGCGGGCTCGCCTTTTTCCACGACGAAGCTCTGGCCGGGAAGCGCGGGATCGGCCTGCACGATGATGCGCAAACCAAAACGCTCTTCCATGTCCATCAGGCTGGCGCGCTTGTTGTTGAGCAAGTCGAGCGCGATGCCGATCGGGCAGCGAACGATTGCATCATTGCGGGGATGCTTGGTGAGATAATCCTCAATCCCCCGGAAAACATGCAGCGCAATGGAAGAGTGTGAGCGCACATGGCCAAGCCCAAGGCAATGCGGGCAGACTTCCATGGTGCTTTCCATTACAGAAGCACGAATGCGCTGGCGCGACATTTCCATCAGGCCAAAATGCGAAATTCGGCCAACCTGAATGCGGGCCCGGTCGTTTTTGAGGGCATCCTTCAATCGCTTTTCAACCGAACGGTTGTTGCGGTTTTCTTCCATGTCGATGAAGTCGATGACTATGAGGCCAGCCAGGTCTCGCAACCGCAATTGGCGTGCCACTTCGTCGGCGGCCTCCAGATTGGTCTGCAAGGCAGTGTCTTCAATCGAATGCTCGCGGGTGGAGCGACCCGAGTTCACGTCAATGGATACCAGCGCTTCGGTCTGGTTGATGACAATGTAGCCACCCGATTTCAGCGTTACCTGCGGGGTCAGCAACCGGTCCAGCTGGCTCTCGACGCCGAAGCGTGAAAACAGCGACTGTTCATCCAGGTATGGCTTCACGTTCTTTGCATGGCTGGGCATCAACATGCGCATGAAATCCCTGGCTTCCTTGTAGCCAGCTTCGCCTTGAACGATGATTTCACCGGTATCCTTGTCATAAAGGTCCCGGATCGAACGCTTGATCAGGCTGCCTTCTTCGTAGACGAGACAAGGTGCGGTAGAGGACAGCGTCAGCGTCCGAACATTTTCCCACAACCGCATCAGATATTCGAAATCGCGGTTGATCTCCTGCTTGGTGCGCAACGCACCTGCCGTACGCAGGATAACGCCCATGCCCTTGGGCACTTCCAGATCCTGTGCAATTTCCTTCAACCGTTTGCGGTCGTTCACATTGGTGATCTTGCGCGAAATGCCGCCACCGCGCGCGGTGTTGGGCATCAAGACAGAGTAACGACCAGCCAGCGAAAGATAGGTGGTGAGTGCCGCGCCCTTGTTACCGCGTTCTTCCTTGACCACTTGCACCAGCATGATCTGCCGACGCTTGATCACTTCCTGGATCTTGTATTGGCGGCGTGATTTGCGGCGGTGGGAAACCTCTTCCATCGCGTCTTCCTGACCGACGGATTCAATTTCGTCCTCTTCCTCGTTCCGGTCGCGATTTTGTGGCCTGCGGTCGCGATGTTGGTCACGTCCCGAAGTTTCTGCGCGCTGGTTGTCCGGTTCGGAGCTTTCTTCGCCAGCTTCGTCAGCAAATACGATTGTTGGTTCTTCGCCGTTGTGCGCGTCAGCCTCGACTTGCCCAGCCGGAACCTTAATAACCGCAGCTTCCAAATCCGACATCGCTGCTTCGCTCGCGGCGGCTTCCTCAGCAGCTTTTTGCGCCTTGGTCTTGCGCGTCGACGGCTTCTTGGCAGCTGGCTTGCGCTTCGGCTTGGCCTTTTTTTCTACCGCTGCTGCTTCTTCACCATTGGATTGGTCATCGTCCTCACTGTCCGGCGCAGGCTCGGAAATGCTGTCGGTTTCCACCATGGCCGCCATTGAACGGCCATTGCTGTCATCATCGTCTTCGTCGCTGCTTCCCTCTGGAAGCTCACGGCCATGTACGATCTCGGTCACTTCTTCCGGCTGCTCGATGAAACCATCGTCGTCTTCATCCACGGAAACGACACTCGATGCCTCTTCCGTGTCATCAAAATCAGCATTTGAATGAGGATGAGTGCTTCCCGAACTTTGGCCAGCGCGCGTTTCATGTCCGCCGGAATGCCGCTTGCGGCCCCTGTTGCGTCGCTGCGAACGCCCGTCATCGTCGTCGTCCATTTCTGACGCTTCCCGCGCTTCTTCCTCAAGCAGGGCAAGCCGGTCGGCGACAGGAATCTGGTAGTAGTCCGGGTGAATTTCGCTGAAAGCCAGAAAACCGTGCCTGTTGCCGCCGTAGTCGATGAAGGCGGCTTGTAGCGAGGGTTCAACCCTTGTGACCTTTGCGAGATATATGTTTCCGCGAATCTGCTTTTTTTCTTGGGATTCGAAATCAAATTCCTCGATGCGGCTTCCGCGAACGACTGCAACCCGGGTTTCTTCCGGGTGCGAGGCGTCTATGAGCATTTTGTTGATAGCCATTGTTTCCAGTCTCCGCAGCAGCGGATCCGGACTGTTGTGTCCCTTGGGAATGGAAATTCAAAACGAAAGAATATCCTGGAAGGGACTGACCGTCTTTTTCCATGCGGGGATTGCCGCGCGTATAAGCCGTCGTCCGGAAAGCATCTGCCATGTTGGGCGCCAGACGGCGCGGGACTGGCCGGTTTGCCGTAGAAACGCGGAAATGCGCAAATCTTGTTGCGCTATTCCTGGCGAATTGCCCTGTTTCCTTTTGCAAATATCCGATCACAAAATCCGCGTCCGTCTGCCATGCGTTAAAAATAGGCCAGGAATTCTTTCGAAAATCCGGCCGGTTTGTCTGCGCGTTTCGCCTTACCTCTGGGTCGAAACCAGCGCATCATCGGAGCAAGCCTCCGTCCTGAGGAGGATATTGCGCGAAATCGTTTTGCTGAACGGAAGGAAAACTTTTACAGCGATGACGCGCCTTGTTTTTGGCGGCCTTCGCTTGTGGCTTGCCTCTTCCACGCGGACCAAACCACGTGAAGCAGCTTCCCCGGAACCCTGTCCAAGCGTTCCAAGTAATAGGGATGAGTCTTGTCCGTTACAAGCAAAATCAGATAGGTGGGGATCTCAACAGGCCTGACGACTTGCAAAGCCCGACCCGCGCGTGAGAGCATTCCAGCCCTGCACCGCCGGCAACAAACTTCTGGATACGCCAATTGATGACCAGCATTTTGACCAAGGGCGCAAAAATGGCAGTGGTTTTCTGCCTGTGTTCGTTCGTTGCTGCGTCTTCGCAGGCACAAGATGCGCCAAAAGACGCCTCGCTGGCCGCGTTGTTGCCGGTCGTAAATGCCGGATCCATAAAAGGCGATGAAAAAGCGGTCAGCCTGAGCATCGAAGTTGACCGCAAACTTGAAGTTTCAACCTTTTACATGCGGGAACCTGACAGAATCGTGATTGACGCACCTGCGGTGCTGTTTCGTTTCGACAATCCAGTCTCTCTTGAGCCCAAAGGGTTGATTGCCAGCCTCCGCTATGGGGCGATAGCGCGTGAGCGCTCGCGAATTGTCCTCACATTGGCGGCTCCGGCGGAAATTGCCGCCTTCAGGAATGAGGAGATCGAGAAAGGCAAAAAATATCGCCTTACCTTTGAATTGACTGCGGTCGATGCCGAAAAGTTCAAACAGGCGGCGCTCGCCCAGCGGGAGGTGGTCGGCGCATCGGGAGAGGCTGTTGCCAAAGGCGATCGCGTTCGAGGCCAAGAGCGCAAGGAGGGGCGCTTTCTTGTTGTCATTGATCCGGGGCATGGCGGGATAGACGGCGGAGCTTCAGGCAAAGGTGGAACGAAGGAAAAAGACCTGACGCTGGCAATGGCACGTCGCATCGCCAAGGACATTTCCGCTGCCGGAGATTTTGACGTGCTCCTGACCCGCGACGAGGATGTTTTCCTGTCCTTGCGCGAGCGTGTTGCGTTTTCCCGGCGTCACAAGGCAGATCTTGCCATTTCCATTCATGCCGATTCGCTGCGCCAGCGCGACGTGCGCGGGGCGTCCGTCTACACCCTGTCGCGCAAGGCCTCTGATGATTTGGCGCACGAATTGGCCGAATCAGAAAACATGGTCGATATCGCTGCGGGTCTGGAAGCTGTTGAGGACGAAGATATCGTTACCGATATTCTCGCCGATTTGACTGCCCGCGAAACAGGCGTTTTCTCCAAGACGTTTTCGGCAACCCTGGTCGCCACTCTCGGCGGCGGCATCCAGATGATCAAGAATCCCCAGCGCTCGGCATCTTTTGCCGTTTTAAGGGCACCCGAAGTGCCCGGAGTCCTGCTTGAGCTTGGGTATTTGTCGAATGCAGAAGACGAGAAATCACTCACCGATCCGCAATGGCAGGAATCGGTCGCCCGCCTTGTTGCAAAAGCCGTGGTGACCTTTTTCGCCGCAAGGGGCGGATGAATGATGTTTGCAGACGCTTCAGGAACATAATTTCCCCGCAAACCGATTGTTTGACTTGTGAGAACAAAGTCAAGGCTTTACCAAGCGGAAACCATGTTGAAGTCGCAGGTTTCGGCCCTTGTGTTAGGGTGCCGGGCAAGATTCGGAAAATCCAGCTGCAATCGGTAAACCGGGCGGCTGGATTGAAGTGTATCAAATTGGCGGCAGGACAAAGTGCTGCCAGGGGTCTGTTGGATGATATTGCGCTTTATAGGTTATGTTTTCGGCATAGGCATGCTCGTCGCCATTTTGGCGATTGGCGGCGCTGCGTGGTACGTGAACGACTTGTCAAAGAGCCTTCCTTCCGAGGAAGTGCTCAACGCGTACGAGCCGCCGGTAACTTCCCGAATTCATGCTTCCGATGGCTCGCTGATGTCGGAATATGCGCGTCAACGGCGGTTGTATTTGCCGATTCAGGCAGTGCCAAACCTGGTCAAGGGCGCGTATATTTCCGCTGAGGACAAGAATTTTTACAAGCATCCCGGCGTCGATTTCATGGCCCTGGGCAATGCAATCCTGACCAACATCAAGAATGCCGGAACCGACCGTCGCCAGATTGGCGCATCGACCATTACGCAACAGGTGGCGAAGAACTTCCTTTTGACCAATGAGCGCTCGTTTGACCGCAAGATCAAGGAAGCCATCCTGTCGTTCCGGATTGAGCAGGCGAATTCGAAAAACCGCATCCTCGAATTGTATCTCAACGAGATTTTCCTGGGCCTTGGTGCTTACGGCGTGGCTGGTGCATCGCTGACCTATTTTGACAAGCAGGTTCATGAACTGAAACTTCACGAAGCAGCTTATCTTGCCGCGCTACCTAAGGCGCCCAACAATTATCATCCCTACACCAAAACCGAAGCTGCCATTGAGCGGCGCAATTGGGTCATCGACCGGATGGTCGAAAATGGTTACACAAGCTTCGACGAAGCCGAAGCGGCAAAGAAAGAGCCATTGGGCGTCAATCCTCGCCGCAAGACCAATTATTTGTTTGCCGCGGAATATTTTTCCGAAGAGGTTCGCCGCGAAATAATCGACCGTTACGGCGAAGACGCGCTTTACGAGGGTGGACTTTCGATCCGCACTGCCCTCAATCCGCAAATGCAGGTTTTGGCCCGCATTGCGTTGCAAAAAGGCCTGCTGGATTATGATCAGGAGCAGGGCTGGCGCGGTCCTTGGAAGCACATTGACGCTGTTGAGCAGGACTGGGGTGCGCAGCTTTCCAAGTTTGAAAAATTCAGTGATGTTCCAGAGTGGGAACTGGCTGTGGTGCTTGCTGTCGATCCCAAGGGAGCCTCAATCGGAATTCGGCCTGAAACCGAGGTTTCAGGTGAGCTGTCGGCAAATCGTGAAACCGGCAGCATTTCCTTTGAGAACATGAAGTGGGCTTCACGTGTCCGCATCAAGGGCGAGGAGCCACGCACGGCAAAAACGGCAGAAGGCATCCTGAAAGTCGGTGATGTCGTATATGTGCTGCAAACTGAAATACAGGGCGAGTACCGGTTGCAGCAACCTCCGCTGGTCCAGGGCGCGATGGTGGTGATGGATCCCCATACCGGCCGTGTGCTGGCCATGGTCGGCGGTTTTTCGTTTGCCGAGTCACAATTCAACCGTGCGACGCAGGCGTATCGCCAGCCCGGGTCATCGTTCAAACCGTTCGTTTACGCTGCTGCGCTTGACAATGGATACACGCCTTCTTCCGTCGTTCTCGACGCACCTTTCTCCCTCGACCAAGGCGGCGGACTTGGAATTTGGGAACCGAAAAATTACGGCGGCGGCTATGCCGGACCGTCCACCTTGCGGGTGGGTATTGAAAAATCGCGCAATTTGATGACCGTTCGCCTTGCCAAGGACATGGGCATGCCGATTGTTGCCGAGTATGCCAAGCGCTTTGGCATTTACGACAACATGCTCCCGGTTCTTTCGATGTCGCTTGGATCAGGTGAGACCACCGCCTTGCGAATGGTTTCAGCCTATGCGGTGCTTGCCAATGGCGGGCGCAAGATCACGCCATCCTTCATTGATCGCATTCAGGATCGTTACGGCAAGACCATTTTCCGCCATGACGAACGCATTTGCGAAACCTGCAACGCAACCCAGTGGGACAGTCAGGGCGAACCGGAACTGGTAGACGAGCGCGAACAGGTTCTCGATCCGATGACTGCCTACCAGATGACTTCGATGCTTGAAGGCGTGATACAAAACGGCACAGCCACCATTGTGAAGGAACTGGGTGTGCCCGTTGCCGGAAAGACCGGCACCACCAACGAGGAAAAAGATGCCTGGTTTGTCGGCTATACGCCTGACCTGGTTGCCGGGGTTTACATTGGTTATGACAATCCGCAACCGATGGGCAAGGGCAACACCGGTGGCGGGCTTGCTGCTCCGATTTTCCTCGACTTCATGAAAGGCGCGCTAGAAGGCCGAAATCCTGTTGATTTCCGGGTGCCGCGCGGCCTGAAACTGGTTGCAATCGACCGCAAGACTGGCCTGGAAGCCGACGCTGGTCAGCCTGGCGTCATCATGGAAGCGTTCAAGCCCGGCACCGCGCCACCAAGCGTCTATTCGGTCATCGGTTTCGCCGACGACATGGCCAATGGCAGCCTCACGGTTTCACCGGATGCCAATCGTGCCGTATTGTCGGGAACCGGCGGTCTTTACTGAAAATCCTGAACTGCGCCAATCGCGCAGTTTACATCGGCGATTGCCGTGCCTATGTTCCGCGCCGTCTCATCCGGTACATTGGCATGGGCGAAGCCCTTTCAATATATCAATCCATCAGGACCAAATCGCATGCGCGCGGAAACGCAGGAAATTGTCAGTGACATCAAGCAGGCTGTGACCCTGCTGAGGAGGCATCTTTGACTGGGACAAGTCAAACAGGCGCCTTGGCGAACTGAACCAGAAAGCTGAAGACCCAAGCCTTTGGAACGATCCGCAACAGGCACAAAAACTGATGCGCGAGCGCCAGCACTTGGAAAAAAGCATTTCTGCGATCAGGGCAATCGAGAATGACCTGACCGACCAGCTCGGCCTGATTGAGATGGGCGAGGAGGAGGGCGACGCTTCAATTGTTGGCGAAGCAGAAACTGCATTGAAGCGTTTGCACGACGAATTGGGCCGACGGCAGGTTGAAGCCATGTTGTCAGGTGAAGTCGACGGCAGCGATTGCTTCCTCGAAGTGCATGCCGGCGCAGGCGGCACGGAAAGCCAGGACTGGGCATCCATGCTGCTGCGCATGTATGTCCGCTGGGCCGAGCAGAACGGCTACAAGGTGGAAGTCCAATACGAAAGCGCCGGTGAAGAAGCCGGCATCAAGGCAGCGTCGATCCTGGTAAAGGGCGAAAATGCCTATGGCTGGATGAAAACAGAATCAGGTGTTCATCGCCTTGTGCGCATTTCGCCGTTTGACGGTCAGGCACGCCGTCACACTTCGTTTTCTTCGATCTGGGTCTATCCGGTTATCGACGACAATGTTGAAATCGACATTCAGGACAAAGACATCCGCATCGACACCTACCGCTCGTCAGGTGCCGGTGGCCAGCACGTCAATACCACGGACTCGGCTGTTCGCATCACCCACTTGCCGACCGGCATCGTGGTGACTTCATCTGAAAAGTCGCAGCACCAAAACCGCGCCAATGCGATGAAGGCATTGCGGGCGCGCCTGTATGACATGGAAATGAAGAAGCGGCAGGAATCCATCCAGGCCGAGCACGAGTCCAAATCCGAAATCGGCTGGGGTCACCAGATACGGTCTTATGTCCTGCAGCCATACCAGTTGGTCAAGGATTTGCGAACCGGCGTTGAAAGCACGTCGCCGGATCTGGTGCTGGGTGGCGATTTGAACCGGTTCATGGAAGCGGCTTTGGCGCACAATGTCATGGGCAAAGGCGGCAGCGATGTCACCGACATCGATTAGGGTCAAGACCCGTTGATTTGCGCGAAATGACGCCCGATATGCACGCAATTCAAGGTAAAGTTCGAAGAGCGGGGTACCTTCCCCGGTAAAGAACTTTGACTCAGCAGTCCGTGTCATTGCGCAAGCGCCCTTCGGGTAGGGCGCATTTGCGACGCTACGGCGTTGCAAGCCTTTGAAAGGCTTGAGCCTTCCTGCGGTCTTGCGCCTTGTACCAACACAAATTCGCACCCATTATTTCGTGCAAATCAATGAATATTGACCCTGGGCTCGATTTCTAAAGCAGATTGGCGATGCTGCGTCCGGCTTTCAGGAACCGGACAGGATCGACAGCATTGCCGTGTTTGCGCACTTCATAGTGAAGGTGTGGTCCGGTGCTGCGCCCGGTGCTGCCCACCTCACCAACAATGGTTCCGCGGGTCACCTTGTCGCCGGTTGCCACCGATATCTTGCTCAAATGCGCATAACGCGTGGCAGTTCCGTTGCCATGGTCAATTTCGACCATGTTTCCATAGCCACCATTGCGTCCCGCATCGACCACTTTGCCATCAGCGGTTGCCTTGACCGGGGTGCCGGTCGCTGCCTTGAAATCAAGTCCGGCATGCATGGCAGCATGCCCGAGAAACGGGTCAGACCTTGCACCAAAAGGACTTGATAGCGGCGCGCCTTTGGCAGGATTGCCGACTGGCAGCCGCGAAAGCATAGAATTTGCCTGGTCAAGCGACTTGAGGGATTGGTCGAGTGCCTCGACATGCGCCTCGAATTGCGTGCCCGGATCAAGCGGGATGTACGGACCGCCAACACTTCCAACATTGCCCGTCGTTTTCACGCCGAACTGGCCAAGCACACCGGCAATCCTGGTCGAGCGATCCACCGCCTGCTTGCGCAATGTGTCGAGCATGTCGCGCTGATTGCGGTCAACCTGCTCAATGCGGGTTTTGACAGCCAAAAACATGTCCCGGGTTTGGGTGTAGTTCGACACGTCCGGCAAAGCTGCCGATGCAAGTCTGGTTTGCAATTGTGCGGAACTGTCGAGTGGCCCGGACGAGCCACGGAGGCCAAAACCGTTGAGCGCCGCTTGTTTTCCGGTTTTGCTGACTGGAACGACAGGTGTTGCCGTGGTGCCGGTGGTAAGCGGATCGGGCGCCGCGCTGGAGGCTTCCGGGCTGTCCAGACCACGTTTTTGTGCTTCGTCCAGCAATTTGCCGATACGGCCATCCCTGCCGCCAAGCATTTCCTGCCGCTGCATCAAGTCAGCCACTTTTGACTCGATGGCCTGTTGATCCAGCAATTGGCGGCTGGTGACCTTGTCCAGATTGGAACGAAGTGTGGCTATCCGGTCTTCATATTCATGCAAAAGACGCGCATTGCGTGCCTGGGTCATGCCGATAAGGTCATCGCGCAACATCAAATAGGCAGTCGCACTGAAATAGCCGACGGCAAACATGGCGAGTATTCCGACCAACATTCCGGCCGCCAGCGGACTGACGGGAATGCGCCGCTCAAAGCCGTTGCGGCTGATGGTGATCGAGGAAATCTCGCGCCGCTTGCCGAAATTGCCCGGTTCGCGCACATTGCTCGTGTTTTTTGACGCATGTGTGGGCTGGCGCATGGGGGAATTGGGCATTTTGCTACCTGTCACTGACTGACAGGCATTAAATCCTTTCATGGTTAACAAAGCTTTTCGTGGGCAATTTCAATGCCGGTAAAAAGCTCCCGCTCAGTTTCCCAAGGACGAGATCGCCCGGTAAAAACCCGGGGTCAAACCGCTTGCGGCGCGTGCGCGGTCGTTGAATGGCGGCTTGAGTGGCGCGCGAAAGTGCTTGCGTACCAGATCCTGAAAACGCTGCGACGGACTGGTGCCATTGCGGCGGCACAGGAAGCGGAACCACTTGGCTCCCACCGCCACATGGCCTTTTTCGTCCTCGTAGATGATCCGCAATATGCCAGCGGTTTCATGATCACCGGCACGCACCAGCGCTTCGCAAAGGGTAGGGGTAACATCAAGCCCGCGCGCTTCCAGTACCAGGGGCACAAGCGCTAGCCGGGCGGTGAGGTCGTGGTCGGTTTCCTGTGCCGCTTCCCACAGTCCGTCATGGGCCGGCAGATCGCCATAATCGGCACCAAGGGAGTTGAGGCGTGCGCGCAAAAGCGAAAAATGCTTTGCTTCTTCGGCTGCAACCATCATCCAGCCATCGAAAAATGAACGGGGCATGGGTATCGGTGCAAACCGCGCCACAATGTCGAGCGCCAGATCAATGGCATTGAGTTCTATGTGACACAGCGAATGAATGAGCGCGACCCGCCCCCTGACCGAGCCAATGCCGCGCCTCGGGACCTTGTTGGGTGGCAAAAATTCCGGCTTTTCCGGGCGCCCCGGGCGGGAAGGCAAAACAACCCGCCCTGGCTGTCGCAGGGAAAGCAAACGGCCTTTCCACAGTGCTTCCAGTTCTTTTGTCAGTTCTGCCTTTCGGCCCAGATCCGGACATGACAGCGCTGCCAAGGCGCCGCCTTGCAAAGACTGTGGTCGGGTGGTTTGTGCCTGGCTTGTCATCGCATCAAACGAGGCCCTGCGCTGTTGCGAGAACTTCCTCAACATGGCCCGGAACGGAAACTTTTCGCCAGGCCTTGAGCACCTTGCCGTCCTTTCCGATCAGGAATGTTGAACGCTCGACGCCCATGTATTTTTTCCCGTACATGCTTTTTTCCTTCCAGACACCATAGGCATCCAGCATCTTCTTTTCCTCATCCGAAATGAGCGTCACGAGAAGGGAATGCTTGGCGCGGAACTTGTCATGGCTTTTGACCGGATCGGGCGAGGCACCCGCAACAACGATGCCGAGTTTGTCAAAACCATCCTTGGCAGCGGTGAAAGCAATTGCTTCCGCAGTGCACCCGGAAGTATCATCCTTGGGGTAAAAGAACAAAACCACTGGTTTGCCTTTGTGCGCGGCCAGCGAAAAACTTCCACCACCATCTGTCGGCAACATGAAGTCCGGAGCGGTCGATCCCTCTGCAATTTCCGACATGTCTTGCCATCCTTTCAACAATTTGCTGGGGTTTTTCAAATCAGCACTTTGCCAAGCGCTGTCATCATTGTGGCGCGAACCGCTTCAAATTTAAGTGCTGTGGTTCTTTCGCAAACAGGTTTTTTCGCAGTGCTGCAGTTTTGTCCACAAGTGCGGACCGTTTGCCCCGTTTGCCGCCTGCCTTCAAGGCGCATTACAGCCTTGATGTGGGAGCAATGGTCGATCAGTGTGATATATCGGATGAATCGAAAGCCGTGACCAACGGCGCCGTGCCGTTACAGGGAGCCTGCCACTTTGGATGAACTGCGTACCCGCCATGGCAGCGAAGTCTGGACCGGAGAAACCGTCACCGTTCCGGCGCCCAACCGGGTTGTTCGCGCTTTGCGGCTGCTGACAGCGACGCTTTTCGTTGTTTTCCTCGGGCTTTCGATGGCGGGATTGGGCCTGTTTTTTCTTCTCCGAGGCGAAGCGGTCGAGAATTCCGCCCTTACCACCAAGGTGGAGAATGCAATCCAGAATGCCCTTGGTCCAAAAATTGCGGTAAAACTTGGCAAAACGTCTCTGGGGTTTGTTTCCGGCGGCTTGATATCCCTTGTCAGCGATGATGTCAGCCTGACCCGTTCTTCTGATCACAAACAAATCGCCAACCTGGGCCGGGTGACTGTGGGTATCATGCCGTTTTCGCTTTTGGCACCAACGCCCTCTTTCAATGAAATCCGCATTGATACCGCAACACTTGATGCGTTGTTGTTGCCTGCAATGGCCGCCGACAAAATGCCCGCCGATCTCGAAAGCATGCTTGCCATGGTTGGAAGCCGGCTGGACATGCTTGCAAACGAAATCAGTTCCGGCCGGTTCACCCGGATCAAACTTGGCGACGTTCGCCTGACAAATGCCAGGCTGGGGCGCCGGGAAACGAGCGACTGGTTAGTAAAATCGCTAGATCTGCGCAGGAAATCGGGTGAAATCCTGTCATTAAGCGCCAATGTCACCAGTCTGCTTTCAGATATCTCCGCCACAGCCAGCTGGTCAAACGGTGCGGGCGGGACAAAAAACCTCGCGTTTTCACTTGATGGCTTGAACGCGTCCGAATGGGCAATGCCGCCATTGGAAAAAACAGGGCCCATCGGAACCAATGCCTCCATGGCGTTGTCGCTGGAAATGCCTTTCTCGGTTTCCGGAACCCCTCAGACGGCGAATGTGCGCCTCACCACTGGCGACGCACTTCTTCGAATTGGCGAAGAATCAGTGGTTGACCTTCATGAACTGGCTCTGGTCGCTAAGCTTGACCCTGTTGCCGACGAGATCCGGCTGGAGCCTTCGGGGTTTTCCGCTGGTGAATTCAAAACAGGTATCTCCGGCTTCGTTCGCCCGGTTGAAGGCAGCAATTGGCTGACCGGACCATTTGAGTTTCAGACCGAAACCACCGACATGGCACGAACCCCCACATTGCCGGACGAACCGGCTGCTACGGGCAAACTGGCAATAGCGGGGCTGTTCGAGCCGGATAGCAAAACCATATCGTTTACGCAGGCCTCGTTCCAAAGTGGCCAGGACACCATCACCGGAACAGCGGCCATCGGATATTCCGGTCTTACGCCCGCCATTAATGCAGAATTCGCCTCAAGTGGCATGGACATGGCCCCTTTGAAGCAATTCTGGCCAATGTTCATCGCCCCTTCTGCCCGCAACTGGATGTTCAGGAACGTTGCTGGTGGCAGGGTCAGCGACATCGTTCTGAAAGCCGATTTGCCTGCGGGTGTTATCGGCAGGTTCCGGAAAGGTGCGCGCATGAAGGCCGAAGAGTACCAGCTTTCAGCCCGCTTTGGCGGCGTGACAGTCCGCTCGTTTGGCGATTTGCCGCCGCTGAAGGACGCTGCCGGGCGCTATTCAATGAGCGGCATGGAAGTGAAAGCCGAATTGGGTGGCGGCAACGCTTCGGAAAGCGGTTTTGGTCAGGTAGCGTTGGAACAAGGTTCGTTCCGCATTGCCGATATCGGTATCCGCCCCAACGTTGCAGAATTGCAGATAAGAGGATCAGGCACGGCGCGCGATGTTGCAGCCATCGCCGAGGCAAAACCGTTGGGCGTTTTGACCCGCATTGAAGTGAAACCTGAAAGCGTCTCGGGAAAATCGCATTTTGATGTTGCGGCGCAATTCCCGCTGATCCGTGAAATGGCCTATTCAGACGTCAGCTGGAACGCGATCATTGATCTGAAAAAGGCTGCCAGCTCCCAAAAGATCATGGGTCGCATGATCAAGGACGCAGACCTTTTGATAGAGGCAACGCCGCAGCAGGTGCGCGTCAATGGTGATGCGACGGTTGACGGGAACAGAACCAAACTCGCGATGGTGGAGCCAATTGGCGGCTCGGATGTTTCACGCGAACGGAAGATTTCTGCCGAGCTTGATGATGCGGCGCGCAAGAAAATGGGCTTGGTACTCGATCCCGTCTTGTCCGGGTCAATCAAGGTTGATCTCAAGCAATTGAACAATGGCGCGGAAAAGCAGACCGTGGTGCTGGACGATGCGCTTTTGAGCCTGCCTTGGGTCGGCTGGAGCAAAGGCAAGGGCATCCCGGCCAAGGCAACTTTTGCCATGAAGTCCGACAAGGGGCTTACCCGGCTCGATGATTTCTACATTGAGGGAACCGGATTTTCGGCCTCGGGCAGCCTGGTTCTCGACAAAAGCGGGCTTAAACTTGCCGATTTTGTCGATATCTCGCTCAATGAAGGCGATTCATTTTCCTTGAAGCTCGAACGCGTCGGCAAGGCCAACTACAAGATATTCGTGACCGGCCAGCGTTACGATGCCCGCAGTCTGGTCAATCGCCTGTTTCATGAAAAAGGATTTGGCGAAGAGCAGGGCGATTCAACCATGCTTTTGACGGCCAATCTGGGCGAGGTTCGCGGGTTTGGTAACCGGGCCCTTTCGAATGTTGAACTGTCCTATGGCTCAAAAGGCAGTTGGCTCGACCACATCAGCATGCGTGGCGCTTTCTCCGACAACACGTATCTCAACGTTCATGCGGTGACCGAAGAGGGCAAAACCACGTTCGAAATCGACGCCACCGATGCTGGCAGCGCACTGGCCTTCGCAGCCATTTATCCCCGAATGACGGGCGGTGCGATGCGCGCGCGGTTGACGCGTGTGGGCGGGGGGCCTTTCATTGGCAAGGTTAGTGCAACTGATTTCTACGTGGTGGACGAGCCGCGCATCCGAAGCCTTGTATCCGAACCCGCAATCGGCAGTGAGGGGCGCTCAAACCCTGATTTGCAGGCGGAGATCAAACGGATCGACACAAAACGTGTGAGATTTTCAGAGGCGCGTGGATCGATAGAAAAGGGTGAGGGTTATTTCCGGGTCAATGAGGGCATCATCAACAATGCCCAGATCGGCTTCACGTTTGATGGCCTGATTTTTGACCAGAAGAACCGCATGGAGCTTTCTGGTACGTTCCTGCCTGCGGTTGGCCTCAGCAAGGTGATTGGCTACATTCCGCTCGTTGGCGAAATTCTCGGAAATGGTCGCGATTCCGGATTGATAGGCGTTACCTACCGCCTCAGCGGCCCGGCCAAAAATCCGGTTATCGAGATCAACCCGGTTTCGGTTGTGGCTCCCGGCATTTTCCGCAAAATCTTTGAATTCCAGAAAGAGCAAGGCGCACAGCCGCCATCCAGCCTCACACCCGGCGCAACACCGGGGTGAGCCGAACTAAACCGGTCTGACCAACACGTGTTTTTTACGCCCCATAGACAGTTTGATGTTGCCGTCTGATGACAGCGCTGATGAATTGACCACGAAACGTTCCTCCGAAACCGAAGTATCGTTGATCCGCACTGCTCCACCCTGGATGTGTCTGCGCGCTTCGCTGTTGGTGGTGGCAAATCCGGCTTTGACCAACAAGGTCAGCAAACCGATGCCGGCTTTCAGTTCATCCGCCGAAACTTCAACGCTCGGCAAAGTGTCAGCGGCAATGCCTTCCTCAAACGTCTGCCGGGCGGTTTCCGCCGCCTGCCGCGCCGCTTCTGTTCCGTGAACAATGGCAGTTGCCTCGGTTGCCAGGATTTTCTTGGCCTCGTTGATTTCCGCGCCTCCCAGCGCCACCAGCCTTGCAATTTCGTCGAGCGGCAGGCGGGTGAAGATCTTCAGGAACCGGCCGACATCGGCATCCTCTGTGTTGCGGAAATATTGCCAGAAATCATAAGGGCTGAAAAGATCGCCATTCAGCCAGACCGCACCGGATGCTGTCTTGCCCATCTTGGCACCCGATGAAGTGGTCAGCAGCGGCGTCGTCAGCGCATACAATTGTGGCCCCCCCATGCGGTGGGACAGGTCAAGGCCGTTGACAATGTTGCCCCATTGGTCCGAGCCACCCATTTGCAACAAACAGCCATAACGCCGGCTCAACTCAACGAAATCATAGCCTTGCATGATCATGTAGTTGAATTCGAGAAACGACAGCGACTGCTCGCGGTCGAGGCGCAACTTCACCGAATCATATGAGAGCATCCGGTTGACCGAGAAATGGCGACCAACTTCCCGCAGGAAATCGACGTATTTCAATTCCAGCAGCCAATCGGCATTGTTGACCATGATCGCGCCGTTCGCACTGTCATCATAGCGCAGCATCCTGCCAAAAATCTTTTTGATGCCGGAAATGTTCTCGCCGATTTTCTCCTGGGTCAAAAGTGACCGCTGGTCATCGCGAAACGACGGATCGCCGACCATTGAAGTTCCGCCGCCCATCAATGTGATCGGCTGGTGCCCGGTCTCCTGCAACCAGTACAGCAGTGTGATCGTGATCAGATTGCCGATGTGCAGGCTGGTTGCTGTCGCATCATAGCCAACATATCCGGCAATGCGTCCGTCAATGCAGGCCTTGTCGAGCGCAGCAGCGTCCGACACCTGGTGGATGAAACCGCGCTGTTCGAGGACATTGAGAAAATCTGATTTGTAAGCGGACATTTTGTGGCTTTCGATGTAATTTCCAACTGGCGCGTCATATACGTCGGCCAAAGCGGCTTCGCTCTAACAGTATTTGCAACGGATTTCACCCTCCCATGGCCCGCAAGGACCACGAAAAAAAACGATGGTGCGCTCTCGGCCTCATGAGCGGAACCAGCATGGACGGAATGGATGCCGCCTTGCTGGTCACCAATGGCAAGTATCGTGTCGAGCGCGGCCCCGGTGCAACGTTTCCATTTGATCCCGCATTTCGCAACAAGTTGTCCGACGCGCTGGGTGTCGCCAAATCCATCGAAGTGCGCACAGGGCGACCCGGCAATTTGGCTGAACTTGAACGTGAAATCACGCTTCGCCATGCTGACGTGGTTCACCGTTTTCTGGGTGCAAACAATCTGCGGATTTCAGACATCGACGTGATCGGTTTTCACGGCCAGACAGTGCTGCACCGGCCTGCCGCCGGATTGACAGTGCAACTGGGCGACGGCCAGGTGCTGGCCGATGAAACCGGCCTGCCGGTGGTGTGCGATTTGCGTGCCAACGACATGGCTTTGGGTGGTCAGGGTGCGCCACTGGTGCCAGCCTATCACCGGGCATTGGCGCACAACTTGCCCGCCCCGCTGGCAGGGTTGTGGCCGGTTGCCTTTGTCAACATAGGTGGTATCGGCAACATCAGCTGGATCTCGCAAGAAGGAAGGATGATCGCTTTCGATAGCGGTCCCGGCAATGCGCTGATCGATCAATGGGTCGCACAAAAAGCTGGAATTGCTTACGATGCTGAAGGTGCCATTGCATCGGAAGGCACCGTGATTTCTGACCTTGCCGCCCGCTATCTGGCTGAATCATTTTTTCAAAAAGCCGCGCCAAAGTCTTTGGATCGCAATGATTTTTCTCCTCCCGGAATTGATGCGGCGGAACTTTCAGACGGTGCCCGCACTTTGGCGCATGTGACTGCGGCGTCAATTCTCAAAGCATTCGAGCACGTGCCGCAAGTCCCAGCAATTCTGGTGGTCTGCGGGGGCGGTCGAAAGAACCGTATCATCATGGGAGAGTTGCAGGATTTGCTGGCAAAGCTGCCGCATCGCGCAACCGGGCCGGTTCAATTGCTGTCCGCCGAGGAAGCCGGGTTTGACGGTGATGCAATGGAAGCGGAAGCCTGGGCTTATCTGGCAGTGCGCTCGCTGCGTGGCCTGAAAATCACCTGGCCAGGAACCACCGGTATCGGCAAGGCCGCCAGCGGCGGGCTGCTGTTTCAGCCGCGACATATCGCAACTGTTTAAGGCTTGCTTCCGAGAATTCCAACCTTGCCGTGGCAATGGCAGCCCTTTACCCTGTTGATCGGGAGTCCCCGTATGCACCGTGATCTCGACAGGCTTTCGGCAGCCGATTTTGACCTTGCAGTCATTGGCGGTGGCGTCATCGGCGTTTGCATTGCGCGCGACGCAGCCCGGCGCGGCATGAAAGTGGCATTGCTTGAGCGGGCGGATTTTGCCAATGCCGCCAGCGAGGCGATGTCGCACCTCATTCACGGCGGCATTCGCTATCTGGCGCAAGGGCATTTGCGGCAGGTTTTCCAATCGCTGGCCGAACGGAAAATCTGGAGCACCATCGCGCCGGACCATGTTTCGCTGCAACCATTCCTGATGCCGTTGATCGGCAAAAGCGCATTGTCACGATCGGTTCTTTCCGCCGGAACCCGGGCCTTCGAAATGTTGGGTCGCAAAGGCGCGGGCAGGCGATTGTCGGTTTCACAAACCCTTGCATTGGAACCGACACTCGACGTTCCCGGCCTTCAAGGCGCCTTGATGTATTTCGACTGCCGCATAGACCGCCCGGAACATCTGGTTCTGGCGATGCTCCACGATGCCGTGCAACACGGAGCTGCGGTGGCCAACCACGCCGAAGTTACGGGCCTGGAAAAAACCGGCAAGGATTTGAAACTGAATGTCAGCGATACTCTCTCGGGAAGCACCTTCCAGGTCAGCGCGAGGTTGGTTGCCAATGTAACCGGGCCGTTTGCCGCGCAGTTGGCCTCGAAATTGCTGCCAGCACAACGCGCTGCAAGGCTTGTGGCTTCCAAGGGCATCCACATGGTCACGCGCAAGATCACCCACGCCCATGCCATCGCGCTTTCGGGTAAAGGTGAGCATGGCTTTGTCGTGCCTTGGGGTGAATTTTCCCTTGTCGGAACCAGCGATGACCGGGTTGCCGACGGCTTTGCCAATCCTGTGGCGACCGAATTGGAAATTGCGGAATTGAGCGCGCGGATCATCCGGTTGTTGCCTTCGGCAAAACCCTTCCTGGCTGACCCCGTTGCAACTTTTGCCGGTATTCGTGCCTTGCCGGGGGAAGGTACAGACACCTATTCCGCTTCAAGGGATTTTCATGTTGCAGACCATGGACCCGACGGTGCAAGCGGGTTTTATTCTGTCTATGGCGGCAAGTGGACGACAGCACGCCTGATTGCCGAGCAGACGGTGGATCGCTTCGCCTCGCTTGCCAGTGGTCAATTTCGTGACTGCGACACGCAAACCGCGAAGATTGCCCCAATGGAGGCGAACGAGCTTTTCACTTTCATGGTTGAAACGCCCGATGATGCCCAACATCGCCGTTCGCGCTTGTCCGTGCTGGCGAGTGGCGTATTGTCAGGCGCATGAGTGTCAGGCCTTGGGAGGGGCGGCGATGAAAATGGTGGGTATCATCGTCAACCCGGTGGCGGGCGCGGGCAGGGGAAAGATCTGCTGGGACGCGATCTCCAGCCAGACCGGAAAGTTGGCGGAAAAAGTCGAAACGCGGTTCACCACGGGTTCCAACCAGGCCGAAGGTCTTGCAATGGATCTTTGCCAAAACGGTGCCAGCATGATTGTGGCCGTGGGCGGTGATGGCACAATCAGCGAGACGGCTTCCGGTATTCTGCGCCACAATGCGCAAACCGGCGCCAATGTTGTGCTTGGCATTGTGCCCGCCGGGACCGGCTCTGATCTTGCAAAGACACTTCATCTTTCGACCGAACCGGTGGCAGCGTTCGAAGCCGTTGTCACAGGCGCAGCCCGCAGGATTGACGCCGGGCGCGTTGACTATCTGGGTGACAACGCAACGCCGCAGACGCGCCATTTCATCAATATCGCCAGTCTGGGTCTGTCAGGTCCTACAGACAGGGCTGTCAACGAAGCCAAACGCTCGTCAAAATTGGCGGGAAAACTGGTTTTCATGTTTCACACCATCCGGGAACTGCTGCGCTACCGCTTTCAGGATGTCGTTGTAACGGTCGATGGCGCGGCTCCCGTGACGGCACGCATTGCCGTTGTGGCAATTGCCAATGGCAGGTTTTTTGGCGGAGGCATGATGATCGCGCCCAATGCCGAGCCGGACGACGGCTTGCTGGAGGTGGTTGTTTTTCGCGGTGCCAACAAGTTGAAGCTGATTAGCGAGATGAACAAGATTTATTCCGGTGCACATGTAAACCTTCCCGGCGTTTCAATGCTGCGCGGCAGGAAAATCACCGTGGAGCCGGCTTCAGGATTGTCGGCAAACATGGCCTTGCTGGATCTTGACGGCGAATCGCCGGGGAGCATTCCGGCAACTTTTGAAGTGCTGCCGCAGGCGTTGACGGTGCGGATGTGAGTGGCGTGCGCCTTTGGGGCTGGCTTTCACCCGATCACCCTGATCCGCTGGCCAATTCACCTTTGGCGCAAACCATGATCGTCCAAGCGCTTGGTCTAGAAAGTCTGAAGGCGACTCCGCCCATCGCCCTTGATTTGCAAACGGTGCCAGCAAGCCGGATGACCAAATCGCAATTGTCAGCGATGGAAAAGGCCATGGGTGGTGCCCGGCCCGGTCTTGATCCTGCGGTAAGGGCAGCAGGCTCACTGGGGCAGTCTTACCGCGACCAACTGGTTCGTCGTTCCGGCGAATGTCAGACCGCCGTTGATGCGGTGGTATATCCAGCCAGCCATCTTGAGGCACAGGCACTGATCGACTGTGCCGGACAAAAGGGTTTTCGCGTATTGCCGGTTGGCGGGGCCACTTCGGTGGTTGGCGGCTTGGATGCGCCAGCAGACAACAGGCCACTTGTGGCTGCGAACCTTTCCCGCATGAACGAAATTGTGTCACTTTCCGTGCGGGATCAAAGAGTAAGTGCCGAGGCAGGTATCAAGCTTGCGGTACTGGAAGAGCGTCTGGCAAAAAAGGGTCTGACGCTGGGCCATTTCCCGCAGAGCTTTGAAGGCGCAACGCTCGGCGGATCAATCGCGGCCCATGGTGCCGGGCAACGCTCCGATGGCTACGGGCGCATTGGCGAGCGTCTGCTTCAGGCGCGGCTCGCAACTCCAAGCGGGGAGTGGCGTACGGAAGGCTCACGCCACTCGGCAGCCGGGCCTTGGCTAGGCGGGCTTGTCACGGGTTCAGAGGGCCTGTTCGGCCTTGTTACAGAAGCAACCATGGCACTCTCGCCAGTGCCGGAACGCGTCAGCGATGCTGGCTGGTTGTTCCCCCAATTCGGTTCTGCGCTCGAAGCCGCCCGAACCATTGCCCAGTCAGGCGTTGGTGCCTCCATGGTACGTATTTCTGATGAGGCGGAAACCGGGTTCTTGTCGCGCTTTCGCCTTGCAAGGGCCGGGCTTGAAAAGCCTGTATTGGCTGAGCGTGCGCTGCTCGCCATGAAAAGAGCCCCTGCAAACCCTGCATTGATGATTGCCGGTTTCGAAGGCTCAACTGCCCATGCGTCGGAGGTGATGCTGGAACTCAGTCGCGTCGCCCGGCGCCATGGCGGCATATCGCTGGGCCAGCGACCGGGCGCTTCCTGGCGCAAGAACCGGTTTGAGGCGCCGCATTTGCGCGAAGCCTTGATGGCGCGCGGCCTCGGCGTTGACACATTCGAAACCGTGGCTGCTTGGTCGGCACTCGAGAATGTTCATTCGGCGGTGACCGCAGCCCTCGGCAATGCCATCGCGGCGACTTCTGCCACCGGCAATCCGGGCATCGTCATGTGCCACCTCAGCCATTCCTACAGCGACGCTGCATGTCTTTATTTCACGGCGGTCTTTCAGCGGGCGGCTGATCCATTGGCGCAGTGGCACGCCATCAAACATGCCGCAACATCCGCGATGCTGGAAACGGGTGCAGCAGTCAGCCACCACCATGGTCTGGGAGCAGATCATGCGCCGTTTGCCGGAAGGGAAAAAGGCGCGGTTGGCATTCAACTGCTCAAGGCGCTGGCGCGCGAACTGGACCCGGAGCAAGTAATGGCTACGGGAATGCGTCGCGCCCTCAGTTGAACGATTTCAGTTCTTGGCGAACTCGCCAATCAGTTCGGCCATTTTTCTTTCCTGCTCTTTGGTGCTGGCAGCCATTCCCGTGGCAACGCGCTGGCGATCAGCAAAAGAACGGTTTTGGCTGGCTTTCCATTTGCCGGTCATTTCGGTGATGGCGATCTCGATTCCGACGATAGCCCGCAATTGTTGGGAAACGAAATCTGCCGGCGCATCATGCACCGCCCAGGGATCGGCCAACGCCTGTTCCTTGTCGTCTGTCATGCCGCTCACCTGTTGCAAAAGCCACTGCGGATCGGTGTGGATGCTGGCGACGCCGCTGACTTGAACAATGACGTAATTCCAGGTCGGAACCACTTTGCCGGTTTCTGCCTTGGTTTCGTACCAGGACGGCGTCACATAGGCTTGCGGCCCCTGAAACACCACCAGAACCGGCACATCCGGCTGCTGCGCCAGCAATTGCCAGTGTGGATTGGAGCGCGCCAGGTGGGCACGCAGCACGCCTTTTGTTCCTTCGCTGTCATGAAGGACAAAAGGAATGGGATCTGCAACCGGTCCCTGCGGACCATTGCTGATCAGCAAGCCCAGGGGCTCGCTGCACACAAGTGCGTGGATCACCTCTTTGCGTGTCTCGACAAAATGCGGCGGCTGGTACATCGCCTACCTCAGAAGCATGGTTTCTTCCTGCCCGCCGGAAATGCGGCCCAACCGCTTGTCGAGATACGTGCCGCATTCTTCCAGCAATTCGTCATGTGTCTCGGTGAAGAAGTGGTTGGCACCTTTGATTACCTGGTGGGTGATAACAATGCCTTTTTGTGCCTTCAACTTGTCGACCAGTCCCTTTACATCATGGGGTGGGGCAACCCGGTCGCTGTCGCCATTGATGATCAAACCTGACGAAGGGCAGGGGGCGAGGAACGAAAAGTCGTAAACATTGGGCTGCGGCGCAATCGAAATGAAACCTTCGATTTCCGGTCGGCGCATCAACAGTTGCATGCCGATCCAGGATCCGAAAGAAAAGCCTGCCACCCAACAGCCGCGTGCGTCAGGATGCAAGGTCTGCACCCAGTCCAGCGCTGCGGCAGCATCCGACAATTCACCCATGCCGTGGTCGAATTCGCCCTGGCTGCGACCGACACCCCGAAAATTGAAACGCAGCGTTGTGAACCCGCGCTCGACGAACATGTAAAACAGATCATAGACGATTTTGTTGTTCATGGTTCCACCAAACTTGGGATGTGGATGGGGATGCAGCACCATGGCGATCGGGGCATTGCGGTCTTTGGAAGGCTGGTAGCGGCCTTCAAGCCTGCCTGACGGTCCGTTGAAAATAACTTCGGGCATCAAATTCTCCTGGTGCGCAATGCACACTGCATCACGAGGGCGGGGAGCCCTTGCTTTCCAGTTTGGAAGGGTTCTAAACTGGTATCTGTATAAATGCCGAGCCGCGCTGTTGGCGCCAGGCTTTGCGAGCGCCTAGATAGACAATGCGATGGTGCGATTTCAAGAAAATTGCGCATATCATGCGCTACATGTTCAATTTGAAAGAAGCGAGCATCACTTTGGCCCCGGTTGACCGGCTCTATTTTGATTACAATGCCTCTGCTCCGCTGTCCGTTGCGGCCCGCGAAGCGATGCTGGCTGCCATGGAATTGTCCGGCAATCCTTCGTCTGTCCATTCCGAAGGAAGGCAGCAGCGTCGCCTGATCGAAGCCGCTCGGGCTGGTTTGGCTGCGCACGCCGCTGTGGAACCGAAGCAAGTCATCTTCACCTCCGGTGCCAGCGAAGCGGCAAGCACCGTGCTTTCGCCGCGCCTGCGCAAAGGAACCGGCGAGGTTTTTTGCAGCCATCTTTATGTCAGCGCGATCGAACATCCATGTGTTTTGGCCGGCGGCAGGTTTACCCCGGCTAATGTGTCCCGCATTCCGGTCAACGGCGATGGCGTTGTGGACATCGACCAACTGGCGGCAATGCTGGACTCCCATGACGCAAGTCAAGGCGCACCAATGGTTGCCATCATGTTGGCCAACAACGAGACCGGCGTCATCCAGCCTGTGGCAAAAGCAGGCGAGATTGTACATGCGCATGGCGGTTATCTGGTGGTTGATGCAGTGCAGGGTCTGGGCCGGCTGGATGTCTCGCCTGCAAGCCTAAATGCCGACTTCGTTATCGTTTCATCCCACAAGGCGGGCGGACCCAAAGGTACCGGTGCGATCCTGCTGGGCAATGCCGCTGTGGTGCCAATATCGCTAATCGCTGGTGGCGGGCAGGAAAATTACCACCGCGCCGGAACGGAGAACACGCTCGCCATCGCCGGTTTCGGCGCTGCGATCGCGAACCTACCCAATTCGATTGACTGGAACGCGGCACGGCAGGTCCGGGACTTGCTGGAAGCCGGCTTGCGCACCATATCCTTGCAACAGGGCGTTTCGGCTCCTGTGATTTTCGGCAATTCAGCTCAGCGGCTTTCGAACACTGTCTGCTTTGCCGTTGCCGGGGTAAAGGCCGAGACAGCGCTCATTTCGCTCGACCTTGCCGGCATAGCGGTTTCGTCAGGTTCTGCCTGTTCATCTGGCAAGGTGAAGAAGTCGCATGTGTTGGAAGCGATGTCGGTAAAGGATGATCTGGCAGGTTGTGCCTTGCGTATCAGCTTTGGGACCGATACGGGTTCTGTAGAAGTTTCGCGGTTTTTGGCCGCGTGGAATGACATAGTCAGGCGGATGGCGGCAAAGCTTCACGCCGCCTGATCCGTGTGAGACCAATCGGCGGGCCTTGAACCCGCAGGAAGTGGAGAAACACAATGCCTGCAGTGCAGGAAACCATCGACGCTGTCCGTCTGCTTGACGTCGACAAGTACAAGTACGGATTCACCAGCGACATACAGTCGGACATGGCGCCCAAAGGCTTGTCCCGGGACACCGTCCGGTTCATTTCGGCGAAAAAGAATGAGCCGGAATGGATGCTGGAATGGCGGCTCGCCGCCTATGAGCGCTGGCTGACCATGGAAGAACCGACCTGGGCGCGTGTCGATTATCCGCGCATCGATTTTCAGGACCTGTACTATTACGCTGCACCGAAGAATTTTGGCGATGGACCAAAGTCGCTCGACGAAGTTGATCCCGAACTGCTGAAAACCTACGCCAAGCTTGGCATCCCGCTGAAAGAGCAGGAAATACTGGCCGGCGTTCGCAAGGCAGGTGAAGCCTCCCCGATTGACGCGGACGGTGAACCAAATGGTTCCGACAATGTCTACAAATCGGGCCGGGTTGCGGTGGATGCCGTGTTTGACAGCGTCTCGGTGGTCACCACCTTCAAGAAGGAACTGGCCAAGGCCGGTGTGATCTTTTGTTCAATGTCGGAAGCGGTTCGCGAGCACCCGGATCTGGTTAGGAAATACCTTGGTTCGGTAGTCCCGGTCAGCGACAATTTTTATGCAACGCTCAACTCGGCGGTCTTCAGCGATGGTTCGTTCGTCTACATTCCCGAGGGCGTCCGCTGTCCGATGGAGCTTTCCACCTATTTCCGCATCAACGAAAAGAACACAGGCCAGTTTGAGCGCACACTGATCATCGCCGAGAAAGGCGCTTACGTCTCTTATCTCGAAGGCTGCACAGCGCCGCAGCGCGATGAGAACCAGTTGCACGCTGCCGTTGTCGAACTGGTGGCGCTGGAAGACGCGCAGATCAAATACTCAACCGTGCAGAACTGGTATCCCGGCGACAAGGATGGCAAAGGCGGCATCTACAATTTCGTCACCAAGCGCGGCGATTGCCGGGGCGACCGGTCGCGCATTTCATGGACTCAAGTCGAAACCGGCTCCGCCATCACCTGGAAATACCCGTCCTGCATCCTGCGCGGCGATGATTCACGCGGCGAGTTCTACTCGATTGCTGTTTCCAACGGGGCGCAGCAGGTCGACAGCGGCACCAAGATGATCCATCTGGGCAAAAACACCTCCAGCCGCATCATCTCCAAGGGCATTTCCGCCGGGCGGTCCAACAACACCTATCGTGGCCAGGTTTCAGCCCATCGCAAGGCATCCAACGCCCGCAACTTCACGCAGTGCGACAGCCTGTTGATCGGCGACCGCTGCGGCGCCCACACGGTGCCCTACATCGAAGCCAAAAACTCGACGGCGCAATTCGAGCACGAGGCGACGACATCCAAGATTTCCGACGACCAGTTGTTTTACTGCCTTGCCAGAGGCATCCCCGAGGAAGAAGCAATTGCACTGATCGTCAACGGCTTCGTCAAGGAAGTCATACAGGAATTGCCGATGGAATTTGCCGTCGAAGCACAAAAGCTGATCGGGATCAGCCTTGAAGGGAGCGTTGGTTGATGACCATTGCACAAGACATGAATGAACTTGAGGCGGAACTCAAGCGCCTGAACAGCGAGATAGCCGAACTGTCGCCAAAGGGCGCACCGCGCGTTCCGGGCCGCGCCGCGCCCTCAACCGACAGCGCAAGGCTTGTGGTTCTCAAGCGGCAGTTGGCTACCACCAAACTGAAGCTTGCACAGGCAAAAGGCAAAGAAAATGCCGGTGCGTGAAGTGGCGGCAAAAATGTTTGATGGGCGGCTAAGTTCTCGTTGGAGAAGTCACTGGAAAACAAATGAGTGGTTGGGTTTACATTATGGCTTCGAAGCGGAATGGAACCATTTATGTGGGCGTTACCAGTAACTTGCAAGGCAGGACTTGGGAGCACAAAAATGCCACCACCCCAGGTTTCACCAGCAAACACGGCTGCAACAGACTGGTCTGGTATGAAAGGCACGATAACATTGTGGAAGCTATCGCACGTGAGAAGGAACTAAAGAAGTGGCGTCGCGCGTGGAAACTGTTCTTGATCGAGGGTTTCAACACGGATTGGGTCGATCTTTTTGAAACCTGTTATGATCGCGACAATCCATCAGACACCATACGCGCCCGAACGGCGCTGGATTCCGGGTTCCGCTTTGCGGCCCCGGAATGACGAAACCAAAGGCTGGCGTATGAAAGAAGCACAATCCTTCTTGCCGTCATTCCGGGGCCGCAAAGCGGAACCCGGAATCCAGTTTGTGGACTATTTCCACGATGCAAAGAGCAAAATTTCGTGCAAAAAAATGCATAATTGGCTTGAGGAATAAAACTAAAATGCTTGAAATCAAAAACCTCCACGTCGCCATTGAGGCAGAGGGCAAGGAGATTATCCGCGGCCTCAATCTCACGGTAAAGCCCGGAGAAGTCGCAGCCATCATGGGACCAAACGGTTCCGGTAAATCGACGCTTTCTTACGCATTGGCCGGTCGCGACGGCTACGAGGTCACGCAAGGCGAAGTGTTGTTCAACGGCGTCAACATCCTTGCGATGGAGCCCGATGAGCGCGCCGCCACGGGCGTATTCCTGGCTTTCCAGTACCCTGTGGAAATTCCCGGTGTTGCGACAATGAATTTCCTGAAAGCTGCGATGAATTCGCAGCGCAAGGCGCGGGGCGAAAGCGAATATTCGACGCCGGACTTCATCCGCAGGGTCAAGGAAGCCTCAGGCAGGCTCGGCATCTCAATGGACATGCTCAAGCGCCCGCTCAATGTCGGCTTTTCCGGCGGCGAGAAAAAACGCGCGGAAATCCTTCAGATGGCGCTGCTGGAGCCAAAACTGTGCATCATGGACGAGACTGATTCCGGCCTCGACATCGATGCGTTGAAGGTGGTTTCCGACGGTGTCAATGCACTGCGCGGGCCGGATCGCTCGTTCATCGTCATCACCCATTACCAGCGGCTGCTGGAGCACATCGTGCCCGACAGCGTGCACGTGCTTTACCAGGGGCGCATCATCCAGTCTGGCGGACCGGAACTGGCGATGCACCTCGAAGCCAATGGCTATGCCGACATCATCGCTGACGCGGCCTGAGGCCAAGACCGGAAAATGGAAATGCTGAAGCGCGTTGAAATCCTGACAAAAGCCGAGGAAGCGATCCTTGAGGCTTCCGAGCGGCTTCCACAAAGCAGCGAGAAGCACGCGGCATTCAAGGCATTGCGCGATTACGGCTTGCCCACCCGCCGCGTCGAGGCATGGCACTACACCGATTTGCGCAACAAGATCAAAACCTTGCCGCCGATTGCGGAATCGGTTTTGCAGCGCCTTGAATCAGTTTCACAACCCGTTGAATCAAAACATCAGCAACATCCTGCTGGTCTTTCCACAAAGGGCGTTGTTGCCGGCGCGCGAATTTCATTTTCCGATGGGGTGGCAATCCTGCCGACCAATTTGCCAGCCGGGGTCATTTCGTCACGCAATGTACAAGCTTCTCCTTTGCTTGGGCCTGCAGATGCAATCGGTACCATATCGGCGCTGACCGGGGTTGCAGGCATCGCATTGGCGGTGGAAGCGGGCGCCATTGCTGCGCCAATCGAGATTTCCCACACGATAGCAGACGCATCCACTGTGTCCCTGCGCCATCACATCAGCGTCGGTGAAAAGGCCAGTGCCAGCTTCGTCGAGCAGCATCTGGGAAGCAATGCCGTTGCCTCGCTTTCAGTGACGGTGACGCAACTGGAAATCGCCGACGGGGCCGATGTTGTCTGGATGATTTTCCAGGAAGAAGGCGATGCTGCCACCCATCTCGCCCAGCTCAACGTCACGCTGGGCGCAGGCGCAAAATTGTCGATCCTTTCGCTCAATGCAGGCGGGCAACTGGTACGTCGGGAAATCAACATTGCGGCCCGGGGCGAAGGTTCGGTGATCGCCATCAATGGCGTCAACCTTATCGGTGGGTCATCGCATGTCGATGTCACCACTGCGCTGCTGCACGAAGCACCGGGAGTGGCAGCAAAGGAACTGTTCCGCAATGTCGTCACCGGCGAGGGCAGGGGCGTGTTCCAGGGGCAGATCCGCGTTGCGCAGATCGCGCAGAAGACCGATGCCAAGATGGCTTGCAATACTTTGCTGCTGTCGGACGAAGCGGAATTCAGCGCCAAGCCGGAACTGGAAATTTTCGCCGACGATGTTGCCTGCGGTCACGGCGCAACGGTCACAGACATCCGGGACGAACACCTGTTCTACCTGCGGGCACGCGGCATTCCGTTGAAGCTGGCGAGGTCCATGCTGGTTCAGGCTTTTGTTGAAGAAGTCTTCGACGCAATCGAAGACGAAGCAGTGAAAGATGCGTTCAACAGCCGCATCGAAGCCTGGCTGGTGCACCATGGCTGAACTGCGCCCCTTCGACATCAATGCCATTCGGGCCGATTTTCCGATCCTTGCCCGTCAGGTGCATGGCAAACCGCTGGTCTATCTCGACAACGGCGCATCGGCGCAAAAGCCGAGCGCGGTGATTGATGCCATGACGCATGTGATGGAAAACGAATACGCCAATGTGCATCGCGGCCTGCATTTCCTGTCCAATGCCGCCACGGACGCCTTTGAAAAGGCGCGCGAAAAGGTGCGTGACTTCATCAATGCGCCAAGGGTCGAAGAAGTTGTTTTCACAAAGGGCGCGACACAGGCGCTGAACACGGTCGCCTATGGCTGGGCCATGGCAAATTTGCGACCGGGCGATGAAATCGTGCTCACGCAAATGGAGCACCATTCCAACATCGTTCCCTGGCATTTTCTGCGCGAGCGCATGGGTGTCAAGCTGGTCTGGGTTCCGGTGGAAGACGACGGTTCGCTCGACATGGCCAAATTCGAGGCTGCACTTTCCAGCCGCACCCGTCTTGTTGCCATCACCCACATGTCCAACGTGCTGGGGACCATCGTTCCGATTGCCGAAATTTGCCGCCTGGCCCATGCGAATGGCGCTCTGGTCAGTGTCGATGGCAGCCAGGGTGTTGTCCACTTGCCAGTGGACGTGCAGGCGCTTGGCGCGGATTTTTATTCCTTCACCGGCCATAAGCTCTATGGCCCGACAGGCATCGGTGTGCTGTGGGGGCGGTATGAACTGCTAAAGGCCATGCGGCCGTTCGAGGGCGGCGGCGAGATGATCCTCGACGTGATGGAGGACAACGTCACATATGCCGACCCGCCGCACAGGTTCGAAGCTGGCACCCCGCCGATCATCGAGGCAATCGGGCTGGGTGCGGCGATCGACTATGTGCGCAGTTTTGACCGTGAAGAAGTAGCGGCGCACGAGCACGACCTCATCACCTACGCAACCGACAAACTTTCGCAGATCAACCAGTTGCGCATCATCGGGACGGCGAGGGGCAAAGGCGCAATTCTGTCGTTTGCACTGGGCGACATCCATGCCCATGATGTTTCGATGGTGATTGACCGATCGGGCGTTGCGGTACGTGCTGGTACCCATTGCGCGCAGCCGCTGATGGCGCGTTTCGGGGTGACCTCGACATGCCGCGCATCGTTTGCCATGTATAACACGCGCGCCGAGATCGACGTTTTGGCGCAGGCCCTGGAAAAGGCGAGGAGCTTTTTCGCATGATGGAGACACCGGCCATGGACGACACAAATCTTTCGCCATTGGCAGACGCGGGTCCCAACACGCCCGCCGTCAACACCAACACGGTATCAGCCCTGCCACCGGCCGAACTCGAGCGGCTCACCGCAGACATTATCGCTGCACTGAAAACCGTATATGACCCCGAAATTCCCTCCGACATTTACGAGCTCGGTCTCATTTATCGCATCGACATCGAGGACGACCGCACCGTCAAGATCGAGATGACCCTGACCGCGCCAGGTTGTCCTGTCGCCGGCGAAATGCCGGGCTGGGTCCAAAACGCGGTAAGCGCGGTCGAAGGCGTGATGGATGTTGAAGTCAACATGACGTTCGATCCTCCCTGGAGCCACAACCGCATGTCCGAGGAAGCCCAGATCGCCGTGGGCTGGTATTGACGACGCCGCATCACCACTTGAAGTGCAGGAGGCAGCATGGCCAAATTTGACATCATGACCGTTACCCCCTCGGCAGCCAGCCGGGTTGCCGAGATACTGGCACGCAGCCCGGACGCCGCCGGGATTCGTCTGGGCGTCAAGAATGGCGGCTGTGCCGGCATGGAATATACCGTCGAAATCGCCACAGATGCCAAACCTGGCGAAGACCGCATCGAGACATCGGGCGGCACGGTGTTCGTCACGCCCGCTGCAGTGCTGTTTCTGCTCGGCACTCAGCTTGACTATGAAGTGACGCAGCTGCGCACCGGTTTCATCTTCAACAACCCCAACCAGAAATCTTCTTGCGGTTGCGGTGAGAGCGTCGAGCTGGCCCCGGCGCAAATGACGCCTGAAATGTTGCAGGCCCGCTCAGGCCCGGCAGTGTGATGGCATTATGGCAGGCGTTCGCGACTGGCCACAATTGCGCGAATGGGCGCTGTCGCTAGGCCTGCCCAACGTGGTCGATGCGGTATCCTGGGGCCATCCCAATCTGAAGGCACATGGTAAGCTGTGGGCATGGTGGAGCCCTACAGAAGACGCGCCGGTTTTCAAGACCAGTTTCGAAGAGCGCGAAATGCTTTGCGAGCAAGACCCTCAGACCTTCTTCTTCACCAATCACTACCGCAATCATCCATTGGTACTGGTTCGCCCGGACCGGCTGGACCGGCAATGGGCATGCATGATGCTGGTGCGAAGTTGGCGGGAGATGGCTCCCAAACGTGTTCTAAAGGCCTTCGACTCCTCGCTGCCAACAAACTGAAGAGCGGTATTGACAACCTTGCCTGAAACAGAACAAATAAAGAACAATATCAAAAGCGGGTTCAGGATCGTCGCATGGGCATTTCAAAGGAAGCTGCCGCGTATCTGGAAGACATTTTTTCCGTTCTGGCTGGCAGTTCCGTCCGGCGCATGTTCGGAGGGGCAGGGATCTTTCGCGACGGCTTGATGTATGCGCTCTCGCTCGATGACGGTCGCGTCGCGTTGAAGGCAGACGAGGAGACCACACCTGCTTTTCGAGCCGAAGGCATGAGTGAATGGACCTATCCGCACCGGAGCGGCGGACAAGCGTCCATGGGATATTGGTACATGCCCGAGCGTCTGCTGGACGAGCCTGACGAATTCAAAGTCTGGGCGCAACAGGCTTTTGAGGCGGCCTTGCGCGCCGACCGCCGCAAACCTGCAAGTCAGCGAAAATTCAGCGCCGGGTCACAACAGGGCGGTTGGTAGTTTCCTTTTCAAGAGAGGGCAGACGGCAACCGGGGGGATCCGCCATGCCCTTTCTTGTTCGCAGCCAACAGAGCCGCGCATTTTCCACCTGCATGTTTTGGCCGAATTGACGTTGGCCGGTTTCATGGCAGGATTGGAGGCTATTTTGCTTTTGGTTTTGGTGCCGGTTTTTTGGCTGCTGCCGGCTTTGCCGTGGTCTTGGTGGCAGGAGCCTTTGCAGCCGCAGTTTTTACCTTTGCAGCAGCAGGTTTGGCAGCAGCTTTTGCCGGAGCCTTGGCAGCAGTTTTCGCTGGTGCTTTGGTTGCAGTCTTTGCTGGTGCTTTTGCGGCGGGCTTGGCAGCAGCTTTCGCCGGTGCCTTGGCAGCCGTTTTTGCCGGTGCCTTGGCAGCGGGTTTGGCCGCCGTCTTTGCCGGTGCTTTTGCTGCCGCAGGTTTGGCAGCGGGCTTGGCCGCTGCTGGCTTGGCCGCAGCTTTTGCCGGAGCCTTCACTGCTGCTTTTGCTGCTGGTTTCGCCGCCGGCTTGGCTGCCGCTTTTGCCGGCGCCTTCGGGGTTGTTGCTTTTGCCATTTGTGTTTTCCTTGCGAAATGGTCTGCAGGTGTTACGCGACTGCTAAGCTTTGCGGGAAATCACATGCGGTAAAACCGCTTTCTCCGCCGCTTCGCCGGTGATTAAGCCGACGAACCATAAAAATGCTGGTGTGAGTCGCGGGCGTGCGCAACCCAAAATGACACTTACAAGACGATACGGCCCTGATTTTCTGTGAAATCGGTGAAAAAACGGACCAGCCAGTGCGCACGGTCGGCAAAACGGCAATCTCTCCAATGTGCATCGGCCTGTGCCGCAATGCACATACGCCGTGGCAAATGCGGTCTATCTGTTGATCATCGGAACGGGAACACCACCCACCGAACTACCGGCCCCGGCCGGAAAAATGGCCGGGAGGACCGGCTGAACCCAGGATCAAAGGACTGAAACAATGAACCGCATTCGCACCATCGCAGCAGCAGCAGCCATCGCCCTAGTCGCAGCCTCTTCCGCTTCTCCGGCCAATGCCGGCGGCAAGCAGCT
>JBGSOG010000053.1:0-3818 GCA_041739225.1 Rhizobiaceae bacterium
TCGAGGCTGAGAAAATAGGTTGGCATCGACGCCAGGATGACGATCAGCATCCAAAGCTGGTCCCGGCGCGAATTCATCCAGATGTAACGAAGGAGGCTGGGCTCCATCTGGTTCTTCAATGTCGGTCCCCACGGGGTTTGTAATTGATTGTGAACCGGCACCTCGAATGCTGATGCCGGGTTGCCCCTGAAATTTCACGATAGCAGGGAAATCCGGATCGAAAAGCCCCTGCGCCAGACAAGTCAGGTTTTTTTGGACAGCGAGGTAAAATTGCCTGCAAGGGCTGCAAAGTTTCGCTTTCTTTCGGTGCTTTCAGGTTTTTCGGCTTTTGACATGCCAAGTCGAAGCGCAAGTGTTGCAGTTTCGCTTATAGCAACCACGTCCACGGGTTCGGAAATGTTGTGGACGTTGATCTTGCTGCGCGCACCAAACTGCGCAGGATCGTCAATTCCGGCAACTTCAAGGCTGTGTACGGAAGCAACAATCCCGCATTTGAGCTCCTTTGTCGCCGATTCGAGCCGCGCTGAAACGTTCACCGTGTCGCCGATGGCTGTAAGTCGCGATGGTGTCACCTGATCGGAAGTCTTGCCGATGCGCCCGACCACCACCATTCCGGTGTGCACGCCGATACCGATCCGCAAGGGCTCACTCAGATGTTGTGTCAGGATGCGGCTGGCGTTGACGGTCGCCTCTTGTGCAGCAATGGCGGCTCGCAGGGCATCGCGGCTTGCCTCGACCGGCGTGGAAGCCAGCCCGAACAGCGCCATCATGCCATCGCCCATGAATTTGTCGATGTAGCCATTGTGCATTTCCACCGCACCACCAACTTCGGCAAACAGACTGTTGAGAATGAAAACGATGTCATAAGGCAGACTTTTCTCCGAAATCCTCGAGAATCCGCGGATGTCGAGAAAAAGCACGGCAATTTCCCGCTCGACACCCCATCCCAACGGATCTGCGTTGCGGCCGGCGTTCGCAAAGGACTTTGGCTGGATCAAAGGCCGGATTGAAACATCGCCCTTGATGCGCGCCTGGCAAGCCAGCCGTATCCCCGGATCAGCATTGAGTTTGTTCAGCAACAAGGTCTCAGCGTCCGTCGGGGCAGTCAGGTTTTCGCTTCCCTCAACAACCAGCGTTCGGCAGGTAGAGCACCGTGCGCGTCCACCGCACACTGACATGTGAGCAATTCCATAGGCGCGGCTGACCTCAAGCAGGGTATGGCCGGGGGTGCATTGCGCGACTGTACCGTCGCCATAGGTAATCTTGATCTTGTTGCGGAAACGCTGAAATCCCCAGCGGGCGATCATGACCGCCAAAACTGCCACCGCCACGCCAATTGCAAACCATTGGGTTAGGTCTTCCAGTCGCCCAAGCGTTTGCAGCATGACCTGCGCACCCTGCTGGCCTTCGTTTGCCTGAACCGGAGTGCCGGAAGGAGCGCTTGCCGCCTGCGCAGCAATTTGCTGGGCCTTGTCGTATTCGCGCCGCGCGGCAACGAGCCAGCCGGTCAGACCGAGGGTTGGTATCAACACGGCGAAACCCGCCAGCAACGCAAAACGCGACGGATACCAAGCCTGCAAGCGCAGCCAGTAGTGGATCCCGATACAGGCATGAACCCAAACGATGAGCAACAACGCACTTTGCTGCAACCATACCGCAGGCCAAAGCAGCGCCAGTTCATGCGCATAATCAACTTCTATGCCCAGAAGGTTTTCTGCGCCGCGGGTATAGGTCAGGTGACTGAACAGGAACCAGGGGATTGCAAGTCCCAATGCAATCTGGCCCCATTCCCAAAAAGGTCTTCGCCACGTGCGTATGCTGACCAGCTTGGCCAAAGCGAGACCGACATGAATTACAAGGGCTCCATACAGAACGGTCTGCCCAAGGATGTTTCCGATGATCTCTTCCTGGACCTCCAGCATTGCCTCCATCGCTCCGAGTGAAATATGCCCAAGCGAATGGTTGATGTAATGGAACAAAACATACCCGAACAGCACCAGGCCGGACCACAGCCTGAGTTGTTGAAGGCGGGAGCCCTTGCCGGTTTTCAAATTATTGTCTGCCAGTGCTTTCGCCATGCCTGCCTCCAGCAGAAAACCATCCGGGATTAATTTCTGCGCCGCAGTTGAAGACGGGCTTGTGCGAATTCATTTAAGGTCTTCCGACCCAAACGTGCAACCCTGCAAGGATTTCCCATCATGGCGCATCTGGCGCTTATCCAGCCGATCCGCGAATGGCTGATCGAACAGGCGCTTGGCGAGCCTGACATCGTGCGCCTTTATGAAACGATGTGCCAGCGGCTTGCCGGCATCGGCATTCCGATAGCCCGCGCCCGCCTGATATGGCAAACTTTACACCCGTTGTTTCGGGCAGAGACCGTCATATGGGATCGGGGCAAACCGGCCTGGCTAGACCAGTTCCGCCATCAGGACAACGAAACGGATGCCTGGTCGAAAAGCCCGTTGAAATTCACTCTCGAAAACCGCCTCGAGATCTTTCGTCGGCAGCTGCGCGGCGACAACGCCATGCTTGATTTCCCGATACTTTCCGAGCTTCAGGAGCAAGGATTTACAGATTACCTGATTCTTGCCACCAGCATGGAAAACAAGGCGTTGCCGGGTGTCGCAGAAACACGGGGCCCGCGCGGCATTATCGTGACATGGACCAGCGATCGCGAGGGCGGTTTTTCCGGCGATGATCTGGAATGCCTGCAAAAAATCCAGAAAGTTTTTGCGCTCGCTTGCAAGACCATCGTGCAGTCCCGAATTTCAACAAACATTGCCACCACCTATCTGGGCGCGCGCGCCGGCAAGAGTGTTCTCAGTGGTCAAATTCGTCGCGGTGACGGCGAGGAGACCAACGCGGTCGTTTGGTTCTCGGACATGCGAAACTCGACGATGCTGGCTGAATCCCTGCCGGCCGAGAAGTATTTTTCCCTGCTCAATGCCTATTTCGAAGCAACTGCCGGGCCTTTGGTTGATCATGGCGGCGAGGTGCTCGATTTCATCGGTGACGGCGTGCTGGGAATTTTCCCGTTTGCCGACGGTGACGGTTTGGCGGATGCGGCAAAGCGGGCCAATGCGGCGCTGGATGAAGTGCTGACAAGGGGCAGGGAGGTCAATGAAGAGCGCGAAAACGTCGGCCTCGACCGGTTCAGCTTCGGCATCGGCCTGAATGTTGGCGAAGTGAAATTCGGCAACATCGGCATCCCGCAGCGATTGTCGTTCTCTGTGATCGGGCAGGCAGTCAATGAGGTATCGCGCATCGAAACAATGACAAAGATGCTGCAACAGCCGGTTCTGTCGGGGGCAAAACTGGCCAATCTCAATCCGGAGCGCTGGCGAACCTTGGGTCAGCACAAGCTGGACGGTGTCCTCGATCCTGTGGAGCTGTTTGCTTTTCGCGCGGCTTGAGAAACCAGTCACAAACTTTCAGACACACAAAAAGGGCGGGGTAAACCCCGCCCTAGCTATTTTTCCGTGGGATCAGACGCTTATGCGGCGCTGAGCTTGTCCGCAGACGACTTGCCTGTGCGGGCATCACGGGTGATTTCGTAGTTGATCTTCTGGCCTTCGGCCAGCGAGCCCATGCCCGAACGCTCAACGGCTGTGACGTGGACGAATACGTCCTGTCCGCCTGTATCCGGCTGGATGAAGCCGAAGCCCTTGGTTGCGTTGAACCACTTTACGGTACCTGTTGCCATGACGCTGTTTCCTTGTATGCGTGTTGACGTGCGGCCTAACCGGGCCGCGGGCAGATCGAGTATCAAGTCGGGAAGAACGTCAGCAGGCGCCAAGGCGCTAGTCGAGTATCACGGG
>JBGSOG010000086.1:0-54389 GCA_041739225.1 Rhizobiaceae bacterium
TCGTTGGAGGCGATGGCCTGTGCCTGGCGGCGGCCTTCGATCATGTCCTTGATCTGCAGGCGGCCATTGGCGCGTTCATCCGAGCCCTGGATGATGGCGACCGGGCAGCCGCGGCGGTCGGCATATTTCAGCTGATTGCCGAACTGCTTCGGGTTGCCCTGGTACATTTCGGCGCGGATGCCGGCATTGCGCAGTTCCTGCGTCAGCTTCTGGTAGCGGCCGAGCGCCTCGGCGTCGCGGTCCATGACCGTCACCAGCACGGGGGCCGGCAGCGAATTGGCGCCGAGCTTGCCAAGGTTCTTCAGCGCCGTCATCAGCCGCGAGACGCCGATGGAGAAGCCAGTCGCCGGCACGTCCTGACCGGTGAAGCGCTTGACCAACCCGTCATAACGGCCGCCGCCGGCCACCGACCCGAAGCGGACGATCTCGCCCTTCTCGTTCGGCACCTCGAACAGCAGTTCGCATTCGAAGACGGGGCCGGTGTAGTATTCGAGGCCGCGGACGACGGAGGGGTCGATGCGGATTTGAGTGAATTTATATCCACAGTCAGAAACAATTTTTGCTATCTGTTGAAGTTCGTCGAAACCGGAACTAAATTTATTGTTCACCAAAAAATTGGATTTAACATTAAATAACGCGGCAAAAGACTCATCGGTTCGTTTTTCTTGAGATCTCGCTATTTTTTGTTCACCAGTGAGCGCTAAATATTCTTCATTCGAAATCGAAACAAAAGCGCTTGCATCATTATCAATACTAGCGCTTTGGATTAGGCTAACAATTGACTGTATACCTTCTATTGATAGCCCCGCGCCCTTGGTGAAATCCCCGCTCTCATCCTTGCGCCCGGCGCCCAGCAATTGCCGCACGCCTTCAACGCCGAACTTGTCGAGCTTGTCGATGGCGCGGAGAACCGCAAGTTTCTGGCCTTCATCGGTGACGCCGATGGCCTCCATCACCCCGTCGAGCACCTTGCGGTTGTTGATGCGCACGACGTAGTCGCCGCGCTGGATGCCGAGCGCCTCCATGGCGTCGGCCATCATCATGCACATTTCGGCGTCGGCCTGCACACCCGGCGCGCCGACGGAGTCTGCATCAAACTGCATGAACTGGCGGAACCGGCCCGGACCCGGCTTTTCATTGCGGAACACCCAGCCAGCGCGGTAGGTGCGATAGGGCAGCGCGATTTCGTTGATGTTTTGCGCCACATGGCGGGCCAGCGGCGCGGTGAGGTCGTAGCGCAGGCTCATCCACTGCTCGTCATCGTCCTGCAACGAGAACACCCCCTCGTTCGGGCGGTCGCTGTCGGGCAGGAACTTGCCCAGCGCGTCGGTATACTCGAACATCGGCGTTTCGACCGGATCAAAACCGTAGCGCTCATAAACCTCGCGGATTTTGACAATCATCGCTTCGGTGGCGCGAATGTCGCTGGCCGAACGGTCGGCAAACCCGCGCGGCAGCCGGGCCTTCAGCTTGTTCGGCTTCTTTTTGGAATCGGACATTGTTTCGCCTGCACCCGGGTTTTTGACTGTGCGCTGGCAATAGCCGAAGGCATGGTGCGCGGCAAGGGAGTGTGGAAAGTCGCCAACTTGCAAGACTGCCAGTGCGTGCCTAGATAAGTCGAATGAGACTGGCTTCAATTCTATTCATCCTGGTATTTTCCCTCATCACCCTGCCCTTCGGCATGGGAGAGATGATGCATTCATCGCCGCACCATGGCCAAGTCGCCACTGTGGTGGATCACAGCGGGCACATGGGCAGCACCCAGGATGATCCCGATACCAACCCGAACCATTTGCATTTCATGGTTTGCAGCGCGTGCCTGAGCCTTCCATCGGTCAACGTGTCAATGGCGGAAAAACCTGATTCGGCGGCAATTCACCTGCGAACGTTTGCCTACCGTCTGGCGGGAACTGCCTTGTTGCCGATCACACCGCCGCCGCGAACCTGATCTTCCCACAAATTTGCCTTGCCCACGGTTGCGGGAACCCCTGCAACCGGAACAATTTTTTATTGAAGGATCAAACACCATGAACACCAGAACACTCCTCGTCGCGCTGATCGCCCTCCTCATTGGCGGTGCGCTTGGTTATATCGCTGCACCGCGAATGGGCGGAATGCAGCACGAGCAGATGATGGGCCAAATGCAGGGCCAGATGAATCACGACATGTCTTCCATGGGTGAACCCAAGGGCGACCAGAGCGCTTCCAGCAAGGCCTATGCCAAGGCAAATGCCGCCATGCATGCAGGCATGGACATTGAGTTCTCCGGCAATTCCGATGTCGATTTTGCCAAGGGCATGATCGCCCACCACAAGGGCGCCGTTGACATGGCAAAAGTCGTGCTGGAATTCGGCAAGGATGCGGAAATGAAGGCGCTGGCCGAAAAAATCATCGCGGCACAGCAGCCCGAAATCGACCAGATGGGTGCCTGGCTGGCGAAAAACGGAAACTGACACAACTGGTCGGGGCCGTGCCTTGGCATGGCCCCGCCCGACTTTTCAGCCAAAAAAGCGCCAGCTCTGATAAACGGCAATCAGCGTGATCAGCGTGCCTACCGCGCGCAGCAACAAGATTTGCCGCACATGTTTGACAAACAACGCACCGAAAGGTGCAGCCAGCAATCCGCCCAGAACCAAACCGGCAATGGCGGGGAAAAGCGTCTCGAAGCTACCGTCACCGTCCCAACTGCCCGATGCAAATGCAATTGCAAACGATGCAGCAACGAAAAGCGTGACAAAAAATTCAGCCGTGTTGACGGTGCCAACCGCAAAGCGTGGTGGCGCACCGGCACCCAGCAATCCGGTGGTTACAACCGGTCCCCATCCGCCGCCGCCAATGGCATCCAGAAACCCTCCAACAGTCCCCAGCGGCGCAACAAAAGGCAAGCCAATCGGCACCTCCGGCAGGGACTTGAAAGAGCGCACGAGCAGCCAGACGCCCACAAGTCCCAGATAAGCGGTTACAATGGGACGCATGATCGAGGCGTCTATCGAAGTCAGCACCACGGCACCGACGACCCCTCCAACAATGCCGAACGGTGCAAGCCGCAGGAGCAGCTTCCAGTCAACATTGCGTTGCCAGCCATGCGCTGCAGCCGAGCCGGCCGTGGTGAACAACTTTGAGAAATGGACCGTGGCAGACACCTGCGCGGGCGGGATTCCCGATGATGCAAGGACCGTGGCGCAGATCACCCCATAGGCCATGCCAAGGGCGCCATCGACGGCCTGCGCCAAAAATCCAACCAGTAAAAACAGAAAGAATTCGGTCAAAAAAACAACCTCCGGATTGCGGAGGGATGCTAACGGCCAATAGAATTTGTGCAATGCAATATCTTTTCACGCAATGCCCTCATTTCGAATGCCTATTGCGCTGACCGGGCATTGAAGGCCAAATTATTCCAGGTCAGAACAAAAAATGACCTGAAGCCGTCAGGGTCGGGACTTGACGAAATAACTCAACGCAATGGCTATGCAGTGGCGCAATTGGGTTTCGGGCAGCGGGAGAGCCGGGTCAATTACGATGGTCCGGTTTCCCTCAAAAACCAGTTCCTGCCGATAAATTTCGCGAAAGCGGTCGACCAATCCGGTGTGGCAGATGAAATTCATCGATACCTTGCCATCCTTGCGCGGTGCAATCCGCACCGAACTGCCGATGCCTTTCCTGGCAGGTGTGTAGCTCGGCTCGCCCCATTTGGTACTTTCGACAAGCGGGCCGACAACAGGTGTCTTTGCCGCAGTATCAATGATCAATTGGCGCAAAGGGCGAAGCTGTTCGATCTGGAAGGCATTGAACGGTGCCAGTGCGCCGGAATCATCAGGCATGCTTCAACCTGTCATTCAAAAGCGGCTTTCGGCAAAAGCATTCCTCCATATGGTCGTTGACCAGGCCCATCGCCTGCATGAAGGCATAACAAGTGGTGGGACCAACAAAACTCCAGCCGCGTTTGCGCAAATCTTTTGACAGGGCAGTTGATGCCGCAGTGGACGGATTGGCCATGGCCCAATCCCAGGTCAGCTTCTGCGGCCGGTCTTTTGGATCAGGCTCAAACGACCAGAAATAGGCGGCAAGCGAGCCCTTTTCCGTTTGCAGTTCCAGTTCCCGCCTGGCGTTGTTGATGGTCGAGATGATCTTGCCGCGATGGCGCACTATGCCTGCATCCTGAGCCAGGCGCTCGACATCTGCGTCACCCATGGCGGCGACTTTGGGAATGTCGAACCCGTGAAACGCCGCACGAAAATTCTCGCGTTTGCGCAGGATGGTCAGCCAGGAAAGACCCGACTGAAAGCCCTCGAGGCAGATCTTCTCAAAAAGCCGCGTGTCGTCCCTGACCGGCCTGCCCCATTCCTCGTCATGGTAGCGCTGATACTCGGGCAAACCGCCATGCCAAGCGCACCTGATGCGTCCATCGTCGCCGAGCATGGTACCGCGAGGCATTGGGTGTGGCTCGTTTGCCATGTTCATTCGCCTTCCAGAATGCTGCGGCTTTCCAAAACCGGGTCGATGGGGTTTATTGCCGGAAGGAATCAGCCAACCGAAAGTCCGTGCCCGCCCCATGGCTTATCAAGTTTTTTTGCAAAGGTGGAGACCGGCGCTGCTTGCGGTGTCTTTGCTGGTGACAACTCCTGCCGCCCGTGCTGCAAGCGATGCCGAAATCATTCGCGGTTTCAACCTTACCGTATTTGGTGCTGAGTACTCACCATTTGGGCTGCAGTCCAATTATGTGCGGAAATTCAATGGCCCTGTCCGCTTTTACATCGAAAACCGTGCTGCGCGAAACCGTACCGGCGAAATCCGGGCTTTCATCCAGTCGTTGAACGGCTTGGTGGGCGGCCTTTCCACGCAAGTGGTTGCATCGCCAGCGCGGGCAAATTTCGTGGTGTATGTGGTTGATCGCAAAGACTATGTGACAACGGTGCGAAATGATGTTTACGGACGCTCAAGCGCCAGCACTCCGGGCAAATGCCTTGTCCGGTCGGTTTTTTCGACCAACGGGATCAAGCGCTCTGATGCTGTCGTTGTTTCGGATGAAGGCGAAGCGTTGTTCAGCCGCTGCAAGACCGAGGAAATCCTGCAAGGATTGGGCCCGCTCAACGAACACCCGTCGCTGGGTGAAAGCATGTTCAACGACCGCACCCGCCACACGTCATTCACCCGGTTTGACCGGCTGATCCTGAACATGTTGTATGACCGCCGGATCAAGAACGGCGCGACCTTGCAGTCGGTGCAGGAGTTGCTGCCAACGGTCCTGCGCGATGCTAAACGGCGTTAATCCTTCACTAACCATTTGCAGCAACCAGCCGGTTACCATGTTGGCAATTGCCTGACAGGGTTACCACCGCGTTCACCATTCCGTTTCACCTTTTGCGCCATGCTTTACACGTGATTAATCGCGTTGGAGCGCCGCTTTAACGGCACAGCGCTGGCGTTTTGTAAGGTGTACGTCATGACCAAAACCGCATTGATGCTTTGCGGCATTGCCGCATTGTCGATTTTTACTGCCCCGGATGTGTCCGCCCAGACCGGCCAGCGCTACCGCACTCCCGGCGCAGTGGTGTTGTCGCCGGACCTCACAGCCCCCTGGGTTTTGCAATTGTCGCGCAAGCCCACACACACCGGTCGTTATTCGGTCGAAACCTCCACGGTTCATGTTCCGGCCCGTCCGGTTCGCCAGCAAAGCTACGGCCTGAGCACCGTTACGCCTTTGCAGGCCGATCCGGTACGCCAGACCCATCGCCAAGCCTCACAGCCAATACAGGTCAGCACCACGCCGCAGGAAAATACCCGGCCGGATCGGGAATTTGACCCAAGGTTTGAGATGCAAATCGTCGAGTATGGCGGCGGACACGCGCCCGGCACGATCATCATCAACACCGAAGAGCGGTTTTTGTACCTTGTCGAGCAAGGCGGAACGGCTCGCAGATATGGCGTTGGTGTTGGCAAGCCGGGTTTTGAGTGGGCCGGCAATCACAAGGTGACCCGAAAGGCAGAATGGCCCGGTTGGACTCCTCCGCCGGAGATGATCGCACGTGAAAAGGCCAAGGGCAAAATCCTGCCGGCACACATGGAAGGTGGCCCGGAAAACCCGCTTGGCGCCCGCGCCATGTATCTGGGCAGTTCGCTTTATCGAATCCACGGCACCAACCAGCCATGGTCTATCGGCAAGGCCGTTTCATCGGGATGCATCCGCATGCGCAACGAAGACGTCATGGACCTTTACGAGCGCGTCGGTGTTGGAACGAAGGTCATCGTCTCGTAAATATTTTTCCTTTGAGTCCCACACGTCACGGGCACAAAAGTGCCTGTGACGTTTTTTCAACATTCACCGTAAAACTACCGGCTCGCCCCTTCGTGAGAACTTCCGCCCTTGCCTTGCAGACAAAGCGCATTTAGCATTTCGTGGAGGGTTTCTGTCGCCTGTCAGTGTTTTGCAGGCAACGCACACAAGGGAAAATGTCATGTTCGGAAAAACAACCATAGCACTGGCGATAGCGGCCGGAACACTTTTCGGGGCGTCGGTTTTTGTTGCATCCGATGCGCGGGCAGAGCGCGTTTACAACGTCATGGAACAGCGCTGGGAAGACGTGGACCTTACGCGCCGCCAGGCCTTGCGCGGTGTTCCGGCCAAATACAACCGCCGCAGCGTCCTGGTTGCAACCAAGGAAGCGCCCGGCACGATCGTAATCGACACCAACAACAAGTTCCTCTACCACATCACAGGGCCTGGCTCGGCTACCCGCTACGGCGTGGGCGTTGGTCGCGAGGGGTTTGGCTGGAGTGGTGTCGTGAACATCGGTGCCAAACAGGAATGGCCGACATGGAACCCGCCTGCGGAGATGCGGGCGCGTGAACGCGCGAACGGGCGCATTCTCCCGATCAGCATGAAGGGTGGAATTGAAAACCCGCTTGGTGCACGCGCCATGTACCTTTACAAGGGCGGTCAGGACACGATTTACCGCATTCACGGTACAAATCAGCCTTGGTCCATCGGCTTGAACCTTTCTTCTGGTTGCATCCGCATGTTGAACAAGGACGTTGAGCACCTTTATTCAAAAGTCGGCGTGGGAACCAAGGTAATTGTTGTAGGACCCGGACAAAACGCGGGTACTTACGTGGCCGAAGGCATTGGCGGAGCGCTTGGCGCGATCTTTGGTGGCTGACAAACTTTGAAATTCAATTGGAAAAGCCCGCCGTTCGGCGGGTTTTTTTTGGCCTTTCACAAACCGGCGGGAAGTTTTTCCGGCCTTCGCCCGCCATGCGCCCAGTTGAGAATCTCCACCGTATGGATAATCGGCACGTCCGCACCGGAAGCGATCTGGGTGATGCAGCCAATGTTGCCGGCAGCAATCAATTCCGGTCTTGTGCGGGCAATGTTCGCCAGCTTGCGTTCTTTCAGCTTGTCGGCAATTTCCGATTGCAGGATGTTGTAGGTGCCCGCCGACCCGCAGCACAAGTGGCCCTCCGGCACATCCAACACGGTAAATCCCGCGCTGGCCAGCAGCCGCTTGGGTTGGTCCTTGATGCGCTGGCCATGCTGCATCGAGCAGGCGGAGTGATAGGCAAGGCGCATGCCTTTGCCAGCCTGGCTGGCTGGCAATTCAAGTGTGGTGAGATACTCGGTAATGTCCTTGGCGAGGTTTGAAACCAGTTTGGCCTTGTCCGCATAGACCGGATCAAGCCGCAGCATGTGGCCGTAATCCTTTACCGTCGTTCCGCAGCCTGATGTGGTGATGATGATGGCATCCAACCCGCCATTTTCCAGGACCATCATCCACGCATCGACGTTGCGGCGGGCGGCATCAAGCGCCTCCGCTTCCCGGCCCATGTGGTGAACAAGGGCGCCGCAGCACCTCTCGCCTTGGGGAACGACCACTTCGACGCCAAGCCTGCCAAGCAATTCAACGGTCGCCTCGTTGATGCGTGGATTGAGCACCGGCTGGGCACAGCCCGAGAGAATTGCCACCCTGCCTTTGCGATGACCAACAGGTGCATGCGTGCCGGTAGATGCCGCGCCTGTTGGTTTTGGCAAAGCGGAAGGTGCGAGCGAAAGCATGGCTGCTGCCGGTTTCAACGCCGGTATTTTTGCCAGCACCCCGGCGAACGGCTTGCCGAGCCGTGCCGCCATCGTGGCCAGCCTGAACCGCCCTGGGTAGGGAAGGATCGCCGCCAAGAGCGCGCGCCAGAACCTGTCGGCCAAAGGTCGCCTGTAGGTCTTTTGAATGTGGGCGCGGGCATGATCCACAAGGTGCATGTAATTCACCCCGGACGGGCATGTCGTCATGCAGGCCAGACACGAAAGGCAGCGGTCGATGTGTTTGACAAAGCGGGCGTCGGCCGGCTTGTTGTTTTCAAGAACGTCCTTGATGAGGTAAATGCGCCCGCGCGGACTGTCGAGTTCGTCGCCCAGCGTCAGATAGGTCGGGCAGGTTGCGGTGCAGAAGCCGCAATGCACGCATTTGCGCAGGATGGATTCAGCATGGGCAACATGCGGATCGGCGAGCTGTTCGGGCGAAAACACGGTCTGCATGTCAGACTGCCTGCTCCGGGCCGCACACGTGCAGCCCGGATGATTTGATGAAGACAGTTGAAATCAAAGCATCCAGCTTTGTGGATTGGCGATCGGTTCGCCGCGATTGAGTTTCTGCAGACCCGTGACGAGGCGAATAATCATCCAGATGAACGTCGCCAGAAGAATGAAAAGGCCGATTATCACTACCGAAAGTATCGCGCCGATCACTGAGTAAAGCAGACCAATCCAGAAAGTGCGAATGAGCCAAACGTAATGGCTCTCTACAAAGCCGCCGGTTTTGCCTTTGTTGATGTACGCAAGCACGATGCCGATAATCGTGGTTATCCCGACGAGAAAACCGACGAAATAAAGAATGTAGATCAGTTGTGCATTGGCCGGGCCGGGTTCCATCATTCCGGCTGCTGATTTCACATTGTTGCCCTGTGGTTGAAAGTTGTCGCTCATGGTCGTCGATCCCTCTGACGATTCGTGGTTCATGCAGCGACATTGAAGCCCATCCATCCACGGTTGAAAATGCCCTTGGGGTCGAACTGACGGCGCAATTGCTGTGAAAGCATGCCGATTGCCGCCGATTGTGGCTTAAAAGCCGAAACACTTTCCTGCGGCGAACCGGTCGGGCGCACCAGGAGCGCACTGCCGCCAAGTTTCTGCGTGGCTGTCTGGATGGCTTTTCCTGCAATTCGATCATCTGATTCGAAAGCCCGCAACCAGAGCAAGCCGCCTCCCCAGTCCATGAGCGTTTCAATTTCCAGTGTTTGGGAAACTGCCATGATGAGCGCTTGCGCACTGGAAGGCCTGACCGAAACACGCCAGACAGAACCTGCTTTGCCGGCAAAAGATTCGACGTCGCGCACCGATTTCCAGATGCCGGTATTTTCGGTTTCGTCCAATTGCACCTGCACGGAACCAAAATCCGCAAGCTGCATTGCCAGTTTGTCGGCTCGGTAGCGGACCGACGCTTCGAAACCTTCAAGACGCATCAAGGTCCGGGCTTCTTCACCGTTGCCCAAGTGCGCAGCGCCATTGACATCGAAGGGCGAACACAGCGCAAGGGACATCGCTTCCACAGCCTTTTCAGGTGACAGCCCCTGCAAGATCAGCGTGGCAATGGTTTCAGGTTTTGGCAGCACCTTGAATGTGACTTCGCTGAGAATACCGAGCGTTCCCCAGGCACCGCACATGAGTTTCACCAGATCATAGCCAGTGACGTTTTTCATCACGCGGCCACCGTTTTTGATGATCGTTCCCTCGCCATCGACAAAGCGCACACCAATGGCACTGTCGCGAACCGATCCGGCCTGAATGCGCCGTGGTCCCGCAGCGGCTGCCGATACCATGCCACCAATCGTCGGCTCACCATGGGTTGCCAAAAGCGCGCGCCAATCGGAAGGTTCAAACGGCAAGTGCTGGCCCTCTGCTGCAAGCGCCGCTGTCACCGCAGCCAGTGGTGTTCCTGCCTTGGCACTGATGGTCAAAGCAGCTGGTTCATACAAGGTGATGCCGGAAAGTTTGCGAGTGGACAGCTGGGTTTCTGCTCCAGAAACCATCAGCCGACGGGTGCCGCCGCCAGCAATTTCCAATGGGCGACCAGTTGAAGCAGCTTCGCCAACCATGCTGGCAAGTTCGGTTTCTGAATTGGGTTCAAGCGTGCTGGCCATTGCGATCAGGCCGCTGAACGCTTGTTGCGGTGACGTCGCGAATGGCTGACGTCCATGGGGAAAACCTTGGCGGGGTTGAGCAGCCATGCCGGGTCAAAAACATCCTTTACCCGCATCTGGATTTCCATGTCTTGCACGGTGAACTGGTGGTGCATCAGGTCGCGCTTCTCAATGCCGACGCCATGTTCCCCGGTCAGGCAACCGCCGACTTCGACGCAAAGGCGCAAGATGTCCGAGCCAAAATCCTCGCATTTTTCCTGGTCGCCCGGCTTGTTGGCATCAAACAGGATCAAGGGATGCAAATTGCCGTCACCAGCGTGGAAAACATTGGCGACGCCCAGACCGTATTCCTTGGCCATCTCGCTCATCCGGCGAAGGACAAAAGGCAATTGTGAAGTCGGGATGGTTCCGTCCATGCACATGTAATCGGCCATCTGCCCCATCGCGCCAAAAGCTGCCTTGCGCCCTTTCCAGATAAGGTCGGACTGAACGGCTGAAGCGCTCTCGCGCATTACTTTGGGCGAATGGCGCTGGGCCACTTGCTTGATGCGGGCCAGCTGGTCGTCGATTTCAGTCGGCGAACCTTCGACCTCGACAATCAGCAGTGCCTCAACGTCGGTCGGGTATCCGGCATGGGCAAAATTCTCGCAAGCGATGATCGCAGGCCCGTCCATGAACTCCATGGCCACCGGCAACACCCCTGACTTGATGATGTCGGCGACGCAAGCGCCTGCAACCTCACTTGAATCAAAGCCCATCAGGATCGGGCGCGCGCCTTCCGGCTTTCGCAAGATGCGGAGCACGGCTTCGGTAACAATCCCGAATTGGCCTTCCGACCCGCAAACGATGCCAAGCAGGTCATACCCCGCACCGTCGCACCAGGGACCGCCGATCTCTACGATTTCACCATCCATGGTAACGAGGGTGACACCGAGCAAATTGTTTGTGGTGACACCATATTTCAGGCAATGGGCACCACCGGAATTCATGGCAATGTTGCCGGCGATGGCGCAGGCAAGCTGGCTGGACGGATCAGGCGCATAAAAAAAACCTTCAGCCTCCACCGCCGCAGAAACGTTCAAATTGGTGATGCCTGCTTCAACCCTGATGTAACGGTCGGGATAATGGGTCTCCAGCACCTTGTTGAGGCGCGAAACGCCAACGACGACACAATCGGCAGTCGGCAACGCCCCACCGGCCAGCGAAGTTCCCGATCCGCGTGGCACCACGGGCACACCAAATCGCGAACAGATTTTCAAAACCCTTGCCACATCGGCAGTTGAGCGCGGCAAAACCACGGCGAGCGGCGGGCACCGGTAAGCGGTAAGTGCGTCGCATTCATAGGCCAGTGTTTCAGCGGGATCAGATATGACGTCCTGAGCGCCAATGGCGGCGCAAAGCGCTGCAAAGATCTCCGGTTTGCGCGAAATCACCAATGGATCGGGCTTCGGCATTTCTATTCTGGACACTGGCTCCTCCAAAAGCACTCCACCGCCATGGTAGCGCCGGTTTGGTTGCTGTTACAAGCGGGTTCGCTGTCGCAGCGCCAAATCGCAATTGATGCTCCTTTTTGCGCTATTGACGGCACCTTGCCAGCCCTAGATAGAATTGTGGGACAAACAAGCAAACGGGGCAGTGCCGCCACAATGAAACCCGAAAAAAACAAACCGCGTGTTGGCCTGTTTGTCACATGCCTTGTTGACCTTTTCCGCCCCAGTGTCGGCTTTGCCACGGTGCAACTGCTGGAGGATGCGGGGTGCGAGGTATCTGTTCCTTTCGCCCAAACCTGTTGCGGGCAGCCCGCTTATAATTCCGGCGACCGAAAGGATGCGCGCGAGATTGCCCGGCAGGTGATCGAGGCGTTTGACGGTTTTGACTACGTCGTTGCTCCGTCGGGTTCGTGCGCGGGCATGCTGAAAAAGCATTACGCTGAATTGTTTGCCGACGAACCGGATTTTCACAAACGGGCGGTGGCGTTTTCGCTGCGGGTGCATGAGCTGGTCAGCTTCCTGCACGATGTGAGGGGCGTTCGCGAAGTTGCAGCGAACCTTGATGCCAAGGCAACCTATCACGATTCCTGCTCCGGCCTGCGCGAACTGGGCATCCAGAAACAGCCAAGGCAATTGCTTTCCAGCGTCGAAGGTCTGAACCTTGTCGAAATGAAAGGCCCGGACATCTGCTGCGGATTTGGCGGAACTTTCTGCGTGAAATACCCCGATGTTTCCAATGCCATTGTCGGGGAGAAAACAAAGTCGATCAGTGAGAGCGGAGCAGACCTGTTGCTTGCGGGCGACCTTGGCTGCCTGATGAACATGTCCGGCAAGCTCAAACGCGAAGGCAGTACCGTCAAGGCACGACACATTGCCGAAGTACTGGCGGGCATGACTTCCGAACCGGCAATTGGAGAAGGCTGACCATGGTCGAGATCACTTCCCCCGGTTTCAAAGACAATTCAGCAGGTGCGTTGGCAGACGTGAACCTGCAAAAGGCCATGCGGCATGTGCGGGTGAACTTTATCGAAAAACGCGCAAAAGCAGCCGCAGCACTACCCGAATTTGATGATCTGCGCAGCAGCGCACGTGCAATCAAGGACCATGTCCTCGACCATCTGGACCTTTACCTTGAAGCCTATGAGGCAAAAGTGGTCGAGCGCGGCGGCAAGGTGCATTGGGCGGCCAATGCAGTTGAGGCGCGCGGCATCGTTCTCGACATTTGCCGCAAAGTGAATGCCCGGACGGCGACCAAAGGCAAGTCGATGATCACCGAGGAAATCGGTCTCAACGATTTTCTGGAGAAAAACGGAATCACGCCGGTGGAAACCGACCTTGGCGAATACATCATCCAGTTGCGGGGCGAGCATCCGAGCCACATCATTGCGCCTGCCGTTCACCTGACAATGGATCAGGTACGCGAGGATTTTCGCAAGGCACACACACATCTGCCTGCGGACCGGCCCTTGAACGAGCCGCAAAGCCTGCTGCAGGAAGCGCGCGGAATCTTGCGGGAAAAGTTTCTCAAGGCGGATGTCGGCATTACCGGCGCAAATTTTCTGGTGGCAGAAACCGGTTCATCGGTAATTGTCACCAATGAAGGCAATGGCGATCTGACGCAGATCCTGCCACGTGTGCACATCGTGGTTGCCTCGATAGAGAAGATCGTGCCTACGCTGGAAGACATGAGCCAGATCGTGCGCGTGCTGGCCCGCTCAGCCACCGGCCAGGAAATGAGCGTGTATACGACCCTTTCCACAGGTCCGCGCCGCAAGGGCGACCCGGACGGGCCGGAGCAATATCATGTGATCCTGCTCGACAACGGCCGCTCCACCATGTTGGGCAACGAGTTCCGTGACATGTTGCGCTGCATTCGGTGCGGGGCCTGCATGAACCACTGCCCCGTGTATCAGTCCGTTGGTGGCCATGCCTATGGCTGGGTGTATCCGGGGCCCATGGGGTCGGTGCTGACGCCTGCCCTTGTGGGCATCGAAAACTCGGCGCACCTTCCCAACGCATCAACGCTGTGCGGGCGCTGCGAATCGGTTTGTCCGATGCAGATACCTTTGCCCAAACTGCTGCGGCACTGGCGCGAGCGCGAATTCGAACAACACCTGACGCCGGGTACGGTCCGAACCGGATTGGGCCTTTGGGCCTATGCAGCCAAGCGACCGGCGCTTTATCAACGGATGACGGGGTTTGGCATCGCAATGCTTCGGTTCCTGTCCGGCGGACGCGGACGTTTCCGCTGGTTGCCACTCGCTGGCGGCTGGACGCGCTATCGCGACCTACCCGCTCCACAGGGGCGTACCTTCATGGCTCAATGGAAAGCCCAGCAGGCGAGGAAGCAAAATTGAGCCGCGAAGCCATACTTTCCCGCATCAAAACCAGCCTTTCCGGCAAGGCGTCCGACAAAAAGCGCAAGGATGCAGTAACCAGCCGCCTGGCTGCGCATGCAAAGGGCGTTGTCCCTGCCTCACAGGACAATGGAGCCGGAATTGTCGATCATTTCGTCCGCAAGGCCATTGAATCCGTGGCGAGCGTGGAAGTGGTCAAGCGGGCACAGACCGGAAAGGCTGTGACGAAGTTTCTGCGCGATCACAATCTGCCGCAAAGCCTTCGGTGCGGCGAGGATGGGCGTTTGAAGAAAATCGAGTGGCCAAAGACCGGCGCTCCGCAAATCCTGAGCGGACCCAGCGATGGTTCCGACCTTGCAGGCCTCAGCCATGCGCTTGCGGGTGTCTCAGAAACCGGAACGCTAATTCTAACGTCCGGTCCGGACAATCCGACCACAATCAATTTTCTGCCGGAAAATCACATCTGCATTGTCGAGGCGTCTGACATTGAGGCAAACTACGAAGCAGTGTGGGCGAAGCTGCGCCGCAAGCATCGCAACGGCAATTTGCCACGCACGGTCAACATGATCACCGGGCCGTCGCGTTCAGCCGACATCGAGCAAACCTTGATCTATGGCGCGCACGGGCCGGTGCGCCTCCACATCATCGTTGTGAAAGACTAAAATGACACTGCAAAACCGCGTGGCACCCGATGGCAGCCTGCATGCCGTCGCGGCGCGCGGCATGTTCACCGGCAATCGCGGCATCGTGCATGACCCCGACATGAAAACGCTCAACGGTCGGCGCTGGACCACAAAAGCCTGGATCATTTGTGCCTGCAACTGGAACGGACGAAAACGTGATGTCTGGGGCAGCAACCATACCAACGCCAACGGCGAAAAGCGCCCCGGCTGGAGCGAATTGTTCTTTCTGGACGAGGTGACAGGCGTTGCCGCCGGGCACAGACCCTGTTTTTTCTGCCGCAGGGAAGCCGCAACACATTTCAAAACTGCCTGCAATCCGGTTGAAACGTCAAATGCGCTGGACGAACAACTGCATCTGGAACGTCGTTTGTCGGCCAAGACACCGCCCCAAAGATTGAGCGCCATTGATCTGCCGGGCTTGCCCGATGGAACAATTGTTGACGCGGGCGGGCAGTTTTTTGCGTTGAAGGATCGCAGGGCATTGCCATGGAGTTTTGCCGGCTATGCATCTGGTGTCGGCCTGGGTGATCTGGTCCGCAATTCCGTCACTTTGGTCACGCCCAAACTGGTGACAAGGGCTTTGCGGGCAGGATACAAGCCGGTCTGGCACGAAAGTGCGGGCTGAACGCCAACCGGCAGCGCGATGGATGGAACCATGGAACGCTATGATTTTCAAACACAGCGCCTTTTTGTGACCGCAGACATGGCCGAGGGCAGGCCGATTGATGCAGATCGCGCCCAGGCCAATTATTTGCTGAATGTTTTGCGGCTCAAACAGGGTGACAAGATTTTGTTGTTCAACGGCCGTGACGGCGAATGGCTGGCGGGGATCGATCCCCAGGGCAGGAAGTCCTGTTCCCTGCTTCCCTTGAAGTTGACGAGAGCGCAGCCGGCTCCTTCAAACCTGCACTATTGCTTTGCACCTCTCAAGCACGGACGACTTGAATACATGGTGCAGAAGGCTGTCGAAATGGGTGCCGGCATTTTGCAGCCGGTGATCACGCAGCACACACAGATCAGCCGGCTGAATACCGGGAAGATGCAAGCCCACGCCATTGAGGCGGCAGAACAATGCGGCATCCTTGCCATTCCGCAGGTTCGTGCGGAAGTGCCGATGGCAAAGTTGATTGCTGATTGGGAAGCCACCCGGCAGCTGGTCTATTGCGATGAAGCAGCACCCGATGCTGATCCTGTGGAATTGCTGAAACCCTTGAAGGGAAAACCTTTGGGGCTGCTGGTCGGCCCGGAAGGCGGTTTTTCGGCAGATGAGCGAACGATGTTGCGCCAATTGCCCTTTGTAACGGTCATTCCCCTCGGTCCCCGCATATTGAGGGCTGACACTGCCGCAGTGGCGGCGCTTGCCATTGTTCAGGCTGCTGCCGGAGACTGGGTGGCTGTTTGATCCCGGCGTTCAATATTCCGGCATGATCGTTCAACAAAGTTTCGCTTGCCTGTCATGAACGCGAGCCATATCTCGGACTTGCCGGTGGCTCGTTTCAGCCCCGGCCCAAACCGGCAAGGCAGAAGTTCATGGCGCGCGATACCACCGACAACACTCCCGTGGAAAACAGGGCACAACTGGTTGCCTGGTTCGAAGACGGTTTCAAGCCGCGTGAACAGTGGCGCATCGGGACAGAGCACGAGAAATTCGGCTTCTATACCAAAGATCATTCGCCGGTTCCCTATGACGGCGAAAACGGCATCAGGGCGCTGCTGGAAGGCATGCGTGAAAAACTGGGCTGGGAGCCGATCATGGACGAAGGCCGGATCATCGGTCTTGTCGATGCAGATGGGAAAGGCGCCATTTCACTGGAGCCAGGCGGACAGTTTGAACTGTCCGGCGCGCCGCTTTCCAACATTTTTGAAACCTGCCGCGAGTCCAATGCGCATCTGGCCATGGTCAAGACAGTTGCCGGGCAATTGGGAATTTCGTTTCTCGGCGTCGGCAGCAGCCCGACCTGGACGCTGGACGAGACGCCCCGGATGCCAAAAAGCCGGTATGCCATCATGTCGCGCTACATGCCGAAGGTCGGATCGCGCGGGCTCGACATGATGTACCGCACCGCAACCATCCAGACCAATCTGGACTACAGCGATGAAGCTGACATGCGGCGCAAGGTGCAAGTCTCCAAAAAACTGCAGCCCCTTTCATCTGCTCTTTTCGCCCGCTCACCTTTCACCGATGGAAAGCCGAACGGACTTCTATCCTGGCGCTCAGACGTCTGGCGCGACACAGACAACCAGCGTGGCGGTTTTCAGGCCTTCATGCTGGAGCCCGGATTTGGTTTTGAGCGATATATCGACTGGGCGCTCGACATTCCGATGTATTTTGTCATCCGGAACGGCACGTACCACGATTGTACACACGTGACATTCCGCCAGTTCATGAATGGCGCACTTCGCGAAGAGCTGCCGGACGGCATGCCCAATGTCGGTGACTGGAACAACCACTTGACGACCTTGTTCCCCGATGTGCGGCTGAAGCGATATTTCGAAATGCGCGGAGCCGATGGCGGGCCATGGCGCGACATTTGCGCACTTCCAGCATTCTGGGTCGGACTGATGTACAGCCAGTCAGCGCTGGATGCAGCCCATGACCTGACTTCAGGATGGACCATCGAAGATGTGGCGCAGTACCGCAATGAAGTGCCGGAATTGGGTCTGAAGGCCAAAGTTCGCGGCCGGCCGTTGCTTGAGATCGCTCGAGCTGTTTTGGCGATCAGCGAAGAAGGTCTTGCCGAGCGCGGTCATCGGAACTCTTCCGGGCAAGATGAGCGGGTGTTTCTGGCTCCTTTGCAGGAAACCGTTGCCAGCGGCCTGACGCCGGCTGAGCGGTTGCTGGCCAAATATCGTGGTCCCTGGCTGGAGAACCTCGACCGGCTTTTCGACGAATACGCCTATTGAGCCTTGTTCATGGGTATCGCAGGTTCATCGCTTACCCTTCGCCCAAACGACGGCTTTGAAGGCGCGGATGCCAATGGTGTGACAACAGGGTCAGCGACCCTGCCTTCACGCCGGTCGCGCATTTCCATCTGGCGCAATGTCAATTCGGACAATGCTTTTTCAGACGTGCCGAGAATTTGCTGACGCACTATCTTCGACTGCTCACGTTGCGAAATGAAGCGAACGCCGAAAGCCAGGCCACGCTGCCATGCAACTTCGCAATCCACCTTGAAGCCTGCCAGTTCGGCAAACAGGGTAAACTGTCCCGGAATGGCGACCGGTGCTTCCAGCACAACCATTGCTCCGGTCTCGCTGAGATTTCTGATATTGCACGGGATGGACGCATAATTGCCGTGATAGGCAACATATCCCTTCATCAGCACACGCTGGCGGCGCGCCCGACGTTCTTCATTCGGATCCCCGGGTATCGCTTCGGTCGAGAGTTCGTTTTCCATCCGGAATGTCCGCAAATCCTGCATCTTGATACGGTTGCAGGATACGGTCAGGAAGTAAATTTATGATTTAGGCTATTGTCAGAAAAGGAACTTTTTGGAGATTCGCTGCAATACAACGCGTAAAATCGGCTACCCGTCGAAGTTGACCAGCAGTGAATTGCCTTTGCGGCCTACCACTTTGCATTGGTGCCGAATGCCTTCGGGCTTGATGACCAGCCAGAATTTTTCCGGCATCCCCAGCCATCCGGCGGCGGTAATCAGTGCAGACACTGGCGTTAATTGGGATACAGAACAGGTAAATCCGTGCTGCTGACCATCAATGACCACCTTTCCGGTATAGCGGGACGGTGTTTTTGATGGTGTGCGGGTAGCCGGCGTCAAAAGTGGCGCTGCTGAATTGGGTTTGTTGGTTTGCAATGGAAAGAGCCCAGACCTGTCAGTATGATGAAACAAGGTCATGCTAGAATCGCATGGTTAATACCCAATTAAGCACAGTGCCGGATTTCCTTCATTCCCGGCGCACATTCAGATGGAGAGCTCGATGATCCCATTGATGGAAATGTTGATGCAAGGCGGCAATGGTGCGGCGATGACGCAAATCGCCAAACAGTTCGGGCTGAACCAGGCGCAGGCTGAAAAAGCAGTTGAAGCGCTGATGCCTGCATTCTCACAAGGGCTGAAGCGGACGGTCTCCGATCCGGCCGGTCTTGCCAAGTTCATGGCTGCCATGGCCGGCGGTGCGCAGGGCAGTTACTTTGACAACCCGCAGGCTGCGGCATCTCAAGAGGGCCGCGGAATGGGCGATGCAATCCTGGGACAATTGTTTGGCTCGAAGGATGTCAGCCGGGCTGTTGCGGCACAGGCGGCACAGGCCACGGGCCTTTCCCAGTCCATTCTCAAGCAGATGCTGCCAATGCTGGCACCGATCCTGCTTGGCGGCCTTTTCAAGCAAATGACCGGCGGTGGCAGTGGTGGTTCCAATCCGCTTGGCCGGATCTTTGAGGAAATGATGAAGGGCGGCGGCAACACGCCGCAACAGCGCGCGCCGCAGGCAGACGCAGGCAATCCGTGGGGACAGATTTTGGAAGAAATGATGGGCGGCGCGGGACAGCAGCGCAACCCTGCGCCGCGCGGAGGTCAGCCGGGCTCTTCGGATGAAAACCCGTTGGGAAGGATTATTGAAGAGATGATGCGCGGCGGGCAATCGCGCCACACTCCACAGGGTCGCGAACAGAATGAAATGCCACAGGCAGAAAATCCGTTGGGTCGTATCCTTGAGGAAATGTTGGGTGGCGGAAGGGCCGGAGGAAAAACGAAGGACTCGTCCGGACGGCAGACGCCGCAAGCGGACAATCCACTAGGGGAAATCTTCAATGACATGCTTCGTGGTGGAAAAGCAGCACAACCAGAGCCAGAACCAGAGCGCAATCAGTGGCGTGAACCATCCCAGGCAGATCAGCGGGCACGCGAACCGCGCTACCAGCCCAATGACCGGGATGAACCGGCACCACAGACCAAAGGCGGGCTTGAGGATCTTTTCGGCAAAATGTTCGACACCGGTCGTGAGACACAATACGACTATCAACGCGGCGTTGAGCAGATATTCGACCAGTTCATGGGTGGCACAAGGAAGCGCTGATGGGCGAAAGTGCCAGTTTTCCGGGTGAAATTTACGGTTCCTGAACCCCCTGTGAATTAGCTTGCCGCCAGAAACCAGACTGGCGGGAGTATTCATGAACGCACTCGAAATTCGATCGCTCGCCAAACGGTTTGACCGTCCGGCGGTCGCCGGGCTTGATTTGACGGTACGCGCCGGCGAATTTTATGCATTGCTTGGGCCCAATGGTGCCGGCAAGACCACATCCTTGCGGATGGTGGCAGGCTTGCTGCAACCCGATGCTGGTTCCATCAGCATTTTCGGCGTTGATGCCCTGCGAAATCCTGTCGAGGCAAAGCGCGTGACCGCCTGGGTGCCGGACGAGCCGATGATTTACGACCGGCTGACACCGCTTGAATATCTCGAATTTGTCGCCGGACTTTGGGGCGTGGAGCCGAAAGCTGCTGTTGAGCGCGCTGGAGCATTGCTGGACTGGCTGAAACTCGCGCCGCACTCCAACGAACGTTGTGAAGGATTTTCCAAGGGCATGCGCCAGAAAGTGGCACTGGCCGGTGCATTGGTGCACGAACCAAAACTGATTATCCTTGATGAGCCGCTGACCGGCCTTGATGCCGCTTCGGCGCGGTTGGTGAAAGACGTGCTTTTGCACAGGGTGCGACAAGGCGCGACTGTCATCATGACAACCCACATTCTGGAAGTCGCCGAGCGAATGGCGGAGCGGATCGGGGTTATCGCGCAAGGCCGTCTGGTCGCCGAAGGAACGCTTGAACAACTTCGCCAACAGGCCGGCAAAGGCAATGGCAGCCTTGAGGAAGTTTTCCTCGACATTGTTTCGCAGGAACCGGAAAAAATCGAGGCTGCGGCATGAAGCCTGGATCACTCGCCTGGTTCGCACGCCATGAATTCAATTTGGGTATGCGCGATTTCCTCGGGATGATGACGGCTGGCAACCGCAAGCGCGAGAGGGGCGTTTTGCTGTTCATGCTCGGGGCGGCAATCGTGCTTCACCTGATTGCCTGGGCGATCCTCTCGCCGACCATGGCCGCGGGCGAGGAAAATCCGCATGCCAGCCTGATCCTGATAAGCGGAATGCTGCTGTTGCCATTCTCGCTGATGGCTTCACAGGCGATGGAGTCGGTGACCCGCGTATTCTATTCGCGATCAGATCTGGACCTGATCCTTGCCTCCCCTGCCTCTTCGCGCCGGGTTTTTGCTGTGAGGATCGGCGCTATCGCGCTTTCCACCACCCTGATGTCGCTGTTGATTGCGGCACCTGCAGTCAATGTTTTGGCACTGATCGATCACCCCGGCTGGCTGGCCGCCTATCCTGTGATGATGGCGCTGGGCATGTTTGCAACCGTTCTGGCACTTTGCATCACGGTTTTCATGTTCAAAACCATCGGAGCAAAACGCACGAGGCTGATAGCGCAGATCGTTGCGGCAACAGTGGGTGCGGTTTTTGTCATCGGCATCCAGCTTGCCGCCATCGCGTCCATGGGAACGCTGTCACGCATTCAATTCATGCAGTCCGAACTTGTCCGCAATCACGCGCCCGGCATCGACAGCTTTGTCTGGGTTCCGGCCAAGGCTGCAATGGGCGATCCTGCATCACTTGCCATCGTGGTTTTGCTCGGCGTGGCTGCTTTCGGGCTTGCTGCCAGCGCTCTTTCCGCCAGTTTTGGTGAAACGGTTCTGGCTGCTGCCGGCGCATCGCATTCAAGCAAGAGCCACAAGCACGGCAGAAAATTCCGCACCCACTCGGTCGCTTCCGCCTTGCGGTTCAAGGAATGGAAATTGCTGGCGCGCGATCAATGGCTGATTTCGCAGACATTGATGCAGGTATTTTACCTGATCCCGCCGGGATACATGCTCTGGCAAGGGTTCGGCAGCGCCAGCAGCGCAACGGTGGTGGTCATTCCGGTGCTTGTGATGGCGTCGGGACAGTTGGCTGGCGGTCTTTCCTGGCTGGCGATCTCCGGTGAAGATGCTCCCCAACTGGTAGCGACAGCTCCGGTGGGAATTGGTGCCGTGGTGCGTGCAAAGGTCGAGGCGGTGCTCGCCGTTATCGCCATGGTCACTTCGCCGATCATCCTGATCCTCGCGTTCATCAACCCTTGGCATGCACTGATCTGCCTTTGCGGTGTGGGCGCTGCATCGGTATCGGCCGTCGCAATCCAGCTTTGGTTTCGCAGCCAGGCGCGGCGAAGCAATTTCCGCCGGCGCCAAACATCGTCCAAGCTGGCGACTTTCGCAGAAGCCTTTTCCTCGATCTTCTGGGCAGGATTTGCCGGGCTTTGGGCGGCAGGATCGGTCTGGTCGCTGGCGCTCGCAGCAGGCGCACTCGTCGTTCTTGGGCTGGCGCGAAATTTCCGTCCACAGTCCGCGCGCGAATTCGCCTTCTGAAACCGGTCAATCCTCTGCTAGAGTCGTTCTGCCAAATCAGCCGGACGCCCCATGAACGAGCCAGAAGAAACCGACAGCACGCCTGCCAGGGGCAATCTGGGCGAACTCACCGTCACCGAACTTTCGATGGCGCTGAAGCGAACCGTCGAGGACCGGTTTGGCCTGGTTCGGGTGCGCGGAGAGATCACCGGTTACCGTGGCTCACATTCATCGGGTCATTGTTATTTTGCCCTGAAGGACGACCGCTCGCGGCTTGAGGCGGTGATCTGGCGGGGCAATTTCACCCGGCTGCAGGGAAAGATGCAGGAAGGCCTTGAGATCATTGCCACCGGCAAGCTGACCACATTTCCCGGATCATCAAAGTACCAGATCGTCGTTGAAAATGTCGAGCCTGCCGGTGTAGGCGCTTTGATGGCCTTGCTGGAGGAACGCAAGCGCAAGTTGGCAGCAGAGGGACTGTTCGCCGAGGAGCGAAAGCAGTTGCTGCCCTACATGCCGATGGTCATTGGCGTTGTCACCTCCCCCACCGGTGCGGTCATCCGCGATGTTTTGCATCGCATCGCTGACAGATTTCCACTGCACGTAATTGTTTGGCCGGTGCGCGTGCAAGGCGACACCTGCGGCGCGGAAGTTGCCGCCGCGATCAACGGTTTCAATGCACTTGGCGCGGACGGAACGGTCAAGCGACCGGACCTCCTCATCGTGGCCCGTGGCGGCGGCTCGATTGAAGACCTCTGGGGCTTCAACGACGAAGCGGTCGTGCGGGCGGCAGCGGCATCGGGCATACCCCTGATATCAGCGGTCGGGCATGAAACGGACTGGACGCTCATTGATCTGGCTTCCGACCGGCGCGCCCCTACGCCCACCGGCGCAGCGGAAATGGCCGTACCGGTAAAGGCGGACCTCGAGGCCTTTGTGTCGGCGCTGGCGGCGCGCCTTCGTGCAGGAAGCAGCAGGACACTGGAAACTGCGCGAAGAAACCTTGTTGCAGCGCGGCGCGGTTTGGCATCGCCCGACGTCATCCTTGCCGGACCGCGCCAACGGTTTGATGCTGCATCGGCAAGGCTGGGGCGCGGGCTGGAACTTGCCATCAACCGCCGCCGGCAGTTGTTTGCTGCAATTGCCGGGCGGCTGAGCCGGAGGCAATTGGAAAGCCGGCTTGAGTTCACCGCACAACGACTGAACCAAAGCGCAATACGCCTTGGCTCCAGCCTCAGTCTGCTGGCCGGACGAAAACGCCGCGACTTTGGCAAAGTCACTGCGCGGCTCAATTTCCGGCCACTGGCGCGCATAGCGCTGCTTTCGCGGCAACGGCTTGACAGTACTTGGCGGCTGGCTGCCAGCCTTTCGCACGAGAACGTGCTGCAGCGTGGTTTTGCACTGGTGCGTGATACCTCCGGCAGGGCAATCACTTCTGCGACCCAACTTTCGCCGGGCGATTTCTTCCGCCTGCAAATGCGCGATGGCACACTTGATGCGACGGTAAACCTGGACGGCGGGGAGCCTGGAGAACCGATCGTCCGGCAATCCCGCAAAGCTTCCAGGCCGGCAGGGCAAGGCAACCTTTTTTGAACATTGACGTCGATCAAGGCGGACTTGCTGCCATCTGTTAGTTTCAGATGCATTCCAATCAGGAGTGTCCAAGCAACAGGAGGGTTTCATGCCTTACAAGACAATGGTCGCGATACTGCGCGGTGAAACCGACACACTTGAGCTTGTGTCGGGGATTTCTCCGTTGGCGCGCAGCTTTGGCTCCCACCTCACCGGAGTTCACGCCGAACCTTCCGCTGCCGCACATGTTGCGGTGCTTGCCGGAGACATGGTCAGCATAGACGAGACCGGCATTGAAGCCTCGCGACAACGGATGGAACGGGTTCGCGAAAGTTTCTCCAAAGCGTGTGAAGCCGAAGGTATCGCGCACGACTGGCGCGGTGTAGAGACGTTTTCCGGCGACAGCGCAAGTGCATCACTTGCAACCGTCAATACAGCAGACCTGGTGATCGTCCAGCAAAGCGACCCGGACCAGTTTGATACTGCCTACGCCGACATCGAAACACTGCTTTATTCGGGTGGCAGACCGGTGTTGTTCCTGCCCTACATCCACACCGCGCCAATTGAGCCCAAGCACGTTGTCATCGCGTGGAAGCCTTCAAAGGAGGCTGCAAGAGCGGTTTTCGACGCCCTTCCATTGCTGCACCGGGCCACGCGGGTCGAAATTCTCGCCGTTAACCCGCGCGACAGCGAAGAACACAGCGCGGAAATGACGGGAGCTGACATTGCCGCGAGCCTGTCTCGTCATGGCATAGAAGTCAGCCTTGTCAACCAGCGCGCATCGGGCATACCGGTCGGTGACGTGATCGCCAACCACATTGCAGAGACCGGCGTAGACCTGTTGGTAATGGGTGCCTACAGCCACTCGCCGCTGCGGGAGCTGTTTTTCGGCGGCGTTACGCGAACGCTTTTGAAGACCATGACAGTTCCGGTTTTGATGTCGCATTGAGCCAGCGCTCTTTAACCGCAAGGTTCAATCGCAGATGAGCTGCCCGTTGAAGCGGAAGCAATTGCCGGACTGAACCTTCTTCCTGACGGTGGCAACCTTGCGTTTGGGTTCAGGTGCCACGACTTTCCGGATTGTCGGCTTTGCCGACGGTGTGGCCTTCGGTGCGGCTTCGACCGGCGTTTTTTGGACCTCCGGACACACAGGGTCTTGCACTTTTTTCAATTCGTCCAGCAATTGTGCAGAGGGCTCCAGCGACGCCAAATCCACCTTGGCGTTGGTGGCATAGTCCTTGAGGGCATCCCGGCTTTTGCCGCCCCAAACGCCATCGGGTTTTCCGGGGCTGCATTTGAGCCGATCCAGTTCCGACTGGATTGCCCGCGTGGTTTCCTTGTCAGCCACCGGTGGGCTCACCACAGTTTCGGGTTCAGGTTGAACCGGAAGCGCGGCGGTTATGATGGGCTTTTCGACTGCCTCGGCAGGCGATTTTTCTGTTGCCACTTGCGGGACATCAACAGGCTTTTCCGCCGTCCCCTCAATGGTTGTCGCAGTTGCAACAGCCAGCTTTTCCTCAACAACCGGCTTGGCTGGCGCAGGCGGTGGCCGCAACCTGTCGATGTTGAAGCGCGCGAGATCGCCGTAAGTGCTGTCGGCGTGCTGCTTTAGAAACGCTTCGAAAACAGCAATGTCCTTGCTGTCCTTCACTGCTTCCCACGCCTCGGCGTCGGCGGCCAGCCTTGCCAGCTTGTCCGCCCTCGCCTTTTCTTCAGGTGTGGGTTCAGGCTCCGGTTCGGCGGCCTTGAAAAAGAAGCTCCCAAGCAGTGACGAATTGGTCCAGGGCAATTGTTGCTTGTCGGTGGCTTCGTAAACCTCCCGGCGTACCTGCGTCATGAGTTCGGACAATTCGAGGCCAGGACGATCAATATGCTTGAGCATCGCAGTGGTGAAAGGACTGTTGCGACCTTCACCATCAAGCGCAATGTTGTCTGGTTGCGTGGCGAATGCGATGAAAGTTCCCTCTGCCGAAGTCTCAAGCCGGGCAAGTCCGGTGCCATCGGTCTGCGAACGACCTGCGGGACCAAGATTGCGGCCCAGCGGATTGTTGCGGCAGGCATCGAGAAAAATCAGTTGGGTCTGCGCCTCGCGCTCCATTTGGCGACGCACAAGATCGAGCGAAACTGTTTCAAAATCCAGATCAGCGCGTTTGGCCAGATCGGTATCCACCGGCGCCAGATAATTCTGGCCGTCAATCTGGACCGCATGGCCGGCATAATAAAACAGCGCGACATCGGCGCCAACGAGCTTGTCGGAGAATGCCTTGACCGTCTTGCGCATGCCTTCGCTGTCGAGGTCGCTGCCGCTCACGATTTCAAAGCCAAGCCGGGCCAGCGCGGCAGAAATGTCCTGCGCATCATTGGAAGGATTTTTCAACGGAGCCGCATTGCGATAGGCCGAATTGCCGATTACCAAAGCCACGCGCCTTTCGGCCAGCGCAGAAAATGCCGACATGATCAACATGGCCGGGAATGTAACCGCAAAGCCAAGAGCCAGTACCGACCGACGAAAGCTCATCTGACCGAGACCGTATAATTGAAAAACACCGGCGCGCTACCGCCTACCGACATGCGAACCTTGAAACTGTCGGTTCCGCGATAGCCGCCTTTTGATTTGTAATACACAGCCACGGCGCGGGTCGGCTTGCCAAGGCAATCGCGCGTGGAGCCGATCTGCGCGGCCGTGATCTTGCTGTTTTCGATCTTTGGCGAAACCTGCCCGTGGCTTGGTTGGTCCACGACATCCACATTAATGGTCTTGAACGAGCAATCGTCATTCCAACCGAAATAGGCGTCGATCCACTGGGTTTTGCCGCTTTTCGCCAATCTGGAATAGGAACGGTTCTGGGCGTCCGCCCCTTGGGCAACAAGGGCAAACGCTGCAAACGCCAATGTACCTGTGAGAAGAATGTGTCTTGCAATGCGCATGAAATCCTCCGCGTCAACGTTTTCGGAAAATGCGCCCCGTGGTGTGTTTATGCCAGAACCACAACGCCAAGGCCTGACCAAACCCGGTTCGAATATATTGGGAAAATCTTCATGCGCAATGGCAAAGCCACAGGAACTGTCCATCAATCTTCAGGGCTCGGAATGAGTCGTCGCGCCGTTGCCCAATGCACAGTCGCGCACCAGACCGGCAACGTGCGAAAGTTGTCCGGCCAGCGGATTGGTCTTGCGCCATATCATCCCGATGGTGCGAAAGGGTCGCGGGCTGTTCAGGCGGGCAACCGAGACGTTCGCCGAATGCACTTCGATGGAAATGGCCATGTGGGGAAGGAGCGTCACGCCAATTCCTGCGCCCACCATCTGAACCAGTGTTGTAAGCGAACTTCCTTCCATCAAATCGCGCGGGATTGACGAGGAAATCTTGCAAAACGACAGTGCCTGCTGGCGAAAGCAGTGCCCTTCTTCGAGAAGCAAAAGCCGCATTTCCCGCAGTGTTTCCGGATTGGGAACTGGTTTTTCTGCATCTTCCGCGGGACGCACGAGAACGAACTCTTCTTCAAACAAAGGCTGTTCGTGCAAGGTTGGCTCCGACACCGGCAAGGCGACAATCGCTGTATCGAGCCGACCTTCAATCAAGTCGTCGACCAGTTTTTGCGTCACCGCTTCGCGCGGACGAAGGTCAAGGCCAGGAAAGCGGTCCGTCAACTTCCGGATGACCAGAGGCAGCAGGTAAGGTGCAACGGTCGGGATGACGCCAATGCGCAAACGGCCGGTGAGCGGGCTGAACGAGGCACGGGCCAGATCGCCAAGTTCGTCTACAGCCTGAAGAATTTCGCGTGCACGGATGGCAAAGGATTCTCCAAGACTGGTCAAACGGATCTTTTTCGCGCTGCGCTCAACCAGTGCGGCACCAAGCAGTTCTTCAAGTTCTTTCACCTGCAACGAAAGCGCTGGCTGTGAAATTGCGCAGGCCTGCGCGGCACGTCCAAAATGGCAATGCTGGGCCAGCGCCTCAAAGTATCGAAGGTGCCGCATCGAGATCCCGTTCATAAGCAGAGGATATCGATTTGATAAGAAAATGCAAATTTCATTAATGGAACGTCCGTGCTATCAAATACCTGAATTCGTAAAACGTGAAGATTGAAGCGCATGGCCGGTTTCCCGGGGATTGGGAATACCAGAGCCGAAACCATTGTTTTTCAAAAGCCGGAGAGATCGAAATGAACGTCATTGATACGAAAACAACCGGAAAATGCCCGGTAATGCACGGCGCAATCACCTCAAACGAGACATCCGTTTCACAATGGTGGCCGAAGGCCTTGAACCTCGACATCCTGCACCAGCACGACACCAAGACCAATCCGCTGACCGGTTTCAATTACCGTGAAGAAGTAAAAAAGCTGGATGTGGCTGCCCTCAAGGCGGACCTGACAGCGCTGATGACCGACAGCCAGGATTGGTGGCCGGCTGACTGGGGTCACTATGGCGGACTGATGATCCGCATGGCCTGGCACTCTGCCGGCTCTTACCGGATGGCAGATGGGCGCGGCGGCGGCGGCACAGGAAACCAGCGCTTTGCGCCACTGAGTTCGTGGCCTGACAATGTCAACCTCGACAAGGCCCGCCGCCTGCTGTGGCCGATCAAGAAAAAATACGGAAACCGGCTGAGCTGGGCCGATTTGATGATCCTCGCCGGAAACGTGGCTTATGAATCCATGGGCCTGAAAACATTCGGCTTTTCATTCGGGCGTGAAGATATCTGGCATCCGGAAAAAGATGTCTACTGGGGTTCGGAAAAAGAATGGCTGACAAGCCAGCGTTATGGCGATGATGCTGACCGCACCTCGCTTGAAGGCCCGCTGTCTGCGGTGGTGATGGGGTTGATTTACGTCAATCCACAGGGTGTGGGCGGCGTGCCGGATCCGCTGCGCACAGCGCATGACGTGCGTGAGACCTTTGCCCGGATGGCCATGGACGACGAGGAAACCGTTGCCCTGACAGCCGGTGGCCACACGGTTGGCAAGGCACACGGCAATGGTTCGGAAAGTCTGCTTGGCGCTGATCCGGAAGGGGCAGATATTGAAGAGCAGGGCCTTGGCTGGATGAACCATACCACGCGGGCCGTTGGTCGTGACACCATGTCATCGGGCATCGAAGGCGCATGGACCACGCATCCAACCAAATGGGACAACGGCTATTTTCACTTGCTGCTTAACTACGACTGGGAATTGAAGAAAAGCCCGGCAGGTGCATGGCAGTGGGAACCGATCAACATCCGCGAGGAAGACAAGCCGGTGGATGTCGAAGACGCAACCATTCGCGTGATGCCGATGATGACCGATGCCGACATGGCGATGAAAATGGATCCGGCTTACCGCGTGATCTCGGAGCGGTTCCACAAGGACCCGGCTTATTTCTCGGAAACATTTGCCAGGGCCTGGTTCAAGCTGACGCACCGCGATCTGGGTCCGAAAGACCGCTATATCGGCCCCGAGGTACCTGCTGAGGAGTTGATCTGGCAGGATCCGGTTGCTGAAGGAAGCAAGGCGTATGACGTTGCAGCCTTGAAGGCAAAGATTGCAGCCTCCGGCCTGAGCATCAGCGACATGGTTGCCACTGCATGGGACAGCGCCCGCACCTATCGCGGCTCTGACATGCGCGGCGGCGCAAATGGCGCACGCATTCGCCTGGCACCGCAAAAGGACTGGGCAGGCAACGAGCCGGCACGGCTGGCACGGGTGTTGTCGGTTCTGGAACCGATTGCTGCAGCAGGTGGCGCCAGTCTTGCCGATACCATCGTGCTGGCTGGGAACCTGGGTGTCGAAATGGCGGCCAAGGCCGCAGGCTTCGATATCTCCGTCTCATTTGCAGCTGGACGCGGTGACGCAACAGCGGAACAAACCGATGCGGCATCCTTTGACGTGCTTGAACCTTTGGCAGACGGCTACCGCAACTGGCTGAAGAAAGACTATGTGGTCAGTTCCGAGGAGTTGTTGCTGGACCGCACCCAACTGATGGGCCTGACAGCACATGAAATGACAGCTCTGGTTGGGGGCATGCGGGTGATCGGCACAAACCATGGCGATACAGCGCATGGCGTGTTTACCGACCGGGTCGGATCACTGACGACCGACTTCTTTGTCAACCTGACGGACATGGCCTACACTTGGAAACCGGCCGGCAACAATCTTTACAACATTGTCGAGCGCAAAACCGGTGTCACCAAATGGACGGCAACACGGGTCGATCTGGTTTTCGGCTCAAACTCGATCTTGAGAGCCTATGCCGAAGTGTATGCCCAGGACGACAACAAGGCGAAGTTCGTGCATGACTTCGTGGCAGCCTGGACCAAAGTGATGAATGCAGACCGGTTTGATCTGGTCTGATCATGATTTGCCTCCCGTGCGACCAACCCGGTCGCGCGGGAGCAAAACAAAGTGCCGGCCACGAACAAAACGCAGCACCGGCCTGTTTTCAGAACTTCATCGAAAGAAATGGTACGGTTGAGTGGGTTCGAACCACCGACCTCTGGAGCCACAATCCAACGCTCTAACCAACTGAGCTACAACCGCACAAGGACCTGACGTATCAGATTGTCCAATGCGCGAAATACCGCCATGCAGACGGATTTGCAAGCCCGGCGTCGTATGGGCAAGCACAAATGCTGCCGCACGCCAGACCGCCCGATGCAAGAAAGGCCGCGCTGTGATGCGCGGCCTCATCAATTCTTCTGCCGCTGGCGGCAGGTTTTGCCTTACGCGGCCTTTGAAGCCTTGGCAACTTCCTTGGCGACTGCCGCAGATGCCTTTTCAGCCTGTGCCTTGACCGGCGCAGAAGCCTTTTCGGTGACTTTGACGGTCAGTTCCTGGGCTTCCTTCGCCTGAGCAGAAAGACGCTCAAATGCGGTGCGGAAGAATTCGCCCTGCAGTTCGAGAACTTCTGCAAAAGACTTCGCCTTTGTAACCTTCTCAACAAATGCAACGCCGGATTCGGTGTTGGCGCGGGTGTTTTCCATCGCCTTGGCGCTCAGTGTAGCCATGCCTTCACGCATTGCGTCGAATGACTTCTGTGCGGCTGTGGTGGCTTCTTCGGCAAGGCCCTTGAACTTGTCGTAAGCTTCGGTCGACTGGGCAACGCCCTTTTCGGCCATGTCACGGAAGTTCTCGGTGAAGTTTGCGAAATCAGCCTGTGCTTTTTCCATCATGTCGTTGGTCTGGTTCTTTGGCGCTGCCATGTGATTGCTCCTTGAGAGAATTGAATTCGGATCGGACGCTCGCGGATCATTTGTCCCGTCGCCACTGAAAACCATATAGGCATGATTATTGTGCAATGCAACATTTATTTTGCAGTGCACAATATTTGTCGTTTGGTTCCGCTGGTATCGCCGTTTTGCTGATTAACCGTTCCGGTAGAATCGTTGCTCTTTTGACCGCTGGCTGTGGACCGGCAACGCCGTGAACGCTATTAACAAGGCATTAACCAATGGAAGTCGGCAACTTCCTTGAAGCCAAGTGAGCATTGTTTGAATTCGCAACCAGCCACCAGCTGCCGCCGGTGCCGTATTCTGAGTTTTGGGCCATGAAAAATCCGGATTACGCGTATCTCGAACTGACAAATCTTCCAATGCTGGGAAGTCAACTGCTTTCCACCGAGGCTGTTGTGTTGTTTGATCAAGGGCTGTCCACGCCGCTTTGGGCAAATGCTTCCGGAGCCGATCTGTTTGGCGAGGTCCATTTGTCTTCGCTGCTGGAAAAAGAGTTCTCTTCCAGCACGCCTTTCATTCGGCAGCTTCGCGATGCCGCGGTCCAGTTGGAAAACGAAGATCCTATTGTTCGCGGGTTCAGGGTTCAGCGCGGGGCACGTGCAGAATTCACCCAATGTATTTTGAGCCGGGTTCAGCTTCCCGGCGGCGAACGCGCCGTGATGGTAACCTGCGCTGACGAGCGGCTGTTCAAGCCACTAAAAGAGCACGAAGTTGCGCAGAAATTTGTCGCTTCGCTTGAGGACACCGACAGCATCGTTGCCATTCTGGACAATTATGGCTTGCCGATTGCCTTTTCACCGGCCTTTGCCGATGCCGATTTTTCCATGGATGCACTGGAAGAAATGTGCCGCAATGCCGCCGCAAGCGCAAAACCGCAAAAAAGCGCTCTGCGATCGGATTCCGGCAACATGCATTCGGTTGGCGTTGTGATGTTGAAAACAAATCCGGGCCGATTGCTGATGGTGGCTCATCTGGCGACAGAAGAAACCAATTCCACATCCATGGAATCCGAAACCGATCCGGTCGAACAGCCGCAGGGCCAGTGGGAAAGCGGGGCATTGGCAACAATCGGTTCGGGCAGCATTCTTGCCGGCACACTGGCGGCAGCCAATCCTTCAAATGCGGAAGAACCGGCAAATGCGAAAGAACCGGCAAATGCGGAAGAACTGGCGGGCGATCTCGAACTTGCAGCGGATATTGGAGCGGAGGCCTCGCAAGCCGAGAGCGCAGAGTCGCCAGACAATTCTTTCGTCAGTCACGACGAAGATGTGCCTGTTGCGCAAACGGACAGCTATTTCAGGCCTGAAGAGATTGAAGTTGATGAACCGGTCATACACTCAGTTTCTGAGACTTTGCCTGTAACCGAACGGGATGAAACGACGGCCGAAGTGGTGGAAGACATCGAACGGGCTGTCGATGTCATGGAAGATGAAGGCGCCGGGATCATTGAAACCGTTGATGCCCCTGACGAAAATTTGCAGGACAAAAATTCGTCTGCACATTGGCAGCTTGGCGAAACTGACTGGCGTGTTGCCGTGGAGGAGCCAGAGCAGGAGCAAGAGCAAGAGCAAGAGCAAGAAAATGTGCCGGGATTGACTGGCAGTGCTGATGAAGCGGCAAAAATCCTGACGCCGGAATTCCACCCGACAGACGCCGCTCGCCCCGTTGATGATGCGCAGGCACCAGCTCCCATCGAAGAAAGCCTTGCGGAACCTGCGTCAAGTGAACCGCGCGCCGATACTGGCATGGATGCACCAATCGATGCGGTCGAGCCGGAAACCACGACAGGTTTGGTTGAAGCATCCGGGGAAGCTCCCGATGCTGTTGAACCCAGGAAGCGCAATTCAATCCGAGCCATGCTCGAGCGCTGGTATCTGGGTATTGGCGGCGAAACCACGGAAGAAGCCAGCCCAAAGTCCGGGGAAGAGGATACACCGTCTGGCGATGCTGAATTGAACAAGCACGAAGCCGACATCAAGCCGGCGCTGCAAAGTGAGGCGGAAACAAGCGATCCGGCTGGAACTGGTGACGAGCCATTCGCCACGGGTGAAGACAACGAGCCATCGCCGCACACCGAAGACGGGACAGACGACAGCGCTGAAACCACGGCAGAAGACAATCTCGCGCGCTCGGCGATAGAGGGCAATGCCCCGTTTGGCGAAATGCCGGGCAACGAAGCTGAACTTGTTGCCGATTTGCCAGTGGAAATTCCAAACAACGGGTTTGGAGATGAACCCGAAGCAGACAGTCACGCGCAAACAAGTCCGGCAAACGATGGGAACGAACTGCTGCCGTGGGCGGAAAAGCCCGAAGAGCCGTTCATGCAGGAAAACCAGACCGTGGATGTCACGGAAATCGACGCGTCTGAAAGCCGCCCTGCCAGCGAAGCGGGTTCCTGGCTGACACCGGGCCGCATCGCGGCCGGTGCGGGTGTTGTTCTGGCAGGAGCTGCGACGAACCTGTCCGGCGAAATTTCCGGTGCGCAGGGCGTGTCGGAGCCTGGTCCTTTCCGCTACCTGGCATCGGGTGAACCTGTACGCTTTGCCTGGACGGTCGATGAAAATCACATTTTCATGTCGGTATCGCCAGAACTTGCCCAGACTGTCGGACCCAATGCAGCCGACATTGTCGGGCGTAAATTCAGCGATGTTGCCAATGTTTTCGGATTTGACCGCTATGGCGACATTCAGCGGCTCCTTGAAAAGCGCGACACATGGTCGGGCAAATCCGTATTGTGGCCCGTACAGGGCACCGACATGGTTGTTCCGGTTGACCTTGCGGCCCTGCCTGCTTTTTCAGGCGCACGTCAGTTTGACGGATTCCGTGGCTTTGGCATCATTCGTACCGCTGATGCGGTGATTGATCCCGATGAAACCGGCTTGGCGCTGGCGGGCGGGCAAATGCGCCAAACCCGGCAGGCAGATATTGTACCGGCAGCAAACGAAGGCGTGGCAGACATCGGCCATGATGTTGCGCGGCGCCATTGGCCTGTTGACGGCGAGCAAGAGGAATCGAACATATCGACGTTCCCGACCGCCACCGGGGCAAACATTGTCGATCTCGGCTTGCGCAAGCGCGATCGCACCGAGGAACTGAGCAGGACTGAAGCAAAGGCTTTCAAGGAAATCGGACAGAAGCTGGTCGAAGACGAGTCGGCCAATTCGGCAATGCAGCCAAGCGTGGTGGCAGTTTCTGAACCCGGAACAGCGGATGCACCGGCGGCAATTCCAGCCTCAACCGAAGCCAACAGCGTTGAAACCGCACAGGCCTCGATCTTGCGCAAGCTTCCGGTTCCGGTACTGGTTTATCGCAGCGCAGAAACGCTTTACGCCAACCCCGAGCTTTTGAGCGTGTCGGGATATTCTTCAACTGAAGAACTGGCAGAGGCAGGCGGTGTAGATGCACTGTTTGCATCCCAGGGTATCGCCGAGGGGGAGAATGCCGTTGTCTCGCTTCGGTGCAAGAACGGCTCGTCAATCAATGTCAGTCCGCTCCTTCAAACCGTGCTTTGGGATGATGCCAAGGCGCTATTGCTCAGCTTTCGTGCTCCCCAACAGGCATTGACCGACGAAAAAACCGCCATCGACATGGCGCGTGTTGCGGAGCTTCAAAACATTCTCGACACAGCCACAGACGGCATACTTGTCACCACGCGCGATGGCTTGATTGAATCCTTGAACGGCCCGGCCGAAGCCCTGTTCGGCTTCAATTTCCGCGATGTACAAAACAAGCACCTGTCAGAATTGTTTGCCCGCGAAAGTCATCAGGCGGTCGAAGACTACATGCGTGAATTGAAGGAACCTGGCGTAGCCGGCCTTATCAACAATGGCCGCGAAGTCATCGGCCTGCATCAAAAAGGCGGGCTGATACCCCTGTTCATCACGCTTGGGTGGATGGGCAATGAAGAAAAATTCTGTGCGGTCCTGCGCGACATCACGCCATGGAAAAAGGCCGAAGAAGAACTGGTCACCGCACGGCGCGCGGCAGAGAGCGCCAGCGAACAGAAAACCGATTTCCTCGCACGCGTCAGCCATGAGATTCGCACTCCGCTCAATGCCATCATCGGTTTTTCCGATGTGATGATCGAGGAGCGCTTTGGGCCGATCGAAAACGACCGATATCGCGGCTACCTCCGCGACATCAACCGCTCGGGCGTGCATGTCCTTGACCTGATCAATGACCTGCTGGACATTTCCAAGATCGAAGCTGGCAAGATGGAATTGTCCTACGAGGCCGTCGATCTCAACCAGCTGGTCGCAGAAACTGTTGCGTTGTTGCAGCCGCAAGCCAATGGCGAACGCATCATTATTCGCACCTCGCTTTCGCGGGCAGTCCCGCGGGTCGTGGCAGACGCGCGCTCGATCCGGCAAATTATTCTCAACCTGGTTTCCAACGCCATCAAGTTCACGCCGGCCAACGGTCAGGTGATTGTGTCGACTGTCTATGAAGGCAATGGAGAAGTTGTCATGCGGGTGCGCGATACCGGACGCGGGATGAGCGAGCGGGAAATCGAACAGGCAATGAAGCCGTTCCACCAGATCAATGTAACCGATGAAAAGCGTGGCCAGGGAACCGGTCTCGGCCTGCCGCTGACAAAGGCACTTGTGGAAGCAAACCGTGCTTATTTTGACCTCGAAAGCACACCGGGAGAGGGCACCATTGCGCACGTTCATTTTCCGACCCAACGGGTATTGGCGGACTAGGGTCAAGACTCAAAGAAACACGGCGGCGCAACGGTCGCATTGACCTTGCCCTCGCCCAACGCCATAGCCTGACAGCATGAGCATTCCGGCGCCCAGCACAAAGCGTACAGCTTCCGGCCAATGGGGCATTTCCCCTGCCGCAGGAGTGATTGCTGCCTTTGCACTTTTGCCACTCGCGTCACTGCTGGTCTTGGCGTTTGGCGACACGGGCGATGTCTGGGGCCATTTGCTGAAAAACGTGCTTCCCCGCTCGTTGGCCGTCACTGCCTTGCTGATGTGCGGTGTGGCTGCCTGCACCGCGGCCTTGGGCATTGGCGCTGCGTGGCTTGTCAGCCGCCATGATTTTCCCGGCCGCAACGTGCTGCAATGGATGCTGGTTCTGCCGCTGGCAATTCCGACCTATATTTCGGCTTACTGCTTCGTTGATTTCCTCGGGTTTACCGGGCCGGTCCAGAGCCTTTTGCGTGCAGCTGGCGGATTCAAGTCGCCTGCAGAGTATTGGTTTCCAGAGGTGCGCTCCCTGCCCGGTGCGATATTCGTGCTGAGCGTGGTTCTTTACCCTTATGTTTATCTGACATGCAGGTTGTTGTTTGAATATCAGGGTCGTGCTGTCATCGAAGCTGGCAGAATGCTCGGGGCGAACGGGTTTCGTTTGTTCTTTTCGGTGGCGTTGCCGCTGGCCAGACCGGCAGTTGCCGCCGGCATTGCGCTGGCCCTGCTCGAGACGCTCAACGATATTGGTGCAGTGGAATATCTTGGCGTTCGCACGCTGACATTTTCCATCTTCGACACCTGGCTCAACCGTTCCAGCCTTGCCGGCGCAGCACAGATCGCGTGTCTCCTGCTCGTGATTGCCGGTCTGCTTTTGCACCTTGAGCGAAGGTCACGTGGCGGACGCAGCTACGCCATGAAACAAGGTGGATTTGTCGCCCCCAGCCGAATTCGGCTTGAAGGGCGTTCCGCATTTGCGGCAACTTTCCTGTGCGCCATTCCGTTTTTCATCGGGTTTGCTGTTCCTGTCGCCCTCATGTTGCGGTTTGCCGCAGTGAGAACGGAACAGGTTTTGCAGCCGCAATTGCATCAGGCAGCAATCAACAGCATTTTGGTATCCAGCATCACCGCTGTCGTCACCACATTTGCCGCACTCGCTTTTCTGGTGGCGCTTCGCGGTTCACGCAGCAAAGTGGCGCAGCTGGTGCAACAGGCTGCAACCTTGGGCTACGCAATTCCAGGATCGGTACTTGCCATTGGCATGCTGTTTGCGCTGACAAGGTTTGACAATCTCCTCGATGCCTGGATGCGCGGCCAGTTTGGTCTTGTAACCGGGCTCCTGTTGTCAGGCAGCGCATTCATCGTTGTCTATGCCTGCAGCGTCCGCTTTTTCACTGTCGCGCACAGTGCCCTGGATGCAGGGCACCAGCGCCTTTCAGGACGCGAGGCAATGGCCGGACGAACCCTTGGACGAACGGCATTGCAGGCTTTCATGCAAGTTGAACTGCCAATGCTGAAAGGCGCCATCCTGACATCGTTGCTGTTGGTTTTTGTGGAAACGATGAAGGAATTGTCGGCAACCATCTTGTTGAGGCCGTTCAATTTCCCGACCCTTGCAACCCATGTGTACGAACTATCCTCGCGTGCCCGGTTTGAGGACGCCGCCATTGCTTCACTGGCAATCGTGGCTTTGGGTGTGGTTCCGGTAGTGTTGCTAGGCCGCATGAACCAACGGCAGGATTCAACCAAAAACTGAACAAAAAAAAGCGGGCCGTTAAGCCCGCTGTTTGAGAAGAGTGGAGACTCTGGAAGCTTGGTAGAATAAGTTTTGGGTTCTCACCCCATCCGTTCGCCGTCGGATGAAACTGTTGGCATGGAGCGCCTCTGGTGAAATGACCATGGTGCCTCAACCCTTTCCCGGTCCTTAACGGGCTTTAAACAGTTTTAACAAAACCTGCATGTTCGTCAGTCACGGTTAATTTGCCTTACATTTTTCATTAACCACACCGGCCACCACTCCAATTGTTTTCATTGATCTTTTTTGCAACTGGCGAGGGCTCAGTGAGCGCCATTTCAACTGGTAAAAGTTTATTGTATTCTTTCAGACAAGTAGCTGCCTGACCCGGATGCAACCTGGTTGTGCAGCGGTTTGAGTGGTCACAAGAAATGGCACCGGCCTCACCCTTGCCTATCCGCCCGCCTTTTGCCAATGCTGGGACCGGCAACAGCGATGGTCGATCAATTTTCAGGGGTTCGCCCAGCCTTGAAATCTTGGCGGCGCATACCCTTGAACCAGGAAGCGAACATGAAGCGAACCGTTTTGGCAGCATTTGTTGTCGTGCTGGGCCTTGCAGCGCTTGCCCTGTCACTGCCTTATCTCGTTTCAGCTGACCGGATAAAACAACAAATTGAGGCAAGGGTACTTTCGGTCACTGGAAAGACCATCGGTTTCAGTGGTTCACCGCGGATAACTTTCAATCCATTCCTCGGCATGGAGGTTACAAACGTCGTTCTTCGTGATCCGCAATCCATCGCAACAGATCCTCCCATGTTGCAGATGGAGAAACTGCGAGGGCGCATCCTGTTTTTCCCGGCGCTGCTTGGACGCATTGAAATCGGTGACTACCAGTTTGTCCGGCCACGTTTCAATCTGCGCAACACACCGACCAGCGGACAGAACTGGATTTCGCCATCGGGCGATCTGACCTTGATCATTGAAACGGCCAAGACCCGCCGCGAAACCAATGTCTTGCCTGGGTCGCCAGGTTTGCCTTCCCTGCCAGCACTACAGCTTGGAAAATTCGAAATTGTCGATGGCACGGTATATTATGAAAACCGTGCAACCTCGCGCCGCGAAACCTTCACCAATATCAACGGCATGTTCGCATGGCCTGACAGCAATTCGGCATTCAACTTCCAGGGTGACTGCATCTGGCGCGACGAAGCATTCGAGTTTCGCCTTTCCAGCGGCGACCCGTTGTTGCTTTTGTCCGGTGGCACAACCGCGCTGGATGCACGCATTGTATCCGACGCCTTCATTTTCGAGTTTTCCGGCAATGGAAACCTGATTTCAAATCTTCATCTGACCGGGGAAGGAAGAATGGAAGCGGCATCGCTGATCCGCTTTGCAAGGCTGTTTGGTGCTCCGCTTTCGCCCGTTTCGGCATTTGCCGATTTCAGCATTTCCGGAAAACTTGAGACAACACCGCAAAAACTGGTGTTTTCCGATGCAACCGTGGAAATGGATGGCAATACCGGTCGCGGCAACCTGCAGCTCTCCTTCGGAAAAACCTCGCTGCCACAGATCGACGGCACCATTTCAGCCATCCAACTTGTTCTCACTCGGTATGCCGAGGCGTTCACAATTGCGGACCAACCAGCGCTCACGGCAACGCCTGCGCCGGTTTCATTGCTGGATATAAATCTGGATTTGCGGCTTTCAGCGCAATCGGTTCAGATGGGCAACACAAAAGTCAAAGATGTTGCAGCCACCCTTTCAACGCGAAACAGCGAGGCGCTTTTGGAAGTGGGGAACTCCACGCTTGCGGGTGGTGTGTTGACCGGAAAAATGTCACTCGGGAAAAAAGAACTGGCATGGGTATTGGGGATGGATGCCCGGCTGGATGGTTTTGACCTTGCCGAGGCATCGTCAAGATATGCATCAGGCGGCTTCCACTTCAGCGGACAAGGAAATGCAACGCTTCGGGGTCAATCGACCGGAGACGATATTTCATCCGCTTTTGGAAACATGGAAGGAGAATTTGCCGCCACCGCACAAAACGGCACGCTCAGCGGCATTGATTTCCAGCAATTGCTGATGTTGGCGCAAGACCCTGGCGGCACCGGCCTGCAATCGAGTTTGGCCGGTGAAACCGCATTTCGCGAGTTGAAGGCAAATGTTTTGCTGAACCGCGATTTTGCCACGGTCGGGTCGATGCAAATTGCCAACAGCAAAGTGCTGGCTGACATCCACGGTCGTGCGAATTTCGGCGATGGCGGCATTGCCCTGCAAATTCAGCTGGCACCGGGCCCGTCCGTGCTGCCTGGCCCGAGTGCGCCGCTTCCGGTTCGTTTGTTTGCCGGAGGCTCATACGCCGCGCCCTTGCTCACCCGCATTCAAACGAATCCGGACCAGCGGTAGGCGGCCAACACGATTTCGGGGTCACGGCCCCTGGCAGTTGACGCAAACGGGCTTCTGCTGCGAAAACGGGGTAAAAGCAGTCAAGCGACACTCACCGCGGCAGATCCAGAATGCTTCATGTCTTGTCCACCATCTTCAAGATCGGCGTTGCCTCCCTGATCGTTGGGGTCGTGTTGGCCCGGTTCAATGTCTCTGCTGAACAAATCCTGATGCAAGTCGGGCTTACGCCGGAACGGGTCTACGAGCTTGGCCAGAAAACAGTCCGCTGGGCAGTGCCTAACATTGTGCTCGGCTCGGTGGTTGTGTTGCCGGTATGGCTGATAATTTATCTGTTCAGGCCGCCGCGCGGTTGAACATCACTGAAAATCAAAAACGCTCAGGCCGGTTGCCATTTCATCAAGCCCCAGCGGGCGGGTGATCGGCGGTTCGGCCCTTGCAAGACAGCCCTGCCGCTCACACACGCGGCACGCCGGGCCTACCTGGGTTGGTGCCAGCCCACCTGCGGCGACAGCCCGGCCATAGACTGTTTCCGATGCAAATCCACTGTCACAGCCCAGCAGGATGGCGGTGCGGCGCACACGCTCGTTGTAACCAGCCTGTGGTCCTTCAAGTGTGCGGGCAATGGTAAGGAATTCGGCGCCGTCCGGCATCTCGACCCGCTCAACCAGAATTTGCCCCGGTTGGGCGAAAGCATAGTGTACCGGCAGTTTGGGACATTGCCCGCCAAAGCGCGCCTGCGGGAAGCCCTGCGCGCCGGCACGGCGGAAGCGGTGACCGGCATTGTCCACTTCCAGCATGAAAAAGGGTATACCGGGCCTCGAACCACGCGCCAGCATCGTCAACCGGTTCGCCGCCTGCTCGAAGGAAACCCCAAAGCGCGAAGCCAGTATGTCAATGTCGTAGCCCGTGCGCTCTGCTGCCTGGCGGAAACTGTCATAGGGCATGATCAATGCATGCGCGGCATACCTTGCCAATTCGAACCGGGCGAGCCGACGCGCCTCATCGGAGCCAAGTTTCAATGCGGAAATCTCAGCTGCCACAATCTCCTGCATCGAAAGCAGACAGGCTTCCATGGCCATTTCGCGCAGCTGGTCAAACGGCGACAATCGCTCCGAAATGAACAGGCGCATCGAGTGACGATCGAACTTGCGGCGCCACAGCGGCATGGCATGGGCTGGAAGCAGGCGGATGGAGATATCGTGCGTCGCTTTGAGCCAGCGCTTCAACGCTTGAGGCAAATCCCCGGACGGGTCAAGTTCGGCATGGAAGGCTTCGGCGGCAGCGTCGATGGCGGCAAAGTGGTTTGGGCGTGTTTCGAACGTCTCACGCACCTCATCAAAGGGCAACCGCGCCGAGGCGGCAGTGGTAGCCAAACCCTGCCGCGCCAACATGTCGGAAAGATCGGAAAGACGGTCAATTGCTTCACGCCAGGCCCGGTGTAATTTTATGATCGCTGCGGCGGCGTTGGGCGCAGCTCCAGCGATTTCCACCAGTTCCTGCGGACCGGGAACTTCGCCTGCCAGCAACGGATCGGAAAACACTTCCTTCAGTGCTGTCGAGGTTCCCCCCGCTTCCCCCTGCAATTCTTCGAGGTCAAGCTTGTAAACTGCTGCCAGCTTGAGAAGAAGCTGTACCGTCAATGGACGCTGGTTGCGCTCGATCAGGTTGAGATAAGACGGGGATATGCCAAGCTCTTGTGCCATCGCGGTCTGCGTCAGGCCAAGCGTGTGGCGCACACGGCGGATACGAGGGCCGGAAAATATCTTCTGCTCAGCCATATTTACCACCCTTTACAAAATTGTGCAGGAAAAGCGCCGATAGGCGCGTTACAATCTTTACAATTTTACAATGGGAACTTGTAACAAACAACACAGGTTGACCCGATTATTTGGGCCAAGATGCAGATAAATTTCGTATTTGCTGCGCTGCAATGTAAAGAAAGTAGTGACTGAACCAGCTGTGCGGTTCGCCCTGCAGCCGATACAACTTTCGGAATACGCAAGAAGGAGCGTTTCAATGACCGACTTTTACAATCTTGTACCCTCTGCCGCTGCCGGCCGTTTCGACGGTATTGAACGCCCGTACAGCCCGGCCGATGTTGCCAAATTGCGTGGTTCTGTGCAGATAAAATACACACTCGCGGAAATGGGCGCCAACCGCTTGTGGAAGCTGGTGAATGAAGACGGGTTTGTGAATGCTCTCGGCGCGCTTTCCGGCAATCAGGCCATGCAAATGGTCCGCGCCGGCCTGAAGGCGATCTACCTCTCCGGCTGGCAGGTTGCTGCCGATGCAAACACCGCTTCGGCAATGTATCCCGACCAGTCACTTTACCCGGCCAATGCCGCACCGGAGCTGGCCAAGCGCATCAACAAGACACTTCAGCGTGCCGACCAGATCGAAGTTTCCGAAGGCAAGGGCCTTTCGGTTGAAACATGGTTCGCGCCGATCGTTGCCGATGCCGAAGCAGGTTTTGGCGGACCGTTGAATGCATTTGAAATCATGAAAGCTTTCATCGAGGCCGGCGCTGCCGGTGTTCACTACGAAGACCAGCTTGCATCGGAAAAGAAGTGCGGCCATCTCGGCGGCAAGGTTTTGATTCCGACCTCGGCGCACATTCGCAACCTCAATGCGGCGCGTCTTGCAGCCGACGTAATGGGGGTTCCAACCCTCGTCATCGCCCGCACGGATGCGGAAGCAGCCAAGTTGCTGACCTCGGATATTGACGAAAACGACAAGCCATTCGTTGACTATGATACAAGCCGCACCGCTGAAGGCTTTTACAATGTCAAAAACGGCATGGAGCCGTGCATCGCGCGCGCCATCAAATACGCGCCGCATTGTGACCTGATCTGGATGGAAACCTCCAAGCCGGACCTTGGCCAGGCGAAGAAGTTTGCCGAAAGCGTCCACAAGGCACATCCGGGCAAAATGCTTGCCTACAATTGCTCGCCTTCGTTCAACTGGAAAAAGAACCTCGACGACGCGACGATCGCCAAGTACCAGCGCGAACTGGGTGCCATGGGCTACAAGTTCCAGTTCATCACGCTCGCAGGTTTCCACCAGCTCAACTACGGCATGTTCGAACTGGCCCGCGGTTACAAGGACCGCCAGATGGCAGCCTATTCCGAGTTGCAGGAAGCAGAGTTCGCGGCAGAAGCAAATGGCTACACCGCAACCAAGCACCAGCGCGAAGTCGGCACCGGCTATTTCGATGCGGTATCGCTGGCGATCACCGGCGGCGAATCTTCAACCACCGCGATGAAAGAATCGACCGAGCACGACCAGTTCCGCCCGGCGGCAGAATAAGGCTGTTTCCGGGGCTGGCGTTTCGTCTGCCCCGGGTCTATCTCTGGCACCAAAGGCTGATGAGGAGGTTCGACCATGAATACAAAGCCGCCCGTAAAGGAACGGTCCGAAGAGATGGCTTCGGCCATGAACAATGACGAGCAGGCGGCTATTCGCCGCCTTGCCAATGATCTGCACCGGCTGAACCAGTCGGTGATGCTGGCAGTTGAAGCTGGCGTGTCGGTCGAATTGATCCGCTCTGCCCGTCACCATTGCGGCAACGGCAATTGGGGCGATCTGCTCACCCCGATCATCGTCAAGAACAAGTAGCCTGGGCAATGTTGCAATTGAAAACCGCTGCAGGAAACTGCGGCGGTTTTTGTGTTTTGGTTCTTTCCCTTGCGCACTTGCCTGTTTCGGGATTGGATAAATTCCTTGAATGCGTGCAAATCAACAAAAAGGGGAACAAAATGAAACTTTCACATCTTGTAGCACTGGGCGCGGCACTTGCCCTTCTGGCTTCACCGGCGCTGGCGGGCGAAACGCTGGACCGGGTCATGGCCAACAAGAAGCTCGTGATGTCGAGCGATCCGGAATATCCGCCGCAATCCTTCCTGAACGACAAGAACGAAATGGACGGCTTTGACGTAGCCGTAGGACGCGAGATCGCAAAGCGGATGGGAGTTGAACTCGAAATCACCACTCCGGCATGGGACATCATCACGGCTGGCAACTGGGCTGGGCGCTGGGACATGTCTGTGGGTTCGATGACGCCAACAGCCGACCGGGCCAAAGTGCTGGATTTCCCGGCAGTCTATTATTACGTGCCGTCGGCATTTGCCGTGCACACCGATTCCAAGGTCGCCGACAGCGCCGAACTCAACGGCAAGATCATCGGCGTTTGCGGCGGCTGCACCTATGAAAAATACCTCGACGGCAATCTGGTGATTGACGCCATCGGCGCACCGCCGTTCGAGTACAAGGTCAAGGCTGGCGAGAAGAAAATCTACGATACCGACACCAGCGCTTATGACGATCTGAAAGTTGGCGACGGAAAGCGCCTCGACGCCGTCATGTCCGCAATGCCGACCATCCTGGAAGCCATCAAGAATGGCTATCCGATGAAGGTTGTCGGCGGACCGGCGTTTTACGAGCCGCTTTCGGTTGCGACCGACAAGGGCGATCCGGAATTTGATGCCAAGATCGGCGAGATCGTCGCCGCGATGCATGCCGATGGAACGCTGACGGCGCTTTCCACCAAGTGGTACGGCGTCGACTATTCAAAAATCGCGCAATAGTCCGGAGCCGGGCAGCCTGCAATTAAACGCAGGCTGCCCTACCCTGTCTTGAACATCACCCGATCCACCGGCGACAAGGCAATGCACCAGGGTCTGTTGGCCCTGGCGGCATTCGTGTTCCTTGCCTGGCTGGATCTTCGCAGCAGTCTGGTCGGGGAATTGCTGCGCCCGGTGATCGGCGAGCCTGACCTCTCGGGATGGGCCGGCCGCATTGCTTGTGCATTTCTGGTCACGGCAGTGCTTTTTGCCAACCTTCAGGGCCTCAAGCTGCTGCCAAAGGAGTTGCAGGTTCCGGTGGTCTGGCTCGAATTGCTGGCTCTGTTCATGGTGTTTTTCTGGAGCTTTGATCTCGACTACAGCTTCATTCGCAAAAAAATCGGCTTTCTCATTGCCGTCGGAGCAACAACCACCATCTTCATCTCGTTGGTCTCGATTGCCATAGCGTCGGTGATTGCACTGGTTACGGCCCTCGCCAAGCTGTCGGGCAATCCGGTGCTGTATGGCATCTCAAGTTTCTACATTTCGTTTTTCCGCGGCTTGCCGCTGCTCATGCAGATCTACCTCATTTATCTGGGGCTGCCGCAAATAGGCTTTGTCATTGATCCCATTCCGGCCGGGATCACCGCCCTGGCGGTTTGCTATGGTGCATACATGGCCGAGATTTTCCGGGCCGGTATCCAAGGTGTCGGCAAAGGGCAAAGCGAAGCAGCCTATGCACTTGGCCTGACGCCGAATGTCACGTTCTTCAAGGTGATATTTCCGCAAGCAATGCGGCTGATCATTCCGCCCACCGGCAACCAGTTCATCGCCATGCTCAAGGATTCCTCGCTGGTTTCCGTTGTGGGTGTCTGGGAGCTTACTTTTCTTGCGCGCACCCAAGGCAAATCGGAATTCAAGCACATCGAAATGTTGATCACCGCGGCCATGGTCTACTGGGTCATGTCGATCTGCTTTGAGCTCATCCAGGCTCGTATCGAACAGCATTACAGCAAGGGTGACCGGCGTTAGGGCGCAAAAATGTGCCTTCTTGCTGCGCAATTTGGCGGGTCATCACAGTTGCGCCGTTGTAACTTCGAACACTATTGGCTCGCAAACCACCGGAGCATGCGCCATGCCGCATTCAATGATCGGGCATCTTAATGCCGAGATCCAGGATCTCAAGGACGCCGGTCTTTTCAAGACCGAGCGCGTGATCACTTCGATGCAGGCGGGCAGCGTTGATCTTGCAAACGGGCAATCCGTCATCAACATGTGCGCAAACAACTATCTCGGCCTCGCCGACAACGCCGAAATCATTGCTGCCGCGCACAAGGCGCTCGACCGCTATGGCTATGGCATGGCCTCTGTTCGCTTCATTTGTGGCACGCAGGAAGAGCACAAGCAATTGGAACGGCGCATCGCCGACTTCCTCGGGATGGAGGATGCAATCCTCTACTCTTCCTGCTTTGACGCCAATGCGGGCTTGTTTGAGACGCTGTTGTCAGAGGAAGATGCGATCATCTCCGACGCTCTAAACCATGCCTCGATCATTGACGGCGTGCGCCTTTGCAAGGCACAGCGCCATCGCTACGCCAACAACAACATGGCCGAACTGGAGACCGGTCTCAAGGCGGCCTCCAATGCCCGCTTCCGGATGGTCGCCACCGATGGCGTTTTCTCGATGGACGGCATCATCGCCAATCTTGGAGCTGTGTGTGATCTGGCAGAAGCCCATGATGCCATGGTGATGGTTGATGATTCCCACGCCATCGGCTTTTTGGGGAAAAACGGGCGCGGCTCACTGGAGCATTGCGGTGTCGAAGGGCGGGTGCACATCGTCACCGGCACGTTGGGCAAGGCGCTTGGCGGCGCGTCGGGGGGCTATACGGCAGGACCGGCCGAAGTGGTCGAGTGGTTGCGGCAGCGATCGCGGCCCTACCTTTTTTCCAACACGCTGGCGCCGGTGATTGCCGCAGCCTCGCTCAAGGTGTTCGAGATCATTGAAAATGGCGATGCCTTGCGCGAGCGCCTGTTCGACAATGCCCGCCATTTCCGTGCTGAAATGACCAAGCTCGGCTTCAAGCTCGCCGGCGCCGATCACCCGATCATTCCAGTCATGCTGGGTGAGGCCACGCTGGCCCGCGACATGGCACAAGCGATGACTGCCATGGGCGTCTACGTCACCGGTTTTTCATTCCCGGTCGTGCCCAAGGGGCAGGCACGCATTCGCACCCAAATGTCGGCGGCGCATTCGCGCGCCGAGGTTGACCGCGCGATTTCAGTGTTTGAACAGGCCGGACGCGAGTTGGGCGTGATCGGTTGAATTGCCACAATATTGAAGATATTGTGGCATCAAACGGAGATTTTTCATGTCAGACACAACAAGCCTGAATATCCGTATTTCCGGTGCCTTGCGTGAGCATGTCATGCGATCAATCAGTCAAGGCGATTACGAGAATGCCAGCGAGTATGTTCGTTCGCTCATCAGAGCCGACAGGGAACGCGCCGACAAACTGTCTTTCGAGACGATGAAGGCGCAATTGCGGTCCGCTTTCGCTGAACCGGAAAGCAGTCTTGAATTGGTATCAGCAAGCGATATTCGGCGCCGGGCCGCGGACAGGGCAGCTAGGTGAAGAAATACTGGTTGCGGCGCGCTGCCTCGCAGCGACTGGAAGACACATACGCCTACACCCTTGAAACCCACGGACAGGTGCAGGCCGACAAATATCTCGACGGCATGTTTGATCTTTTCGAAATGATTGCGGATCGGCACATTTATTGGCGAGCTATTCCCCCGCAATTTGGGGTGAAAGGCTTTTTTGCCAGCTATGGACATCACTACGTGTTCTGGAAGGAACGCGGTGACAGCTCCATCGCCATCGTCTCGATCCTGCATGAAAGAATGGATGCAGGAAGGCGTCTCAGGGAAGAAGATAAAAATGAATGAACGGCAGGTACCATAATGGCACGCATGATGAAATCGCTGGTGAAGGCCAAGGCTGAACCCGGTATCTGGATGGAACAAACCCCTGTGCCGGAACCTGGCCCGAACGACGTGCTCATCCGGGTGAAGAAGTCGGCGATTTGCGGAACCGATGTCCACATCTACAACTGGGACGAATGGGCCGCGAAAACCATTCCGGTGCCCATGGTGACCGGCCATGAATTCATGGGCGTTATCGAGCAGACCGGCAGTTCGGCCACAAGGTACAAGGTCGGCATGCGGGTCTCGGGCGAAGGGCATGTGGTTTGCGGCATGTGCCGCAATTGCCGCGCTGGCCGTGGCCAGCTCTGCCGCAACACGCTGGGCGTCGGGGTCAACCGGCCCGGATCGTTTGCGCAGTATGTCTGCATCCCCGAATCCAATGTGGTGCCGATCCCGGACGATGTACCCGACGAGATTGCGGCGATCTTCGACCCGTTCGGCAATGCCGTACACACTGCACTGTCGTTCGACTGCGTCGGCGAAGACGTGCTGGTGACTGGGGCCGGACCAATCGGCATCATGGGAGCGCTGGTGGCGCAGCGTGCCGGTGCGCGCAAGGTTGTCATCACCGACATCAATCCGTTGCGCCTTGACCTGGCCAAGGCCTGCGGCGTTCAATACGTCGTCAATGCCCGGAGCGAGAAGCTGGACGGCGTGATGGCGCGCATCGGCATGAAGGAGGGATTTGATGTCGGGCTGGAAATGTCAGGCGCAGCGCCAGCCTTTCGTGACATGATCGCGGCGATGAACAATGGCGGGCGGGTGGCAATTTTGGGCATACCACCAGCGGATTTTTCCATCGACTGGAACAAGGTCATCTTCAAGATGCTGACGCTCAAGGGCATTTATGGCCGGGAGATGTATGACACCTGGTACAAGATGATTGCGTTCATCCAGGGCGGGCTCGACATATCCGGCATCATCACCCACCGCCTGCCCATTGACGCATTCCAGGAGGGATTCGACGCGATGCGCAGCGGAAATTCCGGCAAAGTGGTGCTGGACTGGGAGGCGTAAGCCGCTTGGGTCCTCACGGCTTTTCAGCGAGTTCCTTGAGAGCTGCCAACCCTTTGTCAAAGTCGTTTCCGATCATGCTGTCGATGTCCATGAAGATTCCCATGACTTTCGACATGAACGGGTTCGGGCCGTAGATCGACCACGTCACCTTGGTGCCTGAACCCTCCGGCTCCAGTTTGAAATCGGCCATGTTCCTGGCTTCAAACGGCGTGAAAAAATCAACTTTCATGCTCACAAGGTTTGGCTCGACCTTGACGATTTCCTGACGACCGGACCCGACATCGTCATTACCGTTCCATTCATAGACAGAACCAACCCCGGTCGACGGGCCAGAGAAGGTTTTTTTCATCGCCGGGTCCAGTTTTTCCCACGGCGACCATTCAATGCCACGCTTGAAATCGGTAACGATGGCGGCGATTTTTTCCGGCGGCGCGGCAATGGTTGTTGACCGTTCAACGCGGAAATCATCAGGCTGCACAGAGGCATAACCGACAATTGCGACAATGGCGATGACGATCAAACCCAGCAGGTATTTCAGTATCTTGAACATTGGTGCCTCCTCAGTTTTCTACAAGCAGCCATTCCCGGCATGCATCAAACAAAACGGACTGCATAGACCGGCGGCAATGTATGCGTGATTTCCTGCCAGCGGTCACCCTGATCGGAAGTTGCCCACAAGCCGCCGGTGGTTGAACCGAAAGCCAATCTGTTGCCTGTTGAGTCAATAGTCAGGGCATGGCGGTAGACCACATCATAGGCATGATCCTGCGGCAGTCCATTGGTGAGCACATCAAAACTTTTGCCCGCGTCTCGGGTGCGGGTGACCACCAAGCCGCCAGCCACGGGATAGCGCTTCTCGTCCTTGATGCCGGGGACAAACCAGGCTGTGTCCGGCTCATCCGGGTGCACAGCCACGGCAAAGCCGAAGGAAGACGGATTGACGTCCAACAATTCGGTCCACTCCATCCCGCAGTCATCCGAGCGAAAAATCCCGTTGTGGTGCTGCACCCAAAGCCGTTCGGGATCGGCCTTGCATTGCACCAGCATGTGCGCATCCTGCACTTCAGGGTCACCGGCCTGTTCGGGCGGGAGAAAATCGGCGCGCATGCCGGTGGCTGTAAGCGTCCAACTGTTCCCGCAATCGCGCGTGCGCCAAACGCCGCCGCACGACACACCCAATCGAACAGTGTTGCTGTCGCGCGGGTCAATGCAGATCGAATGAATGCCCGGATAATCGGCTCCACCGCCCATCCATCTCTTTCGGGACGGATGGTCCCAAAGGGACTTTACCCACACCCATGAATCGCCATTGTCGTGCGAGAGAAAAAGAGCGCCCGGAATGGTGCCACACCAAAGCAGACCCGGCTGTTCCGGCCCGCCCGCCTCCAATGCCCAAACCCGCATGACGGTCCACGGTATGATTTTTCCCCAGCCATCGGTGTCGACAACACCTTCAGGCTGCTGCGGAAAAGCCGGGGTTGCTATTTCCTGCCAGCTTTCACCCGGTATCTTGCGGTGCAGTTTGACGCCAAAATGTCCGTGGTCGAGTGCCGCATAACGATAACCGTTTCGTGGATCGTGAAGGGCGAGCGTTACATTGTCGCCAAGGAAATCAGCCTGCGAAATGGACCAGGTCGTCTCGCCATTGAGGGTGAAAAGACCCTTTCGGGTTGAAACGAGCAATTCTGCTGCCATGTCGATGCCCCTGTGTCAGCCGCCCGAAAGGGCCTGCAAAACGAATATGCGGCTTTCTTCACCTACCCTGTCACTCTGCTTCACCCGGTCGCAAAGAACAACGCCATCGACGATAATGCCCATGTGCTTGCGAAGTGCCAGTTGCTCATCGAGCACGTAGCCGCGCAATATTGGATATTCTGCAAATACCTTGTCGAGCACCTCGCGCACAGTGCTGCCTTCAACCTGCATTTTGGGGCTGGCCACATGGCGCTGGAGATTTGCCGTGAAGGTGATTTCGGGCATTTGAAATGTTCTCCCTCAGCCAAAATCATGCCACGGCCCGGGAGATTTGAAAAGATCAGTGAGTACCTTTGACCCGAAGCCGACCAAAGGCGGGATCACGCAAGACCGTATAATCAGCGTCTTTTGCTGCAACAATGCCCGTGATGCCGACAACACCAAAGGGAGTTTGCGATGGCAGACTACTGGCTATCTCCAGCAGCAGCGTTGAGGTCAGATGGTTGCGATTGAGCGAGGTAATCAGTGGCAAGCCGGGCGCATCCCCCGTTCTGCCGAGCACCACCACCTTGCCTGCTGCTGGTTCAAAGTGCTGCGCCAACCGCCAGCTGACGGCATCGATTGCGGCCATTTGCGCCGCGCCCCCGGCCACCGCCTGCACGGAACCGCGATGGCTGCCGGTGACCAAAAACCGGTCTGCCGGGATCTCGAGACTCACCTGCAAAAGGCTCGAGAGAGACCTGAACCCGCTTTGGGAATCGAACGAATTAACGGCAATTTTTGCTTGAGGGTCGGCAAAGATTTCATGGAAATCGCGCCTGCTGTTCGTGCCGATGATCGTGCTGTGATAGTCGCCCTGCTTCCCGTCAAAGCCGAAATCAAAACGGGCAAACGGGACGACCTTGCCACGAAGGCGGGTCATGTACGGCCAGCCGCAAGTTTGGCCCAGCAGCAGGTCCGGGTTTTCCCAATCGGCGCAATGGTCGCCGGAGCGATCCAGCGCCATTGGCGCATCCATGCCCTTTTCAGACAGTCGTTCGGCTATTTGCGTCCAGAACCCGTCCCAGAATTTTGAAACCTCCGGCCAGTCGTACATTGGCAATGAAGCAATTGGAGCGGCCAATGGATCGTCTTTCCGCCGGATGCCGGCTCGTCAAACCACGTAAGGGTGCGCTATCGGTTCCTTGGGTGTCAGGAAATGCTTGCGGAAGACAGCCCGGTAGCTGGGGTAGACATATCCGTTGTTGCGTTTGATGAATTGCTCCCGGTGCGCCTTGTAAAATGCTGGCAGCAGATACCACGCGAGGCCGGGCCTTGTGTGGTGAACGACATGAAGATTGTTGAACAGGAAGAGGAACGCAAACAGCCCGCGGTCTTCGATGATTACGGTCCGATGGCTGAATTCCTCTGCTGCCTGATGCTCAAGAAACGTGCGAACAAGGATCAGCGCCACTCCCAGATAAGCGGCGAGGGCAAACTGCCACAATTTCACATCTGTTACCGATGCCACCAGCAATGCAAGCACGATCACCGGCGGTATGTGCAGCAGCCAGGCCCGCAAGACAGACCGGCCATTTTCACCGCCTTTCACAATTGCCTTGAAGTCGTCGCGAACCATGCGCGTGAGCACGATCATCGGCCCGATCAGCATTCGGCCCAGAAGCGTATTGTTGAAAGTGAGAACTGCCCTGGAGACGGTTCCTGTGATTTTCCAGTCATGCTGCGCCATGTACCAGCTTTCAGGGTCATCGAACGGATCGGTCAGTTCGCCGGTATTGTGGTGATGAAGGTGCCCGTCGCGAAAACGTTCATAGGCATAGACCCAGCCGATCGGCAGCCATACCAATGCATGGTTCACCAGTGCGTTTTTGGTGGGGTGCATGTGCACTGCCTCATGCACTACAGACCAGTACAGTGCGGTCAGCAACCCTGCCAGTGTCACCCAGAGCAAAGCCGGGAGAAAATGTCCCCAGGCGCACAGGCCAAACCAGGCTGCATAAACCGTGATGATGAGAAAAACCGTCGGCCATTCAACCTGGCCAAAGAATGACTTGCGCATGTTGTCTCCGTGCGAAACTCACGCGAATGTGATGTAGAATCATTGAAGCAGCAACGAAACAACTCACACGTTGTCACTCTTTTTGATGTGAATTCACAACAATGCCGCGTATAGTCTCGAAATGATCCCTGACAAGCGTGGCATTGTAGACATTTTTCAGGCGCGGTTGCGCTCGCTGATCGACCGTCGCGGCGAAACCATGGCGCAATTCGCACGGCGATCTTCCATCGACCGATCAGCCCTCAGCCAGTTTCTGGAACCTGGAACAAAGCGCTTGCCACGCGCCGAAACGTTGTGCGCACTTGCACAGACCGAGATGGTCAGTGCCGACTGGTTGCTGGGTCTTTCGCAAAGCGAAAGCGCGATCACCGAAGTCGCCAAGGTCAACAGCATCGAGCTGGTGGACGGGGACGGCGGCGTAAGCAGGCTTGCCGAATGGCACCGTGAAGCAGTGGGCTACAAAATCCGCTATGTCCCGGCAACCTTGCCGGATCTGTTGCGCACGCGTGCCGTGGTTCAATATGAATTTCGTGCCGAAGACCGCGAACTGATCGACGCCAAGTCCATCCAGGTCCGAAGTCAGCTCGACTATTCCCGGCGCCCGGAAACCGACATGGAAGTGGTCATGCCTCGCCAAAGGCTTGAATCCTTTGCCGCGGGAACCGGCATCTGGAGCGGCCTGCAGCCCGGTGTTCGCAAAGCGCAACTTGACCACATGGTTCAATTGCTGGACGAACTCTATCCCACGTTCCGGTTGTTCCTTTATGACGGTCTGAAAGCCTACAGCGCGCCATTCACCGTCTTTGGCCCGAAGCGGGCTGCAATCTACATTGGCGACATGTATCTCGTCACACACTCGGTTGAGCAAATCCGTGAATTGGCCAATCGCTTTGACCACCTGATCCGGCTGTCTGAAACCGGGCCGGACCGGGCAGCCCAACATGTGGCTGCACAAAAAGTGCAATGAAGCATTGCAGAATTCAATCGATTGAATTACAAGGCGTCAGCTTTACCGGCCACATTTCCGGCACGGTCCGGGTTGACGCCAAATCAGCGGGATCTGGCGCAAAACCAAGCATAAAGTCATATTCAACTTCCTTGAAACGGCGAATGGAAAACGACCATGACCAGCCAGATCATCCCGGTCGAACCATTCGACTACGTCGTTTTCGGTGGCACGGGCGACCTTTCCGAACGCAAGCTCATTCCAGCCCTGTACCACCGGGCTGCTGACAACCAGATCATCGGCCCTTCGCGCATTGTCGGTGCAGCGCGTGCCGAAATGACCACCGAAGCGTTTCGTGCTTTTGCCAGAAAAGCGTTGGAGGAGCACGTCAAACCCGAACACCACAACGCCGAGCAGATCGAAAAATTCATTGCACGACTTCACTATGTTGCGGTGGACGCAAAATCCGACAAGGGTTGGGCGGAACTCAAGGAACTGCTGGGGATTGAAGACCGGGTGCGGGCCTTTTACCTGGCAGTGGGGCCTGCGATATTTGGCGATATTGCCGAGCGGCTTTCTGCCCATGGCATGGTAGGGCCAATGTCTCGTTTGGTGATCGAAAAGCCGATCGGTACCGATCTTGCAAGTGCGCGTTCACTAAACTCGGTGGTCGGCAAATATTTCGATGAAGACCAGATTTACCGCATTGACCATTATCTGGGCAAGGAAACCGTCCAGAACCTGATGGCACTTCGCTTTGCCAATGCCCTGTACGAGCCGGTCTGGAATTCCGCCCATATCGACCACGTACAAATCACGGTTGCTGAAACACTCGGGGTGGAAGGTCGCGCCGGCTATTATGACAAGTCGGGTGCAATCCGCGACATGGTTCAAAACCATCTGTTGCAGTTGCTTTGCCTTGTCGCCATGGAGCCGCCAGCCTCCATGAACGCCGACGCGGTGCGCGACGAAAAGCTCAAGGTGCTGCGTGCCCTCAAGTCCATTCATCCGGGCAATGTGAATGAATTGACAGTGCGTGGCCAGTATACCGCAGGCGCAGCCAACGGGGCATCAGTTCCGGGATATCTGGAAGAGTTGGAAGGCGGGAAATCCGACACCGAGACGTTTGTTGCCATCAAGGCCGAAATTGGAAATTGGCGTTGGGCGGGGGTGCCGATTTACCTGCGCACCGGCAAGCGACTGGCCGAACGGGTGTCCGAGATTGTCATCCAGTTCAAACCGGCGCCGCACAACATCTTCAACGAAGATGCCGGGCGCATGATTGCCAACCGGCTGGTGCTGCGGCTGCAGCCCGACGAAGCGGTCAGCCAGATGATCATGATCAAGGATCCAGGCCCGGGCGGCATGCGGCTTCGGCAGGTTGCGCTCGACAT
>JBGSOG010000092.1:0-17643 GCA_041739225.1 Rhizobiaceae bacterium
GGCTATTATGTTGGCGGCACCCTGTTCGACCGTGTCACCACGGACATGTCGATCTACAAGGAAGAGATTTTCGGCCCGGTCCTGTCGGTCGTGCGGGCCACGGATTACAGCGCCGCAGTCGACATGATCAATGCCCATGAATATGGCAACGGCACCGCGATATTCACCCGCGATGGCGATGCCGCCCGCGACTTTGCTGACCGCATTGAAGTTGGCATGGTCGGCATCAACGTTCCGATCCCGGTGCCGGTCGCCTACCATTCTTTTGGCGGGTGGAAGCGGTCATTGTTCGGCGACCATTCGATCTACGGCCCCGAAGGCATCCGCTTCTACACCAAACTGAAAACCGTCACCAGCCGCTGGCCCGCCGGCATCAAATCGGGTGCGGTATTCACCTTCCCGAGCAACAGTTGAAAAAGAGCAGGTGTTGACACGGCTGAATTGATGGATACTTATACACATGGACAGCAAGGCAATCATCCGGGCTCTGGAGGCGGATGGTTGGGTGCGTGTGAATCAGGTCGGCAGCCATGTGCAGTTCAAACATCCCTCAAAGCCCGGCCGGGTCACTGTTCCGCATCCGAAAAGAGACATGCCGAAAGGAACGCTTTTCAGTATCGAGAAGCAATCCGGCATAAGGTTGAGGCAACCATGACAAACTACATCGGCATCATCCACAAAGAGCAAAAGAGCGACTATGGCGTATCTTTCCCCGATTTCCCCGGTTGTGTCTCTGCTGGGCAAACGATGGATGCTGTCCGGGCCTTGGCGGAGGAAGCCTTGGCGTTGCACGTGACAGGCATGATGGAGGACGGCGACGCAATACCCGAACCATCCTCGCTTGAGAACGTCATGCAGGAAGCAGAAAACCGGGACGGCGTGGCCATTCTGGTGCCATTGCGAATGTCACCCAAGACAGTTCGGGTGAACATCACCATACCTGAAGATGCGTTGCGCGAGATCGATGCCCATGCCGAGCAGCATGGATACACCCGCTCTGGTTTTTTGGTGACCGCTGCAAGAAAAGCCATGGCGTAACCCGGGGTTTCCAGGGCAATTTTTGAAACAAGTCTTCGCTTCAACAATCAATCTGAAGGAGCACAAATGTCTGCACCCGGCGAGAACCTGAAGATCAATGCGGACCGGCTCTGGGATTCGATCCACGAACTGGCAAAGATCGGGCCGGGCATTGCCGGGGGCAGCAACCGCCAGACCCTGACAGACGCCGACAGCGAAGGCCGGCACTTGTTCAAGCGCTGGTGTGAAGCGGCGGGCATGTCGATGGGCGTCGACACCATGGGCAACATGTTTGCCACGCGGGCAGGCGAGGACGCCCATGCGTTGCCGGTTTACATGGGTTCGCACCTCGATACCCAGCCGACCGGCGGTCGGTATGACGGCGTGCTCGGCGTCTTGGGCGCGCTGGAAGTCGTTCGTTCCATGAACGATCTCGGTATCAAGACCAAACACCCGATTGTCGTCACCAACTGGACCAACGAGGAAGGCGCGCGGTTTGCACCGGCCATGCTGGCTTCGGGCGTTTTCGCCGGCATCCACAGTCAGGAATATGCCTGGGGCCGCACCGACATGGACGGCAAGGTATTTGGCGAGGAATTGAAGCGCATCGGCTGGGTCGGCGATGAGCCGGTCGGCGCACGCAAGATGCATGCGATGCTGGAGTTGCACATCGAGCAAGGACCGATCCTGGAAGCGCAGGGCAAGGACATCGGTGTTGTCACGCACGGGCAGGGGCTTTGGTGGCTGGAAATCACGCTGACCGGCAAGGATGCCCACACCGGCTCGACGCCGATGGACATGCGCGTCAATGCCGGGCTTGGCATGGCCCGCATCACCGAACGCGTGCACCAGATCGCCATGAGCCACCAGCCGGGCGCTGTCGGCGCAGTTGGACAGGTAAAAGTCTTCCCCAATTCGCGCAACGTTATTCCCGGCAAGGTGGTTTTCACGGTCGATATCCGTTCGCCGCAGCAGGCAAAGCTTGACTTGATGCGCGGCGAGGTCGAGCGCGCCGCGCACGCCGTGGCGGCAGAACTGGGCCTTGGCTGTTCGATCGAGCCGGTCGGCCATTTTGATCCGGTGACGTTTGATCCGGGCCTGGTGAAAACGGTTCGCTCAGCGGCTGAGCGGCTTGGCTATTCGCACATGGACATCGTTTCGGGCGCGGGGCACGATGCCTGCTGGATCAACCGGGTTGCACCCACGGTGATGATCATGTGCCCCTGCGTCGGCGGCCTTTCGCACAACGAGGCAGAGGACATATCAAAGGAATGGGCGGCAGCGGGAACCAACGTGCTGTTTCATGCAGCGCTGGAGAGTGCACAAATCATCGGGTGATGCCATGACAGCGACAAACAACATCATTCCCTTTGGCCATTTCGACGAGCGCCAGCTGCGCATTGATCTGGCGGCGGCTTTTCGGCTTTCCGCGCGCAACAATTGGCACGAAGCGGTGGCCAACCACTTCTCCGCAGCGATCTCGCCCGACGGCAAGCAGTTCCTGGTCAATCCGCGCTGGATGCATTTCTCGCGCATCCGGGCCAGCGATCTCATCCTGGTCGATGCCGACGATGCGGAAGTCATGAAACGCCCGGATGCGCCGGACCCGACCGCTTGGGCAATCCACTCGGCAGTGCACCGTCATTTGCCGCAGGCGCGCGTCGTGATGCATCTGCATCCGCCATACTCCACGGCGCTGGCTTCGCTGAAGGACCCTTCAATCGCCCCGATTGACCAGAACACCGCCCGCTTCTTCAACCGCATGGCCTTTGACATGCACTATGGCGGCATCGCCACCGCGAACGAGGAAGGCGAGCGAATTGCCTCGACGCTGGGCAACCGCAAGATCCTGATGATGGCAAACCACGGTGTGATGGTGATTGGCGGGACCGTCGCCGAAGCGTTTGAGTCCATGTATTATCTTGAGCGCGCCGCGCAGACATATGTCCTTGCGCTGTCCACCGGTCGCCCGCTCAATGTGATGAGCGATGAACTGGCCGAACAGACCGCCGTTGACTGGGAAAACTATCACGGTGCCGATGTGGCGCTGCTGTCGGAGCTGAAGCGCATCCTTGATGTCGAAGAACCGAACTATGCGCATTGAATCCGTACGCAGTACATCCAGTCTTGCAACGCATTCAAACGACGGCTTAGACTGATTTGTCAGTCAGCCCGAAGTACCAAAGGATCAGCGCATGGACCCAAAGGAAAGAAAGTACGAGATTGTCACAGCGCGCCGGTTTGACCTTGCAAGTGATGAATGGGTGCGGGAAGCCAAGACTATCAATGAAGCCGACGAGCGCGATGGCACGTTGCAGTTCATCGAGGCCCTGTTTGATGAAGCAATGTCCGAGGAACCGGACTACAAATGGTAAATCGGGGATCCGTTATTCTGGTGGCGATGAAAGGTGACTACGGAAAAGTCCGGCCCGCAGTTGTGGTGCAAGCCGAACAAAGTACGCACCTTTTCGACAGTGTGACGCTTTGCCTGATTACATCGGAAAAAACGGAGGATTCCATTTTCCGTGTTCAAATCAACCCAAGCGATCAAAACGGATTGAAGCGGACAAGCTGGGTTCAGTCCGAAAAGCTGATGACGATACCGCAATTGAAGGCAGGTAGGATTGTCGGTTTGCAGTCGCAACCTGGCATGGATCAAGTCGACCTTGCCCTTGCAACACATCTCAACCTCTATGCCCTCGCAAAGCCCACGGAGTAGCCCATGTCCAAAGTGATCAAGAACGGAACCATTGTCACCGCCGACCGTACTTACAAGGCGGATGTGCTGATCAAGCATGACAAGATCATTGCCATCGGGCCGGACCTGCATGGCGACCATGAACTGGATGCGACCGGTTGTTACGTAATGCCAGGCGGCATTGATCCGCACACGCACCTCGAAATGCCGTTCATGGGCACCTATTCCGCCGATGACTTCGAAAGCGGCACCCGTGCAGCGCTTTCAGGTGGAACGACGATGGTGGTTGATTTCTGCCTGCCCGCGCCCGGCCAGTCGCTGCTGGAAGCACTGTCAATGTGGGACAACAAGACCTCGAAGGCTTGCTCGGACTATTCCTTCCACATGGCGATCACATGGTGGGGCGAGCAGGTGTTCAACGAGATGAAACAGGTGGTGGACAAGGGCATCACCTCGTTCAAGCATTTCATGGCCTACAAGGGCGCATTGATGGTCAATGACGATGAAATGTACTCATCGTTCAAGCGCTGCGCCGAACTGGGCGCGCTGCCCTTGGTGCACGCCGAAAACGGCGACGTGGTTGCGCAGTTGCAGCAAAAACTGCTGGCCGAGGGCAACAACGGGCCTGAGGCGCATGCCTATTCCCGCCCGCCGGAAGTCGAGGGTGAAGCCACCAACCGCGCCATCATGATCGCCGACATGGCCGGGGTGCCGCTTTACGTGGTGCACACCTCTTGCGAACAGGCGCATGAAGCCATTCGCCGCGCCCGGCAAAAGGGCATGCGTGTCTATGGCGAGCCGCTGGTCCAGCATCTGACGCTGGATGAGTCTGAATACATGAACAAGGATTGGGACCATGCCGCACGGCGCGTGATGAGCCCGCCCTTCCGCAACAAGCTGCACCAGGATTCGCTGTGGGCTGGCTTGCAGGCCGGCTCGCTGCAGGTGGTTGCCACCGACCACTGCTCGTTCACCACCGCGCAAAAGCGTTTTGGCGTTGGCGACTTCACCAAAATTCCCAACGGCACCGGCGGTCTGGAAGACCGAATGCCGGTGCTGTGGTCAGCAGGCGTCAACACCGGCCGTCTGACCATGAACGAGTTCGTGGCAGTGACTTCCACCAACATCGCCAAGATCCTCAACATGTATCCGCGCAAGGGTGCCATTGTCGAAGGCGCCGATGCCGACATCGTCGTCTGGGACCCGGCAAAGGAAAAGAAGATCACCGTGAAGAAGCAGCAATCGGTGATCGACTACAACGTGTTTGAGGGCATGAAGGTGAAAGGCCTGCCGCGTTTCGTGCTGACCCGCGGCCACGTGTCGATCAACGACGGCAAGGTGGATGTTGAGCCGGGCCATGGCGAGTTTGTCGGTCGCAAGGCGAATGCGCCGATGAATGCCGCACTTTCAAAGTGGAAAGAAGTCGTTGCCCCGCGCAAGGTCGAGCGCACCGGCATCCCGGCAAGCGGGGTGTGATGGCTGGATGAGATTGGCCATCACAACAATCATCGCAACCCTTGCCGGCTCTCCTGCCATTGCAAATGATGCGCCTTGGCTGGCTCGACCGTATGGCAATGAGCCAGGTTGCGCCTTCGGCAAAGGCGGCACCCGTGACAATGAAAGCATGCAATTGCTGACTGCTGAAGGATACGAGGACTACGTAACGAGTTGCAGCTTCGTGCAGGTCCTGAAGGGCAACGGTGCGTATGTCATTACCGCCTTGTGCGGGCACGAGGGCGAGGATTTGATCACGGCGGAAATGTTGGTGATCCGACCGCCTACCGACGGGGACGGCACAAAGCTGATGTTGACCGATGCCAATGGCAACATTCGGGCCGAGGTCGAGCCTTGCAAATGAGCTCAGATGTTAACCAGCGCCTCCAGTTCCGGCAACAGGATAACGCTTTCCTGTTCGTGCGGATCGGTACGGGCAATGACAGCCGTGCAGGGCGTGTTGCCGATATTGGCCGGAAGATGCGGCATGTTGGCCGGGATGTAGAGCATGTCCCCGGCCTTGATGGTCATGTGGTGCTCGAGTTGCTCTCCATGCCACATCACGCTTTCGCCGGAGATCACATAGATCGCGGTTTCATGGCTGGCGTGCTTGTGCGCCTTGGCCCGGCCTCCCGGCGGGATGGTCAAAAGGTGCATGCAAATTCCGCTCGAACCGACCGTTTCCTTCGCCAGGCCCTCGAAATAGGCAAAGCCCTGTTTGCCTACATAGGTGTTTGCACCCGGCCGCACGATCCGGCATGTTGCTTGCATGGAGTCTGACATGGGTTCACCTCGATTAACGCAGGATTTCGGACAATCGTCCGCTTCAGGACAGGGCATGTCAAGCATTTCGCAACCAGTCATTTCCGCGCGCGACCTCTCGCTCACTTTCCAGACTGGCGATGGTTCGGTGCATGCATTGAAGGACGTCAGCCTCGACATCGGCAAGGGCGAGTTTGTTTCGTTCATCGGCCCCTCGGGCTGCGGCAAGACCACGTTCCTGCGGGTTATTGCCGATCTTGAGCAGCCATCAGCCGGGTCCATTTCGGTCAATGGCATGACACCGGACGAAGCGCGCATGAAGCGCGCCTATGGCTATGTTTTTCAGGCAGCGGCGCTGTTCCCGTGGCGGACGATCGAGAAGAACGTTGCGCTGCCGCTGGAAATCATGGGTTTTTCCAGAACCGAGCAGATGGAAAGGGTGAAGCGCACGCTTGATCTCGTCAATCTGTCCGGCTTTGAGAAAAAATATCCCTGGCAGCTGTCCGGCGGCATGCAGCAACGTGCATCCATTGCCCGCGCGCTGGCTTTCGACGCCGACTTGCTGCTGATGGACGAACCTTTTGGCGCGCTTGACGAGATAGTTCGCGACCATCTGAACGAGCAACTGCTTGAATTGTGGGCACGCACCAACAAGACCATCTGCTTTGTCACCCATTCCATTCCCGAGGCGGTCTATCTGTCTACCCGCATCGTGGTGATGAGCCCGCGTCCGGGCCGGGTAACAGACGTGATAGAGTCCACACTGCCAAAGGAACGCCCGCTGGATATTCGCGAAACGCCGGAGTTTTTGGCAATCGCCCACCGCGTTCGCGAAGGGCTCAGGGCGGGACACAGCTACGAATGAAGATGCTGGTGGAAAATCCCCTGCCGCTGCTGGGTGTCGCGATGATTGTTTTTCTGGCGGCTGCGTCCAGCCTGCGCGCCTATGCCGGAGGCGGCGCGACCTGGCTCGTTGTGGCAGCATTGCTTTTGTATTGCGTCGGCAATTTGATGATGGTGCCGTTGATGAAGGCCAATGGCATGGCGGTTGCCATGGCGGCGTCGGCTGTGCTCCAGCTTTTGATGTCCTCCCTGGTGGCCGTCGCGGTTTTTGGCGAGCGCCCGCTTGCCATCCAGTGGGCCGGAATCGCCATTGGAACACTTGCGGTGGTGTTGATCCTTTGGCCGCAAATGGTGAAATCATGAATGGCGGCTTTGTGAAGGATCGCCTGCTTCCCGTCGGCACTGCGCTGCTGTTGCTGATAGTCGCTTGGTACGCCGGCACCTATTTCATGAACGCACCATTCCAGCGCGACCAGAATGAACGCTCGAATGTCACCGTCACCACCAGCGAGTTCATCGCTCAAACCATGAGCCAGCCTAAGCCGACCATGCCCGCGCCGCATCAGGTCGCGCAGAATTTGTGGAAGCATACGTTCGGCGTGAAGCTTTCGTCCAACCGCAGCCTTGTCTATCACGCCGGTGTCACGCTCTCATCCACCCTCCTCGGCTTCCTGATGGGCACCCTGCTCGGCATCATCATTGCCGTTGGCATTGTCCACGTGCGCGCGCTGGATAAATCATTTATGCCGTGGATTATTGCCAGCCAAACTATTCCGATGCTGGCTGTTGCGCCGATGATTATCGTCATTTTGGCGGCAGTGAATGTTACTGGCCTTTTGCCTAAAGCGCTGATCTCAACCTATCTGTCGTTCTTCCCTGTTGCTGTCGGCATGGTCAAGGGGTTGCGCTCGCCGGAGGTGATGCACATTGATTTGATGCGCACGTATAATGCCAGCGCTTGGCAGACGTTTTGGAAGCTGCGCGCGCCCGCATCAGTGCCGTTCTTTTTCACATCGATTAAAGTTGCTGTTGCCGCCAGTTTAGTTGGCGCAATTGTTGGCGAATTGCCGACGGGCGCGGTCGCGGGCATCGGCTCGAAGCTCCTCGCCGGTTCCTATTACTCGCAAACCATCGACGTGTTCGCGGCGCTTATTGCAGGGTCTATCATTGCCATTTTACTTGTTGTTTTCGTGGATGTCGTTGGCCGTTTCGTCAACGTCCGCATGGGAGGCAAACCGGCATGAGCCAAGTGCAAATGATTTCCCGTAGTCAGAAAGTTTTAGAATGGGGTTTCATAATCGCAACAGGTATCGGTGTGGCGGTTAGCTTCACGACAAATCCGAGCGGTCCAAATTATGCGCTTCCGCTTTTCATAGGAGCAGGCATCGGTGCGCTTGTTCTTCGAATGCGTGCCAAGACTATTGGCAATATTTTGTCACCTGCCACACACCTATTTGATTTGGCACTCGCAATCGCGTTGTTCTTTGCTGCGATTTCCATGCTTGGCGACAATCAAGGAGCGCAATCGCCCGGACTTCACTTTTGGGCATTGATCCTGGCCGCTTGGTTATTTGCGTGGGCGAAAGTCATCCAATTGAGCGGTGCCCACTTTAGTGGATATGCCAAATGGTTTTTTGATCTCGCGATTCCGGCGCTTTTCGGTGCCACAGTGCTGTTTCTATGGGAAGCGTTTGTTCGCGGGGCGGGCGTTCCATTTGTTCTTCTCCCGCCACCCTCTGCAATAGGTGCGCGTTTTTTAGCCTCTATTCCAATCCTTGGCGCCGATCTTTATCAAACCGTTTTCAAAGCCGTTTTATTTGGTTATTTCGTTGGCTCAATTGCAGGTTTTTTGGTTGCGGTACTGGCAGACCGCTACAAGTTTCTTGCCAATGGCCTTTTGCCCATCGGTAACATGGTCTCTGCGCTACCAATCATTGGCATCGCGCCGATCATGGTGATTTGGTTTGGATTTGACTGGCAATCCAAAGCGGCAGTTGTCATTGTCATGACCTTCTTCCCAATGCTGGTGAACACGTTGGCTGGTCTATCCGCATCGGGAAATATGGAGCGCGATTTGATGCGCACCTATGCGTCAAACCATTGGCAGACCTTGCTAAAATTACGCTTGCCAGCGGCCATGCCATTCATCTTTAATGCCCTCAAGATCAATTCGACTCTTGCGATGATTGGTGCCATCGTATCTGAATTTTTCGGAACGCCGGTGGTCGGCATGGGCTTTCGCATTTCGACCGAAGTGGGTCGAATGAACCTCGACATGGTGTGGGCGGAAATCGCGCTTGCTGCCATTGTCGGGTCACTGTTCTACGGTGCGCTTGCACTTCTCGAGCGCACCATTACTTTTTGGCATCCGTCCTACAGACGATAACAGGCGGAGCCGCAACCAGAGAGGAACGTCACATGAAGAAGACACTGAAACTTACCCTCGCACTTGGCCTGTCGCTAATGGCGGGTTCGGCGCTTGCCGCAGACAAATTGACTCTCCAATTGAAGTGAGTCGCACAGGCTCAATTCGCTGGCTATTATGTTACCAAAGCCAAGGGCTTTTATGACGAGGCTGGCCTCGACGTCGACATCAAAGCAGGAGGTCCTGACATTGCCCCTGAGCAAGTGATTGCTGGCGGCGGCGCAGATGTGATCGTTGACTGGATGGGCGGCGCGTTGGCAGCCCGCGAAAAAGGCGTTGGCCTTGTCAACATTGCCCAGCCGTTTGAAAAAGCCGGTATGCAAATGGTTTGCCCAGCCAATGGTCCGGTTAAAACCGAAGCCGACTTCAAAGGCAAAACGCTCGGCGTTTGGTTCTTCGGCAATGAGTATCCATTCTATGCTTGGATGAACAAGCTTGGCCTGTCCACTGAAGGCGGGGCAGATGGCGTGACTGTATTGAAGCAATCTTTCGATGTGCAGCCGCTGATCCAAAAACAAGCCGACTGCATTTCCGTCATGACCTACAATGAATATTGGCAGCTTATTGACGCTGGCTACAAGCCAGAAGATCTCGTGGTGTTCAACTATTCCGCCATGGGCAATGATTTGCTCGAAGATGGTCTTTACGCCATGGAAGACAAGCTGAAAGACCCAGCGTTCAAAGCCAACATGGTCAAGTTTGTTGCAGCCTCGATGAAGGGCTGGAACTACGCTCTGGCCAACGTTGATGAAGCCGCTGGTATTGTCATGGACAATGGTGGTCAAGACGAAAACCACCAGAAGCGCATGATGGGCGAAGTTGCCAAGTTGATCGGTTCTGGCACCGGCAAGCTGGTTCCAGCTGCATATGATCGCACTGCTGCTGCACTTTTGGCACAAAAGATCATCACCAAAGAGCCAAGCGGCGCTTGGACTTCTGAGATTACTGATGCTGTGAAGTAAGCGTTTAGTGATTGAAATTTTTAACCCGCCGGAGCGATCTGGCGGGTTTTTTCATGTAATCTAGTCCGTTGCTCGATTCTTAAACTCATGCTAAACTTTTTGGATGACAGATTTGCTGCAAAACGCCTTTGAAAAAGCAAAAAGCCTACCGAATCATCGTCAAGATGAGCTGGGAAAAATGGTGTTGCAATTGATAGAACAAGATAACTCTCAATTGCATCTTTCTGAATCTCAGAAAGCGGAAGTTCGCCGTCGGCTGGCCATGACGTTAGACTTAGTTCCTGAAGCGGATATGGACACTTTCTTTCGCAAGCTGGCTGGATGAAAGTTCAATTTTCAGTAGCTGCTCGCACCGATATTGAATCTATTCACGATTTTATTGCACAAGATAATCCAAAAATTGCCGCGCGTGTTGTCGGGACTATTGAGGAAAGCACGAAGCGCCTTGGTGAATTTCCGTTATCTGGGCGGCGTGGGGCTGTCGAAGCAACACGAGAGCTAGTAATACCTCGTCTACCCTACATTGCCGTTTACAGATTAAATGACGAAAGAATTGAGATTATTGCGGTCTTCCATGCTGCTCAGGACAAGCCACGCAGTTCTTAAGCTCGACCTTCAGTATTTTTGCACGACCACGCATATCATGAAATGCAAGAATCCGCACAGTGAACAACGTCCTCCAATTGATTTCTCCTTACGTTACGGATTAAAAGCCCGCCAACAATGGAGATTACAATGACCGCAAAACTTAAAGCAAAACTTGGCATGTCGCCCATCGCGTGGTGGAATGATGATCTGGTGGAACTGTCGGACGATGTATCGCTGGAAGAGTGCTTGCGCCAGTCTCGTACCGCGGGTTTTACCGGAATGGAACAAGGCCGTCGTTTTCCCTCCACGCCGGAAGAAATGCTGCCAATTTTGAAAGCCGCCGACGTTACGCTGTGTGGCGGTTGGTTTTCCGGCACGCTGACGCACGATGAACTAGCCGTCAACAAAGACCGTATCCAGCCGATGATTGATTTGTTCAAGGCCGTTGGTGCGCCGTGTATCGTTTATGGCGAAGTTGGTCGCTCGATCCAAGGCGATCGCTCGAAACCGTTAGCCACAAAAGCTGTTTTGTCCGAAGATGAAATGAAAGCCTATGGCGCGAAGCTCACTGCATTTGGCGAGTGGTGCGCTGAACAAGGCATGCCCTTATCTTATCATCATCACATGGGCGCGGTCGTGCAGTTTGAGCACGAACTTGACTCGTTTATGAAGCATTCTGGCGAGGGCATTCCTCTGTTGTTTGATGCCGGTCATTTGGCGTTTGCGGGCGGTGATTGCCTTCGTGCCATCGACAATCATCACAAGCGCATTACCCATGTTCACACCAAGGATGTGCGCATGGACGTGATCAAGGGCTTGGATTTCTCCAAGCATTCGTTCCTTGATGCCGTGGCCTTGGGTGCATTCACTGTGCCGGGCGATGGTTCGCTTGATTTTGAAGCCATTGTCAAAAAATTGTCTGGCTATGGTTACGAGGGCTGGTTCGTTGTGGAAGCCGAACAAGACCCGATCAAATGCCCACCGTTCAAAATGGCGCAAATCGGCCACAAGGAATTGATGCGCGTGATGACGGCTGCGGGATATGAAGTGGTCGCTTAAGGCTAGTTCTTATTGAACAGTCCATATGGCGGCAGGCTTGTCTTTTTCCAAGACATAAAAACTGTCGCCGTTGACCGGTTGCCATGCACCAATAGTGCCGTCTGGCCAAATAACCCGCGCTTCTGTTTTGGTTTCTTTGCCTAATCCAAAGTGCCACCAACCGCTCTGGCCTGATGCGTGCCCGCCGCCGGATGTTATCTCGCGCGACAGTATTTTATCGCCATTTTTCACCTCAATCCACGCACCAATAGCGTCACGGTTTGCGCCTTTTTGTTCCAAGCGAAACTCTAGCCAATGTCCAGCTTTCGCGCTGGTATTGCGCCACACCTGTGCAGGATCATTGCGATTGATCACGATCAGATCCAGCAACCCATCCAGATTGAAATCGACAATCGCTGCACCTCGGGCATTGGCAACGCTCCATGCTCCAGATGTTTGCGCAACCTCTACGAACTTTCCGTCCGGTTGTTGGATCAAGAGATTGTTCGGGTCCTTGGCCGCAAAGTCTGGCATGCGGTCGACATTGCCTTTGGCGATGAACAGGTCTGCCAGTCCGTCATTGTTCATATCTTCAAATTGCGTATGCCAAGCGGTACTCGGCTTCAAGTCATCACCAGCAAATGGCCGATGCGCAGTCACGCCTTTGGCGAAAGCCACATCCTTATAGTCGGGCTTTGCCTTACCGTCCTTCGTTGGTGCTGCCAGCGTTTGCAGCTTGTTGTCGGCCATGCTGGTATGGAAATACTCAGGATAGCCATCAAAATCGAGGTCGTAACCAGCAATGCCCATGCCCCAGATGCGCAGCCGCTTCCAACCTTCTTCTTCGGTATAAAGCCTGGGTTCGCTGCCAGCCTCCACATGCCAAAGCTGCTCTTGCCCACCCTCGTAATATTCTCGGTCATTGGAAATGCGCAAGGCTGGTGTGCCAGACCGGTTCCAGTCGGTGAACAACATCGACAGGGCGCAGAAGCTTGGCTTCAGTGGCAGGGCTGACCTAAACGTCTGCTCAACACCAGCTGGTCTGTGCAACCAATTATCCGTGCAAGAACCCCATGGTGAAAACTCTTCTTTGCGATCAATGTAGTTGCCAATCGCCAGCGTCGGCCATGTCGCGCCGCGCTCCCAAGTGGCCGCAAAAGCGGCGGACCAAGCATCGCCACCTTCAAATCCAAATGCCTCATTGGCGCGTTCAAATTTGCAAGATCCTAGCCCGCGCATGATGACATTTTCACCGACCCGCAATAAAACGAGATCTGTTTTGCCGTCACTATCAATGTCCAAAGGATAGGTGCCTGAAACATTGTCGAGCTCTAGGCCGCTGGTTTGCGACGCAAACTTTAATGGCCCGCCCTGCTCACTTGCATTGCGATAGAATTTTGCCGGCCCCGTACCGCCTGATATTAGAACATCGGTAAAGCCATCATCATTGCAATCAAATGTCGCGACCCCGCCGCCGACAATTTGTTCCCAATCTCCGGCATATACGCTGTTCAACCCACTGCTGCTTGTCTCTTCAGCAAAATGCAAAGATTCTGCTGCCCAAGTTGCGTTCGATGTAAGCTGGCTCAATAAGACGATGATTGACAATGCCGACTGACGTTTCATTTCTTAGTGCCTCGTGCGCAAAGCATTGGTAAATGCACCGATGCAATGGCCTTGTTCTATCCCGTGCTCAATGGCCGCTCGAAAATGAATGCCACCGTAAAGTCGTGAAATGCCAGCCTCCGCAGCAGCATCATCAAAACTTAGAAATGACCGACCTTTAATGCCATCTTTACTGTGTGTTGTGTCTTCAAAAGCAAAATTTTCACCGAAGAATTTTGTCAACACAAATGCAGCTGCCCCTGACTGTGTCGAGTGTCCGCTGGGGTACTCTGGGAATGGCGGGGTGTTGATGAAGGGTTCCCAAATTGGATCGATGAGGCGGCGTATGTATGTGACGGGTCGAAGTAAGTTGTATTGATACTTTCCGTCCCAGCAGCCAATAAATGCGTCGGCCATGGCGATACCAAGACGCGCAAGAACATCGACGCTTTTATCAACGTCCAATTGATCGCGCTCAATAATTTGCAAGGCAATCGAAATCCAATGGCCAGGCGGCGTGGGGGAGAGCATGGCATCATCGGCCCAAAATCGCGCGATTGCTTTTTGGTCGGGTGTTAGTTCTTGTTTGGCAGTGACCACTTCCAGCGCTTGCTTATAGAACTCAGAAGCTTTGTCTTCGCTGTATGTTGGCGGTCCTGGCAACTTGCACGTTGCGCCGGACGGCATCGCGAACGGTCGGTTTTTACCCCAGTTCGGCAATAATGGCATTTGCTGAAGAGCGACAACGTTGGTTGGCTTCCACGCCGCTTCGCCTTGTATAAGTTTAAATTTTTCAGGGAAACCAAGGTTTTCGATCACAGCGCCACCATCGGTTTCCGACCAGCGCATAATATGATTGGCTATCGCTTTGCCAAGTGTCTCACTGCGCTCTCTGATGTCAGGCGGCACTGTGCCTGCCACCTCCCAGCGCAACGTTTCTTCTAATCGGCGTAAAGCGCGTTGTCCGGTTGGTCCAGTGTTAGCAAACAGGGCCTGTGCGCTCGCCGCCAATGCAGACTGCATCACAATGGCTTCAACATAGGTGTAGCCCTGCTCGAATTTTGGCGTCGCCTCTAGCCCGTTCAATTGCCCTGCCAAGGACGTCAAAACGCCCGATGCGGCGCTGACTTCATACGCCGTTACACCAAGATATGCCAATGCACGGCTGGCCACCGGCGGTGTGTAAGTTGGCGTATGGCGAACCAGTTCGAGGCTTAAAGCATACCAACGTTGGACAACATCCAATGTTTGCAAACGCTTCGTTTGTGCCAATGTGCTGCCTGACTGGTTGATACAAATAAGTAAGGCCAATAAAAATGCTGATGCGATTTTACGGACGAAATTCATCTGCGTTCCTTGTCAAACCAAGATCACCGCTCGCATCAGCGAATGGATGTCATGTCTAGTGGCTCAGCGCTCCGGGGCCAGGTATTGCGCCGGCTGGACACTTGCCTGCAATGATCATGCCCAGCACTTCGTCGCCCGTCACATCACTTGTTTTTGCCGTGCCAACTACTTTGCCGTTTTTCATCACGCAGACACGGTCCGCCAGATCAAACACGTCGTGAATGTCATGGCTAATCAAGAAAATGCCGATGCCTTCGGCCTTGAGCTGTTTAATGAGCTCGCCCACTTGCGCGGTTTCTTGTGGTCCAAGCGCTGCTGTTGGCTCATCCATGATCAGAATGCGCGCATTGAACAAAATAGCGCGTGCAATCGCCACTGACTGACGTTGTCCGCCGGAAAGCTTGTTCACAGGCTCTTTGAAACGGCGAAAGTTGGGGTTCAAACGGCCCATCACTTTGCGCGCTTCAGACTCCATTGCCACGTCGTCCAGCGTGCCAAAAGGTGTGCGCAGTTCGCGGCCAAGATACAGGTTTGCAGCCGCATCGATGTTATCTGCCAGAGCCAGTGTCTGGTAAATTGTTTCAATGCCGTAGGCCTTTGCATCACGCGGATTATTGATGCTGGCTTCCTGGCCTTCAATAAAAATTTGCCCCTGATCACGCTTGTAGGCGCCGGACAGCATTTTGATAAGCGTTGATTTGCCAGCGCCATTGTGGCCCAAAAGGGCAACCACTTCGCCGGGATACAGGTCAACGCTGGCGTGATCAACGGCCTTGATGCCGCCGAAGGCGATCGAGATGTCACGCATTTCTACAAGCGGTGTCATTTGATTTGCTTGGTTCATAATGGCCTCCCTTACTTCGCACGACGACGATAGAATTGATCAATGTATACGGCGAACACGAGAACGGATCCAACGACAATGTCTTTGAAGGCGGAATCGAAATTCAAAAGTGTCATGCCCGATTGCAGTGATTGCATGAACAATGCGCCGAGCATGGCCCCAAAAATCGTGCCAATGCCGCCAGCCAAGGACGTGCCGCCAATAACAGCAGCAGCAATAACGGCCAGTTCATTGAGTGTACCCAATGCCGTGGTTGCAGCCTCAAGACGCGCGGATGATATAACCGCAGACACGGCCACCAGCGCACCCATCAACATGAATACTTGAACGGTCAAGCGACGCGTATTGATACCAGCCAGTTCGGCAGCTTCTGGATTGCCACCAATAGCAAACACGTAGCGACCAAAACGCGTGCGGGTGGTGATGAAGGTCATAATAAGACCGATTGCCAGCGCAATGAGAACGGGGATTGCATATCCGGTATAGAAAATAAGTCCCTCTGAGCAGCGAACGATCGCATCGCCCGCCATACAGATCGCAGATCCGTTCGTGTTTTCGACGCCGGCTGGAATGACCAGCTTATTGTCGAGTGCATATTTTTCAATGACCTTGGGGGCCCAAGGATAAGCGTTGACGATGGCTGTGATCCCAAGAACGGCAACACTGCCAATCACACCAATGGTCCACTCGGCCCACATGGGGCGCAGCGGAAACTTAAACCGTTGGCGTTGGCGGCGACCGTTTATGATTGCAAACGCAATGCCAGCGCATGCAATCAGAGCCAATACCCAACTCCAAAATGGTCCGATTGAAGCAAGAGGGCCATTGCCGCCAATGATGTTGAAAGTCTTGTCCAATGGCGCGACGGTGACGCCGCTGGCAACCAAAAAGCCAAGGCCGTTGTAGGCGATCAGTCCACCTAAGGTAACAATGAAGGACGGGATTTGGGCGTAGGCCACAAGCATGCCATTGAAGGAGCCAATGATCGCACCCAGAACCAGTGCGCAGAGCACAGCGATGATCCAAATAAAGGGGCTACCAACGCCTAGAGCAGGTCCAAGATGGCTCACTTGTAAGACACCGGTAATAATGGCCACGAGGCTGAGCATGGAGCCGACCGACAAATCGATATGGCGCATCACAATGATCAGCACCATGCCGGTTGCCATGACGGCAATAGAGGCTGTTTGAACCGTGAGTGTCCATAAATTGCGCGGCGTTAAAAATGCGCCGCCGAACAGACCTTCATTGGGTCGCAGGATGCCGCTGTAAATATCAAACCCAACCCAAATAATCAGAAGCGCCGCGATCATACCCAGCATACGGGTATCGATCTCCGTCGCGCGCAAGAAACGGGTTAACATCCCGTCGTCGCTCATGGCCGGATCGTTGCTGTTCCCAGTGTTTGACATGTACGCCTCCCTAACGTCAGTATCATTTGCACAAGTGTTAACGCTATTGCGCCGGAGATCAAGGAGGTCTCAGAGCTTCAAGCATTTAATTGCGTGTGTGTGAATTCATCTGCTTCTATTTTGGATAACAATCCTCGGAAAAAGCTATTCCGTCTCAAAAATTTGCCGCGCCACTTTTTGTAGCAGCGCGGCAAATTCAAAGATTATGCGTTAAAATCAACCGCAAGCAGGAACTGCACCGGCTGCAACGCCTGCACAAGCTTCTTCTTTGGAGATCCAACCAGCATCGATCACATCAGCAAGGTTTGCCTTGGTGATTGGGTTTGGAGCCAACAGGATTGCGTTGACTTCAACCTTGTTCTTACCACCAGCAAACTTGGAAGCGCCTGGCAATGTAGCAGCGTCTGTGCCTTCAGCAATGGCGTTTGCAGCTTCTGCAGCAACCTTACCCAATGCACGAGCATCTTTCCAAACAGACACAGTCTGTGTGCCAAGTGCAACGCGGTTCAAAGCAGCCTTGTCGCCGTCTTGGCCAGATACTGGAACGGTACCAGCAAGACCTTGAGCGTTTAGTGCTGCAACAACACCGGATGCCATGCCGTCGTTTT
>JBGSOG010000047.1:0-42949 GCA_041739225.1 Rhizobiaceae bacterium
AAAACGCCTGACCATTGGCGATGCGAAATGAACCCGCAATGCGCCGCCGGGGGCAGGTTATGACCGTTGTCCGGGCTGGACTAGGGTCGGGGCAGGCACATTTTGACGTCGAGGAAAGCAGCCATTTTCACCGCTTCCACAATGTCCCGGGGGTTTTTCAACGCCCAACCCATTGTGTTCGCCCGGACTGTTCTTGGCGCTTCCGGTTCGCCTTTTCGCTCGGCTTCAAGCAGGTTTCCCCGGCCCCGAAAGGCATTCCTGAAGGCAATCGAAACCATGCGGTCTTTCAGTCGAGTTCGCAAAATGCCCGAACACCATAAATCCTGATGTTTTTCATTAAAAATGACAAGCGAAACTTTTGTGACGGGCTGCCCAAATATTGGCCATTTCAGACCACGAAATCATCCGAACAGATTGTCGCCTTGTTCCTTGATCAACTGCTTTGCTTTGCGGATGGCGGCTTCGCCCGCCTCTTCGCGCGAGGAAAACATGTCGGCCCTGACCAGCCTGTGCTCCTTTTGCTCGCCGTTGATCTCGCGCGAGACCCTGGCTGCCAGACGAAACTGGCCACCTTCGGCAATCGGATCGGGTGTGATTGAATAGCCTTCGTGAGCGACGGTGGAAGCGGCAGAAGCAGGATTGCCGGATCCAGTGACCTCCAGGCCAAACAATTTGCGCAAAAATGACATCGGACACTCCCAAATCAGTTGGCAGCACTGATGCATTCATTGCCGGTCAAATCAATGTGCCTGTAAAATCCATGTGCCTGAAAAATCAGTTTGCATGTCAAGCGCCTGCCTTCAATGCAGGCACAGCCAGTTTAAGGGCTGCGACCAGAAACGGTGCGCTGTGCATCAGCAGGTCGAAAATGTCGATCGGCTTGGCAAGCGTACCGCCAAAAAGCATCTTCAGCTTTTCCCAGATGTGCGGTTCGGGAAAAAACGGCGCCAGGCCAAGGGTCAGGCAAGCAATGATGGTCAGGTTCCACGGAATGGAGTCAAGGAAATTGGCAAGCGCGGCCATTGGCATATCCAATACATTAGTAAAAACTAATATACCGAATAGCAGCAGGCACCCGCCTTTGCAAGGCCCGTCGGCGATTGCCGGTGCCGGCTACAACAGCTTTTGCAGGCAGGGGCCGGCTTTTTTGGCACTTGCCTCGGCGGTATCGCGTGCGACGTTGCCACCCATTACCAGATTGGTGGTTGCCTCGGTGATCACCGCCTTCAAGTCGGTTCCTGGCTGCACCAGCGGTTTTGTTGCGTCAAAAATGATGCGCTGATCGCCTTCGAGTTTTGCTGCACAAGCCTCGGCAGCAGCGGCATCGGCGTATGCAGGTGCGGGGAGGGTGGCGAGGAATGCGGCAATCACCAGCTTTTTCATGTTGCAATACTCCGACTTGTTTCAGGGTTTTGATAATCCACAGGCGTATGGCAATTCTGTGCCGGTTTTACATGCCTTTCGGGCAGGCGCGGTCGGCAAGGCGGGTGTCGCAGACATGGATCGTGCTTGCTGTCTTTGACCATTCCACGATTTCTGCATCGGTTGGATCGTGACGGAAAGCCTTTTGAACCAGGTAGAGGGCATCATTGCCGGAAATGGCTTTCATGAAGGCGGTCTCGGGACCGTTTGTCACTTCGGTTTTTGGACATGACAGCAGCCAAAAAGAATAGCCGTACCCATTTTCCACGCCAGCGTTGATATGGGCGTAACTGCCATCCGGGCATGCCTGCATCCAGTTTTCCTGCATGGTTTTTTCCAATGCTTCAGCCGTTCGAATCGGCTTGGCACGCAAAACATTGAGCGTGACCATCACCTTCCAGTCCTGAACGGTTTGCCCTGATGGAACCATTTCCCAGATTTCATCGGAAGCGTTCTTGTCATGAAAGCCGATTTTGAAATCGGCAGGCAAGTTCATGATGATGTTTTCCGCCTGAAGCTGGGCAAAGGCCGGCGAAGCGACAAAGGCAAGAAGGGCGAGGGCGCGCATGATCAGGACCAAAAAAGTTGCGGTATGTGCAGCATTCCCCGGATGGGGCGTCAGATCAATAGTGATATCGGCATTGGGCGATTTCCAAACGGCCTTCCATCACGCGATACACCAGCCTGTGTTCGCGATCGATGCGGCGGGACCACCACCCGGAATAATCGCCGCGAAGGGGTTCAGGCTTGCCCAAGCCTTCGAAGGGATGCCGACGGCACTCTTCTATCAGCCGATTGATCTTGGCGAGTATGGCTTTGTCGCGCTGTTGCCAACTGACATACTGCTCGAAAGCACCGGGCAGAAAGACGATGTTCACTCTCGTTCCATCGCCAGCAATTCTTCCATTGTTTTGGACACCACCCCATCTCCTGCATTCAACGGCCTGATTGCCCTGTCGAGAGCAGCCTTGTTTGCAGGACTCGCGGTCAGATAAGTCGTCTCGTCCATGCTGGCCCAGTCTTCAAGGCTGACCATAATCACAGGCTTGCCCTTGGCGCGGGTGACAATGACCGGCTCATGGTCATCATTGACACGGTCCATGACGGCAGAAAGGTTGGAACGCAATTCGGTAGAGGAAAGTGTTTTCATGGAAACAATGTACGCGATTGCGTACGGAGTGGCAAGTCCTGGAGAATTGTCGCGCGGATCATGTCAATCCATCGGCTTGCAGTGATTGCTTCGCGAACACGCAAAGTGAGCTCACCTGCATTGGTCAACCGAATATCCGGGAAAATTTCAGATACGCTTTGGTGGGTCAGTTGCCCACGTCTGATTTCCGGTTTTCGAACATAAACCAAAACCCAACGATCATTGGGTATCGCTGCAAAACAGAAATCTTTGCCTCGCCAAACACGCAGATCGTTCAAGACGCCTTTTTATGGGCTTCGATTGAAAAGCCGGGAAGAGTTGAAAACCTGTCTACCAGCACGTCGAATGCTGCTCGCGCATCAGCCGAAACAATTTCTTTGCGCAATTCGGATACGTCGATGCCCCCCACTCTCAACTATCCAGAAAGCTCCGCAGTTTCCTGCTCCGGCTCGGGTGCTTGAGCTTGCGCAGCGCCTTGGCCTCAATCTGGCGAATGCGCTCGCGCGTGACCGAGAATTGCTGGCCGACTTCTTCCAGCGTGTGGTCGGTGTTCATGCCGATGCCAAAGCGCATGCGCAGCACGCGCTCTTCGCGCGGGGTGAGCGAAGCCAGAACGCGGGTGGTCGTTTCGCGCAGGTTTGCCTGGATGGCCGCGTCGATCGGCAGGATGGCATTCTTGTCCTCGATGAAATCGCCGAGGTGGCTGTCTTCCTCATCGCCAATCGGCGTTTCAAGGCTGATCGGTTCCTTGGCAATCTTCAGCACCTTGCGCACTTTTTCGAGCGGCATGGCGAGTTTTTCGGCCAGTTCTTCCGGCGTCGGCTCGCGGCCGATTTCGTGCAGCATCTGGCGCGAGGTGCGCACGATCTTGTTGATCGTTTCGATCATGTGGACCGGAATGCGGATGGTGCGGGCCTGGTCGGCAATCGAGCGGGTGATGGCCTGGCGTATCCACCAGGTGGCGTAGGTCGAGAACTTGTAGCCGCGGCGATACTCGAACTTGTCGACCGCCTTCATCAGACCGATATTGCCTTCCTGGATGAGGTCGAGGAATTGCAGGCCGCGGTTGGTGTATTTCTTGGCAATGGAAATGACGAGACGAAGGTTTGCCTCGACCATTTCCTTCTTGGCCTGGCGGGCTTCGCGTTCACCCTTTTGCACCTTGGAAACAATGCGGCGGTATTCGCTGGGCTGAAGGCCGGTTTCGGCGGCAAGGTTCTGGATCTCCGAGCGAATGGCCTTGACGGTTTTCTGCTCGTTCTTGTTGAAATCCTTCCAGCCCTTGCTGGAAAGGTTGGAGATGCGGCGGATCCAGTTGGGGTCGAGTTCCGAGCCGAAATATTCCTTCAGGAAGTCCTCGCGCGAAACGCCATAGGATTCAGCGAGGCGCAAAAGCTTGCCCTCATAGCCGACCAGACGCTTGTTGATGTCGTAGATCTGCTCAACCAGCGCGTCGATGCGGTTCTGGTTCAGCGAGAGCGATTTCACCGACTTGATGATGGTGTCGCGCAATTCCTTGTATCGGCGTTCCTGTGCCGGTGACAGGGAAGTGTTGGCAAGCGCCTTCTCAACCAGTTGATCCTGAAGTTTGCGCAGCTTCTTGTAGCTGTCGGCAATGGTGTCAAACGTCGAAAGCACCTGCGGCTTGAGTTCGGCTTCCATGGCGGCGAGCGACAGCGAGTTTTCCATGTCGTCTTCGTCGTCCTCCTCTTCAGGCGGACGCGGAGCTTCTTCCATGTCGTCATCGCCGCGCGAACGCACCGGCGCTGGTTCTTCCTTGCGTGGCTCGTCTTCCGGGCGCACCACAACGACAGGGGCCGCCTTGCCTTCGGGACCGGCATAGGTGGCTTCCAGATCGATGATGTCGCGCAGCAGGATCGAGCCTTCGTTGAGTTCGTCGCGCCAGATGATGATCGCCTGGAATGTCAGCGGGCTTTCGCAAAGCCCGGCAATCATGGTTTCGCGGCCTGCTTCGATGCGCTTGGCGATGGCGATTTCGCCTTCGCGCGACAACAGTTCGACAGAGCCCATTTCGCGCAGGTACATGCGAACCGGGTCGTCGGTACGGTCGGCAGGCTCACGCTTCTTGACAGTGGCAACGGCCTTCTCGCCTGTTTCGGCGAGTTCGGTCGAGCCTTCCTCTTCCACTTCGTCTTCTTCAACGACGTTGATGCCCATGTCGGAGAGCATGGCCATCGTGTCTTCGATCTGCTCGGAAGACACTTCATCGGAAGGCAGAACGGCGTTCAGCTCATCGACAGTCACGTAGCCGCGCTTCTTGGCGGCCTTGATCATCTTCTTGACGGCGTCATCGGTTAGATCAAGCAACGGGCTGTCTTGCGATTCCGTTGTGACTTCCTTGTCTTCACTTTCGTCCTTGGCAGGAGTTGCCGTCTTTGGACCTGGTGTTTTTGCCATGCGCCGGATATTCCTTCGACTGTGCGAGCCTTGCGGCAGGTCGTGGCCCGGGACCAAGCCCGGTTCATGCCTGCGAAATTCGTTCAAGGGTGTCCGCGCGTTGCCGGGCGGCTTGTCCCCTTACTCCCAAGATTTGTCCTTTTGCGCCGATTCGGGTCAATTTCCGAATCAGCCAGGTAACGCCCCGAACCCGTTTGCCCCATATGCAGTTAAGCGCTGCTTAACCTTCGTTTTGGAATCCCCAACACCAGCCCAGTCGGCACAAGACGGCCAAAAGTTGCAGGCAAGATGGTGATTCCGGCTATTTGCGGCCACGTCAAGCTAAAAGCGCAGCGCTGCTCCTGGAGTTTCGCCCACAAATGTTCAAAAACCCCTTGCCGGACGACCCGATGACAGACCAAAGCCTTCGATCAGCGCTTCGGTTCCTGCTTCTTTTTCCAGTTCAATTCGAAGTTCCATCAGTCGCGAAAGGTTTTGCTCGGTATTTTCCGACGCGAGTGCCTTTTCTGCAAACTTCAACTCCGTAGATAGGGTGTGTGATCGCAGGTGCAAGAGGCGGGCCTGCTGCCAACCGTCCAATGCATCTTCAAAGGCTGCGGCAGGCAAAGCCTGCCAAATCCGGTTTGCAGCCAGCAATTGATCCATTTGCGCCAGTGTGTCTGCGTGGCCCGTAGCATCGAGGCAATCGCGCAAGGCTACAGCGCTGGGCCAGGGTTGTTCGCCTTCCCATTGCGCAGCAAAGTCGATTACGGCGCGATGCACTTTGCGGGCAAGCGGGTTTGTTAGCGGCAGTTGGGCGAAATCGTCAAACCAGGTGGCGAGTATCGCCGGATGGTGGACCACACCGACAACCAAGGCTGCCTCGCGCAGGGGAATGCGCACCGAACCGCGCTTGACGAGCGGCGAGTTGAGCAGCGACGGGCTGGCTGTAACCGGCGGCTGGCGGCGGGAGGTGCCTTTTGCGTCGTTGCGTTGCTGGCGGCGCGGGTTGTTCTGGCGCCAGTCGCCGTTGTTGCCGCCGTGTGGCACAAAAAAACTGGCCATCCGGTTTGCCATGTCCTGCCCGTAGTGGCGGCGAACATTTTCGTCGCGAATCTGTGCAACAACTGTCTTGAGCCGTGCTTCCAGCTCGGCGCGCTTCTCAGGCGTGTCGAAGGTCTGGGTGGAAGTTTCCCGGCTCCATACCATGTCGGCAAGACCTATGGCGTCGCGCAGGACAGCGGCAAAAGCCGATGGCCCTTCATCGCGAACCAGATCGTCAGGGTCCTTGCCTTCGGGCAACAGTGCGAACTGTACGGTGCGTCCCGGCTTGAGGCCGGCGAGAGCCAGATCAGCCGCGCGCCAGGCCGCCTTTACCCCGGCCTTGTCGCCGTCAAAGCACAGAACGGGCATTTCAGCCATACGCCACAGCAACTCGAGCTGGTTCTCGGTCAGTGCCGTGCCGAGCGGCGCAACGGCATTTTCAAAACCAGCCTGATGCAGTGCGATGACATCCATGTAGCCTTCTGCTGCCACAACCTGTGAAAGGGCGTGGGCCGGTTTGCGGGCGCGGGCGAAGTTGTAAAGCACGTTGGACTTGTGGAACAATTCGGTTTCAGGTGAATTCATGTACTTTGCCGGAACATCCGCACGCATGGCCCTGCCGCCAAAAGCAATGATTTTTCCAACGGAATCGGGAATGGGAAACATGATGCGGTCGCGAAACCAGTCGTACGAGACCGGAATGCCGTCGCCGGCCCGCACCAATCCACCAGCCTGCATTTGTTCGGGTGTAACTCCCCGCGAAGCCAGATGTTCCTTCAGGCCGTTGCGGCTGTCGGGAGCAAAACCAAGCCGGAACACCTGTTGGGTCTTTGCAGACAGACCGCGTTCCCGCAGATAGGCCCTTGCCTTTGCCCCGGCTGCCGACTGCAATTGCTCCTCAAACCAGAGCGTTGCCATTTCCATGACATCGTGCAGGCTTGCCCGCTGTTTTTCGCGGCGTTGCTCTTCCGGGCTGTAAACCGGCATCGGCACACCAGCCTGCGCAGCCAGTTTTTCGACCGCTTCGGGAAAAGAAAAGCCATCCAACTCGACCAGAAAACGAAAATGGTCGCCAGACACGCCACAGCCAAAGCAATGGTAGCGGCCTTTCCGGTTTTCGGCATGAAAGCTGGGGGATTTTTCCCCGTGGAACGGGCAACATGCCCAGTAGTCCCCGCGCGCAGCATTGGTCTTGCGTTTGTCCCACGAAACGCGTTGTCCCACGACTTCCGAAATCGGAATGCGGTTGCGAATTTCATCAAGGAAAGCGGGCGCAAAGCGCATGGCGGAAAAACCGGTTGATCCACTTCTCTATATGGGTTCGCGTGCCGCTTGGCCAAATCCTGTTTGTCCACAGGTGGTGGAAAACTGTCTGGCAAGCCGGGCGACCGCAAACAATGCTCAACCGTCCGTTTGTCTGCTGCCAAGTCTTTCGCGGGCCCAGGCCGGTTCACCTTGCTTTTTGGTGCTTTTTTCCTGCATACTAATTGTCGGACTGGTGGAAGGTTTGGGACTGGCTGTCATCAGCATGCGTCTGTGGCGCATGCAGGGTCTCTTTTGGTAACTCCGTTTGGGAGAGTTACGGGACTGGACACCCAGTCGCAAAAGTGAAAAATGAACGAAAAAGAGGCAGCAGACCTCGAAACACTCAAGATCGGGATCGCCGCGGAACCCGATTTTGTCAGATCGCTGAACGCGATTTGTCAGGTGCTCGACATGGGGCATGCCGTTTATCACCTTGCGCCCACCGCCAGCCCGGGTCTCGAAATCCCCTACGTGCAAACAACCTACAGTCCTGCCTGGATCATGCAGTATATCGCCCGAAACTACCTTACCTTCGATCCGGTACTGGCGAGGGGGTTGGGTGGCGGCAAATCGTTCTTCTGGTCGGAGATCGAGCGCAGTGACGATGCAACCAAGGCCTTCTTTGAGGACGCATCAAAATTTGGCGTTGGAAACTGTGGCTTTACCGTGCCCATCGCCAATCGCGGTGGAAGGCGGGCCATGTTCACGGTCAACAAACTCGACGAAGAGGCAAATTTCAAGGCCACAATCAAAGGCAAGGAAAAGCACCTTGGCGATATCGCGCTGATTCTTCACAGCAAGGCACTTGCAGCCATTGGCGTCAGTGCCTCAATTCCTGCCTTGAGCCGCCGCGAAGTCGAATGCCTCAACTGGACGGCGCAAGGCAAGGATGGCGCTTCAATTGCGGACATCCTGAAAATTTCCGAATTCACCGTGCGTGACTATCTCAAGTCTGCGCGCACCAAACTTGGCTGCACAACCATTGCCCAAGCTGTTTACGAGGCGACGCGGTTGCGATTGATCAAACCTTGAGTCTTGACCCTTGGCACCGGTTGATCAAGCCGTTGCAAACATCAGGTCCCGCAGCATTTCAGGTATGACCTGGATCTTGCCAAACGCCTCTTTGAGATCTGATTTTTGCGCCCGGTTGAGCGAGGCCAGATCGATGTCATTGTCCGGTTTCAAGCCGTCTTCCACGGCCTGAGCCTGCTGCGCGAGCACAAGCTGAAGCCCCAGCCTGTGGGCGTCGATCAAGGCATTGAAGTCTCGCTCGGACCCCATGCCCATGTCCCGAACCGTTTCAAGACGCTCCCTGGTTGAGCGGATTTGCAGGTTGTGGCGGATTGCCAGGGTGCGCGCAGCAGATGAAATGGGAAACAAGATGTATTTTTTGAGGTCGAGCCGGTTTCCTTCCGCCCGAAAGCCACCAAACATCGTCACCGGATTTGGAACGGAAAAAGCACTTTCGCCAAGCAATTTTGCGAACCCGGTGTTTTGGCTGCCAGCATCATAAGCGTATATGAAAAGGTCGTTGCCCAATGAAAGATCACCGTGAACCGGCATCGCGTCATAGAAGATGTCGACGTTGAGCAGATCCTGCGGGCTCGACTGGCCTATCCAGTCGGTTATCCGTCCTTTCCAGGTTGCCAGTGACCCGCGCCATTGTGCATTGCGCGCCATGACGCCGCCCTTGCAAAGCGGTATGCCGGCACGATCCAGAATCTGGGAAAAGCGGGCTGCCATCTCTGCAAACCATTTGTCCTGCGAACCATCGGGTTCGCCTTCGGCAAAGACAATTGCGTTGTCCTGATCGGGGACAAGCATGCTTTCGCCGCGCCCGCCTGATCCCAAAACGAGTACCGAGTACGGACATGGCGGCCCGCCAAGCCCGTCATTCTGCATTTCCGCCTGCGCCAGAACCGCAGCGCGCCGGGTCATGGAACGAATCTCCTCGCTGACAATACGGCAAACCGTGCGCGCATCGCTGTCGTGTGCCATCAGTGAGTTGACTGCCGTGGGCAGCATTGCCCATGCCTTGCCAAGCTCCCCTGCATTGGAGGCGACTTCAATACCGTCGTCCAAAACCATTGCCGGTCCTGCCCGGACCTTGAGCAAATCGCGGGCCGAGACGATGCCCGTCAGACTACCCTCCTCGTTGCGGACGGCAAGGTGGCGGTATTTCAATCGCGCCATACGCCCGACAGCGCGATACACGAACGCATTTTCGCGAATTGTTTGCAGGGGTCGGGAAGCAGCACTCCCTGCACTGAAAGCAAAAGCGTCTGCACCATGTGCCGAAATTTTGCGCATCAGGTCGCGCTCTGTCAAAATGCCGTACGCATCGATTTTTTGGCCGGGCAACGGATCGTCAGCCACGAAAACCGAAGAAATGGCATGTTTCACCATCAGGTCCATTGCCTGTTTAAGTGTGGTTTCGTTTGAGACCACCATGACCGGTGCGGCCATCACTTCGCCAATGGTGTGGCGATAGGCGAGCGAATCTATGTTGAGGACCGGATTGCGGGAAGATATCTGGCCCTGCACGGGCATCACCCAGCCCGCGCTTTCCTGTCCGGCAAATTGCGGTCCGATTTTCGATGCCGCCCGTTCCGCCTCGGCCAGGGTCTGAATGCCACGCTCGCGCAGTTTTGGCAAAAGGGCCAGAAAAATTCCGGCCGCTGCCTGCGAATCGCCAAGCGCGGTGTGGCGGTGTTCCACCTTCAATCCCAGCCACCCGGCCAGCGCATCAAGCGAATGATCGGCCAGCGAGGGAGCAACCAGCACGGCAAGCATGCGAACACAAAGGGTGCGTGGCCGCTTGAACGGCAGGGAGTGGCGCTTTGCCTCTGCCTCGAGAACTGCAATGTCAAAGCCGATGGAGTGTCCTATCACCAGTCGGCTCCCCATTGCATCAATGAGTGACTTCCACGCCTTTGGCAGCGTGGGGGCGGCCGCAGCATCCTTGTCAAAGATGCCATGAATTGCACTGGATGCAGGCGGGATCGGCACACCAGGATTGATTACTTGTTCAAGCGCACTGGTATCAACCGTTTTTCCTTTCGAGACATGGATTGTACCAAACTGGACGATCCTTGCCGATTGCGGGTCAAGGCCCGTGGTTTCGGTATCAAGGGCAACAGCCTCAATCAAATTCAACGGCGATGCGCCGGTTGGAAAGGCCATGTTATTCTCCCTCGTTTGCCACTTGAAAGCCCGAATTAACGTAAAGTAAACCATATCAAACCTGAAAATGGCTGCATTGACCAAAATCAACGGGTTTTGGCTGTCAGAAAACCGATTCAGGCACCCTTCATGCTTGTTTGAGGACAAACTACGGGGCAAGAGAGTTTGTGTCCCGAAGCGGGACTTCAAACCCCGTTACCAGGGAATTTGGTGTGAAATGACAGGCAGCAAGGCAAAACTGGACACGATACAGGTGCTGCGGGCAGTCGCAGTCACTGCGGTCGTGCTTAGCCACAGCTTTCATGAACTTGCGCAACTGCTATCCGGAAAGATTGCCAGTTTTCAGGAAAAAGCGTTTCCCGGCGATTTCGGCGTTGACCTGTTTTTTGTCATCTCCGGATTCATCATGGTCTTTGTGTCTTACAATTTATTCGGGAACTCCGGGGCGGCAGCCAATTTTGCCTTGCGGCGAATTGTCCGCATTGTTCCGCTGTACTGGATCATGACGACATTGATGATCGCAGTGGTGGTGTTGCTGCCGGGCAGCGTTGACACGGCGACCGGCGATCCGCTGCAATGGCTTGCTTCCTATTTGTTCGTGCCATACGCCCGAATGTCAGACAGCATGTTCCGGCCAGTGCTCGGCCTTGGATGGTCGCTCAATTACGAAATGTTCTTTTACACAATTTTCGCGGTCGGCTTGTTTCTCCCGCGCCGGATCGCGATCCCGACAGTCGTTGCCGCGTTGGTTGCGATTTGGCTCATCGGCAGGTTGATGCCGGGCTTGCCGGGTTGGTTCGGGTTTCTTTCGCAGCCGATCATTCTTGAATTTGCGGCAGGCATGGTGCTCGGCGCACTTTACATGCGGGGTGTTCGCTTTCCGGTTTGGGCAGCCATGGCACTGGTGATGGCCGGAACCCTTGTCCTGTTCAGTGTGCCGGCATTCGATGACTCGATTGAAAGGGCCCGGCACATTTATTTCGGTTTTCCGGCATTGCTTCTGGTTGCTGCTGCCACGATGGGATCGGGTCTGGACGGGCAAAAAGGAAACCGGTTTGTTGTGGGAGCTGGCGATGCATCCTACTCAACCTATCTTACCCACCCGTTCGTGCTCGGCGCACTGGCCCTTGTGGCTGGCAAATCCGGGCTTTCCGAATTGCTCAAGCCATGGATTTTCATGGCGGGCTATCTGGCTGTTGCCCTGGTTGTCAGCTTTGCCACCGGCCATCTGGTTCATCGCTTTGTCGACGGGCCTTTGACCCGCCGGATGGCGCACCTGCTTCTTCCGGGCAGAAATCAAAACGCTCATTCACAATGAATGACAGGTGAACGACCGGTTATGGCTGCGTTCAAGCAGAACGGGCCATTGTTGCTCCCGTATCCAGCCGAAAGCAAAAAGCCGGTCGGCAAAGAACGGGAGTTCAACCATGAAAAACCTGACCCATTCAGGCTTCATAGCCATTATTCTTGCAAGTGCCATTGGTGTGGTTGCAACAGTGCCGGCAGCAGCTGGTGGCTACAACCATGGCAGCGGTTCGATTTATTCCGGCGGTGGCCATGGAGGCTACAATGGAGACCACCGCCCGGGCGGACACCGGCGTGACCGCGGATGCCAGCCGCATGAAGCGGTTGAGAAGGCGCGCTACCACGGCCTGCGCCGTGCGGGTGTCGAACGCGTCACGCCGTGGGAAATCGTGGTTACCGGGCGCGCTTATGGAAACCGTGCCTTGCTGGTTTTTGACCGGTCCAGCCGCCATTGCCGGATCATCGGTTCGCGCGGTCTTTGACGGCGTCGCGCAGCGCGGCTTGAAGAAAGCCGCACACAACAGCCGGCCCGATGAGGGCCGGCTGGCTTCTCAGCCTTTCATTGAACGATTTCAAATACCGCCTGAACGTTTACCGAGTAAGTATTTTCGCCTGCCTCGACCGGAACAGCGTCGGCTGACGCTTCCAGCATCATTTTGCCGCGGGTGATGGGCATGGCTTGCGGGCGGCTGGTGTTTTCGGAAATTTCCAGCACCGCCCCAAGTTTTACGCCTGCTGCGTCGGTCAGGGTCCTTGCCCGGGCCATGGCATCCTTCATGGCATCGGCGCGGGCCTTGGCGATTGCCTCTGCAGGGTTGTCATTGGTGAATTCAATGCTGCCATCATTGTTCATGCCCAGCGTCACCGCCTTGTCGAGCACAACGCCAGTAGCCGCGATATCGCGGATGCGCACCAGCAACTGGCTTGTAACCGTGTAGCCAACGATTTTCGGTGGCTCCTGCTCGCCGTTCGACTTTGGCGTGGGGTAGAAATAGCGCGGCTGGATCGAGAAATTGGCCGTCTGCAAGTCGCGCGGTTCAATGCCCATTTCCTTCATTGCAGCGGTCACGTCACCGGCAGCCTGTTTGTGCAGGTCCAGTGCTTCTTTTGCGGTCGGTCCTTCGCGAAGGATGCCGAGCGTGACGATGGCCAAATCCGGGGCAAGCCGGGCCGAACCTTCGCCGGTGACCCTGATGACCGGATGGGGGCGCTCGCCCATGGTTTTCTCCTGTGCGGATGCAAATGAACCAAAGCTGGCGGCAGGCACTGTGGCTGATGCGGCAAACACCATGGCCGATATAGCAGTAGCGGTGATCAAGCTGCGAAACATTTTACCCTCCGTTGGCCGCAGTGGAACGGCTGCCGTCCAATACAGGTCAATTTTGCGCGCATTGCGGCAAAACCGGCTTCATGAGCGCCTTGCCGCTGCCTTGCAAAGCGTTTATTCGTCACTTTCTGCCTGAACCATGTTTGCGCAGTCTGGCGGGCCTGTAGCTCAATGGTCAGAGCCGGCGGCTCATAACCGCTTGGTTGGGGGTTCGAGTCCCTCCGGGCCCACCAAATCCTTCCTGAATTTATGTGCAGCGCAGCACAAAACCGGCTTCCCGTGAAAGGGTTGAGTTGATAATGAACCTGGGAGCCAGGTCTTGGGCTTTGGCGTTCGGTTTTGGCAACAAGGTTTTCTGCACCATGAAAAAAGTCTTCGGTTCCGCAAAGGAAGCGCTCGACGGGCTGCTGTTTGACGGGATGTTCATTGCATCGGGTGGATTTGGCCTGTGTGGCATCCCAGAGCTGTTGATTGCCGCCATCCGAGATGCTGGCACCAAAAATCTGACGGTCGCCTCCAACAATGCCGGGGTGGACGGTTTCGGCCTGGGTGTGCTGCTGGAAACCCGGCAAGTGAAGAAGATGATCTCGTCTTATGTTGGCGAGAACGCCGAATTCATGCGGCAATATCTTTCCGGCGAGCTTGAACTGGAATTCAACCCGCAGGGCACCTTGGCTGAGCGCATGCGGGCGGGAGGTGCAGGCATTCCCGGTTTTTACACCAAGACCGGCGTTGGCACTGTTATCGCCGAAGGCAAGGATCACAAGGATTTCGACGGTCAGACCTACATCATGGAGCGCGGCATTGTTGCCGACCTCTCGATCGTCAAGGCATGGAAAGCAGACGCAACCGGCAATCTCGTTTTCCGCAAGACTGCGCGCAATTTCAATCCACCGGCAGCCACTTGTGGCAAGGTCTGTGTGGTCGAAGTGGAAGAGATTGTGCCGGTCGGCAGCCTTGATCCGGACCATATCCATTTGCCGGGCATTTATGTGCACCGGATCATCCAGGGCGAGCACGAGAAGCGCATCGAACAGCGCACCGTTCGCAAGCGGGCATAGGGAGAACGACAGATGGCATGGGATCGCAACCAAATGGCTGCCCGCGCAGCCCTGGAACTCAAAGACGGAATGTATGTGAACCTTGGCATCGGAATTCCGACGCTGGTGGCGAACTACATCCCGGAAGGCGTCAACGTGACCCTTCAATCGGAAAACGGCATGCTTGGCATGGGGCCGTTCCCGTATGAAGGCGAAGAAGACGCCGACCTCATCAATGCCGGCAAGCAGACTATTACCGAATTGCCGCATTCAGCCTTTTTCGACAGCGCACAATCGTTTGCCATGATCCGTGGCGGCAAGATTGCCATGGCGATTCTGGGTGCCATGGAAGTTTCGCAAGAGGGTGATCTGGCAAACTGGATGATCCCCGGCAAACTGGTAAAGGGCATGGGCGGCGCAATGGATCTTGTCGCTGGCGTCAAGCGCGTCGTTGTCGTCATGGACCACACGTCAAAACACGGCGAATCCAAGGTGCTGAAGGAATGCACGCTGCCGCTGACCGGCAAGTCGGTGGTTCACCGGATCATCTCCAATCTGGGTGTCATGGATGTTGTGCCGGGCGGGCTGAAAATCGTTGAACTGGCAGACGGCGTGAGTGATGCGGATTTGCGTGCCGCCACCGAGGCTGCCATTGTCGGGTAAAATCGGCGGACTGTTTGCATGGTTGTTAAACCGCAAAAGCGCGCCAAATGTCGATCTGGCGCGGAATCTGGCGGCAGATGGCCGCGAGAACATGAAGGTGACCATGGAAAACAGTGCGATTCTAGCCACCTTGAAAACTGTTCGCGGTCCTGGCGGGGAAGGCAACATTGTTGATTTGGGCCTCGTCTCGGAGATCTTTTCAGCCGACGGCAAGGTCTACTTCTCCATCACCGTACCTTCAGACAAGGCGCAGGAATTGGAGCCCATGCGGCTCGCAGCCGAGAAAGCCGTGGCAGCGATGACCGGCGTGACAAAGGCGGTGGTAACGCTTACCGCAGCAAAATCGGCCTCGCAGGCGCGTCCGGCGCCGGCAGCAAGGCCCCAGGGTCATTCACATGCCGGGCATTCGCACGCAGCAATACCGGCGCAGGGCAAGGGCGCAATCCCTGCCCGGACCGGCGTTCCCGGGATCGGGGCGATTGTTGCGGTTGCCTCCGGCAAGGGCGGCGTCGGGAAATCCACCACGGCGGTCAATCTGGCGCTCGCCTTGAAAGCAAACGGCCTGAAGGTCGGTGTTCTGGACGCTGACATCTATGGCCCCTCCATGCCCAAATTGCTGGGCATTTCCGGCAAGCCGCAGCAGGGTGAAGGCCGCCGCATGAAGCCGATGGACGGTTTCGGCATGCCTGTGATGTCGATGGGTTTTCTGGTTGAGGAAGACACGCCGATGATCTGGCGTGGGCCGATGGTGATGTCGGCGCTGACGCAAATGCTGCGAGAAGTTGATTGGGGCCAGTTGGACGTACTGATCGTCGACATGCCCCCAGGCACGGGCGATGCCCAATTGACCATGGCGCAACAGGTGCCGCTGGCTGGTGCCGTTATCGTGTCAACCCCGCAGGACCTGGCGCTGATTGATGCCCGAAAGGGGCTCAACATGTTCCGCCGGGTTGAAGTGCCGGTTCTCGGCATCGTCGAAAACATGAGCTATTTCATCGCGCCGGATACTGGAAAGCGCTATGATATTTTCGGCCACGGCGGCGCAAAGGCAGAGGCACTTCGCCTGGGCGTGCCGTTTCTGGGCGAGGTTCCGCTGGAAATGGTCATTCGAGAGACATCCGACAGTGGGTTGCCCATCGTGGTTTCAGACCCAGACGGGGCAAATGCCAGGATTTACCGCGACATTGCCCACAAGGTCTGGGCCGGCGTGGCAGCCAGCAAAAGCGAAGGCCCGGCCATCATATTTGAATAATGGTCAGCCTTGTGGCGTCATGACCTTTCGGGCCTGTGCCCGCTCGATCCCCAGCTTGCGCTCGCGGTAAACGATGAACAACCCGGCAGCCACGATCAGGCCAGCGCCCCAAAGCATGGTCCAGGTCGGCAGTTCTCCAAAAATGAAATAGCCCACTGCCAGTGCCAGCAACATCGAAGAATACTCGAAAGAGGCAATCACGGCAGTCTCGGCATGTCGGTAACTTTCGGTCAGCAGGATCTGTCCCAAACCACCAAGTAATCCGGAAATCACCAGTATTGCCGCATTTTGCGGGCTTGGTACAACCCAGCCGAAAGGCAGGGTCAGCAAGGAAAGACTGGCCGAGGTCACGGAAAACCAGAAAACGATGGCGGGCGTGCGTTCCGTGTTCACCAGTTTGCGCACGAACACCTGCGCAAGGGCGGTAAAAACGGCACCCAAAAGCGCAACGAAAGCGCCGATGGTCAGTTCCGGCGGCACGTTTGGCGAGCGCAGGAACGACAGGTTTGGATACAGGACGATTATCACCCCTGCCAAGCCGACAGCCACAGCCGTCAGCCGAAATGCCCGGATTTGTTCGCCCAGAAACATCGCAGCCAAAATGGTGGCGATCAGGGGCGCGGCATAGCCGATTGCCACAGCTTCGGGAAACGGCAGCAGACCAAGTGCGGTGAACCCGAACCCCATGGCCAGGGTTCCGGCAAGTCCGCGCCAAAAATGACCCAGCGGATTGCTGGTCACGATGCCGGTCCGCAGTTCCCGCCGCATGGCCAACCAGGCGACAATCAGCGGAATCGCGAAAAACGACCGGAAGAATACCGTTTCCCCAGGTGGCACGTCACCGGCGGCTGCCTTGATGAGGGATGCCATTGCAGTAAAAACGACAACTGAAGCCACCTTGAGCAGGATGCCGGTAACTGGATTGGTTTCAAGGCTGCGACTGTCTTCTTGCATGGGTCAACCTGACTTGCCTGGCCAAAGGGCTAACATGTTGATGCTGGCGAGCGACAGCACAATTGCAGATTATTTTTGCAGCCGCAGAATCCTGCTTCCCAATTGACACAATCAAAGCCTAGTGTCTGACCATTCGATACCCTAGGGGCAGGGGTGTCGAACAGGGGCAGGCAATTTCGTTTCCAAAAGGGAGGCTTTCATGCGGTCCTCGTTCGGTGTCGTGCTGGCATTTGCCGCCGCGCTTTTTTCGACCCAATCATTTTCACAAACAGCGCCGCGCGATGTTGAGGTGACGATCACCGAAAACACCGACTATCCCGGATTTGACCTGCGGGCGGAAAAGGACATTTCACTGGAGCAGTGCCAGCAGGCCTGCATAGACGACGCGCAGTGTAAGGCCTTCACGTACAACACCAAAGTCAAGTGGTGCTTTCTCAAGAGCGATTTCCGTGAGGCCACCACTTTCAACGGAGCGATTGCCGGCAAACTGGTTGAGACCGTGAAAGAGGCTGATCTAGGCGCGCCGCCCGCGCTGGACTTCCTGCCGCGGGGTGCTGCCGACGAGGCAAGGCTTTTCCTGCGCCGGGCGACCAAAGCCGGTGAAGGCGATGACCTGGCACCAACCGCCGAGTTGATGGCTTCGTTGCGCACCGCATTGATCACCCGCAGCCTTGAGGATTCCGAGCTACTTGCAGGCCAGGCACTCGGCTCTGATGCGCAAAATCTCGACAACTGGAATGAGTTCGTTCGTCTGGCAATGGAATATGGCCGCTCGGATGCCGAAGGCAGCTATCGCATGCGCGACCATGCGATCAGCGGCGCAATCAATGCCTATTTGCTGACGCGAACCGCCTCCAAGCGCGCTGCCGCGCTTGCCGAACTGGCAAAGGCGCTGGAATTGCGTTCGGACTACCGCCCGGCGCTCAGCGCCTATAAGAAAAGCCTTGAACTGCAGGATGCGCCAGCGGTCTCCTATGCCTTTCGTGAACTGCGCAAGACGCGCGGATTTCGCGTGACCGGCAACAGCATAGAGGCCGACAACACCAGCCCGCGTGCGTGCATTGATTTCTCGGAGGAACTCGTCAAAAGCGGCGTGGACTACTCGAGCTATGTCACCATTGACGGCAAGGCAGGTGCAATTGAAGTCGAGAAAAGCCGGATTTGCGCCGAGGGTCTCGAACACGGCAAAAGCTACCAGATTTCGGTAAGATCGGGCTTGCCATCCAGTGTCGCTGAGGCGCTGGAAGAGCCTGTGGTCATCAACGCCTATGTGCGCGACAGGACACCGGCCGTGCGCTTTACCGGCGAAAACTTCGTGCTTCCCGGCGCTGCGCGGCAGGGCATTCCACTCATCGGCATCAACGCAGACATTGCCAATCTTGAACTTTACCGCGTTGGCGACCGCTCGATTGCATCGCTGTTGTCGCAGTCCAAATTTCTCAAGCAGCTTGAAGGCTACAGCGTTGAACAAGTGCGTGACGAACTCGGCAGCCCGGCATGGAAAGGCAAACTGGAACTTGAACGGCAGTTGAACCGTGAGACGGCCACCAGCCTGCCACTCGACAAGGTGTTGCCGAACCGCGAACCGGGCATCTACGTGCTGACCGCCACGGTCGAGGGTGCGGAAAGCGACAGTTGGGAGCCGCGTGCAACGCAGTGGTTTCTTGTGTCGGACATCGGCCTTTCCACCTTTCAGGGAACTGACGGTTTGGCCGTGTTCACCCGGTCGCTCGATACAGCAAAACCGATGGACGGGGTGGAGCTGACACTGGTTGCCCGCAACAATGAAGTGCTTGGCAAAGCGACCACCGATGCTGTCGGGGTTGCGCGGTTTGAGGCCGGGTTGCTGCGCGGATCAGCGGGGCAAGCGCCTGCAGCCATCACCGCCAGGAAAGCCGGTGCCAAAGGCGAAGATTATGTATTCCTCGATTTGTCCCGCGCCGGATTTGACCTTTCTGACCGTGGCGTGACCGGTCGGGAAGCGCCAGGACCAGTGGACATTTTTACTTATACTGATCGCGGTATTTATCGCCTCGGTGAAACCGTGCATGCAATGGCGTTGGCACGCGACGACACATCGACGTCAGTCGATGGCCTGCCGCTGACCATCGTTTTTGAACGTCCGGACGGCGTGGAGGCATCACGAATGGTGTCTTCCAGCCCACAGGCCGGCGGCCATCTGGCGGACTTCGTGCTTCCTTCCAACGGAATGCGCGGCGTTTGGAAACTTTTGGTTTTGACGGATCCGGATGCTGCGCCGGTCGCCGAAAAGCTGTTTCTTGTCGAAGATTTTTCGCCCGACCGCATCGAGTTTGATCTTTCCAGCACTGCCAAGATCATCACTGAAGATGCACCGGCAACCATCAATGTCGACGGACGATTCCTTTATGGCGCGCCAGCCAACAATCTGGCGCTGGAAGGCGAAATCCGCCTGAAGACTGCCCGCACCCTCGAGAGCGCACCTGGCTACTTCTTCGGCTTGGCGGAAGAGGAAGACAATGGCTCGGAAAGCCGACCCTTGGCAGATCTGCCGCGCACCAGCGACGACGGCAAAGCCAGCTTCGAGGCCTCGCTTGGCGCGTTGCCTGTTTCGACACGGCCCCTTGTCGCTGAACTGGCTGTGCGAATGCGCGAAGATGGCGGCCGTGCAGTGGAACGCAAGTTGTCGCTGCCGGTCGCGCCCGACGCTGCAATGATCGGCATCAAACCTAATTTTGGCGAAGGCAGCGTCGCGGAAAACTCCGATGCGACTTTCCGCATTGTCTCGCTTGATCCGTCCGGCACCAGGGCGGACGCCAAGGGCTTGAAATGGACATTGTACCGGCTGGAGCAGAACTACCAATGGTATCGGGACGGCTCATATTGGCGGTATGAATCAAGCCAGGTTTCGGTACCGCAGCAAACCGGCACGGTCGACGTTTCGACCGGCGATCCAGCGGCTGTTTCGGTGCCGGTGACCTGGGGCGAATACCGCTTCGAAGTGGTTTCGGCGGATGACACCGGACCGGCCACGAGCCATGATTTCGAAGCCGGGTACTACGTGGCGCAGCAATCGTCTGAAACGCCTGATGCTTTGCAGATCGCGCTTGATCGCGAGAAGTATGCTCCGGGCGAGACAGCGAAACTGCGCATATCGCCAAGATTTGCCGGTGAGTTGCAGGTAGCAATCGGTGCCGACAGGCTGCTGCAAACCATCGAGGTTTCGGTTCCGGAAGGTGCAAGCGAAGTCGAAATTCCGGTCAAGGCGGAATGGGGTGCCGGTGCCTATGTAACCGCGACGTTGTTCAGGCCGGGTTCGGCGCAGGAAAGCCGCATGCCGATGCGTGCTGTTGGCACAAGTTGGTTGCAGGTTTCGCCGGAAAGCCGTGAATTGAAAGTTTCGCTTGAATTGCCGGAAAAGACCCGGCCCGGTGAACGTCTGCAAATTCCCGTCATGCTGACAGGAATTGCTGCCGGGGAAGAAGCTTTTGTAACCGTCGCGGCGGTCGATCTCGGCATTCTCAACCTCACCCGGTTCAAGACACCGGACCCGGTTGGCTGGTATTTTGGCCAGCGCCAGCTTGGCCTTGAAATCCGCGACATCTATGGAAACCTGATCGACGGCTCGCTTGGCAATTTCGGCAATGTGCGGACCGGCGGTGACGGGCCAGCGCTATCGGCAGAAGGCAGCCCGAAGGAAGAAAAGCTGCTTTCGCTGTTTTCCGGCATCGTCAAAGTGGATGCGCAAGGCAAGGCAGTCATCGAGTTTGACCTGCCGGAATTCAACGGTACGGCAAGGGTAATGGCGGTTGGCTGGAGCAAATCGTCCGTTGGTTCGGCCACAGGCGATGTAATCATTCGCGATCCTGTTGTTTTGACCGCCAGTCTGCCCAAGGTTCTGGCACCGGGCGACAAGGTGGAGGCAGTGTTCGAGATCGCCAATACCGACGGGCCAGAGGGTGAATACCAGTTGGCATTTGCCACTTCCGGCGGGTTGGAGACGAGCATTTTTGCACCGTCGGTCACCCTGGCAAAGGGTGAACGCCAGACACTTGCGCTGCCGTTGTCGGCGAGCGAACCGGGCATTGGCCAGTTGACCATCACCGCCACCAATGGCGACACCGTGCTGACATCGCGAACCCAGCTTGTGACCATACGCCCGGGAACGTTGCCGGTTACCAGCCGGATGGAAATTCCGGTGGCCGCCAATGGTTCACTGGAAATCAACAGCGAATTATTGGCGCAATCCTGGCGCGAAGGCGCGCAGGTCAGTGTCAATCTTTCCCGCACGCCCGGCTTCAACGTGGCTTCGCTGCTGACCCAGCTTGACCGCTATCCGTATGGCTGCGCGGAGCAGACCACCAGCCGCGCCTTGCCGCTGCTGTATCTTTCGGACCTGGATGCGCCAAAGGAATTGCTGGCAACGCCCGATCTCAAGGAGCGTATCGACGGTGCTATCCGGCGGGTGCTTTCCTATCAGACAGGCAGTGGCTCGTTCGGCCTTTGGGGCCCGGATGACCGCGACATGTGGCTGGATGCGTATGTCACCGACTTCCTGACAAGGGCTCGCGAAAAGGGGTACGCAGTGCCGGAGCAGGCGATGCGTTTGGCAGTGTCCAACCTGCAAAACAAGCTCGGCTACAATGATGACATCTCGGCGGAAGGCAATGCGATCGCCTACTCGCTGTATGTGCTTGCGCGCAACCGCATGGCTTCGGCGGCAGACCTTCGCTACTACGCCGACACCAAGCTGGAGGAGTTTGTGTCGCCGCTCGCCCGTGCACACATTGCCGCGGCACTGTCGCTGTACAACGAAGTGGAACGGTCCGAGCGCATTTACCGCTCGGCGCTGGAACTGGCGTCCGGTTCGCCGCACACGTCATCGGGCTATGACTATGGCTCGAAGCTGCGTGACGGGGCAGCCATGCTGGCATTGGCCTCGGAGACAAGACCGGTGCCGCAGCAAATCCCGGCCATGATGGACTTCATGGTTCGTGAACTTGGCTCGCGCAAATACACTTCCACGCAAGAACAGGCCTGGATGTTGTTGGCAGCCCGGGCGGCGCAGGAAATGAACGCGCAGCTCAATCTCACCGTCAATGGAGAGGCGCGCAAAGGCGCGTTGGCGATGACGCTCTCGGGCGAGGATGCGCTGTCCACACCTGTGACCATCGGCAATCCGAACAGTGAGGCACTCACGGCAGTTGTCACCACGCTGGCGTCTCCGCTGGAGCCGTTGGCGGCAGGCGGCGATGGGTTCAACATAACGCGTGAATATTACACGCTGGATGGGGAAATCGCCGACATCACCCAGGCAGTCCAGAACGAGCGTTATGTGGTCGTCCTGACGGTTGAGGAAACACAGACCGAGTCATCCCGCGTGCTGGTCACCGATTTGCTTCCGGGCGGGTTGGAAATTGACAATCCACAGCTGGTGCAAAGTGCGGAACTGGAGGCGTTTTCGTGGCTGGGTGAGCTGGAGGTAGCGCACAGCGAGTTCCGGGCTGACCGGTTCGTTGCTGCGCTCAACCGCAGCGGTGACGACGAGCGCAGCTTCTCGGTTGCCTATGTTGTGCGGGTGGTCACACCTGGCGAATATGCGCTGCCCGCTGCTACGGTTGAAGACATGTACCGGCCGGAACTTTCGGCCCGCACAGCCTCCGGCTTCATGCAGGTGAAAGCAGCCCAGTGAGCGAAGCTGGCGACACAAAAGGCTGGCAGCGCTTGCGTCAACGCGCTGCTGCGTTGGCAGCGGCGCTTGCCGTCGCCTTTGGCCTCGGACTTTTCGGCCTTGACCGATTGGACCACGCCTTTCCGCCGCCGCTGGATTTGGCGCAGGACTATTCACGCGAAGTGGTGGACCGCCATGGTGAGCCACTGCGCATTTTTGCCAATGGGCAAGGCCGGTGGCGACTGAAAGCTGATCTTGATCGGGTTGATCCCCAGTTCGTTGCCATGCTGATCGCCTATGAGGACAAGCGGTTTTACGCCCACCATGGCGTCGATCCGTTGGCGATGGCGCGCTCGGTCGGGCAATTGTTGCAACACGGTCGCATTGTCTCAGGCGGTTCGACAATTACCATGCAGGTGGCAAGGCTGGTGGAGCCGCGCGAGGAACGCTCGCTGCTTGCCAAGGCGCGGCAGACGCTGCGCGCATTGCAGATCGAGCGGCGTTTGTCGAAGCGCGAAATTCTCGAGTTGTACCTGACGTTGGCACCCTATGGCGGAAACCTTGAGGGCGTGCGTTCGGCTTCGCTGGCATGGTTCGGTCGTGAGCCACGCAAGCTGACCTTGTCGCAATCGGCGTTGCTGGTGGCCTTGCCGCAATCGCCAGAAGCACGAAGGCCAGACCGGCACCGGGAGAATGCAAGACTGGCGCGCAGCCGGGTGATTGAACGGATGCAGCGTGCCGGGCTTTTCAATGAAGGGGAGGCGGCAGACAGCGCGCGTGACACAATTCCTGCCTTGCGTCTGGCCATGCCGACGCTGGCGCCGCATTTGGCGCAACTGGCACTGGACCGCGATCCGAAAAAACTGCGGCATCAAACGACGCTGGATGCAGGTTTGCAGGCGAGGTTTGAAGCGGTGGTTGGCGAGGGCGCATTGCGAAACGGACCTCGCATTACCGCGGCACTTGTCGCGGCTGACATCAAGACCGGCGAGATTGTTGCCCGCGTCGGTTCGGCAGGATTTCTCGATGATGGCAGGTCCGGCTGGGTGGACATGACGAGCGCCTTGCGCTCACCGGGATCAACTCTGAAGCCGTTCATCTACGGTCTTGCCATCGAAGACGGCCTTGTCGCCCCGGAAACGCTCATCTCGGATCGCCCGGAGGATTTCGGTGGTTATCGGCCAACCAATTTCGACATGACATATCAGGGCGATGTGACGGTTCGCGAAGCATTGCAACGCTCGCTCAATGTTCCGGCCATCCGGCTGCTGGATTCGCTTGGCCCTTCTCGTTTCGTGCTCCGCCTGAAAAGGGCGGGCGTGACCTTGACGCTACCGGAAGGCGAAAGGCCGGGTCTGTCGCTGGGACTTGGCGGAGCGGGCATTTCGCTGGTTGATCTGGTGCAGCTCTATGCCAATCTTGCTGCCGGGAATGGTGAACCATTGGCCCTGGGTGACGGGATTGAACGGCTAGCCGGGCCATTGGGTGGCGCGCCGATGCTTTCGCGGGTGGCAAGCTGGCATGTCGGGGACATGCTTTCCGGCATTCCCAATCCGAGCGGTTCGCGTCCGCTGCGCATCGCCTGGAAAACCGGCACAAGCTATGGCTACCGCGATGCCTGGGCCATCGGCTACGACGGCAAGCATGTCATTGGTGTTTGGGTCGGCCGGGCCGACAACGGCGCAGTGCCGGGCATCACCGGCGCAACAACTGCCGGGCCGATCCTGTTTGCAGCGTTTGACAGTGCGGGGATGGGCAATGAGCCGCTGCCCAAGGCACCAGCAGGCGCGGTGCGCATCGAACAGGCGCAGCTTCCGGATCCGCTGTTGCGGTTCTCCCCAGGCCAAGTGGCGCCAGCAGCGATTTCCGCTCGCGGCGAAGTGCTGGACATCGCATTTCCCCAAAGTGGAGCAGCGCTCGAAGTGTCTGCGCCAAACCAAGGCACGGTTTCGCCGGTCATTTTGAAGCTGCAAGGCGGGCGCCCGCCATTCCGGTTGCTGGCAAACGGCAAGCCGAGCGGCCCGGTTTCCCGAACCCGGCAACTGGTGTGGAAGCCGGAAGGTCTGGGCTTCCAGCGGCTGACAGTTCTGGACGCCAATGGCTCGGCGCGAAGTGTTGATATCAGCCTGCAAATGGAAGGTTTGTAGTTCTCAACGCACGGGCTTTCGGCCCTTGAACAAGCGTCCACGCTCGGCCCAGGCGACGATCAGCAGTGTGCTGATGCCAGAAAGGGCAAAGCCCGCAGCCAGCGGAGTTGCCGTGCCGTCGAATTGTGCGCCGATTAAATAACCAAGCCCGGCGCCAAGACCTACCGTTACCGATCCGACAAACGAGGAAGCGACACCGGCAATGTGGCCTTGCGGCTCCATGGCCAAAGCATTGAAGTTGGTGAAGACCAGACCCACGATCAGCATGTTGATGGCATGAATGATCGAGAAGGCCCAGAAGCCGAGCAAACCATTCAGCGACAGCGCGTACATTGCCAGCGTGGTGCAAGTGTAAATCACGATTGCCCAATGCGACAGCAAGCGCATGCCAAACCGTTCGACCAAGGCTGAATTGATAAAAGAGGAAGCCGAAAGTGCCAGAGCCATGACCGCAAAGGCCAGCGGAAACCAGACGCCAAGCCCGTAAACTTCCACCATCAATTGCTGCGCCTGTCCTATGAATCCAAACAAAGCGCCGAAAAAGGTCCCGGCAGCGAGGGTGTAGCCAACGGTTTGGCGAGAACCCAATACCGATTTCAGCGCCACAACGATTGCGCCAACGGATATTGGCCGGCGATCTTCAAGTGCCAGCGTTTCGGGAAACCAACGCAGGCTGATTGCCAAAACGAACGCGCCGTAAATGGCAATTGATCCCATGACCCAACGCCAGTCGGAAACCAGAAGGATCATTTGGCCGATTGCCGGAGCCACGACGGGCGCCGCCATGAAAATGGTCATTGCCAGTGACATGACCCGCGCCATCTGCCTGCCATTGTAACAGTCGCGAACTGTGGCAGTGGCAATGACACGCGGAGCACCCGAGCCGAGGCCCTGGACAAAGCGGGCTGCGAGGAGGAGGGAAAAATCGCCTGCCACGGCGGTCAAAACCGATGCAAAGGTGTAAACGACGAGACCGCCGATCAGGATTGGTCGCCGACCAAAGCGGTCAGACAAAAACCCCATGAACAACTGGCTGAGGGCAAAGCCCATCATGTAGCTGGTCACGACGGCCTGGACCTGCGTGATCGTGGAGGTCTTGAGATCGCCAGCAATGGCGGGAAAGGCTGGCAGCATGATGTCAGTTGCCAGCGCGTTGAGTGCCATCAGGCTGGCCACGAGCAGCACGAAAATCCGCAAAGAAAGCGGCGCAAGCTTTTTTGCGCCTGCAGCCATTGCTTGCGCTATTTCCTGCGGGTCTGCCTTGATTGGTCCAGATTGCATGGAAGCCTTATAGGCGAGGAGCAATTTTTGCGCCCATTGTTTTTTGCATGGGAGCCATGTGTACTTGCCACATGCTTTGCCATCAGGCGGTCCAGACATCCACCGGCTCATCCCGCCCCCGCAACGACAATGCATTGTGGCGTCGCATCCGGCTTTGGAAATCATTGCGGTCTGCCACCCCGCCAACCGAATCCATCACGGCATCACTGATCACGATCCGGCAGGACAATTCGCGGCTGGCCGCCTCGAGACGCGCGGCCACATTTACGGTGTCGCCCAAAGTGGCAAACTCCCTTCGCCGGTCGGTGCCGATGTCGCCAAGGGTAACTTCGCCAAAATGCACTCCAACTGAAAGCACCAGCGGCGCTTCGTTCTGGAGGCTGCGCTCTTTGTTGAGTTTGTCCATTGCAGCTTGCATGTCGAACGCGGCCTTGATGGCGTTTTGTGCATCAGCCAGTGTCGATTGCGGTGTTCCGAAAGTTGCCATCACGCCATCGCCCAAATATTTGTCGAGCGTGCCGCCATTTGCGAAAACAGCCTCCTCCAGTTCGGCGTGAAACCGGCGCAACAAGGCAATCACCTGTTGCGGGGTGCTGTCTTCAGCCAGCCGGGTGAAGCCAACCAAATCAGCAAAAAGGACCGCGACAGGCTGTGTCCTGGTTCCGCCCATCGGATCCGAGCGGCTGGCCAGTTCCTCAACCATGTTCGGCGGGAAGTATCTGGACAGGTTTGCACGTTCGGCTGCGATATCGGCTTGGCGCATGAGCAATTTGGCGGACCGGCGGGATTTCATCCCGATGATTGCGGCGGCGAGGATGAACACCACAACTTCCTGGATCCTCAACGGCAAGTCGATGTTGTTGGGATCAATGGCTTCGAAAACCCGGCCATATCCGGCAAGGGCCGCCTCAACGTTCAGGCTCAATTGCGGATAGGTGACACCAAACAGGTAAACCAGTGAAACGCCTGTCAACCAGATGATTGCTACCCAAATGCCAAGGCTTTGAACTGTGCGCCAACTATAGGCCAGCGCAGCGGAAGCAAGAAATATGTAGAAGTAAATAAATCCTCCGAAGCGGTATTGAATTGCGGTCGGCCATTCGCCGGTGCCAAAGGGATTTGGAACGGTCAGCGTTACAGTCAGCAAAACAAGATCAAGCAAGATGAGGCCAAGTTCGATTCGGGACTGTCCCACGCGGGCGGCGCGAAACTGGGCGATGCCGATCAACAAAAAAAGCGCGAGCAACGCCTCGTAGTAGAGTACTTCCACCCGCGGATTTACATAAACCAACAGCACGGCAATGATCACGAGCGCAATGCTGCGCGCCCATGTGGCGATACGCTGTCCCTCCATTTTTTCTTCTTCGAGTGCGCGTGACAGCCAGGGATTGCGCCGCGCCTGTTCCTCGTCTTCAATCCGGGAAGAACGCATTTGCGAGCGCAACCATCCGGCCCAGCCGCTTGTATCCCGCGTTGCGGAAGCATCTGTTGGTGGCGTTGTCATGGTGCGCTCAATCCTGTGCTGATGTGACGTTTTGCACCGTTGATTCCGATCAAACCCGGCATGCTAAACAGTGTGTACAAAGCTGACTCATTGCAATGGTGCAAAAACCGGGTTGCATACATCGGCAGGCAGTGGCAGATTTATATAAATTTTTGCATATGTCCTTGGGAGGGACGGGTTGCAGTCATCCATGGCGCATCCATCGGGAGAAGAACATGAACCAGTCAGGAAAACCGATGCTTGTTGCGCCTGATGACAGCAAGGCACAGGCAAAGGTAAATCCCGCCATTGACGGCTTCGAGGCATATTTCCAGGCCAAGCTCGACGAATTGCGGGAGGAAGGCCGCTACCGGGTTTTTGCAGATCTCGAGCGTCATGCCGGCAGCTTTCCGAAGGCGACGCGACACCGTGCCGATGGTTCGGTACAACAAGTCACCGTCTGGTGTTCCAATGACTATCTCGGCATGGGCCAGAACCGCGATGTAATGGCGGCGATGCACGAGGCCATCGACCAGAGCGGTACCGGGGCAGGCGGCACCCGAAACATTTCCGGAACCAACCACCACCATGTCATTCTTGAGCGCGAACTTGCCGATCTGCACGGCAAGGAATCGGCGCTGATCTTCACCTCCGGGTATGTTTCCAACTGGGCTTCGCTGGGCACGTTGGGCGCCAATATTCCGGGCATGGTGATTGTTTCAGATGAAAAGAACCACGCCTCGATGATTGAGGGAATCCGTCATTCTCGTGCAGAGAAGCACATTTTCCGGCACAATGACCCGGCTGATCTTGACCGCAAACTTGCCGCATTGCCCAAGGATGCGCCCAAGCTGGTCGCTTTCGAAAGCGTCTATTCGATGGATGGTGACATTTCACCGATGCGGGAAATCTGCGACGTTGCCGATGCACATGGTGCCATGACCTATCTGGACGAAGTGCATGCCGTTGGTCTTTACGGTCCACGCGGCGGCGGCATTGCCGAACGCGAAGGCCTGATGGACCGGCTGACCATTATTGAAGGCACGCTGGGCAAGGCATTTGGCGTCATGGGCGGCTATATTGCCGGTTCGGCCGCGACATGTGATTTCGTACGGTCTTATTCAAGCGGCTTCATCTTCACGACTGCATTGCCACCAGCCATTGCCGCCGGTGCAGTTGCTTCCATCCGGCACCTCAAGGAAAGTCAGGACGAGCGCAGGCAGCATCAGGCCAATGTCGCAAAGGTTCGGGCGAGCCTCGACCGCAAGGGCATTCCGCACATGCCCAACCCAAGCCATATCGTGCCGGTGCTGGTGGGCAATGCTGCCAAGTGCAAATGGATATCCGATCTGCTGCTCGACAATTATGGCATCTATGTTCAGCCGATCAACTATCCCACGGTGCCGCGCAAGACGGAACGCCTGAGAATAACGCCTTCGCCGCTTCATACGGACGCCGACATCAAGCATCTGACGGAGGCGTTGTGCGATCTGTGGAGCCAATGCGCTCTTTCACGAGCGGTGGCATAAGGCAGACCTCAAACCAGTTCTGATGCCAATCGGCGAGCTTCGGCATCCGCGGCAAAGATGTCCTGCATTGAATTGGGCGGCGGCAAGTCGACCATGCGGTCCATGACGTCTTCGACTATGTCGGCGATCTTCAGAAAGCCGATCCGACTGCCAATGAACGCGTTGCAAGCGGTTTCCTCGGCAGCATTGAGAACCGCACTTTGCATGCCGCCGCGCTGCATGGCGATACGTGCCAGCCGCAGGGCAGGGAAGCGTTCCTCGTCGGGAGCTTCGAAGTCGAGGCGCGCCAGCTTTGCAAAATCGAGACGCTCGACGTTGAGAGCCTTGCGTTGTGGCCAACCCAGCGCATAGCCAATTGCGGTGCGCATGTCGGGCGCGCCCAGTTGAGCCAGCACTGAGCCGTCGCAATAGCCAACCATCGAATGAACAATCGATTGCGGATGCACTATTACTTCCACTTGCTCGGGGCGCAGGGCGAAAAGATGCATCGCTTCGATCATTTCCAGCGCCTTGTTAAACATGGTGGCGCTGCCAATGGATATTTTCAGCCCCATTGACCAGTTGGGGTGCGCGCGTGCCGTTTCCACGTTCACATCGGCCATTTGCTCGCGGGTCTTGGTGCGAAACGGCCCGCCGGAAGCGGTCAGGATGATCCGCTCGACGGCCTCATGGCGGTCGGTCTCGAGGGTTTGGAATATGGCGCTGTGCTCGCTGTCAACCGGTATCAACCGGCCACCGCCCTGTCTGACAGCATCAACAAACATGCTGCCGCCGGTTACAAGGCATTCCTTGTTGGCCAACAGGATGTTTGTGCCGTTGCGGGCTGCGGCCAATGTGGGTTCAAGGCCTGCGGTACCAACGATGGCTGCCATCGCACAATCGGCATCCATGGCTGCTGCTTCCAACAAACCAGTACGCCCCGCCGCAGCCACGACTGTGCTGCCCGAAAGCGCGGACTTCAAATCGCCATAGCGTTTTTCATCTGCGGTAACGGCAATCTTTGCGCCGGTTTCGCGCGCCTGCCGGGCCAGCATGTCGATATTGGCAGCGCCGGTCAGCGCCACAATCTCGAAAGCTTCGCGGCCACCGTGCTGGAGAACAACATCAAGCGTATTGACGCCGATGGAACCGGTCGAGCCGAAGACTGACAAGCGTCGGGGCGCGGTCAAGCAACCGCTCCGCAAGCAAGGCAGGTTTCCGGCTGGAACGTGGATATGGCAACGGAGGGGTGCTGGATCTGTTTCATGCTGCCTGCAAGCTATTTCCCCCGTACTGGTTTGCCAATGGGGGAAGCAAAGGAAACTGGCACGCGTGGGCGTCAATCGGTCGCTGTGGCAATCGGGCAATTGAAGACTGGCAACAAATCCCCGAAAATGATCATCAATGAAGCGAAGGACCAACGCGATGAAACCAGAGCTTTTGCGCTCGTCTTTGGCAGCCTTGATCATCACCCTGTGTGCAGTGGTTGCCGCCTTGTTCTGGAACCAGAATGGCGAAGAAACAGACTATTTTGCAAAGGTTTTGGGCAAAGATAGCGGCAAAGGCATTTCGCTTACTGCGGATTGAAAAAGAACTCCTGGCGCAGTCCTGATTCAACAAATGGCTCCTGCTCTTCCTCGGTGGCTTCATAGACGTCGCGCTTGACCCTTTTCATCATCAGTTCAATGTCAAGCGCCTTGGCATCCATGTGTTTTATCAAAGCGGTGGTGAAAGGTGAGTTTGTGCCTTCGCCATCTGCGGCGGTTTCGCCCGGGGAAGTGGCAAACCCGATCAGGACTTCGCCATTTCCAACATCGGGTCGGGCGAGGCCGCGTCCGATCAAGGATGAACGGCTTTTTCCCAAACTTCGCGAAAACTTGCGCGCCAATGGATTGTCGCGGCAGGCATCCAAAAGCACGATCGAGATACGGCCTTCGGCATTCATGAAATTTAGAATGGCTGTCATGCTGATCGTCTCGAAATCCAGCGCCGTCGATTCTTCCAGCTTGGCATCAACCGGAATCATGTAGTTGACGCCATTAACCTGCATTCCGTGGCCGGCGTAAAACAGCAGGGCGACATCGGCGCCTTCAAGCTGTTTTACAAACTCGCGAATGGATTTTTCCATGTCGACCTTGGAGCCATCCAGTCCTGAAACGACTGAAAATCCCAATCCAGCCAGTTTTTTGGATATCGCTGCTGCATCGTTTTTGGGATTGGGAAGCTCGGTGGCATTCTGATAGGCGGAATTGCCCAGCACCAAGGCCACGCGCTTCTGGTCGGCAATTGGTTTTTGCGGCTCAATCGTGTTGACGCCCGGATTTTCCTTGTCTGCAAGGCTGGTGGTTTCATCAATTTTCGCATCCGGTGCAGTTGCCGGCTCGCTTGTCTTGGCAGGTTCAACGCCTTTTTGCGGACCTATGACCGGAACTTCCTTGGGTGGCGATACTTTGGCCACCTGTTGGCCCGAGCCAAACTGAACATATTTCCCGAATGCCCAGCCACGCATGCCGTTGGAAAGGCGAACTTCAAACCAGCCGCCTTTGGTGCCGGTCACGACGAGGCCGGTATTTTCACGCATCCGCGCGACTTCCTCAAAGCCTGAGCCGGGTCCTTTTCGCAGCGCCAGATATTGATCTGTTGTTGATTCCACGCCTGAAACAAAGCCGTCGCGCGGGGCCATTTTCTCGGCAACAACCGGCGCATCGTTGATCGGCGGTTGCGGGGCAGGATCGACACTTCGAGCGAAATTCCCGATCCTGGTCGAGGCGTACAGATCGCGGGCACTGTAAGTGTGTGACCCGTTGGCAGACCAGACGGCCCGGACAAAACGGGCACCGGCGGTGAAATAGGAATCAGCAGGAACTGCCCCTTGCGAAATCAAGGACTGCAACAGGCCCTGACCTTCATCCTTGTTTATCCAGCCAAGGGTGACGCCGAAATTTCCGTTTGAGGACTGGAAAACCACAACTGTGGGAAACTGGCCGGCATATTGCCGGGCGAGAGCAATGGCGTCACTGGCGTTTGTCCGACTGGCGACCGCCAGCCACGAATTACCGGGGCCTGGTTCCAACCCCGCCGAGGCCTCGCGCGGCATCAGCGAAAAGACGATTGCCATCAGCATCAACAATTTGCGAATGGCAAACAGTAACCTGCTCAGGGACGAAAACATCAACTTCTTCCTGACATTTGGGCGATCAACCATTGCTGGATTGATTGCCGAACTTCCCATAACGACCGTGCCGCGGCAAGCGACTGCTTTTCTTACTACCACTGGCAACCAATCGAGGTTGTGACGATCAACACAATGCAGGGCAGGCGGACAGGCCAATTGAAAACGGGGCGACGGCATTTCGGGTTGACCTTGGTTTGTTGGCGTACCAAGAATCATCCACAGTTGCGATCTTGTTGAAAACCGGAGTGTTCAATGCGCCAGTTCCTGGCTTGTGCTGCTGCAATCGTGGGTTTGGCCATCTTCATTACGCCTGCCTCGGCTGGCGAGCGCGTCGCACTTGTCATCGGCAATTCAAATTATTCCAACTTTTCGCCACTGGCCAATCCGCAAAACGATGCGCGGTTGATGGGTGAAACGCTGCAACGATCCGGTTTCACGGTGAAAACGCTGGTTGATGCCGAATACGACACCCTCAAGCGGGCAATGCTGGAATTTGGACGCACCATACGCGAGCGTGATACCGAGGCCGCGCTGTTTTACTATGCCGGGCATGGCGTGCAGGTGAAGGGCGAAAACTACCTGATCCCCGTCAACGCCAACGTTGCCAGCGAGGACGAGGTTGAACTTGAAGCGATCAACATCAATGATTTTCTGGGGGTGATGGAATCGTCCAAAAGCGGTGTCAACATTGTTATCCTCGATGCATGCCGCAACAATCCCTTTTCGAGCAGCGGGCGAAGTGCCACGCGCGGGCTTGCGCCCGTTGACGCGCCAAAAGGCTCGTACATCGCTTATGCAACGGCGCCCGGCCAGGTCGCGCTGGATGGCGAGGGTGGCAACAGTCCGTACACAAAAGCGCTGACTGAAGCGATGGCCGAGCCAGGACTTCCGATTGAGCGCGTGTTCAAGAGGGCCCGTGCCAAGGTTCAGGCAGAAACCGGTGCAAGCCAGGTGCCATGGGAAACCAGCTCGATTACCGGCGAATTCTTTTTCAAGGGGCAAGGTTTGGCGACGGTTGAGGTTGCGCCGAAATCCGATGATGTTCGGGTAACCGATCCAAACGGCACTTCCATCTTCGACAGTCTGACGATCAAGAAGACGCCGGAAGGCGCGAAACAAAAGATCAAGGATGACGCGATCGCCAACCTGCAAATTCCAGGAACAGCGCTGGAATCGCCGCGCTTTGACAATGAGACCTGCCTTGATTTGGATATAGGAGGAGCGCTTTGCGTATCGTCGGTACTGAAAGCAGAAAAAGGCAATAAATACGGTCCGGAAAACCTGGCGGATGAAGACCCCAAAACTGCCTGGGTTGAAGGAGTAGAGGGCGACGGGATTGGCGAGACCATTGTTGTCAGGTTCAATCAGCCTGAAGACGTCAAGGAGATCGGATTCCGCAACGGCTACACCAAGAACAATGACATTTTTGCCAAAAACAACCGTGTCAGCGCGGTGGTCATAAAGACCTCCAGCGGATATAGCGCAGTGGCCGAGCTGGTTGACAACGGTGAAACGCAAACAGTCGATTTGAGCCAGCAGAATATCAAGGATGTAAGCTGGATTGCGATCGAGATTTTCTCGGTTTTTCAAGGCAGCAAATATTCAGACACCGCTATCAGTGAATTCTGGGTGCAATGATTTTCCCGCTGGCACTTCTGTTGATGCTTGGCTGGAGCGCCGCAGCATTGGCTGATGAATTGCCTGACGGGTTTGTTTATTTGCACGACATCGCCCCGGGTATTCGCCAGGAGATGCGCTATGCCGGTGCTGACAATTTTACCAATGCCCCCGTGCCAGGATATGACGGCGCGCATTGCATCTTGGCCAAACCGGTTGCCGAGGCGCTGGGCAAAGTCCAGCAAGCGATGGTGGCGGAAGGGTTTTCGCTGGTGGTATTTGATTGCTACCGGCCGGCGCGCTCCGTGCAGCATTTTGTTGAGTGGGCTGCGAATGGCGGCAAGGTTGCTGATCCGATCTGGCATCCACGCGTGGAGCGGTCAAAATTGATCGAAGCTGGGTATATTGCGGCGCGCTCGGGACATTCCAGCGGTGGCTCGGTCGATCTTGGATTTGGCAAGATTGCGCCTGACGGCAGTTTTTTGCAGCCCGACATGGGTGGAATTTTTGATCTTTTTGATCCGCTGAGCCACACTGCTTCGAAATCAGTTTCGCACGAGGCGCAAGCAAACCGCAAATTGCTGGTTGGCGCCATGCAAAGGCAAGGTTTTTCAAACTACAAACGGGAGTGGTGGCATTTTCGTTTCCGGAATGAACCATTTGCCGGGAAAGCCTTTGACTTTGTTGTTCCCGCCTCGCGGTGAAATGTGCCGGTTTGCACATCATGGCGATGACATCCACGGCATGGTATGGTGGTGCAGGATGGGCATCATCCGGAATTTGAGGAGCACGCAGATGAAACCGGTCTCACGAATTTTTTCCGCTGCGCTGGTCAGTGGAAGTTTGTTATTGTCAATGCAACTGGGTGCGGTCGCATCAGCGCAGGCGCAAACCCTTGATTCAGGTTCCATCGTTGAAAGCCTGAAACCAAAGGCCAAGACACGGTCGCTGACACGCTCGATCAATGGCGGTGGCGGAAGCGCAAATGCAGAGGATGCCGAATTTCTCAAAACGCTGCCAACCCGCGGCATCCGCATTGAACAACGCAAAAAGCTTGACGAGATCGTTGCCAAACAGGACCTGCCGCGCATCGACATCGAAATCAATTTCGAGTTCAACTCAGCCGATATCAGCGCTGACTCGAAAGCCGATGTGGATGAGCTGGGCAAGGCGCTGACCAGCGAAGCACTGTCTTCCTACCGCATCGTGCTCAATGGCCATACCGATGGCGTTGGCGGTGATGCCTTCAATCAGGAGCTTTCCGAACGCCGTGCAACGGCGGTGCGGGAGTACCTGATCAAGGAATTCAGCATCGACGCAGGACGGCTTGTTGCCATTGGCTATGGCGAAGAGCGGCTGAAAAACACCGCTGATCCGGAAGCTTCGGAAAATCGTCGGGTCGAAGTCATCAACCTCACCCAGGGCTGACAAATATCCGGGCCGACGCACTTGACGCCGGCCTTTTGTCTGGAGCCAACTGGTTGCCGGAATTGTCGTGGTTTTTGTTGCGGGGAATTTCTTGACCGGTCGTATCCTTTTCATTGTCTTGTGCCTTGCAGCAGCAGTTTTATCGACTCCGGTTGCCAGTCCTTCAGGTCTTGCAACATGGGCTTCACTTGCAGCTTCATCGACAGCTTTTGTGGCAATGGCGCTCAACCAGTATCTTGCCGCGCGCCCGCATTATCTGGAACCTTTGTTTGGCGGGCTGGACCGGATGTATCATTTTCACCGCCAGCTTGGCATGTTCGCCCTGGCGTTGATTTTGGTGCATTATTTTGTGACACCGGATTTTCAGGGCAGGCAGTTGACAAGCGGCCTCAACACCCTGGCAAGGCAGGCTGGAGAGTGGGGCTTTCGCGGTTTGTTGGTGCTGATAGCCATCAGCCTGGTCAAGAAAATCCCTTTCACCAAATATGAGATACCCTACCATTTGTGGCGCAACAGCCACCGCTTCATTGGCGTTTTCTTCATATTCATTGCGTTTCACCAGTTCTTCATCAAGCGTCCGCCAGCTTTTACCGCGACATCAATGCTGGCCAATTACCTGTTGATATTCGCCGCGCTTGGCATCGGCTCTTATCTGTGGACCCAATTGGGCGCATTCACCCGAAGGCGCAGTTACACGGTCTCCTCGGTCACGCGGTTGCCGGCAGCAACAGTGATAGAAGCGCGTCCGCTCAACTGGGCGATCAGCGCCAAACCTGGACAGTTCGGGTTTTTGCGATCGGACCGCGGGGGACTGCGCGAGCCGCATCCGTTCACCATCGCCGGCCGTAAAGAGGACGGTTCGGTTCGTTTTGCGATCAAGCCGCTTGGCGACTACACAACGGCTCTGCGCGAGAAACTGGAGCCCGGCGACCGGTTGCAGATCGAAGGCGGTTATGGCCGGTTCGTTCACACCAGGGGAGGCGACAAGCAGTTGTGGCTGGCGGGAGGCATTGGCGTCACGCCGTTTCTTGCCATGGCTGCGAGCCTGAAACCAGACCAGAAGCGTCGCATCCATCTGGTTCATTGCGTGCGCGACGCCAGCGAGGCCGTGGACAGCGAATTGCTGGAAGCGAAGGCGCTGGAAGTTGCCAATTTCACGTTCAGCCTGCATGATTCAGCCACCGCCGGGCGCATAGACGCAGAAAAGCTGGCAGCCGGTACACCATTCGACCTCAACGGTGCCGATCTTTGGTTTTGCGGCCCGCCGCCATTGCGCGAAGCAATCGTTGCCGGACTTCGCAAATCCGGGCGCAAGTTGCGCCGCGTGGAATACGAGCGGTTCGAGTTTCGCTAAAGCATGGGTCTTGTGCCTTTGCGCACAGCACTTTTGTATCAGCGAGGGTAAATTGAGAGTGGACCAATTCGTCCGAAGCCAAACCAGGAGAGAAGAACCATGACTTCCGCCCCGATGTCATCTTCGCCGCAAAAGGAACGCCTGCGCAGTACGTTGCTGCCCATGGCCGCCCTTGCGCTGGCGACCACAATGCTGGCGTCAACCCACGCTGCCAATGCCCGCGACCTGTTCAAGCAGGACGCTTTTGCCAGCTACAAACCCGATCTGAAGAACGGCGAGTACATGATGAATGCAGCCGGGTGCGCGGCTTGCCATTCGTCGGGTGAGGATGCCCGCGTTCTTTCCGGCGGGTTGAAAATGGACACGTTCATCGGAACGTTTTTTGTGCCGAATATTTCCGCCCATCCCAACGGTACCGGCGGCTGGAGCAATGCCGACTACCTCAATGCGGTGATGAACGGCATCGGCAAGGACGGAAGGCACCTTTACCCGGTCATGCCTTATACATCCTATGCCGGAATGAAGCCGGAAGATGTCATCGACATCAAGGCATACATCGACTCGTTGCCGCAATCGGACAACAAGGTCGAGGCGCACCAGCTTTCTTTCCCGTACAATTTGTCGGCAACCATCGCCTTCTGGAAACGCGGAAACTTTGATACTGCGGCCTATCAGCCGGATGATGGCAGCCAGATGAGCCGGGGCCGCTATCTGGCCGAGTCGGTTGGTGCCTGCGGTGAATGCCACACGCCGCGCTCGATGGATTTTGGCCTCGACAAGTCGCGGGCCTATGAAGGTGAAAAGGGCCTGACCGGATCTGTAGCGCCATCAATAACGCAGGCGCGCCTCGCCGGCGTGGCGGATGAAGCCTTCTTCAAGGGCGTGCTGATGGACGGCAAGAAACTTGGTGGTACGCCGATCGCCGATCCGGTGATGAAGCGCATCGCAGAAGGCACTTCCAAGCTGTCGGAAGAAGATCGCCGGGCAATGCTCGCCTACCTCAAGGGTCGCGAGATCGAAGCGCCAAAAATCCAGCCGACAGCGGAACTGGCATGTTCGGACACTTCTGCGGAGTTGTCACTTGCTTCCGCCGGAGGTGACTCAAATCTGGCGCCTGCGGCAGACGAGTTTGTCGGCAAATATTGCCGCAATTGCCACGGACCGGGCGAAAGCGCCCAGGGCAGCTTCCCGTCAGGCGATCTGCAGTCGATCGCGGCAAATGCGGCCTTCGTGACGCCGGGCGACAAGTCGAAATCGCTGCTTTACACTTCGGTCACTTCCGGGCGCATGCCTTATGGAAAGCGGCCGGGAGCCGACGAGATCGCATCGCTCGGTGCCTGGATCGACTCGCTGGATGATGCACCGAAGCTGAGCCGCGCCCTCGGGTCTGTGTCGCCCGAACGCAGCCGCCCGGTTCTGGCCTGGCGGGACCACGCGGAAGCCGCGATCAAGGACATGTCAGACATCAACGCTTCCGACAGGGCTTTTGTGCGCTACTTCTCGTTCCGCCATGAATACAATGGCAAGCTGCCTTGCGAAAAAGAAGAAGCCTTTGCCAAGCGGCTGGAGCTTTACAAGGGCGGATTTGCCAAGTTGCTGAACTCGGTATCGCTGGGCTCCAGCCTGGTGGTTCCAGAGGTGGTCGAGGGAACAAAAGAGCTGTTGCTTCGCGTGGATATCCGCGATTTGGGCTGGGACACGGCAAAGTGGGACAAGCTCGTTTCGACTTATCCCTATGGCTATGACCCCGATTCAGACACCGTGCTCAAGACCCTCGCCGCAGATGTTGATACCGACCTGCCGCTGATGCGTGCCGATTGGTTCATGTCGAATGCGCCCAAGCCTGACAACTACCATGCATTGCTGGAATTGCCGGAAAACATTCGCGAACTTGAAAAGCGCATTGGCGTGGATGTCGATGACAACATCAAGCGTCGCCGGGTCATCCGGGCCGCCTTCGATGAAGGTTCGTCCGGGGTTTCCGACCACAACCGCATGCTGGAACGCCACGATGCCGACCAAGGCTACTACTGGAAGTCGTATGACTTTGCCGGAAGCAATGGCATCCAGAGCCTGAAGCGCAATCCGCACGGCCCGACAGACATCGAGCCGTTGGAGGAAGGCCTCAAATCGTTCCACCATGACGGGGGCGAAATGATCTTCTCGCTGCCGAACGGCTTGCAAGGCTATTACCTGTCAACGGCAAAAGGTGACAGAATTGATCGCGGCCCTGCCTCAATTGTTGCATACCGCCAGCGCCCGATCGGCAAGGGTGTGGAAATTGTCAACGGGCGCTCCTGCATGGACTGCCATGCTGACGGCATGATCGCCAAGCGGGATCAAATCCGCGAGTTCATCGAGGCTTCACCGACCTTCAGCAAGGGACAACGCGAATTGTTGCTCGAAATGTATGTCGAGCAGGCGGAGTTGGAAAAGACCTTCGCCAAGGACCGCGAGCGCTTCATTGACGCACTCGAGGATATTGGCGCCACGGAAAAGGCACCGGACGGCTCGCTCAAGAGCATGGCCGGGCCGGCAAAGGAAGAGATCATCACCTGGTACGCAGATTTGTACGAGGATGATCTGGACCGTGACGCACTTGCTGCGGAATTCGACATGACGCCTGAAGAATTCGAGAAGGCAATCCAAAGTGTCACGGACGCAGAAACGCTGCGCATCGGCCTTGACTGGATCACCCAGTTGAAAGGCGGATCGAAAGTGCCGCGCTTTGAAGTCGAGCAGCAATTCGCCAAACTGGTCGAGCCGCTGCTGGGTCTTGATCCGTTGAAGGTCGAGGCACAGGAAGCCGCCAGCACCAATGAAAGCGGCACACCAGACTACAAGGACGCCGAGTACCGCGATGACGGTGTGAAAGCCGACGAGAAGAAGGCTGACAAGCTGGCGCTTTCGGTCGATGTGAAAAACACCGATGTGTTTGTTGACGAGAAGCTCTCTTTCAAGGTCACCGCGACCAACAAGTGCGAGCTGCAGATCTTCTACATCGAGTCAGACGGCAATGTTGAGGAAATCCCGGCGGCAATGATCGGCGAGAAGTTCCTGGAGGCGGGCAAGGCACGGGCAATCCCCGATCCCGAAGCTGGCGACGTGTTCTTCGATGCCGTGGGCGCGGACGAGACCATGCTGCTGTTCTGCCGTGAAGGCGGGCTGGGCAACCAGCGGCTCGACGCCAAGGGTGCAAAGGCGCTGGCCAAAAAGTCCGGCGAGGCCACTTCGCGCGGCATTGCAATCAAGCTGTTCGAGAAGGCCAAGGCCGACGAGAAAAAGGCTGACGCGGCAGCGGGTGGCGAGGCCAAGGAAGGCGGCAAGGGAACTTCCGCCATTCATCTGGTGACCTTCAACGTGAAGGCGCGGTCATAAGAAACAACCAGCCGCCGGGCAACCGGCGGCTGGATTGAAAGCGAAAAGCCGGTGTGCAAGCGCCGGCTTTTTTATTTGTGCATTGGCTAAATCATGGCCTCAGGCTTGCGCCAGTTTTGGCATTTTATACCTTCGCGAGAAGTCATGTTCCCTTGCAACCGTGCGCTTGGTGGCGCATGTTCAACGGGGTTCGTTCACAGGGGACTGACATGATTGATTCTGATGCGATGAATGCACAGCTTGCGGTGCCATCCATGGTTTGCGATTGCGGTGGTGGTGGAGAAGGTGGCGGGGGAGGTGGAGGTGGCTTCAGCCAGAGTTTTGGATTTAGTCCCCAACAATCCTGTACAGCGGGAATCACTGGTCTCTTTGGCGGTATCGGAGGGCGTGTTGGAGGACCGGTTGGCGTAGGCATCGGAGCAGCTATTGGAAGCGCCATCGCTGGTGTCGTTTGCGATCCGAACAATTACCCAAACGGGGACGGCGGGGGCTTCACCCATGACTCAGGCATGTCGGGGTTCACAGACCGATGATAACCAAGATGAATGGAATCCGTGTTGCACTTGAAACAGTGCTTTTTGTCCCCGCATTTTTGGGGCTGTACTTTATCGCCGGCTGGAGCTCCGGCTGGAAAGCGGCACTAATCTCCGGAATTTGGTTTGGAGGCTATGCACTGATCCGCCAACAATTGCTCCGACGCTTATTCAAGAATTAGCAACCGGAATGGTTTCTGCGAAAGCCTGTCGCCCTCAGATCAAACCAGGGTGGCGCATGTTTAACGGGGTTCGTTCACAGGGGAGTGACATGATCGATTTTGACGCGATGAATGCACAGCTTGCGGTGCCATCCATGGTTTGCAATTGCGGTGGTGGTGGAGAAGGTGGCGGGGGAGGTGGAGGTGGGAATGTAACAGTCGCGGGAAGCGTGACGAGCATCTGCCAAAGCATTGGTTGGACCACTGAAAGTACAGGCAACAATTGTCACTACAAGTGCGCTGACGGATTTACGTTCAGCAATTCACCGTACAGCGCGAGCAATGCTGGCGGAGGCATATGCCCTGGTTTTGCACCTGATCCGCGATGAGAAATGTGATGGGCGGCGAAAAAAATCAACCAAAGCAGGGCGCGTTCATAAAGCGCCAGGGGCGGACTGGGTTTGCGCCTGCCGCCTATGTAAATCCTTCGCTTGTCGATATCAGCGAAAGTGCCTTGCGGTATCTGCAGGATGTTTGGCAGAATGTGGCTATTGACCAGCACATAGTAACTCCGGAGGGAGAAGAACTCGGGACAATAATTGTGAAGTTTAGCAAACTGGTTCGTGGGGGTATGCCGGGAAAGCCTCAACAAGTCATCGCCCGCAATGTGGCTACGCTCGGCTTTGACCGAGCCTTTTCCGAGGCGGGCGAGCTCGCCCTGCAGGCCTCGGGATTTGAGGTCCTGTTCAATACCAAGCGTTCTGCCAAGGACTCTGGCGCGTGCGAGATCGATTTTGATGGGAAGAAATTGACAATTCAGTATGAACCAAAAATTTGAGGGAGCAATGCCACCCAACTTCTGCGAAAAGCCGCGGATGGGAAAAACATACGGCAGTTCAGCAGAAGGCGGCAAGGGAACTTCCGCCATTCATATGGTGACCTTCAACGTCAAGGCGCGGACGTAAGAAACAACCAGCCGCCGGGCAACCGGCGGCTGGATTGAAAGCGAAAAGCCGGTGTGCAAGCGCCGGCTTCTTTATTTGTGCATTGGCTAAATCATGGCCTCAGGCTTGCGCCAGTTTTGGCATTTTATACCTTCGCGCGAAATCATGTTCCCTTGCAACCGTGCGCTTGGTGGCGCATGTTCAACGGGGTTCGTTCACAGGGGAGTGACATGATCGATCTTGACGCGATGAATGCACAGCTTGCGGTGCCATCCATGGTTTGCGATTGCGGTGGTGGAGAAGGGAATGGCGGGGGAGGTGGAGGTGGATATGGCTTCAGCCAGAGTTTTGGATATAGTCCATATGGGGCTTGCCTCTCCGGGTTCACGGCTTTTGGCGCGGGAGTTGGTGGGAGAGTGGGAGGGCTTGTGGGTGGTGCTGTAGGTGCAGTGGTTGGTCAAAGCATTGGACAGTTTGCTTGCGATCCGAACAATTACCCAAGCGGGGACGGCGGGGGCTTCACCCATGACTCCGGCATGCCGGGGTTCACAGACCGATGATTTCAGAATCACGTTTAAGTCGAGCGTTGATTGAAGCTGCGCTTTTTGGAGCAATGCTGATCGCAATGTATTTGGCCATCCAGAATAGCGCGGGTTGGCAACAGCCTGTTTTTTGCGGCTTGCTTGGTGGTGTCTACGGACTGATCCGCCAACAATTGCTCCGACGCTTATTCAAGAATTAGCAACCGGAATGGTTTCTGCGAAAGCCTGTCGCCCTCAGATCAAACCAGGGCGGCGGGTTCACGTGGCTTTAAATTTTGGCATTGCTATCAGGCTTTGAATTGTCCATTCCCGCTCCCTGTTAACCTCCGCCAAAAGCCGCCCTTCAATTGTGGCGCGAAGCGGTGTATGCATCGCGTGAGGCTGCGGGAAAATTCGCGGCATGGTGGGACAGCGCCGATTGTTTTTCGCAAGTGGCGCGGATGACGAGGGAATTTTACGCATGAAACCAACCCTGATCCTGGTGGGCGCCGACAAGGGCGGCGTCGGCAAGACAACAACTTCGCGCGCGCTGCTCGACTATCTGTCGCGCCGCAACGTGCTGGCGCGTGCATTCGACACGGAAAACCCGCGTGGCACGCTGAAGCGGTTTTATCCCGGGATCACCGAAATCATCGACCTTGAAAGTGTTGCCGACCAGATGAAGGTGCTCGACACCATGGGCACGGCGGCACAAAAGGTGACGGTG
>JBGSOG010000056.1:0-33201 GCA_041739225.1 Rhizobiaceae bacterium
GCAGGGGCGTTGGCCCAGGTTTCAGTGAGCGATGTGGAAACACGCGTTGGCCAGCAATTGCGCAATCACCTGATTTTCCTGCTGCATGGCGGTCGCGACCCGCTCGAAACCCGTTACGAAGCACGCATCCGCGTCAGCAACACCGGCAATGAGTATGCCGCAGTGCGCAACATCCGCGACTTTACCGCAGGCGCCGTCACTGTCACCGTCAGTTACGATCTGATCGACAAGACCACCAACAGCCGCATCAGCGGCGGAAGCCGTGTTGCAACCGCTCCTTACGACCGTACCACGCAGAATTTTGCCAACTCCCGTGCGCTTCGTGACGCTGAAAACCGTGCCGCCCGCGATGCTGCCGAGCAGCTGCGGCTGGCGCTGGCTGCCGATCTTCGCGGCTGAGATGGCAGAAGCCAAAACAGCCCAGGCTGGTGCTGTAATTGAACGCCCGGACATCACCATCCCGGTCTGGTTGTTGTACGGACCTGATGCCGGCATGGTCTCGGAGCGCGCCGATGTGCTTTCGGGAAAATTTGGCGTTGATCTGAAAGATCCCTTTTCGCTTGTTCGCATGGATGCCGACAACGCCGCAGAAAGCGGTCGCCTGGCCGAAGAAGCCGGGACAATCGGCATGTTTGGCGGCGGAAGGCTGATCCGGGTCAGCGGCTCAACCCGTCGCAATCTTGCCGATGCCGTGCGGCCCCTGCTGGAAAAGCCGCCAGTTGATTGCTGGGTAATCATCGAAGCTGGAGACTTGAAACGCGAATCCGCGCTGCGCCGACAAGTGGAGAAATCTCCGGCGGCAATGGCAATTCCTTGCTACCCGGACACCGACCGCGACATCGAGCGCCTGATCAACGGCGAAATGAAAGCGGCCGGGTTGGCGATCGAGCCGGATGCGGTTCAAGCCTTGCTGGGCAGTCTGGGCAGCGACAGGCGCATGACCCGAAACGAAATTACCAAACTGGCGCTGTATTGCGAGGGCATGGGTAAAGTGACGCTTGCCGATGTGCAGGCTCTTGTCGGTGATACCTCGGCAATTGTCGCAGACGACTTGATCGATGCAGCGGCAAGCGGCGATGCGGCAAGCCTCAACGAATTGTTGCCAAGGCTTTTGTCCAGGATATCCGGCGACATGCTGTTGCTGGCAGCCTTGCGACACTTTCAGGCGTTGCAGCAGGCCAGACACCGGATGGACACAAACCGCGCTGCTGCACAGGCAGTAACCGCTTCCATGCGCCCACCATTGCATTTTTCACGCAAGGCGGCGTTTGAGCGCGCGCTTGGCATTTGGAACGCCGCTTCCATCAGCAAAGCCTTGGTCCGGCTGGATGCCTCGGTTTTTCAGGCGCGTTCCAATGGCACTCTGGGTGGAGCCATCGCCGGGCATGAATTGCTGGCAATAGCCAATGAAGCCGCCCGCCTCGGCAAACGGCGAAACTGATTGCCAGGGTCAAGACTCACCCTCAAGCCGGCGGCATACCCCGTCGAGCTGATCGAGGGTGCTGTATTGAATCTTGATCTCGCCTGCACCAGCGCCGTTCCAGCTGACGAGCACCTTCAGCCCCAACAAATCCGAGAGCCGCTTTTCCAGCGCTCTTGAATCAGCACTTTTGGTCTCGGGGGCAGATGCAGACTTTTTGGGCGGCTGATGATCAGCAATCGCTTCCTGCGCCATGGCTTCAGCCTGACGCACAGACAGGCCTTCGGCGACGATCCGTTCAGCCAGTTTTTGCGGATCGGAAGCCGTAACCAGCGTACGTGCATGACCGGCTGACAACACACCCTCGTTGACCATGGCCTGAACTGCCTGCGGCAATTTCAGCAAGCGCAGCGTGTTGGCAACATGGCTGCGGCTCTTTCCGATGACGGTACCCAGATCGGTTTGGCTGTAGTCGTAATCATCGAGCAGTTGCTGATAGCCACGCGCTTCTTCCAGCGGGTTGAGATCAGCGCGCTGCACGTTTTCGATGATCGCCAGTTCTAGCGCCTGCTTGTCTTCGACTTCGCGGATCACCACCGGCACTTCATGCAATCCTGCTTTTGCCGAAGCACGCCAACGCCGCTCTCCGGCAATGATTTCGTATTTGGGTCCGCCAGGTTCCTGACCGGCAGAGCCCGCACGAATGGAGCGAACGAGTATCGGTTGAACGATGCCGTGTTCGGCAATGGAACGCGCCAGTTCATTCAGGCTCGTTTCATCAAAATGGCGTCGCGGATTGTTGGCATTGGCACGAATGTGCTCGATCGGTACCTTTCGGTCAGCGCGCACTTCCGGCGCTGGGCGGTTCAAATTGCTGATGGCGCTGTCATTGTCGCCGATGAGTGCAGCCAGCCCACGACCCAACCGCTTGCGTGAATTATCCTCCGCCATTTCGATACAGACTCCGTTCGCATGCTAATCCGGTTTGTTACGGACATGAATCAAATTGAAGTTGGTGCTGGCTGCATCGCCTTTACGCAGCAGCGAGTTTGCGCTCGCGCTTGATGACCTCAGAGGCCAGCCTCAGATAGGCCTGGCTGCCAGAACATTTCAGATCGTACAGGATTGCCGGCTTGCCGTATGACGGTGCCTCGGAAATACGCACATTACGCGGAATGATCGTCTCGTAGACCTTGTCACCGAGATATTGGCGAACATCTTCCACCACCTGGTCCGACAAATTGTTGCGCTTGTCATACATCGTCAGAACCACGCCCTGCAGCTCCAGTTCGGGATTGATTGACCCGCGAACTTGCTGAAACGTCTGCAACAACTGGCCAAGGCCTTCAAGCGCAAAAAATTCGCACTGCAATGGCACCAACAGCGCTTGTGCCGCTGCCATTGCATTGAGTGTCAGCAGGTTCAACGATGGCGGACAGTCGATCAGGATGTGGTCAAACTCAATACCATCGGGCACATATTCCTCAATGGCGCGCCTGATGCGAAAGGTCCGGTCCGGCGCGCCGGAGATTTCCATTTCAACGCCCAGCAGGTCGAGTGTTGACGGTGAAACGTAAAGTCTGGGAACGACGGTTGGAACGAGCGTGTCTTTCAGCAGGGCCTTGCCCACGAGCAGGTCATACGTGGAAGTCTCCCGCGCGTTCTTGTCGATGCCCAGGCCCGTGGAAGCATTGCCCTGCGGATCAAGGTCCATGATCAAAACGGTCTTGCCGATGGCCGCCAATGCGGTCGCCAGATTGATGGCGGTGGTCGTCTTGCCAACGCCGCCTTTCTGGTTGGCGACAACAATGACCCTGGAACTTGTTCTGGCGCCCATTTGCTGTTTCCGTTACCCATCAAATTCGTTGTTTGTTGGCAAGAATTGCAGCAGCTTCAGCGGCCAAGCCGCGCCAAATTGGATATTTCCAGTATGGCTGATCCAGTCTCGATCTTGCTTGGGTGTACTACCAGATCAAACCGCCACAAACCACGGCATTCTTCGATCTCTGCCAGATAATCACGGCCTTTGTGAAACAAGGCGATAGCGCCTGTGGACAAAAGCGGCGCAGCCATGTCGAGAAGTTTTGGCAAGGCGGCGAGCGCTCGGGCCGTCACGATTTGCGGCGGGTTCGGCAAGCGGGCTATCTGTTCCGCAGCCGATTCAATTCGCTGGCAATGAACCGTGCAGCGCGACCCGGTCTCGATGGCAACGGCGCGCAGAAATGCGCATTTCTTGTTGAGGCTTTCCACCAGATGATGGTCTGCGTCCGGGGAATCGGCATTGGCGATTGCCAGAACCAACCCCGGGAACCCGCCGCCGCTGCCAAGATCAACCATGCAAACCGCGTCAGGTCGCAGCGCCTTGATCTGCAAACTGTCAGCAACATGCCGGGACCAGAATTCAGTCAGTGTTGCTGGGGCAACCAGATTGGTTTTCGCCTGCCATATAAGCAACAACCGGCGGTATTTCTCGAGCCTCTCCAGTGTTTCACGTGAAACAGGATAGACTGAGTCAAGCAATTTCCGGTTTTGAACCGACAAGCCTTCAATCATCGACACAGCTCAGCCCTGTACCTGGCTGCTGGAGGGCTTGCGGCTTGCGCGTTTCAGATGACCCAAAATCAAAGACAACGCCGCCGGGGTCATGCCCTCAATGCGACCGGCCTGCGCCAGATTGCCTGGCCTGACCAGTTGGAGCTTCTGGACCAGCTCATTCGACAGGCCGGGCATTTCGGAAAAATCGAACGATTGCGGAATGCAAATTGCTTCCTCCTGCTGCAGCGCAGAAATGTCGCTCTGCTGGCGTTGAAGATAAACCGAATAGGTGGCCTCAATCTTCAATTGCTCTCCAATGGCTGGCGATATCCCTGCCAGGTCCGGCCAAATCTTCACAAGGTCAACAAAATCAAAGTCAGGATAAGACAACAATTGCCAGCCGTTGCGGCGCATACCATCCTGGTTTAGCCGGACACCGCATTTCTCAGCCTCAAAAGGGGTTGTCGAAACCGCGTTTAGCCGTTCCGTCGCCGAATCGAGTTTGGCCTTCTTTGCCTTGAAACTTGCCGCGCGGGCAAGGCCGACAATACCAAGCATATCCCCAAACGGGGTCAATCGCTGATCCGCGTTGTCGGCGCGCAGGGAAAGCCGGTACTCCGCCCTTGAAGTAAACATCCGGTAGGGTTCGGTAACACCATGCGTCACCAGATCATCGATCATGACACCAATGTAGCTGGTTGCCCTGGAAAAATGCACGGGCTCCTGACCGCCGCAAAGCCTCGCCGCATTTACCCCGGCGACCAACCCCTGCGCCGCCGCTTCTTCATAACCGGTGGTTCCATTGATCTGGCCGGCCAGAAACAACCCCGCCAACCGCTTTGTCTCAAGACTGGGCTTCAATTCGCGCGGATCGACATGGTCATACTCGATGGCATACCCCGGTTGGAGGATTACTGCTTTCTCCAGCCCGTCAATCGTTGCGATGAACTGAGCCTGAACTTCGGGCGGCAACGAAGTGGAAATGCCATTGGGGTAGACGGTGTGATCGTCCAACCCTTCCGGTTCAAGAAAAATCTGGTGTCCGTCCCGTTCACCAAACCGTACGATCTTGTCCTCTACCGAAGGACAATAACGCGGCCCAACCCCGGCAATCTGACCGGAGTACATGGCTGAACGGTGGATGTTTACCTCGATGACGGCGTGGGTCCGGGCATTGGTTCGCGTTACGCCACACTCGATTTGCCGGTTGGGCAACGTCTCGGTCAATGTTGAAAACGGCACCGGGTCCTCGTCGCCGGATTGCTTGTCCAGCCCGTCCCAGTCAATCGTTCGTCCGTCCAGCCGGGCCGGAGTACCTGTCTTCAATCTGCCGAGTGCAAATCCCGCGCGTTCAAGGGTTGCAGCAAGCCCAACCGCCGGCGCTTCACCCATGCGCCCGGCGGGGTATTTGATTTCACCCATGTGAATGAGACCGCGCAGGAATGTCCCACTGGTCAGCACCACGGCTCCACATACAAGTTGCCGCCCGTCTACAAGTACCACTGCCCGAACCCGCCCGTCCGAAACGACGAAATCCTCTGCGGAGGATTCGACCACAGTCAAACCGTTCTGCCCCCGAATCGATTCCTGCACTGCCAGTCTGTAAAGTTTCCGGTCCGCTTGCGCCCTGGGCCCGCGTACTGCAGGCCCCTTGCGCCGGTTCAACATGCGAAACTGAATACCGCCAAGATCAGCCGCCCGGCCCATGATGCCATCGAGCGCGTCTATCTCCCGAACAAGATGACCCTTGCCCAGGCCACCGATCGCTGGATTGCACGACATGACGCCGATCGTGGCAAGGCTGTGCGTCACCAGTGCCGTGCGCGCGCCCGCACGCGCGGCCGCCGCAGCCGCTTCTGTGCCGGCATGGCCGCCGCCAATCACAATCACGTCGAACTTGTCACTGCCCGTCATTCTTTTCTCCTGGGTAGTGACCACATAGGACAAATGCCAGGCCCCGTCAAAAGCGGACCGGTTCAGCTGTTTCACGTGAAACACCTACCGGCGCTTCACTTTCCAATGCAGAACTCGGCAAAAATCCGCCCCAGCAATTCTTCCACCCCAATAGCCCCCGTCATTTTCCCAATCTCGTCACCGGCACTGCGCAGATACTCTGCCCGCACTTCTGTCGGCACTGGATCGCTGACTCCGGCCGCTACCAACAAATCCCGAGCAATTAGCAAATGCACCCGGTGACGTTGGCGGCTGACCAACGATACCTCACCAACCGAATGAAACGTTGCCAGCCTCTCACGCAACGCGCCCAAAAGGTTTTCCATACCGTTCGGCCTGACAACGGAAACACCGCAAGCGCCGTGCGTACCCGCATCGTCTTTCGAGGCAAGCACCAGCAGGTCATCGCAAGCAATCACCACATCGGGTCCGGGACCAACGCCGTCTTCGGTCAACCACACCACAAGATCAGCCAGCCCAACCCGGTCCAGCGCACGGCGAATGCCCTCACGTTCGACCAGTCCCTCGGCCTCACGAATGCCTGCCGTATCGGCGACGCAGACTTTCATCCCGTCAATATCCAGCCAAACCTCCAGAATGTCGCGCGTCGTCCCGGCCTCCGCAGAGACAATTGCCACTTCGCGCTGTGCCAGTGCATTCAAAAGGCTTGATTTTCCACTGTTTGGGCGCCCCGCAAGCACCACTTGAAACCCGGAACGAACAATTTCGCCGCGATTTCCGTCAGCCAGAAGCGCGTTGATTTCATCTGCCAGAACAAGACATTCGGGCCAAACCTGTTCCGCCACCGAATCGACAACGTCCGCTTCATCGGAAAAATCAAAGTCAGCCTCGACAAGCGCCCGCAACCCGGCGATCCGGTCCCTGAAGCGGTCAAGCTTTTGTCGAAGCGCCCCATTGGCCAAAGCCACCGCCTGCCGCCTTTGCACTTGTGTCTCGCTGGCAATCAGATCCGCCAATCCCTCAAGCTCGGTCAGGTCCATTTTTCCATGAAGAAATGCCCGCCTGGAAAACTCGCCAGGCTCTGCAAGCCTGAGACCTGCAACGCAGCCCAACGCAGCCAAAATTGCCCCGACCACAGCCGGCCCGCCATGTACCTGCAACTCGGCACAATCCTCGCCCGTAAAGCTGGCAGGCCCCGGAAACCACAACACCAGACCGCGATCCAGCAACTCCCCGCTCACCGGGTGCAACAGGGGGGCAAGTCTGGCTTGCCTCGGCTCTGGCAGGCTTCCAACCATTGCCAATACCACCGCACGGCAATGCGGTCCGGAAATCCTCACCACCGCAACCCCGGAAGGCAGTGTTCCGCTCGAAAGCGCAAATATTGTATCGATGCTGTCCAAGCCCGATTATCTCCCCTATGTTTTGCCGCAACACTGTTTGACGGCAGGCAGCAAGCAAGGAAACCTTCATGTCGGCAAAACCCGAGCCGCGCAATCTTCTTGGCGACGCGTCAAGCCCCTACCTTGTCCAGCATGCAAACAACCCGGTGCATTGGCGCCCTTGGGGACAGCAGGCACTTGAAGAAGCGCGGTCGAGCGGCAAGCCGATCTTGCTGTCAGTCGGTTATGCTGCCTGCCACTGGTGCCATGTCATGGCGCATGAAAGTTTCGAAGACGAATCGATTGCCGCGCTGATGAACACCATGTTCGTCAACATCAAGGTGGACCGCGAAGAACGCCCGGACATTGACCAGATTTACATGTCTGCATTGCATGCGATGGGTGAGCAGGGTGGTTGGCCGATGACCATGTTCCTTGATCCGGACGGCAATCCATTCTGGGGCGGTACCTATTTTCCACCGACACGCAAATACGGACGCCCGAGTTTTCCCGATGTCTTGAATGCGATCAACCATGCCTGGAACAACGACCGCGACAGCCTGACCAGTGCGGCACTAACCTTGCGGGCACACTTGCAGGAACCGCAAGCCAATGATGGTGCGAAACTGCCCGACAGCGCTGAATTTGATCGCGTTGCAGAAGCGCTGCTTGGCCTGCACGACCCAGTGAATGGAGGTATCAGGGGCAACCCTAAATTTCCCAATGCACCATTTACCGAACTTTGGCTTCGCGCGGCAAACGGCAAAGCCGACAACCCGTTTGGCACTGCATTTCTCAAGAGCATCCGCACCATGAGCCTTGGCGGCATTTACGACCATCTGCGCGGTGGCCTGTCGCGCTACAGCGTCGATGGCCGCTGGCTGGTCCCGCACTTTGAAAAGATGCTCTATGACAACGCCCATTATCTGCGGGCCCTCAAATGGGCTTGGCAGTTGCAGCCCGATCCGTTGTTTCGCCAGCGAATCGACGAGACCATAGACTGGGCATCAGATGAAATGATGCTCGCCGATGGCGCTTTTTCATCCAGCATTGACGCCGACAGCGAAGGCGAAGAAGGACGCTTCTACGTCTGGTCACAGACGGAGATCGAAGCAATACTCGGTCCCGATGCACAATTGTTCAACCGCCTTTACGATGTCTCGGCCGGGGGCAATTTCGAAGGGCACAACATTCTCAACCGGTTGAAGGATTTGCCAGTCAATCCACAAACCGAAACAATCCTCGCCGCAGCCAGGGCAAAACTGCTGGACGCAAGGGCACACCGGGCAAGGCCCGGCCTCGACGACAAAATCCTCACCGACTGGAACGGATATTTCATCCGTGCCCTGTCAGAATGCGCCTTCACATTTGACAATCCGGTATGGATGAAACTGGCCAAAACTGCGTTTCATTGCATCGCCGAATCGATGGATGAACGCGGACGCCTGCCTCATTCCAGACGCGGTAAAGCACAGATCCGCCCGGCAATCGCCACTGACTATGCAGCGATGATCAACGCAGCGCTTTCAATTTCCGAAGCCACCGGCCAAAACCGCTATTGCGAGCACGCTGCTGCCTGGATGCAGATCCTGGATCTGGAATATTCCGATGGGCATGGCGGCTATTTCCTGACATCAAACGAAGCAGACGCCCTGATCACCCGGCCCGGCTGTCACCAGGATGAGGCAAATCCGTCCGCTGCCAGCCAGATACTCGAAGCACTTGTGCGCCTTGCCAGTGCCACCGGCGACAATGCCTACCTGGAAAAGGCCTGGCGTTTGGCCTCAAACTTGCGCGCCTCGCTTGGCAATGCCCGCCAAGGGGCAGCAGGATACTGGAATGCAGTCCACACGTTGCAGAACAACCGGCATGTCACCCTCAGCGCTGAAAATCGTGCCGGAGCCGAATCGTTCCTGGCAGTACTTAGACACACCGCCGACCCGGCGCTGACATTTGCAATCGACACCACCAACCAAGGCCATGTGTTCATGGGTACGGTGCTGTCGGGGCCGAAAGACAAACCGACCGCCATTGTCTGTACCCATCAGGCCTGCTCACAGCCGGTGCAGGCCGCCACCGAACTGGCGCACCTGTTGCAGCGGGTCGTCAACCAACCCTGAATCTCAGGTGTTCATGGTGTCAAAGAACTCGGCATTTGTCTTGGTTTGCTTCAACTTGTCGATCAGGAACTCGATGGCATCGGTTGTACCCATCGACGACAAAATGCGACGCAGCACATAGATCTTCTGAAGCTCTTTGCGCTCCACCAAAAGATCTTCCTTGCGAGTGCCGGATTTGAGGATGTCGATTGACGGGAATACCCGCTTGTCCGCCACTTTGCGGTCAAGCACGATTTCCGAGTTACCGGTACCTTTGAATTCTTCAAAGATGACTTCATCCATTCGGCTGCCGGTATCAATCAGCGCTGTCGCAATGATTGTCAGCGACCCGCCTTCCTCGATGTTTCGCGCCGCTCCGAAAAACCGCTTTGGCCGCTGCAAGGCGTTGGCATCAACACCGCCGGTGAGAACCTTGCCAGAAGAAGGAACAACCGTGTTGTAGGCACGTCCCAGGCGGGTGATCGAATCCAGCAGGATCACGACATCGCGACCGTGTTCCACCAACCGCTTGGCCTTTTCGATAACCATTTCGGCCACCTGCACGTGGCGAGCAGCCGGTTCGTCAAACGTTGAAGAGACGACTTCCCCTTTGACCGAGCGCTGCATGTCGGTCACTTCTTCCGGGCGCTCATCGATCAGCAAGACGATCAGATAGCTCTCCGGATGGTTTGCGGTGATCGAATGCGCGATGTTCTGCAGCAAAACCGTCTTGCCTGTACGTGGAGGCGCAACAATCAACCCGCGTTGCCCTTTGCCCAATGGCGCCACTAGGTCGATCACCCGGGCCGACAGGTCCTTGGTGGTCGGATTGTCGATTTCCATCTTGAAGCGCTCATTTGGATAGAGCGGCGTCAAATTGTCAAAATGCACCTTGTGCCGGATTTTTTCCGGATCTTCGAAATTGATGGTGTTGACCTTGAGCAGCGCAAAATAGCGCTCGCCTTCTTTGGGACCGCGAATAGGCCCTTCCACCGTATCACCGGTCTTGAGTGAAAACCGGCGAATTTGCGATGGCGAAATGTAAATATCGTCCGGACCTGGCAAATAATTGGCACTGGCCGACCGCATGAATGCAAATCCGTCCATCAGGATTTCAACAACCCCTTCACCGATGATTTCCACATCCTTCTCGGCAAGGCTTTTGAGAATGGCAAACATCAGCTCCTGCTTGCGCATTGTGCTGGCGTTTTCTACGTCCAGGCCCTCGGCAAAGCCGACCAGATCGGTCGGCGTCTTTACCTTGAGTTCCTGCAATTTCATCTGTTCCATGAAGGAATTTCTTTCTGAGGGAGAATAACAAAGGGGGGATTGCTATGCCGCTTGAGGGCAACAGTGGCGAAAACGCGTCACCGGCCGGATGCTGGGCATTCGGGAGAATGGAGAGAAAATAGACCTGATGGCTGATTCTCTCAAGCGAATTTTTTGCTCAGGCCAATGCCGGGCTTAAAACGGCTTGGCAATGACCAGGATCACAATGAAAACCATCAGCAATGTTGGGAATTCATTGGCAAACCGGAAAAACCGCTGCGGTCGTTTGCGCTCATCATTGGCAAATTCCCTGACCCACACCGCGCAAACACCATGAAATGCCGACATGATTATGACCAGAAAGAGTTTTGCATAAAACCAGCCCTGCTGCCAGGCCGATATTTCCCACATCACCCAAAGTCCGAATATCCAGCTGGCAATCATCGCCGGCGTCATGATGGCCTTGAGCAAGCGCCGCTCCATCACTTTGAACGTTTCCGACGGCTCGGAGCCGACCTCGCTCGCGCTGTGATAAACCATCAGCCGGGGAAGGTACAAAAGTCCCACCATCCACGAGATGACAGACAGGATGTGCAGGATTTTCGCCGTTTCGTACATGCTGGCAACTAACCCCTGATCCGCTTCATCATTTGTTCAACGTGCTCGATCGGTGCCTCGGGGGTGATGCCGTGTCCCAAATTGAAAACCAGTGGCCCCGACCCCAGTGCTTCCAGAATGGCGTCAATTCCAGCATCCAGCGCCGCGCCGCCGGCAACCAGCCGCATGGGATCCAGATTGCCTTGCACGGCACCTTTGGATTGCAGTTGCTTGGCAAATTTCAGCGGCACCGCCCAGTCAAGCCCCAATGCAGTTACGCCAGTTGCTTCCCGGTAATTTTCATAGAGCGTACCCGCCCCTTTCGGAAACCCGATGATCCTTGCATCGGGTATCTGCGCCCTGACCTGGTCAACAATCCGCTTTACCGGCGCCACGCACCATTTTTCGAAGTCATCCTCACCGAGCACCCCTGACCAGGAATCAAAAATCTGCACGGCATCGGCACCTGCCCGCAATTGCGCGATAAGATATTGCGCCGAAACATCGGCCAGCAAGTTGATCAATTTGGCAAACGCAACCGGGTGCCGGTATGAAAACAACCGCGCAGGTGCCTGGTCCGGCGTGCCGTGCCCGGCAATCATGTAGGTGGCAACTGTCCACGGCGCACCGCAAAAACCAAGAAGTGCAGTTTCTTGCGGCAAGGCAGCCCTGATGCCGGCCACAGCCTCCAGCACAGGTGCAAGATGCTCCAGTGCCTTTTCACCGCCAAGACCGTCAATCCCGGCCACATCGATTGGATCGAGCAAAGGCCCGCGCTTTTCCTCAAAAGTGACCCGCCTGCCGAGTGCATCCGGAATCACAAGAATGTCCGAAAACAGGATTGCTGAATCAAAGCCAAACCTTCGGATTGGTTGCAGCGTCACTTCAATGGCATGTTTCGGACTGTAGCAAAGATCGAGAAAGCTCCCTGCCACCAATCTCGTGGCCTTGTATTCCGGCAAATAGCGGCCTGCCTGTCGCATGAGCCAAACCGGCGGGATCTTGAATGTCTCACCATCCAGAACCCTGATCAGCTTGCGTTTTCCTGAATTCTGCACAGGTCCCCCCTGATATCAAAAATGGCTGTAAGCCGATTTGGATTATTAGAGTCTGTGGATAGCGGCAATTGTGCCCCGCTGCCAAGCCATGTTTGCCAGATCGCTCAAACCATTTGACTGGCTTAAGCTCAAAACCGTTTTGTGAACTATGGGGAAAACTGTCAATTACCTGCAATTTCAATAGGTTGGAATTGAAACCCAGCCACAGCCTGTGAACCAAAAATTGGAAGTTTGCGCAAAACAGTATTTTACCGCTATTCACAGGCTAAGATTGACCCACTCTCGTCATTGTTGATTGTGTCGGGAAAACCGCCCAGCGGGGATGATTTTCAGGATTGGCCATCACAGACCAAAACTGTCCCTGATTGTCCACAGGCCGGGGAAAACCCATGAACCAGGCAGATACCTATTTCCACTTGCACCTCATCTCCGATGCAACCGGTGAAACATTGATCGCAGCCAGCCGTGCGGTGACTTCGCAATACAAGCGCACACAAGCCATTGAACACGTCTATCCGCTGGTCAGAAACCGCAAGCATCTGGAAAAAGTGATAGCGGCGATCGACCTCGAGCCGGGAATTGTCCTCTACACCATCGCGGACAGCGATCTTGGCGCACTGCTGGAAGAAAACTGCAAGCGCATGGGGACACCCTGCACCTCCCTTCTGGAGCCGGTGTTCCAGATCTTCCAATCCTATCTCGGCATCCCGGCAGCGCGAAAAGTCGGTGCCCAGCACGAGCTCAACGCGGAGTATTTCAGCCGCATTGATGCGCTCAATTTCACCATGATGCACGATGATGGCGCATTGCCGGAGAACATTGAGGAAGCCGATGTCGTGTTGATCGGCATCAGCCGCACCTCAAAAACTCCCACAAGCATTTATCTGGCCAATCGCGGCGTCAAAACAGCAAATATTCCGCTGGTTCCCGGAGTTGAACTGCCGCAAGCGGTCCACGCGGCAAAACATCCGCTGGTAGTTGCGCTGATCGCGACCACGGACCGGATATTCCAGGTACGCCAGAACCGCATTTTGGGCGACGGCATTACATCGCCGAGCCCTGTCTATATCGACCGGGCGGCAATAGCTGAAGAACTCGCCCACACCAGAAGGCTATGCCAAAAGCGCAACTGGCCGATGATTGATGTTTCCAGAAAATCGATCGAAGAAACCGCAGCGGCAATTTTAAGCCTGCGCGCCGAGCATGTTGCAAAGTACAATGCGGGGGAAACTGCACGATGATAATGCCGGGAGTGCGGTTGATCCTTGCATCTGCCAGCCCGTGGCGCGCGCAGATGTTGCAAAATGCCGGGATCAAGATCGAGGCAATGGCCGCCCGGATAGATGAACGCGCGATTGAGAACACCCTGCAGGGCAGCGGAACCACTCCGCAGGAAGTGGCACTGATCCTTTCGCGGGCAAAAGCAGAAGAAGTATCAGCGCGCTATCCCGCAGCCCATGTCATTGGCTCGGACCAGACACTGAGCCTGGATGACACGATCTTCCACAAACCGGCGAATTTGGACGAAGCGGTTCGCAGATTGTTGCTGCTGTCGGGGAAAACCCATTTGCTCAACAGCGGCGTTGCGCTGGCACACAACGGAGAAACCGTGTGGAGCCATGTCGAGGTTACACAGATCACCTTTCGCCAGCTTGATCCCGGTTTTGTCGGTCGTCACCTTGCTGAAGCGGGTAAAAACGCGCTTGGCAGTGTCGGTGCCTATCAGTTTGAAGGTTTGGGTGCCCAATTGGTGGAAAAATTCGAGGGCGACTATTTTTCAGTGATCGGCTTGCCGCTATTGCCGGTTCTGGATCAGTTGCGCCAACGCAACCTCATTGATGGTTAGGAATTTATCCGTGTTGAAGGCTTTTGTTGCAGGCTGGCCTGTAGCCCACTCCTTGTCGCCGGACTTGCATGGCTTCTGGCTGAAAAAATACAAAATTGTCGGCAGCTACGAGCGGGTCGGCGTCGAACCGATGGATTTTGCGCATTTCGTGGAAAGTTTTGCCGACAAAGGTTTTGTTGGCGGCAATGTCACGCTGCCACACAAGGAAGTTGCCTTTACGCTATGCGACAGCCTTGATGGTGAGGCCAATGCCATTGGTGCGGTCAACACGCTTTGGCGGGAAAACGGCAAAACCTGCGGAAGCTGTACCGATTCTTATGGTTTCAGTTCAAATCTTGACGATTACTCCGAAAATTGGCGGTTGGCCGGAACAGCGCTCGTGCTGGGCGCCGGAGGGGCTGCAAGGGCAGTCATTCACGCTTTGCTGATTGCCGGATTTGATCAAGTTCAAATTGCCAATCGCTCACTTGCCCGGGCGCAGGAACTGGCGCAACTGTATGGCAAAAAAGTATCGGCGCACCCGTTTGATCAGGCAGAAATTCTTGCCGAGGGAGCCCGGTTGATCGTCAACACCACTTCACTGGGAATGGAAGGGACAGATGGCAAAACCATCAGCCTGAAAAATGCCCCTTCCAATGCCATTGTCACCGATATTGTTTATGCGCCGCTGGTTACGCCTTTTCTCGCACAGGCACAGGCCCGCGGGCTGACCATCATCGACGGCCTTGGAATGTTGTTGCATCAGGCAGTTCCAGGTTTTGAACGCTTGTTTGGCTTGAGGCCACAAGTCGATGCCGAACTGCGCAACCATTTGCTCGACGTCCTGGCCAAGAGGAATGCACAAAAATGATCGTGCTGGGCCTGACCGGTTCCATCGGAATGGGAAAATCAACCACCGCAGCGATGTTTCGCGATATCGGCGTCAAGGTCCATGATGCCGATGCTACCGTGCATGGGCTTTATGCCGGCGAGGCAGTTCCAGTGGTTGAAGCGCTTTTCCCCGGCACGGTGGTCGACGGGAAAGTTGACCGGGGCCTGCTTTCAGCCCGCGTCATCGGCAATCCGCAGGCCATGAAACAGCTGGAAACCGCAATTCACCCCATGGTGCATGCGCAGGAAAAGGCTTTTCTCGAAAATGCAAAGGCCGCGGGAGAAAAACTTGTCGTACTGGATATTCCACTGCTGTTTGAAACCGGCGGTGAAAACCGTGTCGATGGTGTGGTGGTTGTTACAGCAGAGCCGGAAGTACAAGAGCGGCGCGTTCTTGCCCGTCCCGGCATGAGCCTTGAAAAATTTGCGGCAATCAAGGCACGTCAAATGCCCGATGAGCAAAAGCGACAAAAGGCGGACTTTCTGGTTTTTACGGATTTTGGCCTGGACAGCGCCAGAGCCCGTGTCGGCGAAATTGTTGCCGAAGTAATTTCAGGAAAATGGGAGCCGAAGCGCCGCCGTTTTCAACCATGAATTTTTGACCAGCAGCAATTGCCGGTAGCTCAAACCGGCCAAATCAGGCCAGGATCAAGCATCCGGCAAAAAACTCCGAAATGAAGCCAAATGCGCGAAATCATTTTTGATACTGAAACGACCGGTCTGCGCCACGATGCAGGTGACCGGATCATCGAAATTGGTGCGGTGGAACTGGAAAACGGTTTTCCAACCGGCCGCACCTTTCACGCTTACATCAATCCGGAAGGCCGCTCCGTTCATCCGGACGCGCAGCGTGTCCATGGAATCAGCGATGCTGATCTTGTTGGCAAACCGACATTTTCGCAAATTTCAGCCCAATTCCTCGAGTTTATTTCGGATGCGGTACTGGTCGCACACAATGCCGGGTTTGATATGGGTTTTGTCAACGCCGAATTTGCCCGCTTCAACGTCGCGCCCATTTCACCCGACAGGGTGATCGACACTTTGCAGATTGCCCGGCGCAAGCACCCGATGGGTCCCAATTCGCTTGATGCCCTGTGTTCGCGCTATGGCGTCGACAATTCCCGCCGCACCAAACACGGCGCATTGCTCGACGCTGAATTGCTGGCTGAAGTTTACATCGAGCTGCAGGGCGGAAAGCAGGCGGCGCTCATTTTGGACGCCGATCTTGAGACCGGGTCCGGCATGGAGCAGACCGATCCGTCCATGGAAGCCGGGTTCGACGGCAGAAGGATGCGCCCGGCTCTGCTGCCGGAGCGTTTGACGGCCGAAAACATTGCCCGCCATTCGGCATTTGTCGAAGGATTGGGCGGCGAAGCGATCTGGAAACGATATTCCTGACCGTCCAAGGCCTCAGTTGGTCGCCTTGATTTTGGCTTGCTCTGCCATTCGGGACTGGAAAAGCCGGGCAAAATCAATGGGGTCAATCATCAATGGCGGAAAGCCGCCATTGCGTGTGGCATCTGCGATGATCTGGCGGGCAAACGGAAACAGGATGCGCGGGCACTCGATCAGCAGCGCTGGCTGCATGGATTCCTGGGCAATCCCTTGCAGCCGGAAAATGCCGGCGTAAACCAGCTCAGCATTGAACACCACGCTCTTGGCGTCGCCAGACTTGCCGTCCGCAGCCTTGGCTTCAAGTTGCAGGATCACTTCAAAATCGTTTTGGGTGATCGAGCTGGCGCTGACATTGATGTTGATGTTGATTTCAGGCGAGGTTTCGCGCGGACGCAGGGAACCAGGCGCATTCGGGTTCTCGAAAGAAAAATCCTTGATGTACTGCGCAAGCACGCTCAAAATTGGAGCCTGTGGTTGAGTTGCGCCGTTCTCTTCTTTCGGTGTCGAAGCCTTGGCCATGGAATATCCATCCTTCATGAACGCCTGTGGCCTCGCCGGTAATCCGAAAGGGTCCACCCATTGCAATTGCGGCTGGCTAGCATGCCGGGTTGCCGGAAACAAGATCGCCGGTCCGGGTCAAATATCTTGGTTCAGCGCCCTGTCGGGTCTGCGATCCGCTTTCTTGCCGTCATCGCGAACGCTGAACTCGTCGCTGTCCAGATCAATCACGTCGGGTTCGCTGCGCCGCCCTGTGCCAAATCCACCCGTCATGGGCAAAACAACTGCGTTTGCCGCCACCCATTTCCACACAGCATTGCGCACAAAAGGCAGCAAAAGCAGCAGGCCGACGGCATCACTGATCAACCCGGGAACGATAAAAAGCATCGCAGACACAAAAATAAGCGCGGAACCGACCAGTTCTTTGCCCGGTGATTCACCTCGTGCCACTGACGTCTGCATCCGTAGCAACCCTGCTGTTCCGGCGAACCTCAGGATTGCCCCGCCCACCAGCATGGCCAGCAACAATAAGCCAACGCTGTAAAATATTCCGATTTTGCCAGCTGTTACAGCGAACAACGTGATCTCGGCAACTGGCCAGAACAACAGCACGAGGGCAAAAATCGTCAGGCGCATGGCAGGATATCCCGGGTTTGTCGCGATGTTGGTGAACTTCTGGCGACATTCATTACAGCTTGTAAAACCAAACAGACCAATGGCCGCTTTGAAACTTCAGTCAAAGCGACTATATCACCTCAACAAACGGAAGTTGCGGCAAACCCATGAGCATATTGAACGATCCAACCACTTTGATCCTGATAGCAGTCACGGTCTTCATTCTGCTGAGGCTGCGCTCGGTGCTGGGCAAACGTGACGGTCATCAACCGCCGACATTCGACCCGCGTGACACAGCCGAACCGGCAAATCGCAACATGGCAAAAGACAACATTGTCACGCTTCCGCGCAAAGGCGCGCCGGTTGAAGCTGAAGGCAAGACCATGACGCGGGCGCAAGCGGTGATCGACGAGATTTCCAAGCCGGGCACCAAGCTCAACGACGCATTGCGTGAATTGAGTGCTGCTGACGCGGCTTTCGAACCAAAATCCTTCCTTGAAGGCGCCAAGATGGCCTATGAAATGATTGTCACGGCGTTTGCCGACGGCGATCGAAAGGCTTTGCGAAACCTGCTTTCGCGTGAAGTGTTCGAAGGCTTTTCCACTGCAATCGGTGAGCGCGAAGCCAAGGGTGAGCAAGTCCGCTCGTCATTTGTCGGAATTGATTCCGCCGCCATTGTCGGGGCCGAAATGCAGCGCACCGAAAGCCATGTTACCGTGCGGTTCGTCAGCCAGATCATCTCGGCAACCATGAATTCCGAAGGCAAGGTGGTGGATGGCGATGCCGAGCAGGTGGCAGAGGTCACCGACGTGTGGACATTTGCCCGCGATACCCGTTCACGTGACCCGAACTGGAAGCTGGTTGCCACCGAATCGGGCTCCTGACCAAAAGCCTGGCGACAATGGCGCGCTTCGAACCTTGTCTGTTTTCGCAATTGCCGGGCTGGAATGAAGACGACCACGCGTCGGCTTTGGCCTGTTTCCGGCAAAGCGCCATCCGGATGGCGCAAAAGCCCTACACCACCAAGACACTGGGCGTCGATGCTGCGGCGCTTGCGATTGCAGCAAAGGCCGCACTCGATTGCCGACCGGAAAATGCCAGGTCATTCTTCGAAACAAGTTTTCAACCTGAAAAACTGGTGCCGCACAGCGGCTCCGGGTTTGTTACCGGCTATTTTGAACCCGAACTGGTAGCTTCGGCGGAAAAAACCGACCGTTTCCGCTATCCATTGCTTGGCAGACCGCACGATCTTGTCGAAATCGACGACACCACCCGGCCGCCATATCTGCACAATTCATTTCGCTTTGCCCGCAGAACCGCCGATGGCTTGCAGGAGTATTTTGACCGCCCGGCCATTGAAGCCGGCGCGCTTGCCGGCAAAGGTCTTGAACTTGCCTGGATCGAAAGCCCGGTGGACGGGTTTTTCGTTCACATTCAGGGCTCCGCCCGGCTGCTGATGACCAGTGGCGAGGTCTGGCGCATTTCCTATGCCGGCAAAAGTGGGCATCCGTTCACACCCATTGGTGCATGGCTCATCGAAAACGGGCATATGCGCCGCGAAGATGTGACCATGCAATCCATTCGGTCCTGGCTGAACGAGGATGCCGACCGTGCCGGACAGTTGATGAACCGCAACCGGTCCTTCATCTTTTTCCAAAGAACCACTCAAAACGATCCAACATTGGGGCCGGTCGCCGCAGCTTCAGTTCCTTTGAGCGCCGGGCGCAGTCTGGCGGTCGATCACCAATTGCACACTTTTGGCACACCTCTTTTTGTCGCGACTCACCAGCCCATTGCCGGTCTTGGCGACAGGTTTCAGCAATTGATGGTGGCGCAGGATACCGGCTCTGCGATCATCGGTCCTTGCCGCGGCGATTTGTTCATCGGTTCTGGCGAGCAGGCAGGAGAAGTTGCCGGAGCCATTCGCCACGCTGCCGATTTTTATCTGCTGCGACCGCTGGGAAGTGAATGATGGCCAAGGGCAAGCGCGGCTTGAGCGCAGAAGAGCGCGAATTGTGGAACAGAATACGTCGCAGCGTTACACCATTGTCGGCAAATGGTCCGCTTGAAGCCTGGCTGGACCATGAACCAAATGTGGAAGCTGCCCTACCCGCTCCCATTGTTGTGTCGCCGCCGCCATCCAAACGTGAAAAGGCAACAAAACCAGTGTTTCCGGAGCAGCGTCCGCGATTGCCGTTTCTGCCGCCTTATGTACCGCCGGTTTCGCGCCCGGCCAATGCCGGGCAGGCACTGATTGACGCGAAGACGGTGCGCGACATCCGCAAAGGCCGCCTCGACATTGATGCGCGCATTGACCTTCACGGCATGACAGAGCGGCTGGCACACGATGAATTGCTGCGATTTGTTCGCCAGGCGCGCGAAAGTGGTGCCCGCATCCTGCTGGTCATCACTGGCAAGGGTCGCAGCAGTGAAGGCGTGTTGCGCCGCGCGGTTCCGTTGTGGTTTCAGGAAAAGCCGTTCAAACTGCTTGTGGGTGGTCATCGTACAGCCCATGCCGAGCATGGTGGAGAAGGCGCGATGTATGTTCGGCTGCGGCGTGACAAGCCTGCAAGGAATGATGCGCAATGACACCGTTTGGCCGCAGGGTGCGTGAATTGCGAGCCGCCAGGGGCGTCAACCAGAAGGAAATGGCATCGGCTATGGGCGTTTCTGCCGCGTGGTTGTCTGCCCTGGAAAACGGCAAGCGCGGCAAGCCAAGCTGGGATTTCATCCAGCGCATCATCGGCTATTTCAACGTGATTTGGGACGATGCCGACGAACTCACGGCCTTGGCCCGCATATCCCACCCGCGCATTGTGGTCGATACGGCCGGCTTGTCACCCGAAGCGACGGAGTTTGCCAATCTGGTGGCCGAACGAATCAGCCTGTTGACGGGCAATGACCTTGAAACACTGGTCTTTGAGGTCAAACGCCGGACACAGAAGCGGCGCAACCAACAGCGGCAGGTTTAGCGAACCAGCGCTTCGAGCTCACCCAACTTGTCGTTCACCAGCCAGCCATAGTAATTTTCTTCAGGCATGCCCTTGCGGTTTTTCAGTGCGGCGGCCCGTTGGCGCACATCTCCCAGATTGTAGAGTGTCGATGTGATGCCGGGATTGTTCGAGATATCCAGTCCGGCAATTGACGCATAGGCATCAATCGAGATGCGGATGACCGCTGCCATGTAGTGCAGCGTCGTATCGGGATCCATGATCGCCTTGTAGACTTCAGGGGCTTTGGCTGCATTGAGCGGTTTGAACCCGCTGGTGCGCACCACAAGATCATTTACCTGAAGGGCCGTCAGCGGATTGAGCTGCCCAAGGCCGAATGTCTGTCCGGCATACAGCGGTTGGAAGAATGCCCGTCCAAACCGGTCGTTTGGCCATGCCTTGCCGTCAACGGTCTTGCCACGAAAACTGGCGACCCACACGTCCTCGCGGCAGGCCCACAAATCATAACTGTCCGTCAAAGCCTGGCAGGCGGCAAATTCCGGACGCTGTACGAAATCAAGTACCTTTTCGCCATCGTGCTCGAATGAAAGGTCTGAACCGAAATACGAGGCTGCCTTCACCAGATAGGTTTGCAGATGGTCTAGCGCGTCGACATTGTAGGTGTGCTCACCGATCAACGCGCCAACAATGTGGATTGGTGCGATGCCATAGCGTGCAGCCGCCGTCTTGATCTTTTGCTGCAATTTCTTGTCACGACCGATCAGGTCGCGAATTTTCTCGTACTTGCCCTGAAAACTGCCGTTTGTTGCCCTCGTCCGTGAAACCGATCCGGCCGGGATGCCCGGCTGGCTGGCATTGCGGTTGCCCGGCTCCACCTTTGTCAGGGCGTTTGCCGGCATGGGTGCAAGGCTGATGCCGACGATCAGGGCAATCAATGCCAAACGGGTCAATTTGAACAGGGACATCGGTTTCCGTTTGAATCCAGGATGGGTCACGGGCGTGGAATGTGCCGCAAAGCATGTCGCAAGTCGATAGTCGTCAGCGGTATGAAGCAATTACAAAATGAAACGGCTCAGATCGACATTTCGCGCGATGTCACCCACATTCTTGCGCACATAGTCCGCATCCACGGTAATTTCTGTTCCGGAACGGTCGGGAGCATTGAACGATATTTCATCCAGAACCCGTTCCATCACGGTTTGCAGACGACGTGCCCCGATGTTCTCGATGCTGCCATTGAGTTCCACCGCCACATCGGCGAGCGCTTCGATGGCATCGGCCGAAAAATCAAGTTTCACTTCCTCCGTTGCCAGCAAGGCTACATATTGCTTGATCAGGCTGGCTTCAGGTTCGGTCAAAATGCGGCGCATGTCATCGCGGCTCAGAGCCTGCAACTCAACGCGGATCGGCAATCGCCCTTGCAGTTCAGGCAGCAAATCCGAGGGCTTGGTGACATGAAACGCGCCTGACGCAATAAAGAGGATATGATCGGTTTTCACCGGCCCGTGCTTGGTGGCGACGGTGGTACCCTCGACCAGCGGCAGCAGATCGCGCTGCACACCCTCGCGTGAAACGCTCCCTCCGATGGAGCCATCGCGAACCGCGATCTTGTCGATCTCGTCGAGGAACACGATGCCATTGTTTTCCACGGCCGCAACCGCTTCCGTAACAACCTGTTCCTGGTCCAGCAGCTTGTCCGATTCATCGGCGATCAGCATGCCGTAGGATTCCTTGACAGTGGTTTTGCGCTTTTTGGTGCGCTGGCCCATGGCCTTGCCAAGCATGTCGCTCAAATTCAGCACACCGATATTGCCACCCGGCATGCCTGGAATTTCAAATCCGCCCATCGGATTGCCGGTGTCGGCAACATCGATCTCGATCTCCTTGTCGTCAAGTTCCGCTGCCCGCAGCTTCTTGCGAAATGATTCGCGGGTTGCCGGGCTGGCAGTGGTACCGACCAGCGAATCCAGCACCCGTTCCTCCGCTGCCAAATGCGCCTTGGCCTTTACCTGCTCGCGTTTTTGCTCGCGCACCAGCTGGATGCCGACTTCGACCAGATCACGGATGATCTGTTCGACGTCGCGCCCGACATAACCGACCTCGGTGAATTTGGTTGCCTCAACCTTGATGAACGGGGCTCCGGCAAGCCTGGCCAGCCGCCGCGATATCTCGGTCTTGCCAACGCCGGTGGGTCCGATCATCAAAATGTTCTTTGGCAGCACTTCCTCGCGCATCTGCCCGGACAATTGCTGCCGCCGCCAACGGTTGCGCAAGGCGATTGCCACCGCGCGTTTGGCGTCGTTTTGTCCGATAATGTAGCGGTCGAGCTCCGAAACAATCTCGCGCGGTGAAAAACTGGTCATGTAAACTGCGTCACTTTCTCTGGGATGTTCTGTTGGCAATTTGCACCGGCCTGCGCCAGGCGGTCAGACAGCATCAATGCTCTCAACAATCACATTGGCGTTGGTGTAAATGCAGATTTCCGCGGCAATTTGCATGGCCTTGCGGGCGATTTCCTCGGCGTTCCTGTCGGTGTCGGCCAACGCCCGCGCTGCGGCGAGGGCAAAATTGCCGCCCGAGCCAATGGCCATGATGCCGCCTTCCGGCTCCAGAACATCGCCGGTCCCGGTCAAGGCCAGCGTCACCGACTTGTCGGCCACCAGCATCATGGCTTCCAGCCGTCGCAAATAGCGGTCGGTTCGCCAGTCCTTGGCCAGCTCCACGCAAGCGCGCATCAGCTGGTCGGGATATTGTTCAAGCTTGGCTTCAAGCCTTTCCAGCAGCGTGAAGGCATCGGCCGTCGCCCCGGCAAATCCGGCAATGACGTTGTCACCCTTGCCGATCCTGCGGACTTTTCGCGCATTGCCCTTCATCACCGTCTGTCCGAGCGATACCTGCCCGTCGCCGGCGATGACGACTTTTCCGCCCTTGCGCACAGTCACGATGGTGGTGCCGTGCATGATGATTTCTGAACCGGCCATGTCTGTTCCTGATGATATGCCCAAACCGGGCGTCAAGGCGCACATGTATGTGCTTTTGTCGCCATTGCAATTGCCCGGGCAAAAACCGGCTGAACCCCTGTTATGGCTTTTTCAATGTTGCAATGGTAGGAACGCCGCGATCTTGAAGGATTTTTGAAGATGTCAGCCCGCAAGGACCGCACCGCAAGCGTCAGCCGCCGCACCAATGAAACGCAGATCGAGGTTGAACTCAATCTCGACGGTACCGGTCGGCACGACATCTCTACCGGCATCGGTTTCCTTGACCACATGCTGGAACAGCTTTCGCGCCATTCCCTGATCGACATGACGATCCGGGCCAAGGGCGATCTTCACATCGACGACCATCACACCACCGAAGATACCGGAATTGCGATTGGTCAGGCGCTGTCAAAGGCGCTCGGCGAGCGCAAGGGCATTTGCCGCTACGCCTCCATCGACCTTGCCATGGATGAAACCCTGACCCGTGCAGCACTGGACATTTCCGGACGGCCCTATCTCGTGTGGAAAGTGGAGTTTACGCGTCCCAAAGTTGGTGGTTTCGATACCGAATTGTTCCGTGAATTCTTTCAGGCACTGGCACAAAACGGCGGCATCACGTTGCACGTCTGGAACCACTACGGCGAAAACAACCACCACATCGCCGAGACCTGTTTCAAGGCGGTTGCACGGGCCTTGCGTGCGGCCATCGAGACCGATCCGCGCCAGCCAGGAGCCGTGCCTTCAACCAAAGGGACGCTGACGGCGTAATTCGCCGTCAACGCATTGCCCGGTCAACGAGCAGCTTGTGCGATGCACCAATGGCAACTATGAGAGCGGCCATGGCCATTTACTCAGCATATCTGCCGCCCGATGGCACAAGGGAAGACGCCCGGTTCATCGCCGATGGTCCGGCCATTTTTGCGTTGATTGTTCCCGCAGTGTATTTGATCTGGCACCGTCTTTGGCAGCCACTGATGATTTATGTTCTGGTAGCGGGAGCCTTGGCGCTGCCTGCAATGCTGGTCCCGAGCCCGTGGCTTGGCCTGCTTCCCGCACTGCCGGGATTTTTCCTGATGTTGCAAGGCCGCGACCTTGTTCGCGCCGACCTCGAGCACAAGGGCTGGCAGGAGTCTCAATGTGTTGAAGCTGACAATGAGGCCGATGCCGAATTGCGGTTTTTCTCGATGGATATACCGCACAAATCGGTAGAACCGGTTGCATCGTTGGTTGTTCATGTGCCTTGGAAGCCGCAAATTCCTGCCGCCGCCGGGATTTTCCCCGAATGATGCTGCTTTCCATCATTGATTATGGCTCAGGCAATTTGCATTCGGCCCGCAAGGCGTTTGAGCGGGCTGCCCGCGAAGCAGGCATTTTAGCCCAAATTGCCGTCACAGCAGATGCCGATGTCGTGGCAAGGTCAGACCGGATCGTGCTGCCCGGCGTTGGCGCTTATGCAGACTGCCGTTCCGGGCTCGACGCCGTTTCCGGCATGGTCGATGCACTGCAAACGGCGGTCATTGACAAGGCCCGGCCATTTCTCGGCATTTGTGTTGGGCAGCAATTGATGGCTTCGCGCGGGCTCGAAAAACAAATCACCCACGGCCTTGGCTGGGTTGCCGGCGATTGCAGCTTGATCACGCCGCAGGATGCCTCGGTCAAGATCCCGCAAATCGGCTGGAACACGCTGGATGTCGAAAACAGGCATCCGCTGCTCGAAGGCATACCCTTGGGGCCACAGGGCCTGCATGCCTATTTTGTTCATTCCTACCATGTCGTGCCGCAAAACGCCGCTGAACGCATTGCCACCACCGACTACAGCGGCAAAGTCACGGCCATGATCGGCCGAGACAACATGGCGGGAACGCAGTTCCACCCCGAAAAGAGCCAGAAACTGGGACTGGCACTGATCAGCAATTTCCTGCGGTGGAAGCCGTGATCCTGTTTCCTGCAATTGACCTCAAGGACGGCAAATGTGTCCGCCTCAAGCTGGGCGAGATGGATTCGGCGACCATTTACAACGACAGCCCCGCTGCGCAGGCTGCCGAATTTGAGCAGCAAGGCTTTGAATGGCTGCATGTCGTCGACCTCAACGGCGCGTTTGAAGGCCAGCCGGTCAATGGCGCGGCGGTAGAAGCCATCTTGGCCGCCACGAAAAACCCGGTGCAGTTGGGTGGCGGCATCCGCAGCCTTGCCCAGATTGAAACCTGGCTGGAAAAGGGCCTTGCCCGCGTGATTTTGGGAACTGTGGCCGTGCGCGACCCGGCGCTGGTGCGACAGGCTTGCCGCCTGTTTCCCGGCAAGGTCGCGGTTGGCATTGACGCCAAAGGCGGCAATGTCGCTGTTGAAGGCTGGGCGGAAAAGTCCGAACTGGGCATCAAGGAACTCGCCGCCCGGTTCGAGGATGCCGGGGTAGCTGCAATTATCTATACCGACATCGACCGCGACGGCATTCTTGCCGGAATCAATTGGGATTCTACGCTCGACCTTGCGGCTTCCACTTCCATTCCGGTGATTGCATCCGGCGGCCTGGCGTCGATTGCCGATATTGAGCGGATGACCATGCCAGATGCCCAAATCCTCGAAGGCGCGATTTCCGGCCGCGCCTTGTACGATGGCCGGATAGACCCGGTCGAAGCGCTGGCAATGTTGAAGGGTAAGGCAGCATGACCCTGAAATCGCGCATCATTCCCTGTCTTGACGTAAAGAATGGCCGTGTTGTCAAGGGCGTGTCCTTTGTCGACCTCATTGATGCCGGTGATCCGGTGGAGGCGGCAAAAGCCTATGACGCTGCCGGGGCGGACGAGCTGACTTTCCTCGATATCACCGCCTCGTCGGACAACCGATCGATCCTTTTCGACGTGGTATCGCAAACAGCAGAACATTGTTTCATGCCACTAACCGTGGGCGGCGGTGTGCGTGAGATTGCCGACATCAGGGCTTTGCTCAATGCCGGGGCTGACAAGGTCTCAATCAACACTGCAGCGGTAAACCGACCGGAGTTTGTCGCGCAGGCCGCAGACAAGTTCGGCAACCAATGCATTGTCGTTGCCATCGACGCGCGCCAGGTTTCGACGCCCGGACAGACAGGGCGCTGGGAAATTTTCACCCATGGCGGACGCAACCCGACCGGTATTGATGCGGTCGAGTTTGCCGTCAAAGTCACTGCGCTGGGTGCCGGTGAAATATTGCTGACCTCAATGGACCAGGACGGGCAGAAAAACGGCTATGACATTGCGCTCACAAGGGCTGTTGCAGATGCAGTTCAGGTTCCGGTGATTGCTTCGGGTGGTGTCGGCAATCTTGACCATCTGGTTGAAGGCATTCGTGATGGCCATGCCGCAGCTGTGCTGGCGGCTTCGATTTTCCACTTTGGCATCCATACAATTGGTGAAGCCAAGCAGCATATGCACCGCGCCGGAATTCCGGTAAGACTGGATTGAAGTGTGGGCGCATCGGGGCGTGTTGAGATGAAATCGGATTTCACCCTTTCCGATCTGGAGCAGATTGTTGCGCAGCGTGCTGCCGTTACCGACGGGACGTCTTACACCGCCAGCCTGGTTGCCAGGGGTATGGGCAAATGTGCGCAAAAACTGGGTGAGGAAGCCGTCGAAACGGTGATTGCCGCGGTGGCCGCCGACCACGGGGAACTGCGCAAGGAAGCCGCCGACCTGCTGTATCATTTGTTGGTGGTTCTTCGCGTGGCGGACCTGCCACTCGACAGCGTGATGGACGAGTTGAAAAACCGCACATTGCAGTCGGGCCTTGCCGAAAAGGCTGCCCGCACGACCGGCAATTGACAGGCGGGCCGCATGGACCAGATCGCAGATCCGCGCGAAGATGATTTCTGGTCGGTTGGTCCGACCGATGGAAAGCCGAAGTTTTCGCCCTACAGCTACTTTTCTGCGTCGCAATGGGCCGATTTTCGCGCTGACACTCCGTTGACCCTGAACATTGCCGATGTTGAGAGATTGCGCTCCATCGGCGATCCGATTTCGCTGGAAGAAGTGCGGCGGATTTACCTGTCATTGTCCCGGTTGCTTTCCGCGCATGTTGAATCAAGCCAGGCGCTGTTTCGCCAGCGCAGCCGGTTTCTCAACCTCAACGGTGCCAAAACGCCCTTCATCATTGGCATTGCCGGGTCGGTGGCGGTCGGTAAATCAACCACGGCGCGCATCCTGCAGGAATTGCTGAAGCGCTGGCCTTCCAGCCCGAAGGTTGACCTTGTCACCACTGACGGTTTCTTGTTGCCCAACGAGGTACTGCGCGAACGCAATTTGATGAACAAGAAGGGTTTTCCCGAGAGCTATGATGTCGGGGCAGTCTTGCGCTTCCTGTCGGCGATCAAGGCCGGCGAAACCCATGCCGAGGCGCCGCTGTATTCGCACCTGACTTATGACGTGTTGACCGGCGAATTTGTATCGATTGATGCGCCTGACATCCTGATTTTTGAAGGCATCAATGTTTTGCAATCGCGCGAATTGCCTAAGGAAGGCAAGGCAATACCGGTTGTCTCGGATTTCTTCGATTTCTCGATCTATATCGATGGTGAGGAAAAGCTGATCGAGGCTTGGTACATCTCCCGCTTCATGCGGCTGCGGCAAACATCTTTCACCGATCCCCGCTCATTCTTTCACCGCTATTCAAAACTGACCGAAGAAGCCGCCCGCTCGGTTGCGCAAAAACTTTGGAACACGATCAACCTCGTGAACCTGCACGAAAACATCCTGCCGACCCGGCCGCGTGCCGATCTCATCCTGCGCAAGGGTGCCGATCACCTGATCGAGCAGGTCGCTCTGCGAAGGCTTTGACAAACAGCGGATTGCGCGGCGGTGCGGATTTTTCCGCAAGGCAGGGCCACAATGGCCAGTCTGTTCGGTGATTCGTGGTCATGCGACGCTGGGTAGACGCCAAATGCGACATCGGCATTGCGGGAGCGTGGCAAAATCACGTCACCCCGCCTTGTTGACCCGCCGCAATGTCAAATTGATCCGCCCGCCATGCTTCAGCAGCGTTGACGTGTCGGGATAGATCCGGTCAACACCATGAAAAGCCAGACGCGACTCACCGGAAAGAATGACTGCATCCCCGCTCGCCAGTTTCAATGAAACAGTGCGCTCTTCGCGTTTCCGGCCACCAATGCGGAACAGGCAGGTGTCGCCCAGGGATACCGAAACGACCGGCGCTGAAAATTCCTGCTCGTCACGGTCCTGGTGCAGGCCCATTTTGGCCCCTGCATCATAGAAATTCACCAGGCACGCTTCGGCAGGGGCATGAAACGAGGCCAGTTCGTCCCAGATAGCAACGAGGCTTTGCGGCAATGGCGGCCAAGGCTGCAAGGTTGCCGGATGGATTGGCTGGTAGCGATAGCCACGCTCCTTGTCGCTGACCCAGCCAAGTGGTCCGCAATTGGTCATGCGAACGCTCATTTCCTTGCCGGTGCGCGGCATTTGCGGACGGTAAAGCGGAGCAGATGCAACGACGCTGCGCACATCGGCAACCAGCGCTTCTTGGGCTGTGCGGCCAAGGTAACCCGGTATGTAATGGACGCCCCTTGGCAGGACCTGCATGGGTTTACACAATCTTCAGCGGCCACAGCCATGGTTGAACAATGCAGCTTGAAACCACAAGGCACAACCAGAAAAATGGCGGAAGCGCGGGCGGCGTCAACCGGCTTGCGTTGATGTTTGCTGCATTTTCACTCGCAGCATCGCTTGTGGTGCTGGGCCCGCGCCTTGCGCAGCTGGTCGCAGGCCTGGTCGCTCCGGGCATCGGCTTCGACATCGCCAATGCCGACTTCATCAATTACTGGATGGCAGGACAATTGGTGCTGGACGGCAAGACGGCGCTTTTGTTCGATCCGCCAGCCTACAATTCCCATTTGCAGGCGATGTTTGGAGCCGATTATCCTCCGCATGCCTGGTCATATCCGCCGCATGCAATTCTGATTTTCCTGCCGCTGGGCCTTCTGCCGTACAAACCGGCACTGGTTGGTTTTCTTGCGCTGAGCGGTTTTGTACATTTTTGGGCGCTGCGTGCCTTTGTCCGTGCCCATGCGCCCGAGGCTGACAAGCATTGGCTGATCGCAGCCCATGTTGCCTTTGTGGCGATCAATCTTGCTGCCGCACAAAACGGTTTTCTGACTGCTGCCCTGCTGGTCGGCGCGTTTGCGATTACCGATCGCAACCCCTTGATCGCCGGATTCTTGTTGGCTTTGCTCACATTCAAGCCACAACTGGGCATTCTGGTTCCGGTGGCGCTGATTTTTTCGGGGCAATGGCGCACCATTGGCTGGGCAGCCTTGTTTGCTGCCCTTCTGGTTTTGGTGTCCATTGCAGCTTTTGGCATTGATAGCTGGAAAGCCTATGTCGAGATAATCTTGCCGTTCCAGCAAGGCGTGATGACCGGATGGTCCGGCGGCATGCTGTTGATGATGCCGACCGTGCTGTCTGCCTTGCGGCTGGAGGGGGTCGATGCCGAAACGGCCTCGCTTGCGCAAACCATCTTCAGCATTGCCATGCTGCCGCTGGCGCTGCTGGCATTGTGGCGCGCGAGAACACCAATTGCCCGGTTTTTCGCGCTGTGTCTGGGAACATTTGCCATCCTGCCCTATGGCTTCAACTACGACATGGGTGCTCTGGTTTCGGCAGCGGCCATGGTGCTGGCGACGAACAACCATGAAAATTTGGCCCGAGCCTTGCCGTTTTGTGCGATAGCCATGGCCCCGGTTCTGGTGATTTGGGTTGCGATTGCCGGGCTGCCGGTTGTTCCGCTGTTGTTGGGTGCGGTGCTGTACATGGTGGCCCGAAACCCGGAATTTACCGGGAAGCCGCAAATGACGGCCTGAAAACCATGTTTGTAGCGACATTTTCCACGACCGGGAGGCCTTCGTCGTCCTTGCAGCGCCGGATGGGCGTCCTTATATAGCGGCCAACGCGGGTACATCTTTTGTGCCTGATTCACATCCCATGGGATCGGCCAATCGGAACGCCTCGCAAGGGTCCGGGCTGTTCGCTTAAAGGAGACACAAATGGCTAAAGTAATCGGCATTGACCTTGGAACCACCAATTCCTGCGTATCCGTCATGGATGGCAAGGAACCAAAAGTAATCGAAAACTCCGAAGGCGCACGCACCACGCCGTCGATGGTTGCATTCACCGATGATGGCGAGCGCCTTGTCGGACAGCCGGCCAAGCGCCAGGCAGTAACCAATCCGGAAAACACCCTTTATGCAGTCAAGCGCCTGATCGGTCGCCGGTACGACGACAAGACTGTCGAAAAGGACAAGAAACTTGTGCCTTTCGAGATTGTCCGCGGCGACAATGGCGATGCATGGGTGAAGATAGACAATGAAAAATACTCGCCATCCCAGATTTCGGCGATGGTATTGCAGAAAATGAAGGAAACTGCAGAAGCCTATCTTGGCGAAAAGGTTGAGCAGGCGGTCATCACCGTTCCGGCCTACTTCAACGATGCACAGCGCCAAGCCACCAAGGACGCAGGCAAGATTGCCGGCCTTGAAGTCTTGCGCATCATCAATGAACCGACCGCTGCAGCTCTGGCCTATGGCCTCGACAAGCGCGAAGGCAAGACGATTGCGGTCTACGATCTGGGTGGCGGCACTTTCGACGTGTCGATCCTGGAAATCGGTGACGGCGTGTTTGAGGTCAAGTCAACCAACGGCGACACCTTCCTCGGCGGTGAAGACTTCGACAACCGCATGGTCGACTACATCTGCGACGAGTTCCAGAAACAGAACGGCATCGACCTCAAGAAGGACCTGATGGCCCTGCAGCGCGTGCGCTCGAAGGCCGAAGAGGTGAAGAAGGAACTGTCGACCGTGCAACAGGTCGACATCACCGAACCCTACATCACCGCCGGCCCGTCTGGCCCGGTCCACCTCAACATGAAGCTCACCCGCGCCAAGCTCGAGGCCCTCGTCGAGGATCTCGTGAAGCGCACGATCGAACCCTGCAAGAAAGCGCTCGCCGACGCCGGCAAGAGCGTCACCCAGATCGACGAAGTCATCCTCGTCGGCGGCATGACGCGCATGCCGAAAGTCCAGGAAGCCGTGAAGGCCTTCTTCGGCAAGGAGCCGCACAAGGGCGTCAACCCGGATGAAGTCGTCGCCGTCGGCGCGGCCATCCAGGGCGGCGTGCTGCAGGGCGACGTCAAGGACGTCGTGCTGCTCGACGTGACCCCCTTGTCGCTCGGCATCGAAACGCTGGGCGGCGTGTTCACGCGCCTCATCGATCGCAACACCACCATCCCGACCAAGAAGGGCCAGGTCTTCTCGACCGCCGACGACAACCAGGGCGCCGTGACCATCCGGGTTCTCCAGGGTGAACGGGAAATGGCGGCCGACAACAAGCTGCTCGGCAACTTCAACCTCGAGGGCATCCCCCCCGCCCCGCGTGGCGTGCCGCAGATCGAGGTCACGTTCGACATCGACGCGAACGGCATCGTCAACGTGTCGGCGCGCGACAAGGCGACCGCCAAGGAACAGAAGATCACCATCCAGGCCTCCGGCGGCCTCACCGAAGCTGAAATCCAGCAGATGGTGAAGGACGCCGAAGCCAATGCGAGCGCCGACAAGGCGCGCCGCGAGGCGGTCGAGACCAAGAACCAGGCCGAAGGCCTCGTTCACGCCACCGAGAAGCAGGTCGCCGAGCATGGCGCGGCGATCAGCCCGCAGCTCAAGTCCGACATTGAGACCGCAATCGCGGATCTCAAGGCTGCGCTCGAGAAAGATGACGCAGCGGCGATCAAGACAAAGAGCCAGGCGCTGGCCGCCTCCGCCATGAAAATGGGCGAGGAAATCTACGCCAAGACCCAGGGCGGGACTGATGCCGGCCCCGGCGATGGCGGCGGACCTGCCGGCCCCGGCGGCGGCAGCGACGATGTGGTCGACGCTGACTTCGAAGAAGTCAAAGACGACAAGAAAAGCGCCTGATTACTGGGCTGATTTGCTCATGTTGAGGTGATGAATCTGATGGGCCATGGCTTGTGGGGGCTTTAATCCCCAAGGGTCATGGCCCATCTAGTTTCAACGGTTGCTAAGGTTCGCCTGCGATAGGACGACTGGCCCAGAGGGTTCTCCCTCCCTCGGGCTACCGGGCAGGTCGAACGGGGATCAGGTTAGAGAGTCATGGTTTCGGTCCGGTCGTCACGATGAGCGAGCGCTCTTATTACGATATCCTCGGCGTCCCCAAGGACGCTGACGAGAAGGTCCTGAAGTCCGCCTTCCGCAAGAAGGCGATGGAGCACCATCCGGATCGCAATCCCGGCTGCACGGTGTCCGAAGGCAAGTTCAAGGAAGTGTCCGAAGCGTGGGAGATCCTCAGCGATCCCGAGAAGCGCACGCTGTATGACCGTTTCGGCAAGCAGGGCCTCAACGGCGCCGCCGGCGGCGGCCAGCAGGGACGTCCCGAAGATATCTTCCGCGACGTGTTCGGCGACATGTTCTCCGAACTGTTCGGCGGCCAGCGCCAGGCGCGCGGCGGACCGGGACGCGGCGCCGACCTGCGCTACGATTACGAGATCACGCTGGAAGAAGCCTTCCGCGGAAAGCAGGCGGAAATCTCGGTGCCCACCACCGAGAAGTGCGAACCCTGCCACGGTTCAGGCGCCGAGCCGGGTACGCAGCCGGAAACCTGCACGACCTGCCAGGGTCACGGCCGCGTTCGCGTCAGCCAGGGCTTCTTCACCATGGAGCGCACCTGCGGGCGCTGCCAGGGCTCGGGCAACATCATCAAGACGCCGTGCCGCGCCTGT
>JBGSOG010000073.1:0-51142 GCA_041739225.1 Rhizobiaceae bacterium
CGCCATTGGCGCGAATTTACCTTGCCGATGCCTGACGGCGAAGTCGCGAGGCAAGCGGCGCGATGCATGGATTGCGGCATTCCCTATTGCCATGGCGATACCGGTTGCCCTGTTCACAACCAGATCCCCGACTGGAACGACCTGATCTACAATGGCGACTGGGAAGAGGCGTCGCGCAACCTGCATTCCACCAATAATTTTCCAGAGTTCACCGGGCGTATCTGCCCGGCGCCCTGCGAGGAAGCGTGCACGCTGAACCTTGAAGATGTGCCGGTGGCCATCAAGACCGTCGAGCAGGCAATTGCCGACAAGGGCTTTGAGCTGGGTTACATCCGCCCCCAACCAGCCGAACGCCAGACCGGCAAGCGGGTTGCAGTTGTCGGTTCAGGTCCAGCCGGACTTGCCGCTGCCCAGCAACTTGCAAGGGTTGGTCATGCAGTCAGCGTCTACGAACGCGAGAGCCGCCCCGGTGGATTGCTGCGCTATGGCATTCCCGACTTCAAGATGGAAAAACACCACATCGACCGGCGCATCGAGCAGATGAAAGGCGAAGGCGTCAGTTTCCATTGCGGCGTCGAGATCGGCAAAGACAGGCAGGCACAGGATCTGTTGAACAGTTACGACGCCGTTCTGTTGGCGGTGGGCAGCGAACACCCGCGCGATCCGAAAATTCCGGGCGGCGATCTGCAGGGCGTTCACTATGCAATGCCGTTTCTGGTCCAGCAAAATCGCCGGGTTGGCCGAGAGCAGATAAACAGTGCAGGATGGCCATCGGATGAAGTCTGGGTGGCTGGCAAACATGTCGTGGTTGTTGGCGGTGGCGACACCGCGTCCGATTGCGTCGGGACCTCGTTTCGGCAGGGCGCGGTCGAAGTCACGCAGATGGACATTCGTCCTGAGCCACCGGAGCGCGAAGACAAGATGGCGGTCTGGCCATTCTGGGCAACCAAGATGCGCACATCTTCCTCGCAAGCAGAAGGCGCGAGGCGGGAATTTGCCGCCGCAACATTGGAGTTTGTTGGCAAGAACGGGCGCGTCACCGGCGTAAAGTGTGCCCGGGTCGATGAAAAGCGTCATCCGATTGCCGGAACCGAGTTCATCTTGCGCGCTGACCTTGTTTTCCTGGCCATAGGCTTTGCCGGACCGTTTGAAAACGGCCTGTTGCAACAGTTCGCACCGGAAATCTCGAAGGACCGGCGCGGCAATTGCGCAATCAAGGCCAACGACAAAGCCTACAAAACCTCGGTGGAAAAGTTGTATGCCGCTGGCGACGCGCGGCGCGGCCAAAGCCTGGTCGTCTGGGCAATCCGCGAAGGCAGGCAGGCTGCGCGCGCCATCGACCTTGACTTGATGGGCGAAACCACCTTGCCTTACTGAACGGTGATACTTGTGCCCGATTGCGCAGGCGGCTTCTGCCCGACAACGGGAGTCGCAGGTTTCTCCTGTGTTGCTGATGCGGCGCCCCAGAGAGCGTCAATGCGGCCAGCTTTCGGCTGCAAGCCAACACCTTTTTCAACCAACATGAAGCTCATGCTTTTCTCGGCCGACTTGTCGCCCAGAAAACCAGCTTCGCCCTCTAAGGTATCGCCGCCGTCAGCTTGCGGGCTGTCCAGTGATATGACGACTGTACGCCCGGTTCCGGCTGGATCATATTCGGGCTCCAGTATTTGCGCCGGCCCCTGCGGCGTTGCCAACGAGGCTATGGCCGTTTCTGCCCCCAGGCCAACAGCTTTCCTGATTTCTTTTTCGGCGTAAAAGGCCAGCTTGCTCATGCCTGCCCGCGTCATGTTGATGCCGTCGGCATTTCTCAGCCGAACAATCTGGCCGTTAATGTCCGGGCCAGCACTGATGAACTGGCCTTCGGCGTTGGTAAAGCCATCCCAAACGTCAACAAACTTGCCGCCGGATGCTTCGACTTTGTTGCGGTAGATCTCGTTGAAAACCAGATAATCGGGGTTCATTGCGCCGGATTTGACCGGTGGCAACCCGAGCCAGACAAGGGCAAGATTTCGATCGCGGACAGCCTTTACCGCAGCATCCACCCGCGCCTCGTACTCTTTACGCCAAGGCTCGGTGAGTTTTGCCACCCGGCCGGATTCAAGCCGCATTTGCTGGCGGTCATTCATGCCCACCAGCATAACGACAGCCACCGGCTTCAGTTCTTCGATGAGCTTGATGGTTTCAGTTGGCCAGTCAACCACATCGTTGCGCACTATGCCCGACAAGCCCGAGCTTTTGTTGACCAAAACCGCATTCGGGTTGGATGCGTAAGCCTGCTCCAATCCCCAATGCAAACTGTCGGCCATGAAGTCGCCCACGACCAGGATTTTTGCTGCGGTTTCGCTTTTCACAACTATGGTCTTTTGCGTCGGCGCAAGGCTGGTGACTGAATTTCGCCGCTGGTTTGGTGAAACCACCACGCGCCTTGCTTTCGGAGGTGGCTGGTTGCGCTGCAGGCTTTGCTTGCGCAATCCGCCGCCAAAAAGACGCTCCAGCAGGGTTGGCCGACGCTGCACCTGTTCCTGTGGCTTTTGCTTCTGTTGAGCATGGGCAACATGCGTCCCGGCAATATCGGTCACGCCCGGCATGGCCAATGCAAAAGCGGCGGAAATGGCAAAAAGCAGGATGATTCGTTTCACGCCGGTTCCATTTTTGGCAGTTGGAAGATCACTTCCCTTTCAGTTTAGCCAACAATGCCTTTGACGGGAAGCCGTCAGGGGTCATGCCGACACTGCTCTGGAAAGCAAGGATTGATTGTTTCGATCCCGAACCAATCGCGCCGTCAATTTCACCGCTGTAAAAGCCCTTGCGGGTCAGGATTTGCTGCACTTCCTTGCGCTCGGCCTCGTTGAGCGGATCATAACCACGCGGCCAGGATTTTACGAAATCGCCTGCGCCGCCAATCCGGTCGGAAAGGTGGCCGACAGCAAAGGCATAAAAGTCCGAATTGTTGTACCGCTTGATCACATAAAAGTTTTTCAAGACGAGGAACGCCGGACCGGCATTGCCGGCAGGCATTTTCAGGACCGCCTTGTCCGCGGGCCGGGGAAACTTCGCGCCATTGGCCCTGACAACGCCGAGCGCCTGCCATTCAGCAACCGAAATACCGTCCTTGCCGGCATATTTGGCACCAACACCCTTTGGCAGCACAACTTCATAGCCCCAGGCCTCGCCTTTCCGCCAGCCATGCTTGGCAAGGTAGTTGGCCGTGGATGCAAGTGCATCCTCGACACTGGTCCAGATGTCACGCTTTCCATCGCCGTTGTAGTCAGCCGCATATTGCTTCCAGCTGGAAGGCATGAACTGCGTGTGGCCCATCGCACCGGCCCATGAGCCGATCATCGACTGCGGCGCGATATGCCCTCCTTGCACAATTTTCAGGGCGTTGATCAGTTCGCTTTGCCAGAAATCATTTCGCCGGGGCGCAGCGTAAGCCAATGTTGCCAATGCATGAATGACATTGTGGTCACCCATCCTAGCGCCGGACCGGGTTTCACTACCCCAGACCGCCAGCACGGTTTCGCCATCCACGCCGAACCGGCTTTCAACATTTGCAACTTGCGCGGCGAGCTTCTTGCGCATGTTCATGCCGTCACGAATTTGCGTCTCGCTGACAGCGGAATCCAGATATTCCCAAACTTTTTTGGTGAACTCGGCCTGCTTGCCCATTTTTTCAATGGTCAGGCCATCCGGGGAAACAAGCCCGGCAAACGCCCGGTCGAATGCGGCGGCACTCACCCCGGCTTTCAGCGCAACCGGCCTGAACCCGGACACCCATTTGGCGAATCCGGGATCAGCATGGGCCGCGCCTGCAAAAGCCAATACGGCGGATTGCAGGAATACGAAGATCAACCAGGCAAAAATGGTTCTGGTGGTCATGGCCCCCTCCATCGCTGGAATTGCGTTTGGAGCCTGTCTAGCGGAAAAACTTTATGATCCGTTTACCATGGGCGATGTGGCGACAGAATGGCAGCCCCACCGGTGTGGCACCCGAAAATCAACCGGCCTTGGCCAGATCAAGGGTTGCCAGTTTTTCTTCCCAGGCCAGCGAGGTGGACACGATGAAGTCCAGATCGTCATGGCGCGGCTGCCAGCCCAGCCGCGATTGCAGCCGGTGCGAATTGGCGACCATGAAAGGAATGTCGCCCGGGCGGCGGCGCTCACGTATGACCTTGAAATCGGTACCAGACGCTCGCTTGACTGCGTCAATGACCTGAAACACTGAAAATCCGCGCGAATACCCGCAATTGGCGGTAAATTTCAGTCCGCCCTGCCGCAGGAAACCCAAGGCTGTGCGGTGTGCCCCGACCAGATCGCTGACATGGATGAAATCGCGAACACCGCTGCCATCCGGGGTATCGTAATCGGTTCCGAAAACCTTCATGTGGTTGCGCTTGCCCAGCGCAGCTTCGCAGGCAACCTTGATAAGATGGGTGGCACCAGCAGTCGACTGACCTGTCCGCTTCTTCGGGTCACAGCCTGCCACATTGAAATATCGCAGCATCACGTAGCGCATTCCATTTGCTTCTGCCGTGTCGCGAAGCATTATCTCGGTCATCAGTTTGGACGAACCATAAGGCGACATCGGGTTCAGGATTGCATCTTCGCGGATCGGGCCTTGCGTCATTGGCGCGCCATAAACCGCGGCAGTGGACGAAAAAATGAACTTGTCTATGCCGGTTTTGACCGCCACCTCGATGAGGTTGCGCGATTTGCCGGTATTGTTGTCATAGTATTTGAGCGGATTTTCCAGGGATTCAGGCACGACGACCGAACCGGCAAAATGGATGATGGCATCCACACGGTGATCACGGATGGTACGTTCCACCAAATCCTTGTCACCAACGTCGCCCACGACAAGTTTGGCTTTCTTGGGAATTGCCCATTCAAAGCCCGTTGACAGGTTGTCGATGACAACCACGTCTTCGCCGTGATCCAGCAATTCCCAGACCATGTGGCTGCCAATGTAACCTGCGCCGCCTGTGACCAGAACGCTCATCGCAACCCCGCACCGTTTTGTTCAAGCAATCCGGCCAGTCCAATTAAATGGGATAATCACCGGTTTTTTTCAAAGTAGCAGGGAAGGGTTGGGAATTCGTTCAACGACGCGCTAAGGTTTTAGTGAAATTGTTTTCACAGCATTTACCGTGGAGGGGACATGCCAGAAATACGCAGGGTGAGAAAAGCAGTGTTGCCGGTTGCCGGTTTGGGCACCCGGTTTCTTCCGGCAACCAAATCCGTTCCCAAGGAAATGCAGACGGTGCTCGATCGCCCGGTCATCCAGCATGTCGTTGACGAGGCGAAAGCAGCCGGCATCGAACATTTTGTCTTTGTGACGGGCCGGGGCAAGGGCGCAATCGAGGACTATTTCGATATTTCTTTCGAATTGCAGCACAATCTGGCGAGCCGCAACAAGAAGGAAGCCCTCGAAACCCTTGCGGCCAGCCAGCCAAAGGCCGGCGCTACATCCTTCACCCGCCAACAGGCGCCTTTGGGTCTGGGCCATGCAGTGTGGTGTGCCCGCGAGATCATTGGCGATGAACCCTTCGCCTTGTTGCTCCCCGACATGTTGATGCCGGACCATTCGGGCAGCCTGCCGGCAATGATGAAGCTCTACGAGCGAACCGGCGGCAACATCATCGCAACCGAAGAAGTTCCGTGGGAGGAGACCCACAAATACGGAGTCGTGGTCAAGGGCAAGGACGTGAAGGGCGGTTTCGAAATCAAGGGCATGGTCGAAAAACCCGCTCCGGGAACCGCGCCTTCAAACCTGTACATCAACGGGCGTTACATCCTGCAGCCGGAAATATTCGACATCCTCGAGAGCCAGGAACCGGGAGCGGGTGGTGAAATCCAGTTGACCGACGGCATGTTGAAACTGGCACAAACACAATCGTTCCATGGTTACACCTATCAGGGTCACACCTATGACACCGGCTCGAAAGACGGCTTTGTGCTGGCAAACCTCGCCTATGCATTGCGTGACAAGGCGCTGATGAAGCAGATTGGCCCGCAACTGCGTTCAATGCTCAAGGAGTGAACAATCATTTGGGGATCGGGTCAGGTTCAAGGCCTTAACGCTGCAGCGTCAACCCGATCCTCGCTGTTGTTGCATCCCATGAATTGCCCGCGGTGGCGCTGTCGAAGCGCTCCTGCTCCAATTGCGCAGTCACGGCAAGAAACCGATTGATCCAGTATTCAAGCCCGACGCTCGCCGTGGTCGTCAGGTCGCGATCACCGGACTGGAATGTATCCACTTTCACGGCAACACCCGCATTCACCGACAAGCGGTCACGGATCTGGCGCTCGACCGAAACACCGAAATTGCGTGAGACTGACCCGCTTTCACCAGCTGTTGTAGACCCGTTCAGTGCAGTTGCCGCACTCAAGGTAACATCTGTTCCGCGTTGTGGCGACCAGACCAGATTGCCGTTGAGGCTGGCGACGCCCAGGGTTTGCAGCGACGAACCGTCATAATTCTCAACCAGATAGCCAACCGCAGCTTCACCGCGCAGTTTCTCGCCAAGGTCGATGGCTGCACCTGTCCGCAGATCAATCAACGTGCTCCCGCGCTGGTCACCATTCCTGTCTGCTTCTTCGTCGTATACCCGGCGCCCGATGCCTGCCTGCACAAATGGTGCAATGGCTGCGCTCAATTCATACCCTGCCCTGCCGGTCAGCTGATAAAGTGTGTTGTTGCGGTCATCCTGGATGAGAACACCGCCGCCATCGAGCGAGGCCTGCTCGTAAGTGGTGCGGTCCGCAGATGCCTTGACGCTGAGCGCCAGCTTGCGGCCACCGCGCAGCAACTCTGCCGAACCGCCATAGGCATGCACTCCCGGCCGGTCACTTACCGAACCACCCAGAGAATTGCTGGTAGTGGCTTCGGTGCTGTAATTGTAATTGCTGCGCAGGTTCGCGGTGTAACCGTCAACCAGATCAAGCCGCAGATTGCCGGTTACCCCTGCTGCCGGAATTTCCTGCGCATCGCCCGAAAGCCCCTTTTCCAAACTTCCGGTCGCCTCGAGGCTTGCTTCATGCCGGGACCAGTCCGAGCGCGCGGTGATCACGCCGTCGGTCTCGAGAATGGCACCACTGGTCCCGCCCGGTGCTCTAGACGTTTTGGTGGTAAAACCGATTGCCTGTTCCAGCCGGACAAAAACATTCCAGCTTCCGGCTCGAAAGCCGGTTGGCAAAAACGGGTCGCTCTCCGGCCTTCTTGCGCTGCCCGTCTGCAAAGGCGCTTCCGCAACATTGTCGCGCGGGTCTGGCGCACCATTGACGATGATTCCTGAAACTGGGCCTTCTGGAGATTCTGGCCGCACTTTACCGCCGGCAGAATCCTCTTCGGCCTGTATCCGCGCAGGAGAACGAACGGGTACTGCCGCTGCATCAACACCGTCGACATTAGCTTCGACCTGTTCCATGCCGCCATCCAGGAACGGATCTTCAATCCCGGTGGCTGGCTGTGTGCCGGCAGTTGTACCCCGAAGGCCTGACAAGGAGGATTGGAGGGTCCGCCGGACAGCCGGTTGGCTGGCTTCTTCCTGTGGCGCGGCATTTTCAACGTTTGACGGAGCTTCCTGCGCCATCACAGGCTCGACCGGCATCGCTGCCATCAGCGCGGTGAGCGCCAAGACCCCGGTCCGGCACAAATGCCGCATGAGCTTGTTTGCCTGCATTGAAACGCGATCTTCCGGCTGCGCAATTCCTGACGAACCGTAAACATCCATGGTTAACGGGAGGTTTCAGTCGGCATGCTCGCTGCACGTTACAGCTTTCGAAAAATCATGTAGTGAAGCGCGGTTACAGACACGGAAGCAGCCACATGACCGCCAAAAACAAAATCGCGCAAAGCGCAATTCGCACGATGGAAATCGAAACAGGCGGCCTCAAAGCGCTGGCTTCGGCTTTTGAAAATGGCTTGGCAGGCGCTTTTTCCGATACTGTGAGCAAGCTTGCGGAAATAAGTGGCCGTGTCATTGTTACCGGCATGGGAAAAAGCGGCCATATTGGCGCAAAAATGGCCGCTACATTTGCATCCACCGGAACTCCCGCATATTTCGTTCACCCGGCGGAGGCCAATCATGGCGACCTTGGCATGATTACACGCCAGGATGCGGTGATCGCCATGTCCTGGTCGGGTGAATCGGCGGAGCTCAAAGGCATTGTCGCCTACACTAGGCGTTTTTCGATACCGTTGATCGCAATCACCGCGAACGAAAACTCAACACTTGGCCGCGAGAGCGACATCTGCCTGACCTTGCCAAAGGTTCCTGAAGCATGTCCGCACAATCTGGCGCCGACGACCTCAAGCCTGATGCAACTGGCCTTGGGCGATGCCCTGGCAATTGCATTGCTGGAGGCACGTGACTTCTCCGAGAGTGACTTCAAAACCTTTCATCCAGGCGGTTCGCTGGGCGCCAGCCTGACACATGTAGCTGAAGTCATGCACGCCGGTGATGATGTTCCGCTGATTGCCGAAGGGGCTGATATCCGCAGTGCGGTAGAAGTCATTTCGCGCAAAGGCTTTGGCTGTGTCGGCGTTGTCAGCGCCAATGGCACTTTGGTGGGCGTTGTCACAGATGGCGACTTGCGCCGAAACATCATGCGCAACATGCTTGAATTGACAGTGGACGAGATCATGACCCGCTCGCCCCGGACTGTTGCTCCGGAAACGCTTGCCATCAAGGCAATGGCGATCCTCAATGAACGTTCAATCACTTCCCTGCTTGTTGTGGCTGACGACAAGCCTGTCGGCATCATTCACATGCACGACCTGTTGCGCATCGGCGTCGCCTGAAAGCTGACAGGCATTTACCAACAGTCATGCTCAGCCGCGATCAGCCTCAATCGTCAAGGTATTGGACTGTGCCTCGACAATGCGCACCCGGGTTCCGGCAGGCAGGTCGGGACCGGTAACCCGCCAAGTGGTTTCACCAAGGCGCACCCTGCCCTGCCCTTCAAGAATGGGTTCCTCAAGGGTTGCAGTGCGGCCGATAAGTTGCTTGCCGCGGTCGTTCAAAAGCGGGTCATCGCTCTCTGACAGGCCGTACTGGTTGAGAAAACGGCGGCCAACCAAAGCTGAAACCAGCGACAGCACCACAAAACCGATCATTTGCGTCTGCCAGACCCAGAACGTCGAATCCGGTCCGACCGCCAATGAGATCGTGCCAATCACGAACGCGGAAATGCCGAACCACAAAAAGAATGTCCCCGGCGCCAGTATTTCCAGACCCAGCAGGATCAGGGCAAGAATCCACCAGTTCCATGGACCCATTTCCTGGATCAGGCTCATGATCATTGCTTGTCCCCTTCACCGGTCTGGCGGGTCTGCGGAACAGCTGGAACAGCGCGCTGGGTAGGCATGCGTTGCAACGGTGCGCCGCCGCCAAAAGTTTCCTTGGCAATTTCACCGATCCCCGCGAGCGAGCCCAGAAGCGCGCTGGTTTCCAGCGGCATCAGGATGACTTTCTGGTTGTTGGCAGAACCAATCTGGCCAAGCGCCTCAACATATTTTTGCGCCACGAAATAGTTGATCGCCTGAATGTCGCCATTGGCGATCGCGTCAGACACCATCTTTGTTGCTGTTGCTTCGGCTTCCGCCAGCCTCTCGCGGGCTTCCGCCTGCCGGTATGCGGCTTCCCGTTCGCCTTCCGCCTTGAGTATCTGGCTTTGCTTGTCGCCTTCGGCTCGCAGAATCTCGGCCTGCCGTTTGCCTTCTGCTTCAAGGATTGAGGCGCGCTTGTCACGTTCCGCCTTCATCTGTCGGCCCATCGCCTCAACAAGATCGGCTGGCGGCGCAATGTCCTTGATCTCGATCCGGGTCATTTTCAAGCCCCAGGAATTCGCCGCTTCATCCACCACCCGCAAAAGCCGGTCGTTGATGGTGTCGCGATTGGCCAGCAATTCATCGAGGTCCATCGAACCCATGACCGAGCGGATGTTGGTCATCGTCAGGTTCAGGATTGCGTTCTGCAAACCGCGAACTTCATAGGCAGCGCGTGCAGCATCCAGCACCTGGTAAAAAGCCACGCCGTCGGCACTTACCGAAGCATTGTCGCGGGTGATGACTTCCTGCGTGGGGACATCCAGCACCTGTTCCATCATGTTCATCTTCGCGCCAATGCGGTCAATGAACGGGATGATGATGTTGAGACCCGGCCGCAGGGTTCGGACATATTTGCCGAAACGTTCCACCGTGAAGTTGTAGCCCTGCGGAACCTGCTTGATACCGGCGAAAAGTACCAAAATCAGCAGGAGAACAAAAAGCCCGACTACAATGTCAAAACCCGAAATTTCCGGCATGGAATTCTCCTGTCGAATCTCAGTTGCACGATGGCCCAACCGATTGCGGTCAGTGCTCAAGATATAGTGATGACAGAGGTTCTGCGCAATCGCGTGACGGACGGTCTTGCAAGTCAGCCTTGCTTTAAAGCCAGCCGGCAGCTTCGCGCCGCACGATCGTTTCGATCACGGACATGCCCTCTTCGCTGTCGTTGAGGCATGGGATGTGGGTGAAATTGCGCCCACCTGCCTCATGAAAAATCTCTCCGGCTTCGCCGGCAATTTCCTCAAGCGTTTCAAGGCAGTCCGCCACGAAGCCCGGATTGAACACCGCAATGTCCCTGACACCGTCTTTGGCAAGTTGCTCGACGGTTTTGTCGGTGTAGGGCTGGAGCCATTCCTCCGGGCCAAAACGGGACTGGAAGGTGGTCATCAGCCTGTCCGGCCCCCATCCCAGCCTCTCACGCAAAAGACGCGTCGTCTTCATGCAATGGCAATGATACGGATCGCCTTTGCGGAAATAGCTTTGCGGAATGCCGTGATACGAGGCGATGATTTTTTCCGGCTCGAAATCAAGCGTGGCCAGATGTTTCTCGATCGAGACGGCCAAGGCATCAATGTAGGCTGGGTCGTCGTGATAGGGCGGTACGGTTCGAAGCGCCGGCATCCAGCGCAGCTTCACCAGATGTTCGAAAACCTTGTCGTTTACAGTTGCCGTGGTGGCCGCGGAATATTGCGGATAAAGCGGAAAAACCACGATCTTCTCGCAGCCCCTTTCGCGCAGCACATCAATGCGGCTGGCGATGGACGGGTTGCCATAGCGCATCGCCCAGTCAACGACGACATGCTTCTCGCCGGATAGGGTCAAAGCCAGCTTCTCGGCCTGCGAACGGGAAAATGTGCGCAGCGGCGACTCGTTGAGTTCATTGTTCCAGATGGACGCATAGGCAGCGCCCGACTTTTTTGGCCGGGTGTTGAGAACGATACCGTAAAGAATTGGGTACCAGATGGCTCTTGGCCACTCGATCACACGCTTGTCTGAAAGGAATTCCTCCAGATACTTGCGCATGTTGCGTGCATCATGTCCGTCAGGTGTACCCAGATTGACGAGAAGGATTCCGACCTTGCCGAACGCAACATGCGGGTGGTCTGCCGGCAGATGATTGGCTGTCTGGGAATGCGCTGGCGTCACACTGGTTAGCATTGCTCGTCCTGTTTGGCATGGCACGGGATATCCCGCCCAGAAATGGCTGATTTTTTTACAAAGGCAATGGTTGATTGGTGACTGCGGCGACAAGTGCCCGGTTTTTGGCCTTGATCATGTACGAGCCACATGCGAGTTTGACGCACCTCCCATGCCCAAGGCGTGGGTACGGTAACAAACTGTTGGAGGAGAACTATTCAATGGATCGTCGCCTGTTTCTCAAAAGGGCCGCTACAGCCGGTGCCGGCGTAACCGCCGCTTCCGCGCTTGCAGCACCTGCAATTGCACAAAGCAACCCGAAAATCACATGGCGCTTGACCTCGTCATTTCCAAAGTCGCTCGACACGATCTTTGGTGCTGCCAACACCATGGCAAAATTCGTAAGTGACGCGACAGATGGCAATTTCACCATCCAGACCTTCCCTGGCGGCGAAATCATCCCGCCTTTGGAAGCAGCGAAAGCAGCCGCAGCGGGCACCGTCGAAATGGCGCACACTGCATCCTACTATTATTGGGGTGTCGATCCTACCTATGCCTTCGGCACCGGCATTCCGTTCGGCCTGAATGCGCGTCAGCACAATGCCTGGTTCTATTACGGCAACGGCAACAAGCTGATGAACGAATTCTATGCCACGCAGGGGCTTTACGGCCTGATCTGCGGCAACACCGGCGCCCAGATGGGCGGTTGGTTCCGCAAGGAAATCAAGTCGGTTGCAGACCTCAACGGCGTCAAGATGCGTATCGGCGGCTTTGCCGGTAATATCGCCAAGAAGCTTGGTGTCGTGCCGCAGTCCATTCCGGGTGGTGAAATCTATCCATCGCTGGAAAAGGGAACCATCGACGCGACCGAATGGGTCGGGCCGTATGATGATGAGAAGCTCGGCTTCTACAAGGTTGCACCTTTCTACTACTATCCAGGCTGGTGGGAAGGCGGATCTGTCCTCCACACACTCGTCAACCTTGCCAAGTGGAATGAACTGACCCCGGCATACAAGGCCATCCTCGACTCGGCCTGCCGCGCAGCAAATGCCGACATGATGGCAAGCTATGACCACAAGAACCCTGAAGCACTCAAGCGCCTTGCAGCAGCAGGCGCGAAGCTCAGCCCGTTCCCGCAGGATGTGATGGACGCATCCTACAAGGCAGCGCTGGAAGTCTATGCCGAAATCAACGCGGCAAACCCGACCTTCAAGAAGGTCTACGACGACCAGCTGGCATTCAAGAAGGACGCATACCTCTGGGCGCAGGTGTCGGAATACACCTACGACACCTTCATGATGACACAGCAGCGCAACGGCACTCTCTGAGCCCTTCCGCATCGCACATGAGAAGACCCCGGAGCCTTGGCTCCGGGGTTTTTTGTTGCCATTGGTTCCCCGATATTGCGGGAATAAAAAAGCCCGGACAATCCGGGCTTTTTATTTCATGACATCGCTGACTGCCGCCGTCAGTTCAACTTTGGCGGCTGGCCGAGGTCGGGAGTTGCTGGTTGCGCGGCACCACCTTGCGGTGCCGGGCTTGGAAGCCCCAGCGGCTGCAACGTCAGGCCGGGCAAGCCGGTTGCTGGCGGCTGCACGCCGCCTGATGGTGCCGTTTGGCCAGGAAGGCCCTGCAACCCGCCACCCAGTGGCGGCAACCCAAGACCGCCACCTGCCGGAGCCTGAATGACCAGGCCACCGTCTGCTGGCGGCGCCACAGGGACACCTTTGTAGTGCATGACCATTTGCGGGAACATGATGGCCAGCCCCACCATGATCACCTGGATGATCACGAACGGCACTGCGCCCCAATAGATCTGGCCGGTCGTGACCGGTGCCGTCAGATCGCCGGTCACCTTGTCAAGATACGGCACTCGCGCCGCAACAGAGCGAAGATAAAACAAGGCAAATCCGAATGGCGGGTGCATGAAACTGGTTTGCATGTTGATGCCAAGCAGCACCCCGAACCAGATGAGATCTATTCCAAGAGCCGTTGCAGCAGGCGCAAGCAGCGGCACGATGATGAAGGCAAGCTCGAAGAAATCGAGGAAGAATGCCAGCAGGAACACCATGATGTTGACGGTGACAAGGAACCCGATTTCCCCGCCCGGAAGCGAGGTCAGCAGATGCTCCACCCAGACGTGGCCGTTCACGCCATAGAAGGTCAGCGAGAAGACGCGCGCTCCGATGAGAATGAACAACACGAAAGCAGACAGCCGTGTTGCCGATTCGAGGGCCTGACGGGTCAGGTCAAAGCTCAACTGGCGCTTCATCAGGGCCAGCAAAATGGCTCCAACTGCGCCCATCGCGCCGCCTTCGGTTGGCGTGGCAATGCCCTGGAAGATGGTTCCAAGCACCAGGAAAATCAAAACAAGTGGCGGCAGGAGATCATTGACAATTTTTGCCACTGCCTTGGCAACCGGAACACTTGGCGCATGCCGAAGAGCCAATGCACCCATCGAGGTTGCAAAGATTGCCAGATACCAGATCCAGTCATGGACAATCCAGACAAGCAGTTCCCAAAGGAACCAGATGCCGGTTTCGCCAATGGTCGGCAACTCGCCAAACCGCGAAGCCAGATCTATCCCGGCCCGGTAAATCGAATATGCCGTGAACAGGGCAAACACCAGCGCAAGTCCTTGCGACAAGGCACGCGGCACGGCCCGCAGGAACAGGTAATAGCCAAAATAAAGGATTGCCAGAACCCCGAGGAAGGCGAAAATCACCGGTCCCTGGGCCGTGAAGTTGGCATTGAACGCGGTCGCCACCGGCGGCAACAGCAGGGCGAGCATTTCGAGCGCCAAACCGGGCGAAAACAACAGGATCATGCCCCACAGCACCAGAACCAGCGGGAATGTGACCGCCCGCATGACCGGGCCGTAGGGCGCACCTTCACCGAAGCTGCGCGCTTCCGGCGGCAGCGCCGGGGCTGCCTTGGGGTACAGCATCGTGACAATGAAAATGTATCCCGCATACATTGCTGTCAGGATCAACCCGGGAATGATTGCGCCTTTGTACATGTCACCGACCGAGCGTCCAAGCTGGTCGGCCATGACGATGAGAACCAGTGAAGGCGGGATGATCTGGGCCAGCGTTCCGGAGGCCGCAATGACCCCTGACGCCACGCGTCGGTCATAACCGTAGCGCAGCATGATCGGCAGCGAGATCAAGCCCATGGCGATGACCGATGCCGCGACAACGCCGGTTGTTGCCGCGAGCAACGCGCCCACGAAAATCACCGCATAAGCGACGCCGCCGCGAACCGGTCCAAAAAGTTTGCCGGCGGTGTCGAGCAGTTCCTCGGCCATGCCGGATCGCTCCAACACCAGCCCCATGAAGGTAAAAAACGGAATGGCGAGCAAGGTCTCGTTCGACATCACCCCCCAAATCCGGTCGGGCAACGCATACAGGAACGGCCAGGAAAGCGTGATTTCGCCATTTGCATAAGGCGCAAGTTCGACGGCAAGGAAGAAAAACAGCAATCCGTTGGCGGCCAGCGAAAAGGCAACAGGGTAGCCTGCAAGCAGGAAGATGATCAGGCTGACGAACATGATTGGCGCCATGTTCTGCGCAATGATTTCAAACATGTTCAGCTCCCGTCACGCCATCCACCGGTTTGGCTTCTTCAATCGGTTGGTGGGTCGACACGTGCGGGGTGGGATCAGGGATTATCCCGCGCATGACCGCAATCTTCTTGATGATTTCCGATACGCCTTGAAACAGCAGAAGGATGAAGCCCAGCAACAGCATCAGCTTGCCGGGCCATATCAACAGGCCGCCGGCATTTGCCGAGGTTTCACCGGACTGGAACGCCGTGTTCACATAGATGAACAGGTACCACACCATCAGCAGCACAAACGGCATCAGGAAGAACAGGTGCCCGAGCAGATCGATCCAGTGCTGGCGGCGGCGCGAAAACATGCCGTAAATGATGTCAATGCGGATGTGTTCGTTTTGTTTGAGGGTATGTGCTGCCGCCAGCATGAATGCGGCGCCGAACAGATACCACTGCAATTCCAGCCAGGAATTTGACGAAGTGTTCAGAAATGCCCGCACCAACGCATTGACTGCACTGACAAGCACCGAGGCGAGGATCAACCAGGAAGCCGATCGTCCGATAAATGTTGTTACAGAGTCTATCGCCCTGCTCAAGGCAAGTGCAGCCGACATTTTCCCCTCCCGGTCAAAGCCAGATTATATGGCAATGAAATGAACCGGTTGGGCAAGGCAAGTCAAGCGCCTTGGCGACGCTTCGCACCACAGGGAAATTTATTTGGATCAGGACTGGAGGGTTGCCGCCAGCAACGTCGCGCCAAACAGGAACACCAGCAGCGCGCCGCCGATTTCGATGGCACGGTGAACACTTGCTCCCCTGTCGTTGGCACCGCTGATGCGCACTGCAGCTTCCTTCGCCCAGACCGCCAGTGCCGCCAACGTCGCGACCGTGATGCCTGTTCCCAGTGCCATGGCCAGTGTTGCACCGATGCCCGCCAGATACAGCCCGTTGAGGAATGCAAATGTCAAAACGATCAGCGCGCCTGAACATGGCCTCAGCCCTACCGCGAGGATTGCCGTCCACGCCTGCCGCAGGCTGAAATCCTTTTCCAGCATTGCAGGGTCCGGGGCATGAAGATGGGCGTGCGCCACTGCGCTGTCCACTGTGTTGCAGGAAGATCCATGCGCGTGGTCATGTTGATGATGGTGATGATGCCCTCCACCACGGTGTTGATCATTTGCTGAATGTTCGTGTGCATGATGCGCATGCGAATGGCCGCGCCCGGTAATCTTGACGAACAGCAACCACGCTCCCAACAACGTCACACCTGCGTAACTGGCAATTTCCAGCCAACGGGTGGCGTCCTGCAACCGGTAACCTGCACCGCGCAGCAACAGCGCCAGCGCACCCACTGCAATGATTGCCGTCAGCGCTTGCGCAAATGCCGAAGCAAATGAAAGCACGATACCACGCCGCGCCGCCACCTCATTGGCGAGCATGTAGGCCGAGATCACAGCCTTGCCATGGCCCGGCCCGGCCGCATGGAAAATCCCGTATGCGAACGAAAGGCCGATCAACCCGAACACGTGCGAGCCGTCCTGCCGCATGGCTTTCATTTCGCCGGTCAGCATTTTGTAAAATGCGGCTTGCTTGCCGTTGATCCAGGCCAGCAGGCCGGTCCGTGGCTGACTTGCAACCTCCGGATTGCCAAGGCCCAGCGAATTGGCAGCTTCCGCCAGTTCAGGCATCATCAGGAACAGCATGGCTGCTATGGCGACGAAAAAAAGCGGGCTTGGGCGAAAGTGCTTTACCGGCATTTCAGGGTAATCCATGTGAGCCATTCATCGCCCAGTCCGTCGTTCTTGGGATCGTTGAAGAACTGTTCGGTCAATGTTGTCTGGTTTTGGCTCATCAGCTTGTCAAAATCCGGCCGGGCAATTTCAACCCCGCATGCCGACCCCTTGCCTGTCACCTGTACCGCGCTTTCATCGACAATTTCCATGGCTACGTAATAGGTTGGATCTGATACCGACACCTTGAACGGCTCGCTGGTGAATGCCAACGGCTCGTCAAAACCAAGCGAGAAGAACATCAGCACCTGACCATCAACATAGTCCACCATCACCCTTTCCGGCGGCTTGAATGCAACGGTTTCAGGACCTACCCGCACCTCGGTGAAGTAGTCCTGTTCGGCCATCGACAGCGATACGGTTTCAGAGACTTTCGCAAGTTCGTCAGGTTCAAGCACATTGTTGCCATTGGCATCAAAATCGAGCAGCACGGTTGTGGAAAACAATTCGTCGAACCGCCAGACATGGCGCAGTTCGATCACATTGCCTGCATCGTCGCGCATGATTTCCAGATTGGCTTCGACCGTTACATGCGGATGCGCAATTGCGCTCGGCAACGGCAGCATCATTGCCAGAAGCGCCAGCGCTCCGACGCGAGAGCTGTGTGTTGATCTGAAGCACGAAACTTGCATCTCTGTTCCTCGAATTACCCAAGGCCGTTTTCACGAAACCATTTGGCCATGAAATCGACAAATACCCGGACCTTGGCAGGAACATGACGCCGATGCGGATAGACCGCATAAACTCCACCACCAGCCGGCAAGCGGTTTTCCAACAGGCTCACCAGCGCCCCGCTCTTGATCTCGCGTTCAACCGAAAACAATGGCACCATGGTAACGCCGAGCCCTGCCAGTGCCGCTCTTTTTGCCACTTCCGGACTGTTCACCTCAAACAGCGAAGCAACGGTAACCGTTGTCTCTTTGCCGTCGTCGTCCAGCAGGACCCAATTGTTGCGGCCCTTCCAATTGGTATCGACTACTGCCGGAAAACCCAACAAATCCCGGGGTTTTTGCGGTCTTCCGTGCGTTTCAACAAATTCCGGCGAGGCACAAAGGACCAGACGAAAATCAGCGAGTTTCTTGGCAATCAGGGCTGAATCGGTCAGGCGGGAAATGCGGATAGCCACATCATATGCATCTTCGACCAGATCAACGATCCGGTCATCGAGATTGAGCTCAAGGGTGATGTCAGGATAGGCTGCGGCAAATTCGACAATCGGCAGGCCGATCTCCAGATCAGTCAAAGACCTCGGTGCCGAGACGCGCAAACGTCCGCGCAAGCCGGTGCCGGTTTCGCGCACGCTTTCCTGCAAATCACCGATTCGCCGCAGGATGTCCGTCGCCTGATCGTAATATTGCTGGCCAGCCTCGGTAAGCGAAAACTGCCTGGTCGTGCGGTTGAGCAGCAGGATGCCAAGATCATCCTCCAACTCACGCACATATTTCGACATCAGTGCCTTTGATCGTCCAAGCTTGCGGGCAGCGGCAGAAAACCCTTCCGCGTCCACCACTTCGATAAATGCCTGCATTCGGGTGAGCGTATCCAATGGCGCCTTCCTGTGGTTTGTGCCGTGCTAGTCGGCAATGTCGATGATGCCTGCTTCGCCGCTCTCTGCTCCAAAGGCGATGCGTCGTCCCGCGCCATCCCAGTTGAGCGCGGAAATTGCGCCATTGCCGCCACGGCGCAGAACCACATCCTTGCCATCCTCGATCCGCACGCCAAGAATCATGCCGTTTTGGTAACCGATGGCGATGATATCCTCGGACGGGTGGCAGGCGACGCGCGATACGATGATTTGTCCCATGCTGCCCAATTCCTTGGGTGCCTTGCCCATGGGGCCGTCCTTGCCGGAAAACGGCCAGACAATGGCTGCCGGTGCACCGGAAGACGCCAGCCATTTTCCCTTGGCCGACCATGACAGCGATTTCACCTTGGTTGGATAGCCGGTCATGCGCATGTGGCGGTTGTCGGCAAGCCGCCAGCCGTGCAGCGCATTTTCCTGCATCGAGGTAACCATGAACCGCCCGTCCGGTGAAAAGGTCACGCCGATGTGTGCGCCCTTCCATTCAAGAAACTGCGACGGGCTTTGTGTGCCGACCCAGCGCAATTCCACCCCGTTGTAGCGGGTGAGCGCGATGCGCAAACCCTTTGGTGCAAAAGCGATGCCTTCAATGGTGCGTTCGCAGGTAAACTCCTGACGCGTGCCGTCTGCCAGCAAGACAGTTGCAGTCTTGCCGGAGCCGAACGCCATCGCGCCGGACGGGCCGCTGGCAATCGAGGTTGTCCATTTACCATTGGCGGGGCTGAGCTGGGTGATGAAACCATTGCCGGTCACACGCGAAACCGCGCCGTTCTCGCCGCCTGCAAGGATCGCCGATCCATCAGATGATGGCGTCGCAACGGCAAGACCGCCCTCAATGGCAATCTTTCGCTCGCCTCCATGGGCGAGCAACACATGCCCGTCGGCCAGCGCAAAGGCCGGGATGTCACCGAGGAAACCTGCCCATTCGACATGGGCTCCTGCATCAAGTGGAGCAATCACCGGCATGGGTCAGGCAGCACAGGCGGCAAAAGTGCGTTCAAGTTTTTCGCGGTCAAGTTTGCGTCCGATGAAAACCAGCTTGCTTGTCCGCTTCTCATCCTGCCGCCAGACCCGCTGGTGGTCGCCTTCAATCAGCATGTGTATGCCCTGGATGACATACCGCTCAGGATCTTCAGCAAAGGAAATGATCCCCTTCAGCCGCAGGATGTCCGGTCCGTCGGCCTGGGTGATCTTCTGTATCCAGGGAAAAAACTTGTCCGGGTTCATGTCGCCGCCGATCAGCGAAACCGTGCCGATGGTGGTGTCGTGGACGCGCGCATCAAGACCTTTGTGGCCATGGTTTTCGTGAACATGTTCATGGTGCCCGTGATGCTCGTGTTCATGATGCCCGTGGTCGTGATGGTGCTCGTGGTCGCAACCGGGTCCGCATTCATGGTCATGGGCATGGTCGTGATCATGCCCTTCCAGGAAATGCGGGTCATTGTCCAGTATGCGGGTGAGATCGAATGCATTGCGCCCTAGCACTTTCGACAAGTCAATTTCAGCGCGCTGGGTACGATGGATTTCGGCGATCGGATTGATCTGGCGGATCACCTGCTCGACATTTGCCAGTTCCTGCGCCGTTACCAGATCGGTCTTGTTGAGCAGCACAACGTCGGCGAAGGCAATCTGGTCTTCAGCTTCGGGGCTGTCTTTCAGGCGAAGCAGCAGATGGCGCGCATCGGCAAGCGCCACAACCGCATCCAGCCTTGTGCCCTGGCGCACTTCATCGTCCATGAAAAAGGTTTGTGCCACGGGGGCCGGATCGGCAAGGCCGGTGGTTTCGACAATGATTGCATCGAAGCGGCCCTTCCGCTTCATCAGGCCCTCGACAACCCGGATCAGGTCGCCGCGCACTGTGCAGCATACGCAGCCGTTGTTCATTTCATAGATTTCTTCGTCCGATTCGACGATGAGCTCGTTGTCGATGCCCACTTCGCCAAATTCATTGACGATGACAGCGTAGCGCTTGCCGTGGTCGCCAGTGAGGATGCGGTTGAGCAGTGTCGTCTTGCCTGCTCCCAGATACCCGGTCAGCACGGTAACCGGAATGCGGGCGTCTTCGGCAGCCTGCGTGCCTGAAATCTGGGTGCCTGAAATCTGGGTGTCTGAAATCTCGTTCATCAATCATGTCCCTTGCTGGCCGGGTCCAAGGTCCGGCTTCATCGGTTCTTGCCGATAGATAAACCACCGCGCCCCGCGTTTCCAGCGGTCAAAGTCATTATGCCGTGAACTCTTGCCAGACTGCCTTTTTTAAAAAATGCAATTGCGGCCGGCTTACTGAAGGGCTGCAAGCGCCGCCCTGCCATGCATTTCGCGCAATTTCGCAACATCAACACCGACCGGCTGGCCATTTTCCACGCGCCATTGGCCCGCGATCATTACCCGGTCTGCCGTGTGCGCACCGCACAAAACAAGTGCCGCAATCGGATCGCCGGCTCCCGAAAACCGCAAGTCATCCAACGTAAACATTGCGATATCCGCTTGCCTGCCCGCTTCGATCTTGCCGATATCCGTGCGGCCAAGCAGCCGGGCCGACCCTTCCGTGGCCCACCTGAGCGCATCAAGGTGCGTCACCCCGGCCGCCCCATAGGAAAGACGCCCGATCATCAACGCATGGCGCACACCCTCCATCAGGTTTGAGCTGTCGTTTGACGCTGAGCCGTCAACCCCCAACCCAACCGGTACACCAGCCTTTTCCAGTTCGATGGTGCGGCATTTTCCCGATGCCAACACCATGTTGGATGTCGGACAGTGGCAAACCCCCACCCCGTGCCGGCCCAGCCGGTCGATCTCGCCATCATTGAAATGGATGCCGTGCGCTAGCCAGGTGCCCTCATGCAGCCAGCCGCACTCTTCGAGATAATCGACGGGGCGGCAGCCAAATTTCCCGATGCAATAGTTTTCTTCGTCCAAGGTCTCGCCCAGATGGGTGTGCAATCGGCAATTGCAGCGCGCTGCCAGCTTTGCACTTTCTTTCATCAGCCGAGTGGAAACAGAAAACGGCGAGCACGGCGCCAGCGCCACCTGCCGCATCGAGCCGGGCCGCGTGTCATGATATCGGCCAATCACCCGCTCACTGTCAGCCATGATTGCGTCGAGGCCCTGCACGACACTGTCCGGCGGCAGGCCGCCATCCTTTTGTGACAGATCCATTGATCCGCGTGTCAGCGTGATGCGCATGCCAAGCGCTTCAGCTTCCTCGGCCTGGATGTCCATCGCATCTTCAATACCTGTCGGGTAAAGATACTGGTGATCGCTGGCGGTGGTGCATCCGCTCATCAAAAGTTCTGTCAATGCCAGCCGCGTGGCTATCCGGAATGAATCGCGGTTTACGGTTCTGGCCCAGACCGGATAAAGCGCTTTCAGCCAATCAAACAATTCCTTGTTGATTGCCGCAGGATGGGCACGGGTGAGCGTTTGGTAAAAATGGTGGTGGGTGTTGACAAGACCGGGCAGCACAACATGCCTTGAACTGTCAAAAACACGATCCACCGGTATCGTTGGCGTTTGCCCCGAAGCGACAATTTCGACAATGGCATTGCCCTCGACAACAATTCCGCCGCCGGCATTTTCAGCCAGAATGGCCAATGGATTGCGTATCCAGGTTCGCCCGCCAACATTTGGTGTGATCGACATGGTCTTTGTTTCCGCGTTTGACGTTCGAGCGTCCGAAACCCAAATGCTGCTTTGACATTCGTCGGCAAAATACAATAGTTTGCCACAGTTGCAAATTTCCGGTCAAACCGGACATGAGGAACAGCCCATGTCGAAAGAGAGAGACCTGACTGGAAAGCTGATTTATGCAGCCAGGCTGTGCCGGTCCCTGCGATCCCGCCTGCTTCTCGATCACGGCTTGTATGCCGGACAGGATATCCTCCTCAAGTCACTAGCGCTGGTTGACGGGCAGACGATGGGTTCGCTGGCAAACAATCTTGGGGTGCGCCCCCCTACCATTACCAAGATGGTTACCCGCATGGAGGCGCAGGGCCTGGTTCGCCGGGAAGCGTCCGGCTTCGACAACCGCCTCAACCTTGTTTCGATTACCGAAGCGGGTGAAGCCTTGCTCGATGAAATAGATGAAGCATGGGCAACGGCTGAAAAACATGCTTTCGAACGGCTGAAAGAAAAGGACGAAAAGCGGCTTCACAAGATATTGGACCGCATCCTTTCCAGCCTGGACGGCAAGGCTGACCCGGCCATCGGCGACCTTTGAAGGTATGCGGGGTTACCCTTAAGTCTGTTTTGCCTTTGTCCGGTAAAATGGCATAACAACGACAATTCCATTGTCAAAAAGGCGTCAAGAACCTGGCCAGCAAAACCACATTGTCGACCATTGCCGATCATCTGGGCGTTTCAACAGCGACTGTTTCGCTGGCGTTGCGAGATTCACCGCTGGTCGCCGACACCACTCGCGAGAAGATCAAAAAATCGGCAATTGAACTGGGCTATATCTACAATCGCCGGGCGGCCAGTTTGCGCACTTCGCGTTCCGGCATCATTGGCGTTCTGGTTCACGACATCATGAACCCGTTCTTCGCCGAAATTCTCAAGGCTATCGAAGAAGAACTCGGCAGCGCCCACCGCACTTTCCTCTTGTGCAACCACCACGACGATATCGCCATCCAGACAAACTTCATCGATACGCTGCTGCAATTTGGTGCTGATGGCGTGATCCTTTCACCCGCCATTGGCACAACGGCTGCAAACATATCCGCCATCGAAACCAACGGATTGCCGGTTGTGTTGATCGCCCGCCGGGTCGAGGGCGTTGCCGCGCCGGTTTTCCGCGGCGATGACCGGCAGGGCATTCACATGGCTACAAGCTACCAGCTGGAACTCGGCCACCGCAAGATCGCGTTCATCGGCGGCAAGCGCGAAACCTCGACCGGCCGCGACCGGCGCGAAGGGTACCTCGCCGCCATGCGCGAGGCTGGCATCGAACCTGATCCATCCTGGCGGGTTGGCTCGGATTCCACCCGCAAGGCCGGCTACGACACATTGCGCACGCTTGTGGGCTCCGGGGTGCGCCCGACCGGCATTGTCTGCTTCAACGATCTTGTTGCCATCGGTGTGATGAGCGGATTGCGCTCGCTCGGCATGGAGCCGGGTGTGGATGTCTCTGTCACCGGTTATGATGACATTTCCGAAGCGGAAATCGCCGGACCTGCACTGACCACTGTCTGGAACGGTCAGCAGGAGGTCGGCCGCCGGGCAGCCCAGGCCATGATCGCCATGATCTCCGGCGAGGAAGTGCAGCGGGAAAAAGTGCTGATTGCGCCGCAACTGCGCATCCGCGAATCAACCTGTCCGCCGAAGAATTGAAACGGTTCACCATTCCCTAACCATGCTGGCGCATGCTGAAGCCTCGAATGAACGGGGGCACCATGCGCAGCATTGCATTGATTTCACTGGTTTCAATTGGCATCTGGACCGCGGGCGAGATCTCCGGCAGTCAGCCGGCCGGCCCTGCCGGCCCGGCAACCGTTGTGCCCCACGCCCCCGGATGGGAACTCTCTGGAGCAACACCCGCCCTGCAGCCTTGCAACTTCAATGTGATTGGTGGTGGCCACGCCAGCCCGGGCATCATCGATATTGCACCTGATTGCGCGTCAAGGCACGGGCTGGACGAGGCGCGCGTCTGGATGACCGATGACCGGGGAAATATTCGCATTGAAAATCAGGAGGGTGCACTGCTTGCCGAATTTGTAACCGGCGAATTCAACGGCTTCATCTCCGTGTATCCGCAGCATGCGCTGCTCACGCTGACTCGCAAATAACGCTTCAAACCAATCGATGCTCGGCAATGATCTCGCGCAAGCTGCGTTTTTGCTTGCCGTCGCCTTCAAAATTTTCCGGAGCAAGCCAGGTTTCATAAGCCGGCTTTAGATAAACCCATTCGCTGTCAATGACCGAAAACCAGGCGGTGTCGCGGTTGCGCCCCTTTGCCACCATGTGCTGGCGGAAGACGCCTTCAAAAGTAAATCCGAAGCGCAGTGCCGCAGTTTTCGAGGGTTCGTTTTCATTATGGCATTTCCACTCAAACCGGCGATATCCCAAATCGTCAAACACATGGCGCATGAACAGGTAGAGCGCCTCAGTGGCTGGCGGCTTGCGGGCAATCCACTCGTTCCACAGGATTGATCCGATCTCGATCACGCCATGCAACGGATCAATGCGCATCAAAGCCTGGCGACCCGCAATGCGGCCGCTTGCCTTGTCAAGCACGGCAAAAAACAAGGGGTCAGCGCTGGCCGATGCTTTCGCAAGCCAGACATCAAACTCTTCCCTGCTTTGCGCGGCCGTTTCAAAAATATAGCGAAAACGGTCTTGTGCCTGTTCTGTAGTGGATGCAGCAAACAGGCCGTCTCCATGTTTGGCCGCGTCCAGGCGTTCCAGCACGACATACCGGCCTTCCAGCCGATTGATGCTTGGCCTTTCACAGCCCTTCCAGTTTTGCAGGTCCATGGATTTCCCCCTTGCGCACGAGCTTTTTGCAATGCCAAATCCAGCTTGCCGGACTCCAATATTTACATGCAATGGCGGGAATGAAAAATGCTGAAGACGATCGGCGGCTTTGACCGCATCGGCGAGGAAAATGCGTTTGCGGTTTTGGCACGGGCAACCGAACTCGCTGCCCGCGGCAAGGACATCATCAACCTTGGCATCGGCCAGCCGGATTTCAAGACACCGCCGCACATTGTCGAAGCAGCCATAAAGGCCATGCGTGATGGCCATCACGGCTACACCGCGGCGACCGGCATCTTGCCGCTGCGTGAAGCGGTGGCAAGACGAACGCTGCAAACCACCGGTGTTGAAGTTTCGCCGGATGCAATCGCCATTGTGCCAGGCGGCAAAGTGACCATGTATGCCGCCATCTCAATGTTTGGTGAACCGGGCGCTGACATCCTGTACCCGGATCCCGGTTTTCCGATCTACCGCTCTATGATCGAGTTCACTGGCGCCAAACCGGTGCCGATACCCATTCGCGAGGAAAACGGCTTTGCCTTTTCTGCAGATGAAACATTGGCGCTGATCACCCCTGCCACCCGCCTCATCATCTTGAATTCACCCGCCAACCCGACCGGTGGAGTCACCCCGCGGGTTGAAATTGAAAAGCTGGTGGCCGGGCTGGAGGCTTGGCCGGATGTGGCGATCCTGTCTGACGAAATTTACGACCGCATGACCTACGACGGCGAGGAGCATGTATCGCTGCTGACTTTCCCGCAAATTCGCAACCGGCTGATCATTCTCAACGGCTGGTCCAAAACCTGGGCCATGACAGGCTGGCGCATGGGTTGGTCGATTTGGCCACAAGGGCTTTACGACAAGGTTCGAAAGCTGGCGGTCAATTGCTGGTCATGTGTCAATGCTCCGGCGCAATATGCGGGCATTGCCGCCATTGACGGCCCGCAGGATTGCGTTGACGAAATGATGGTGGCGTTTGACCGGCGCAGGAAGCTGGTCGTTGCGGGTCTGAACCAATTGCCCGGCGTTTCGTGCATTGTGCCGAAGGGTGCATTTTACGCTTTCCCCAACGTGTCAGCCACCGGCTGGAAAGCCAAGAAGCTGGCTTCCTCGCTGCTGGAAGAAGCCGGCGTTGCGACCATCGGCGGCCCTGACTTCGGCATTCTGGGCGAAGGCTATATTCGCCTTTCCTATGCCAATTCCGAAGAAAACATCGAAAGAGCGCTTGGGCGTATGGCTGGCTTTCTTCAAAGCACCTAGCCTCTCCCGACGAACGGCATTTTTGTGGCCATGACAGTCATGAACTGCACATTGGCTTCCAGCGGCAAACTGGCCATGTGCACCACGGCATTGGCGACGTGGCGCACATCCATGGTTGCTTCAATTGCGATATCACCATTTGCCTGCCGCACACCCTTGGTCATGGGCATGGCCATATCGGTCAATGCGTTGCCGATGTCGATCTGTCCGCAGGCGATGTCAAACGGACGCCCGTCCAGCGACAAGGTTTTGGTCAGCCCGGTGATTGCGTGCTTGGTCGCGGTATAGGCAACCGAGCCTGGCCGCGGCGCATGCGCAGAGATCGAGCCATTGTTGATGATGCGCCCGCCTTGGGGGGACTGGCGCCGCATCTGCGCAAATGCAGCCCGCGCACAAAGGAATGACCCGGTCAGATTGACATCTACGGTCCGGCGCCATTCCGCTGGATCGACCTCGTCAATGGTCGAAGCTGCAAGCCCTGTTCCGGCGTTGTTGAAAAGCAGATCAACCCGCCCGAAAGTGTTCACGGTCGTTGCAAAAAGGCCGGTGACGCTTGGTTCGCTGGTCACATCGCATTCGACGGCCAGCACATGATCTGATTCAGCTTCATCTGCTACAGGTGTCAGTGTTGAAAGCCGCCTGCCTGCAAAAACCACATTCCAGCCCGCCTCTGCCAACGCCAGTGCCGAAGCCTTGCCGATGCCACTGCCCGCACCTGTAACAATTGCTGTCTTTCGCATGATACCTCCCCGGCCGATCTTCAGCCCTCTACCTTGGCAAGAAGCATTGTGGCGGGGGGGATTCAAGCCGAAGGCGGCGTCAGAACCTGAAAACGCCGCCTTCTGTCAGGCCGCAAGGGAGGATCGGCCTTGTTTTCCAGCTGGCGGGAGGAGAACCAAGCTGGAGATACTTCATTTTGTTCCTGGTTTCTTAACCAAGGGTTAACAATCAGAACGCTGCAAACGGGCGTCCGGACAAAGCCTGGACAAAGGCAAAGCCGACAAATGCGCAGTATGCAAGACTCGCGCCCCAGACCGAAGCTGCTGCGCCTGCAGGCTTGAGCGTGCGAGAGGCAACAAGGCCAACCAGCGGTATGAAATGCAGGGCATGGGTGGCAAAAAAGTGTGCCACCCGCAAATCACCGCCATCGCGAGCCCAGCCCGTCAGTGGAAAGCTTTCGACATCGGAATTGTTGCCGCCGACCCAGTGACCCTGGCTCGACGACATGTACCCGGCAACAATTATTGTGAGCACAAAAGTCAGCACAAGGCCAAGCGCCAGCGAAAGCCGGACCTGCGGGTTCAACCCGCTTTTACTGTCACGCCAGAATACGACGCCCTGCACCAGGCTGGCTGAGGTCAATGTGACCGCCAGCACCCCCATCAGCGCATAAATCGCCCCCATGATCCCTTCGACATTGAAATGCGATGCCGCACCATTGGCTGCTGAACCGCTGACCCACACAATTTCGAGCGCAATCGCCGTGACAACAACCCATGAATACAGCCGGTACCGATTTGACTCGATCAGATTGCGGGGCAGATAGACGGAAAACCAGGCCAGCGTTGCCAAATAGACTGCCAACGCCAATTCAAATTTCAGCGGCTTGTCCCATACATTGATGCCGTTGAAGAGGCGGGGATCAACCAGCATCGCAAACAGCGTCGGCACCATGGCCAACAACAGCAGCAGCGCCATCCCGGCAAAACGTGGCTCTGCCTGAAAAGACCGCATGACGCTTTGCGGAAGGGCAAGTGGTCTTCGCATCGGCATTGATAACGTGTTCATCGCATGGATCCTTGGTTGGAGGTCAGGCAGGGACAGACGACGGCGAAAGTCGCCGAACGAGGCGCAACGCATTGAACAGCAGGAAGCCGACCGGCCCGAAGAGGAACGTCAGCAGCAGGCAGGGCAGGACCAAAAGGAAGGATATGCCCTCGCGCCGGGCGGTTCTGACTTCCCAGGCACCTACAAAAAGATCAAACGCCAGGTAATGCAGCCAACCGGCGAGGACGACCTCGCGTGTTTGGAAAAGCAGTTCGACATTGGCGAGACTGTCAAAACCACCTTGCGCACCCGACCAGAACGCCAGTACCAATCCGGTGTAGGCTACTGAAAGCAGCAACGGGATGATTGCAGCCGCGATCCGCTCCGACCAGACAGAGGCAAACGGGCTGGCCAGCAGAGCCAGCCATCCGGCAAGGGCGATGCCGTTGGCAATCTTAAACATGTCGTCGGGGGTCATTGATTGCTCCTTGCTTGACAATGTAAAGATACAGATAGCTTGTATGTAGACACTGTCAAGACCGAAAAACATGAAGGCAGGAATTTGGTGCGCTATGGAGTTTGACAAGGCAGCGGGCGGGGAAAAAGCGAAGGCGCCATATCACCATGGTGACCTTCGGTCAGCCTTGCTTCGATCTGCCGAGGCAGAATTGATCGAAAGCGGGATCGAGGGCTTTTCGCTGCGTGCGGTAGCCAAGAGGGCTGGAGTCAGCCACGCGGCGCCCGCACATCATTTCACCGACACCACCGGTTTGCTCACTGCTTTGGCGGAGATCGCATTTCACCGATTTGTTGCGACACAGCGGGCAGCCATGGCAGATGCTGAAAAGCATCCACCGGCCCAACTGGCGGCTTCCGGTCTTGGATATATCCGCTTTGCGCTCGCCAACCCGGCACTGTTTCGACTGATTTTTTCGTCAGACCGGCTGAACTTTCAAGATCCCGGCTTGCACACGGCAGCGCGGGAGGGATTTGAACTGCTGGTGAGCCTTGTGCACCAAACAACCGGCAGCAATCCATGGACCGATGAAACCGCCCGGCGCAATGTTGATGCCGCCTGGGCGACTGCGCACGGACTTGCCGACCTTCTGATATCCGGGCGGCTGACCGATTTGGCAGCCCTGCCCAAGGATCGCCACGATGCGGCGATCCTTGCAATCATCGAACGGTCTGTGTTGATGCCCTAGGATTATACGGTTTCGCGCTGAGCCGTGACCGTGCGTTCGATTTCCTCGGTCAGCGCCGGTTCCAGCGACAATGCAATGGCAAGATTATCCAGCCAGGCACGCTCGTCGGCATGATCAAGGTTGATCGCGATGCATGAGGCCGTGTAAATCTCGACCGCCATTTCCGGGCTTTTGGCCAGACCTGCAAGGCGAGCCAGATCATTTGGCGCCATCATTTCATCCATCAGAAATGCCTTCGCTTCCGCGCCATCAACCAGTTCGTTCATCCGGCCGAAAATACGCTTCTGTTCATCGCTGTCGATATGGCCATCGGCCTTGGCAGCGGCAATCATGGCGGAAAGGAATGCGCGGGCACGATCCTGCTCGGTGGCAGGTTCGGCACTGAATGGTGAGTCCGACGGTGGCGACAACAATTCACCGCCTGGCGCTTGAGCAGAAGCTGTCTCAATGCCTTTGGAACGCTGCCAGTTTTGGTATGCGTTGTAAGCAAGTCCGCCAACTGCCGCGAGGCCACCCAGTTTCACTGCTGTTCCGGTGAGCTGGCGCCCTCCGCGCGTGCCCAGCAGAACCGCGGCCAGACCAACACCGGCAGCTTTGGTCATGCCCGGGTTTTCGGCAATTGCCTTCTTCAGCTTGTCGACATTTTCCTTGCCGGCATATTGTTCAGCCGCACCCATGAACTGGTCGAGCATTTTCTTGGCATCAAACATGACAATCCCTCTTCATCCAGATCCGCAGGCGCACAAGGCCCCGCGATTAACCTCCGGTTATCATGGGAATGTGGCAGGCGCATTTCAACCGCAATAGCGGCGGAAAGCTACCGTCGCAGCAAGGATGCCTGTCGGGCCAACTCGGTGATGGCAAAGCTGTCGCCTTTTTCCACCGCTTCGGCAGGTGCTACCCACGAGCCACCGACGCAAAGCACGTTTGGCAGATCAAGGTAGTCGCGCGCATTGGCCAGGCTGATGCCGCCGGTCGGGCAAAACCGGAACTGCGGCAGAGGCGAGGCAAGCGCTTTCAGATATGCATGTCCACCAGCGAGCGCAGCCGGGAAAAACTTCAAATGACGATAGCCGCGTTCCCCAAGCGCCATGATTTCGCTGGCGGTCGCCGTACCCGGCAAAAGCGGCACTGCGCTGTCATCTGCCGCATCGAGCAGCCTTGGCGAAGTACCAGGGCTGACCATGAATTTCGCGCCTGCCGTTTCGACCGCCTTGATCTGGCTCATTTCCAGCACGGTACCGGCGCCAGGAATGGCGCCCTCGACCTCCGCGGCAATGGCGGCAAGGCAGTCAAGCGCCCGGGCAGTGCGCAGCGTCACTTCAATCGCAGGCAACCCACCGGCTACCAGTGCCCTGGCCATGACCACGGCTTTTTTCGGGTCGTCCACGATCACCACGGGAATGACCGCAGCCGCCGTCATGATGTTTTCGAGAATCTGTTGCTTGGCGATCTGTTGCTTTTTCATGACCGCCGATTACACCACGGCGATGCCGGTGAAAAGCGTCAAAGCTCGCGAAAATATCCCGCCACGGTTTTCTTTGACACAAGGCAGACTGCGCATCATCGCTTCCAGGCTTGCGGCACCGAAGATCCCATCGGGCTTCAGCCCGGCTGATTGCTGGAAACTCGACAAGGCGGCTTGTGTCGCCGGACCGAAATCGCCATCGGCAATCAGCGGATAACCAAGCTGGCGCAGGTTGAATTGCAATTCCTCAACGGAATTGCCGGTTGAACCAAGGCGCAGAAAAGCTGTCTGGTGTCGCGCATTTGGCGCACTTGCGCCCACGATGCGCTGATAAGCTTGTTGCATTTTCCGGTCATAACCATGCTGCTTGTAAGCAGGGCCATTGTAACTGCGGGCAAAGCCTGCCCAGTCATGCTGAATGAGTTTTACAGAAAGGCCTGATTTTTCGACGAACCGCGCCAACAGCCGAACCTGCCCTTCAACACCGGATCGCGCCTCTGCAGCCAGATGTTCAACATCGGCATAGCCAAGCCAACGCCAGTGTGCGCCCATCACCTGCCCCACTCCCCACGAAACCGAGGAAAGCGCAGCTGGCCGGTCGATCACGCATGCTCGCTGAAGCATCGCCCATCGGTCCACCTGACGCAAAGGATTGCGCACTTTCTCGGCAACGGGATGGGCCAGCCCGGCGACAATGGCCTGATGGCGTTTTGCCGTTGGCAGCAGCTTGTGAAAATAATGGCCCTCAAAGCGGATCAAGGGCTCCGCCCGTCCGCCAACCATTGCATGGGTCCGGCCACCGCTTTCCACCTCTACCACTGCCAGCAGGGCCGCAGCTTCAATGCCTGCCTCGTCAGCGACCTGTGTGACAGCATCGCGCACCATTTGATATTTTGCCTCGACATTCATCATTGTGCATTCCGGTTGCTTTTCGCGCAGCATCACCGTTTGCCGACGTGCGGGGATGAAAATCTCGCGCAAGAGGCTGAATTCCTCGCAATTCCCCTTGTCATACAGACCCTTGCCAAAACCGGATTGTCGCAAAAGCCGGGAACTATCCCCGCGAAGAGCGGCTTTTCTCAATCCGCCATTGCTGATAGTCAGAAACAAACTGCACGGAGAATTGCTTTGGCTCGCCAGGTTCTTGTCATAAACGGCCCCAACCTCAACCTGCTTGGTTTGCGTGAGCCGCACATCTACGGCAGCAAATCGCTCAAGGACCTGGAGGCGGCCTGCATCGCCCACGCCAAAAGCCTCGGCCTGGCGGCACAGTGCATTCAAAGCAATCACGAAGGCGTTTTGATTGATGCCATTCACGCGGCTCGCGGAAAGTGTGCCGCCATCATCATCAACGCCGGCGGCTTTACCCACACATCCGTTGCAATCCGCGATGCGCTGTCGGGCGCAGAACTTCCGGTGTACGAAGTCCATTTGTCAAACGTGCATGCGCGCGAGGAATTCCGGCACCATTCCTTCATATCCGGCATTGCCAAGGGCATCATCGTCGGTCTCGGCTTCCGTGGCTATCTGGCTGCCCTTGACGCAATTGCCGAAGGCTGATGCATGCAAGCTGGACATGCTGCAAACAATTGGCCTGAAATCTCGGCAAACATCGCTGCCCTGATCGAAGGCGAAGACGACGACATCGCCAAAATGGCTACCATTGCCTGCGAGCTTTATCACGGGTTCGAGCGCTTCCACTGGGTGGGCTTTTACCGCGTGGTTGCACCGCAATTGCTCAAAATCGGCCCCTATCAGGGAGGGCATGGCTGCCTCGTCATCCCGTTTTCGAGGGGCGTTTGTGGTGCCTGCGCCAGGGCCGGTGAAACGCTCGTGGTCCCGGACGTTGAAGCCTTTCCCGATCACATTGCCTGCTCGTCCACCACACGCTCGGAATTGGTGGCACCGGTATTCCGCAATGGCGAGCTGATTGCCGTTCTGGACCTCGACTCCGACCTGCCCGACGCGTTCACCCGGGATTACAAATTGCACGTGGAAGCATTGCTGGCCGCAGCGTTCGCGTGACAGCGCCCGCCCCTTTGCAATGCAGGGGCGGGCTGTTGCCGGTCAGGCTGAACTGCCTTGGTCTGCGTGATCCCTTGTTTTCCACAGCGAGTAAACAACACCTGCAAACAAGATGCCGAATGTGATCGCCAGCGAAACTGCCGGAGGTATCTTGTCCAAACCCAGCAAGTCGGCGGCAAAGATTTTTCCGCCAATGAAGATCAGTACCATTGCCAGGGCAAACTTGAGATAGTGGAACCGGTCAACCATCGCAGACAGGGCAAAATACAATGCCCGAAGCCCGAGAATGGCAAAGATGTTCGACGTGTAGACAATGAACGGATCGGTGGTGATGGCAAAGATCGCTGGGACCGAATCCACCGCAAAGATAACGTCGGCAATCTCGATCATCACCAGCGCCACAAACAGCGGAGTGATGAAAACGGCCTGTTTGCCGGTGAGCGGATGTGGTTGCCTTACGAAAAATCTTTCTGCGTGAAGCCGGTCGGTGACGTTGAAATTGCGTTTCATGAATTTCAGCACCGGGTTCTTTGAAATGTCATGCTCCTTGTCGTCAAACATGAGCATCTTGATGCCGGTGAAAATCAGGAACGCTGCAAAAACATACAAGACCCAGCCGAATTGAGCGACAATCGTGGCCCCAAGTCCGATCATGATCGCCCGAAGCAAAATAACCCCAAGTATGCCCCAGAACAGCACCCTGTATTGATAGGCGCGGGGTATGGCGAAGTAGGAAAATATCATCGCAATAACGAAGACGTTGTCCATCGCCAGTGATTTTTCAACAGCAAAGCCGGTGAAGTAGTTCATCCCGGCTTCCCCGCCGAGATACCACCACACCCAAACGCCAAAGAGAACCGCAAGACCAATGTAGCCAGCAGAAAGAACAAGGCTTTCCTTGACCTCTATTTCCTTGGAGTTGCGATGCAGCACACCAAGATCGAAAACCAGCAATGCAATGACAATGCCGACAAAAGCCAGCCACATCCAGACCGGCTTCGACAACCAGTCGGCAAACAAAAATGCAGATAGAGCTTCCATGCCGGGAGCCTCCATGATTCGTTGACAAGACGAAGATGGTTCCGACATCACAGGCAAAAACCTGTCAGAGGGGCCCGGAACAATTCGGGAAATGGTGGTCCACCCATATCCGAACAAGAGGCAACGAAAGATTTTTTTGACAACGGGCAAGCTTGCACTTGTCCCGCGACGTTGCGATGGTTGACCAAATGCCAAACCATGGAAATTGGAAATGACGCTGCACTCTAAAACCTCCACCCATGATGCCGATCCCGATGAACGCAACCAGGCGATCCACATTTACGTCAACGGCAAGATCGTTCCGCGCGCGCAAGCCGTGGTCTCGGTCTATGATTCCGGGTTTCTGCTGGGCGACGGCGTGTGGGAAGGCATCCGGCTCTACAACGGAAAGTGGGCTTTTCTGGAAGAGCATTTGGAAAGGCTTTTCGAGGCGGCACGGGCCATAGACCTTGATCTTGCCATGGACCGCGACGGTTTCCGCAAAGCGCTCGACGACACAGCCGCTGCAAACGGCATGCACGAGAACGTCCATGCCCGGCTGATGGTAACGCGCGGCGTCAAATCCAAGCCGTTCCAGGATCCCAGACTGTCGAAATCCGGGCCGACAACCGTCATCATCATGGAGCATTCGAAACCCTCGGAGGAGAGTTTCGAACGCGGCATCAAGCTCGCGACTGTCCCGGTCTACCGTGGCCTGCCGATGACGCAGGATCCCAAACTCAACTCACATTCCAAACTCAATTGCGTTCTGGCGGGCATTGCCGCGCAAAAGGCTGGAGCAGACGAGGGGTTGATGCTCGACCCACACGGCTTCGTCAACACCACCAACTCGTGCAATTTCTTCATCGTGCGGCGCGGCGAGGTCTGGACCTCAACCGGTGACTACTGCATGCCGGGGATCACCCGCGCAAACGTCATCAAGCTGTGCCGCGACAACGCCATTCCGGTTTTCGAGAAGAACTTCTCACTGGTGGAAGTGCATGGCGCACAAGAGGCTTTCATCACCGGCACCTTTGGGGCGCAAACGCCGGTTGCCGAGATTGACGGCCGCAAGGTTCCGATGGCTCCCGGTCCGGTTACGCGCCGCATCCGGCAATTGTACAAGGAATTGATAGCCCGCGAGACCGCCTGACGCTCGCTCAGGTCGGCGCAATGAATTCCTGGGCGATCTCGGCGAACACCGGCAGCGCCTCCATTTTCCCGGCGTGGTGTTTGAGTGCCGGGAATTCATCCATGTCCACCAGCCCGCGATGCGCCTCGCTCATCAGGCGCAAGGCGCAGGTGACTGCGATATCGGCATGACCGATTGAGTCTCCAAACCAGTACTTAGACTTTCGCGACGTGCGATCAGCCTCCAGTTCAGCTAGCGCTCCCACAATTTGCGCCCGGCAACGATCGATCCACAATTGCGAGCGGTGCTCATGCAGCCGCAATTCGTAGAACAGACTGACCACCTTGTCGCCAATGCCGCAGGCCAGTGAGGCGACCTTGATGGCTTTGTGACGCAGCGGTTCGGTAACCGGAAACAACCGCTGTTCTTGTGGTACCAGGCTGTCGAGATAATCGAGCATTGCATGGCTCTCGATCAGCACTTCGCCATCGTCGAGAACGAGGGTCGGGACGCGCGTCAACGGATTGTAAGCGCGGATTTTGTCCGCATCGCCAAAACTCGACCATGGGCGGTGTTCAAAGGAAATGCCGTAAAGCCGCATGGCTATTGCAACGCGGCGGACAAACGGGGAATCATACTGGCCAATCAGGATCATCGCCCATACTCGTTCAAACCCGGCAGAATGGTCAATCAGGCACCACCTTGTGCCGGATATATCTTGTTGATCATTGGCAAATGAACCGGGCCCTGGCGTTTGAGGAAATCATTGAACGCCGACATCACCGGTGTTTCCTCGCGGTCCGAGCGCGCCACCGAGAACCATTGACGACGGATCGGCATGCCCGCCACATCGAGAATGACAAGCTTGCCGATCTGCAATTCCTGTTCGATCGTGTGCGCGGAAATGAAGGCAATGCCAAGCCCGGCAATGACCGCCTGTTTGATGGTTTCGTTGGAATCCATCACTATGCTTGGACTTTCCTGGCGTTCCGGCACCGAGGCAAAGAAAAAATCGGTCGAACTGCGGGTTCCCGAACCCGTCTCGCGGACAATGAATTTTTCCCTCGCCACGATCTCGCGGGAAATGTCGTGCAAACCAGCCAAACGGTGTCCAGGCGGTGCAATGATCACCAGCGGATGATCGCCAAACACCATGGAGCGAACCGGAATGTCGCGCGGTGGTCGGCCCATCAACGCCAAGTCAACATTGTACCGCCGCAGGGAATCAATCGTTTCCTGACGATTTCCAACGGTCAGCTGGACGTCAATTTTCTCGTGAACGGCAAGAAATGCTGAAATCATTCTCGGCGCAAAATATTTGGCCGTGGAAACGACCCCGAGCCGCAACGTGCCCGAACGCAAACCCTTTTGCGAGTTGATGGCTTCGCCCATCGACCGCAGTGTGCCCTCAATTGAATCAGCGGCAGAAAGCACAGTCGCGCCTGCGGCGGTCAGCCGCATGCCCTCGGAGGTCCTGTCAAAAAGTGAAACGCCAAGTTCCTGTTCAAGCAGTTTCAGCTGGATCGTGACCGCAGGCCCGGTGAGGCCCAAGCTTTTGGCGGCATTGATGATTTTGCCACTGCGGTGAATGGCACGAACTGCCTGCAATTGTCGGAGGGAAATATTGGCCATTCATTTAGTTAATTTTTTTTATTGAAGATGTAAATAGAATAAATTTTACTTCACCCAACTTCAGGCGTCTTCTGCTGTTGTCCGAGAGGACGGGAGAAGGAATTCCGGGAGGCGGAACATGAGCGCAGCGACACTCGACGCGTGGCTGAATTCGTACAGCGCTACAGGGCAAGCGCAGCGGGCGGCGATTGCAAAGACCGTGCGTCAGCTGGTTTCCGCTGCGCTTCAGGTTCGCAAAACCATCGGCGAAGGTGCGCTTGGCGCTGCTTTTTCCGGCAGCCGGGGCGACAGCAATGCAGGCGGCGACGTCCAGAAAGACCTCGACGTACTCGCCGATGACATCTTCCTGTCGGCCATGCGCGAGGCACCGGTAGCCTATTACGCATCCGAAGAGCTCAATGACCCTGTCCTGCTGGACGATACCCAGCCTTTGGCTTTGGCAATCGATCCTCTGGACGGCTCGTCAAACATCGACACCAACGTTTCCATCGGCACGATTTTCTCGATCATGCCGGTCAACGGCAATGCGCACGACACTTTCCTGCAGCCCGGACGGACCCAGCTTGGTGCAGGGTTTTTCATCTATGGCCCGCAATTGGCCCTCGTGCTCTCGCTGGGTGTTGGCACCACAATTTTCGTGTTTTCTTCGCGGCTTGGCACTTTTGTCCAGGCTTATGAATCCGTTCGCATCTCCAACGAAGCCACGGAATTTGCTCTCAACACATCCAACTACCGCCACTGGGACGAGAACATCCGGCTTTACGTGGACGACTGCATCCAGGGATCCGACGGCCCGCGCGGCAAGGATTTCAACATGCGCTGGATCGCCTCGCTGGTCGCCGATACCTACCGCATCCTCGTTCGCGGCGGTGTGTTCCTGTATCCGGGGGATGGTCGCAAGGGATACCGCCACGGTCGCTTGCGCCTGATCTATGAGGCCAATCCGATTGCCATGCTGGTCGAGGATGCTGCCGGACTGGCCACCAACGGCCATGAACCAATCCTCGACATCAAGCCGACCGACATCCATCAGCGCACCCCGCTGGTGTTTGGCTCGCACCGCGAAGTCGAGAAAATCACCCGTTACCACAACGAACCATCCGCCATCGGCTCCCGGCATCCCTTGTTCGGGAACCGTGGCCTGTTCCGGGCTTGAGGAGGCCCCGTCATGTCCCATCGCCATCCAATCATTGCCATCACAGGTTCCTCGGGCGCCGGCACGACGACCGTAAAGGATACGTTCAACAAGATATTCACCCGCGAAAATGTCTCTGCCGCTTTTATTGAAGGCGACGCCTTCCACAAATACGACCGTCAGGGGATGAAGCAGAAGGTTGCCGAAGAAGACGCCAAGGGCAATCAGCACTTTTCGCACTTCTCACCGGAAGCAAACGAACTTGAAATCCTGGAATCGGTCTTCGAGGAATATGGCCGCAAAGGCACCGGCAAGACCCGGCACTATGTGCATGATGACAGGGAAGCAGCAACGCTTGGCTCTGCGCCCGGCACTTTTACCGACTGGCATGATTTGCCATCCAGCGATCTGCTTTTCTACGAAGGCCTGCATGGATGCATCAAGACCGGCAACATTGATCTTGCCCGCCATGTTGACCTTCGCATTGGCGTTGTCCCGGTCATCAATCTTGAATGGATACAGAAAATCCACCGCGACAAGGCTTCGCGCGGATATTCGACCGAGGCAGTGACCGACACCATCCTTCGCCGGATGCCGGATTACGCCCGCTACATCTGCCCGCAATTTTCCGAGACCAACATCAACTTCCAACGCATCCCGACGGTCGACACTTCAAACCCGTTCGTGGCCCGCTGGATCCCGACACCAGCCGAGTCGATGCTGGTCATCCGCTTCTCCAATCCGCGCGGCATCGATTTCCCGTACCTGCTTTCAATGCTTGGCGGCTCGTTCATGTCGCGGGCCAATTCCATCGTCTGCGGCGGCGACAAGCTCGACCTCGCCATGCAGCTCATTTTCACGCCGTTGATCCACAAGTTGATGGATCTCAAGCGCCGCTCTTCCTGAGGACAATGACATGACCCGCAATTTCGCCATGGCCGACGAACAGACAATGGCAAATGCCATCCGTGCGCTTGCAATGGATGCAGTGCAAAAAGCCAATTCCGGTCATCCCGGCATGCCCATGGGCATGGCCGATGTCGCGGCTGTTCTGTTCAACCGGTTCATTCGCATCGATCCGTCAGCGCCAAAATGGCCGGACCGCGACCGTTTCGTCTTGTCGGCAGGCCACGGCTCGATGTTGCTCTACGCCATCCATCATTTGCTTGGGTATGCCGACATGCCGATGGAGGCGCTCAAGAGCTTCCGCCAGCTGGGTTCGGTCACGGCGGGCCATCCGGAATATGGTCATGCCGACGGCATCGAAACCACCACGGGTCCGCTGGGCCAGGGCATTTCCACCGCTGTCGGCATGGCGCTGGCAGAGCGTTTGCTGGCCGCACGGTTTGACAAGAACCTGGTCGACCATTTCACCTATGTCATCGCGGGCGATGGGTGCCTGATGGAAGGCATCAGCCACGAGGCAATTGACCTTGCCGGCCATTTGAAACTTTCACGCCTCATCGTCTTCTGGGACGACAACAAGATCTCGATTGACGGGCCAACCTCACTTTCAACTTCGACCGATCAATTGGCGCGTTTCCGCGCTTCGGGCTGGCAGGTGCAGTCAGTCGATGGCCATGACCGCGAAGCGGTGGCAAAAGCCGTCGAGGCGGCGCGCAGGTCCAACAAGCCGTCGCTGATTGCCTGCCGAACCTTGATCGGCAAAGGCGCGCCAAACCTGCAAGGTTCGGAGAAAACCCACGGTGCACCGCTTGGCGCGGCGGAAATCGCTGCCACGCGTGCCAACATAGGCTGGGCCCACGAACCGTTTGATATCCCGGCCAAGGTATATGCAGACTGGCACGCCGTTGCAGAACGCGGCAAACAGGCACGCACGGCATGGGAAGGCCGTCTTGCCGGTTCACGCAAAAAGACCCGCTTTCTTGCGGCCATTTCGGGTGCACTCCCGGCCAAGGTGTCATCGGCATTGCGCAACTTCCGCAAGGAACACGTTGCCGCCGCCACCAAGGTCGCTACTCGCAAATCCTCGGAAATGGCGCTGGGCGTCATCAATGCCGCGACCGACCTGACGCTGGGCGGCTCGGCCGACCTTACCCACTCCAACCTCACGTTGACCAAAGACCTTGCCCCGGTGAAGCCGGGCAAGTTCGCCGGACGCTACATTCACTATGGCATTCGCGAGCACGGCATGGCCGCAGCGATGAACGGGATAGCCCTGCACGGCGGCTTTATTCCTTATGGCGGCACTTTCATGTGCTTTGCCGATTATGCCAAAGGCGCCATGAGGCTTTCTGCTCTGATGGGCCAGCGGGTCGTTTATGTAATGACCCACGATTCCATCGGACTTGGCGAAGACGGCCCGACCCATCAGCCGGTCGAACACCTTGCCATGCTGCGCGCCACGCCGAACATGAATGTCTTCCGCCCGGCAGACATCATCGAAACGGCTGAAGCCTGGGAAGTTGCCCTGACTACGACCGATGCACCGAGCGTGCTGGTTTTGTCGCGCCAGAACCTGCCGATGCTTCGTGAAAAACACACCAACGAAAACCTCTCGTCACGCGGTGCGTATGTTCTTCGCGATGTGAAGGGAAAACGCGACGCGACCATTCTTGCCACCGGCTCGGAAGTCGAAATTGCCATCGCCGCCGCCGATCTTCTGAAATCGCGTGACGGTTTGTCTGCCGCCGTGGTCTCGATGCCATCGTGGGAATTGTTCGAGCAGCAGGATGATGGCTACCGCGCCAAGGTGCTCGGCACTGCGCCGCGCGTGGGCGTTGAAGCAGCAGCGCGCCTCGGCTGGGACCGCTGGATCGGCGACAACGGCGCGTTTATCGGCATGACCGGCTTTGGCGCATCTGCGCCGGCCCCCGAACTTTACAAACACTTCGGCATCACGGCGCAGGCCGTGGCCGACGCAGCCCGCAAAATCACGAACTGAGGAGGGAAACCAGATGGCCCGCATAACCTTGCGACAATTGCTCGATCACGCCGCAGAACACGCTTACGGCGTTCCGGCGTTCAACATCAACAACATGGAGCAGGGTCTGGCGATCATGGAAGCTGCGCGGGCTACCAACAGCCCGGTCATCATCCAGGCGTCACGTGGCGCCCGCACCTATGCCAACGACATCATGCTCACCCGCATGATCGACGCACTGACCGAAATTTACCCGGAAATTCCACTGTGCATGCACCAGGACCATGGCAACAACGTCGCCACCTGCCTGTCCGCCATCCAGAACGGCTTCACGTCGGTTATGATGGACGGCTCATTGAAAGAAGACGCCAAATCCCCGGCTGACTACGACTACAATGTCGGCATCACCCGCGAAGTCGCGCGCCTCGCACACATGGTCGGGGCGTCCGTTGAAGGCGAACTTGGCGTGCTGGGATCGCTCGAATCCGGTGAGGGCGAAGCCGAGGATGGTCACGGCTTTGAAGGCAAGCTCGACAAGTCGATGCTGGTCACAGATCCGGACGAAGCAGCGCGTTTCGTTGCCGACACCAAGGTTGATGCACTGGCTGTGGCCATTGGCACGTCCCACGGTGCCTACAAATTCACGCGCAAGCCGACCGGCGAAGTGCTGGCCATGAGCGTGATCGAGGAAATCCACCGCAGGCTGCCAAACACACACATCGTCATGCACGGATCATCTTCTGTGCCTGAGGAATGGCAGGAAATCTTCAATGCCAATGGCGGCCAGATGCGCGAGACCTATGGCGTGCCGGTTGAGGAGATCGTGCGCGGCATCAAGCATGGCGTGCGCAAGGTAAACATCGATACCGATTTGCGCCTTGCTGCAACGGCCGAATTCCGCCGCATCGCCAACACGCAGAAAGCGGAGTTTGACCCGCGTAAATTCCTCAAGCCGGCGATGGATGCGATGGCAAAAGTCTGCCGCGACCGTTTCGAGGCATTTGGCACGGCGGGCAACGCATCCAAAATCAAGGTGATCCCGATGAGCGACATGGCAAAGCGCTATGCCAAGGGAGATCTCGATCCAAAAACAAGCATTGGCAAGGCTGCCTGAACACATCAACCAAAGGGAGGGCTCAATCAATGAGCGGCAAATCCAAATCCGAGATCCAGGACAAGAAGAAGCGCTACACCGCCGGCGTACTGAAATACGCGCAGATGGGCTATTGGGACGGCGACTACGTCCCGAAAGACACCGACCTTCTCGCCCTGTTCCGCATTACACCGCAGGACGGTGTTGACCCTATTGAAGCAGCAGCAGCTGTTGCCGGTGAAAGCTCGACGGCCACGTGGACCGTGGTCTGGACAGACCGGCTGACGGCGTGCGACCAGTATCGCGCCAAGGCTTACAAGGTCGATCCGGTACCGGGCCGTGAAGGCGAGTTCTTCTGCTATGTTGCCTACGATTTGATCCTGTTTGAGGAAGGCTCGATTGCCAACTTGACCGCCTCGATCATCGGCAACGTGTTTTCTTTCAAGCCGCTCAAGGCTGCACGTCTTGAAGACATGCGCCTGCCGGTTGCCTATGTAAAAACATTCAGGGGTCCGCCAACAGGTCTTGTTGTCGAACGCGAGCGCCTGGACAAGTTCGGTCGTCCGCTGCTCGGTGCCACCACCAAGCCCAAGCTCGGCCTTTCCGGCAAGAACTACGGGCGCGTCGTGTACGAAGGCCTCAAGGGCGGCCTCGACTTCATGAAGGACGACGAGAACATCAACTCGCAGCCGTTCATGCACTGGCGTGACCGCTTCCTTTACGTGATGGAGGCCGTCAACAAGGCCAGCGCTGATTCAGGTGAAGTCAAAGGCAGCTACCTGAACGTAACTGCCGGCACGATGGAAGAGATGTACCGCCGCGCCGATTTCGCCAAGCAGCTTGGTTCGGTCATCGTCATGATCGACCTGGTGGTCGGCTGGACCGCCATCCAGTCCATGGCCGAATGGTGCCGCGCCAATGACATGATCCTGCACATGCACCGCGCTGGCCACGGCACCTATACGCGCCAGAAAAACCACGGTGTCTCGTTCCGTGTCATCGCCAAATGGCTGCGCCTTGCCGGCGTTGACCATCTGCACACCGGTACCGCGGTTGGCAAGCTGGAAGGCGATCCAATGACCGTGCAGGGCTACTACAATGTTTGCCGCGAAACCTTCAACCCGGTGGATTTGCAGCGCGGCCTCTACTTCGAACAGGACTGGGCGGACATCAAGAAAGTGATGCCGGTCGCCTCGGGCGGCATCCATGCCGGCCAGATGCACCAATTGCTCGATCTTTTCGGCGATGATGTCGTGCTTCAGTTTGGCGGCGGTACCATCGGCCATCCGATGGGCATTCAAGCCGGTGCACAGGCCAACCGCGTGGCGCTTGAAGCCATGGTGTTCGCCCGCAACGAAGGGCGGGACATCAAGAACGAAGGCCCGGAAATCCTTCGTGCCGCCGCCAAGTGGTGCAAGCCGCTGGAAGCAGCACTCGATGTGTGGGGCGACATTTCGTTCAACTACACCTCGACCGATACATCCGACTTCGCACCGACCCCGTCGGTTTCCTGACAGCCGCCGTCCCAAACAAACAACGGAGACAAACCATGCGCATCACTCAGGGCTGCTTCTCGTTCCTGCCCGACCTCACCGATGAACAGATCTCGACACAGGTGGAATACTGCCTGTCGCGCGGCTGGGCGATTGGCATTGAATACACCGACGACCCGCATCCACGGAACACCTACTGGGAAATGTGGGGCAACCCGATGTTCGACCTGTCGGATCCCAAGGGCGTGATGATGGAACTCACCGATTGCCGCAAGCAACACGGCGACAGCTACATCCGCTTCAACGCCTTTGACAGCACCCGCGGCTTTGAGACGGTGACAATGTCGTTCATCGTCAACCGCCCGAAGGTTGAGCCCAAGCTTCGAATGATCCGCACGGAAGTTGACGGCCGCTCGCAGCGTTACAGCTTCGAAACGGTTCGCTGAACCACAAAACTGCGTCCCCGGAAACGCCTTTGAAAAAAACCGGGGACGCTGACTTCTGTAGTTGCAAGGGAGGATATGATGGACGGCGAAACACCGGCACCTTTGCCAACAAGCGTCGATTTGCGGGCCGAGTATGAAAGTTCCGGCGTCAAGGACTTGCTCGACGAGCTCGACCAGGAACTGATCGGCCTCAAGCCCGTCAAGGAACGACTGCGCGAAACGGCAGCCTTGTTGCTGGTAGAACGGGCGCGCAAGTCGCTCGGCCTTTCGCATTCCACGCCGACCCTGCACATGTCTTTCACCGGCAATCCCGGCACTGGCAAAACCACGGTCGCCTTGAAGATGGCCGGGCTGCTCAAGCGCCTCGGCTATGTTCGCAAGGGCCATCTTGTTTCGGTCACCCGCGATGATCTTGTTGGCCAGTACATTGGCCACACCGCGCCCAAGACCAAGGAAGTCCTGAAAAAGGCCATGGGCGGCGTGCTGTTCATCGACGAGGCCTATTATCTGTACCGCCCGGACAATGAGCGCGATTATGGCCAGGAAGCCATCGAGATCCTTTTGCAGATCATGGAAAACAACCGCGATGATCTGGTGGTAATTCTTGCCGGCTATGCAGACCGCATGGACAAGTTTTTTGAATCCAATCCGGGTTTTCGCTCGCGCATCGCCCACCATATCGATTTCCCGAATTACGAGAACAACGAGCTCCTAGCGATCTCCGACTCGATGCTGGAAGACCAAGGCTACCACTTTGACGACGACGCGCGCGCGGTGATGGCGAAATACATCGACCTGCGCCGCCAGCAGCCGCACTTTGCCAATGCCCGTTCGATCCGCAATGCGCTGGACCGGGCAAGGCTGCGGCAGGCAAACCGCCTTTTCACCCATGCAACAGGGCCGGTCGGCGCGGATGAATTGTCGACCATCAAGGCTGTTGACCTTTCATCCAGCCGTGTATTCACCATGGGCGTGCCAGACAGCGCGCCAAACAGCACACCGGAGGCCTGAGCCCATGTCGACCATCATTGCACCTTCGGTATTGTCAGCCGACTTTTCCAAACTCGGTGAAGAGATCGAGACCGTCATGCGGGCCGGTGCCGACTGGATTCACCTTGACGTGATGGACGGGCACTTCGTCCCCAACATTACCTTTGGGCCCGGCATCATCAAGGCGGTGCGAAACCGCACCACGGCAGTGTTCGATTGCCATTTGATGATTGCGCCGACCGATCTCTACCTCGGTGCTTTTGCCGATGCCGGTTGCGACATTATTACCGTTCACGCCGAGGCAGGCCCGCACCTTGACCGCTCGTTGCAGGCAATCAAGGCACTTGGCAAGAAAGCCGGCGTTTCGCTGAACCCTTCGACCCCGGAGAACGTGATTGAATACGTTCTCGACCGGTTGGACCTTGTACTGCTGATGACAGTCAACCCTGGCTTTGGCGGCCAGGCTTTCATCCCGTCAGTCGTCGAGAAGGTGAAGCGGGTAAAAGCCCTGATCGGCAACCGGCCGATCGACATCGAGATCGACGGCGGTGTGACGCCCGAGACCGCCCCGCTGGTTACCCGCGCCGGAGCCAATGTGCTGGTCGCCGGTTCCGCCGTGTTCAAGGGCGGCAGCGAAGACAGCTACCGTGCCAACATAGCTGCAATCCGCAAGGCAGCGGACGACATTTGATGGGCGAACTGTTTGAAAACAGCGGCGACAGATGCGGCTGGCCGGGCGCCATGCTGTTTGACCTCGATGGTACGCTGATCGATTCAGCGCCGGACATTGCCGCTGCCGTCAACGAACTGCTGGAAAAGGAAAACCTGCCGCCACAAACCCTCGACGCGGTGCGCGCCATGATCGGCAATGGCGTCGTGAAGCTGGTCGAGCGCGCATTTGCTGCCAGCGGCATCGTGCTTGATTCAAACGGCCTCGACCGCAAGGTTGCTGTGATGATGGAGATTTACGCGCGCCATTTGACCAATCAGACCATCGTGCTGCCCGGGGCGCTGGAAATGATTGCCGCTTATGCCAAGGCAAGGGTGAAAGTCGGCGTTGTCTCCAACAAGCCGCACGCATTCACAGCGGAAATTCTTGATCACTACGGCTTCTCACCGCACCTTTCCGCCATTCAGGGTGCCGACCCGACCCTGCGCACCAAGCCGCACCCGGACATGCTCTTTGCCGCGCTCAAGGCGATGGACATGCCGCTGTCGCGCGCATTGTTCGTGGGTGACAGCAGCACTGATTCAGCCGCCGCAAAAGCAGCAGGCATACCCGTCGTCATTGTCCGCAGCGGCTATGGCCATGACGGAAAAGTTGACTTCCCGGCCGATGTATTTTGCGCCAGCCTTTTTGAATTGCCGCAAGCCATCGAAAAGCTGAAATCTCCGGCATGAGCCAGTTGCGCGCCTTGATCTTCGACGTCGACGGCACCCTGGCTGAAACCGAAGAAGCCCATCGCCGCGCCTTCAACGACACTTTCTCCAAATTCGGGCTGTCGTGGGTATGGACGGAAGAAGACTACCGCATTTTGCTGCGCACCACCGGCGGCAAGGAGCGGATGCGGGTGCATGCCGACACGACCGGCTTCACAATCGACGACGCGCTGATTGCCGACATCCACCGCGAAAAGACTGCCCGCTATGGCGCGATCCTCGCCAACCGCGAACTGCAATTGCGCCCCGGCATTGCCGAACTGATTGCCGAGGCGCGTGAACAAGGCATTCGCCTGGCCATCGCCACCACCACCAATCGCCCAAATGTCGATGCGCTGATCGAAGCGACCATGGATTGCGCCGCTGGTGATATTTTCGGGGTCATCGCCGCCGGTGATGAAGTGAAGGCCAAGAAGCCCGCGCCCGATGTCTATCTCGCGGCGCTGGAACGTCTGAACCTGCCCGCATCCAACTGCCTTGCGCTGGAAGATTCCCGCAACGGCCTTCTGTCAGCCACACGCGCCGGAATCGCCACGATCGTCTCCCCAAGCCGCTACACGATTGGCGAAGATTTTTCCGGCGCAGCAGCTGTGGTGGACGATTTTTCGGAAGTCACCGGCATCGGGCAATTGGTAAATTTGCTGTAGAACCCAACAAAAAAGCCGCCCTTGCAGGCGGCTTGATTTGGTTGCAAATGCCGCTCATCAGCCGCCGCCTTCACCACCACCTCCACCTTCGCCGCCCCCTTCACCGCCACCTCCACCTTCGCCGCCCCCTTCACCTTCGCCCTCGCCACCTGCCTCGCCTTCACCTCCGGCATTGTCTTGGTCATTGTCATTGGTGTCTTCGCTATCGTCGCTTTTGGTGTCGTCAGCTTCGTCTTTGTCATCGGGCTGCTTGTCTGCTGTTTCGGGAGCCAAATCCGCATCGTCGGCATTGATACCATCTGCAACATCTGCCGTTTCAAGGGAAACGTCCATCGCCTCGACATCATCGGCAAACGCTCCGATGTCGGCGCTGTCGGCAGAATCCAGATCGCCCGTTGCGGCATCAAAACCGCCGGTTTCACCAGCCTCGACCAGCAGCACCTTGTCCCCGGCGCGCATTTGCACCGCTCCCCGTTCCACCGCCACGAGGGTATTGCCAAGCTCATCCACGCCCACGGTGAATTTTGTGCCCCGAACGCCTAGCTGCACGTTCCCGGCCTGTAACGCATAGGCTTTTTTGGTCATTTTGCCGCTGGTGAAACGGAAGACACCCTTCACCAACGAAAGCGCAAGTTTCTGCGCGCTCGCCTTTTTTGCATACACAAATTCGTCAACGACTATGCTGCTGTCGGGCCCCAGTTCCAGTTTGGACTGATCGTCAAAGACAACCCGCAGAACCCCGGTTGGATCGCTCGAGATTGTCTCACCAAAATAGATGTCGCCACCGGCGCCCACCAGCCGCCGGGTCTGTTCCATGCCGGCATTTACGCCGGGGTTGACCGCCTGCGCCTGGCCGATCGACTCGGCAGCGTTGACCGGTGAAGCCAAAACCCATGAGAAAAGGGCAATTTTCATGATGCGCCACGCCATCATAGCCATGCTCCATGTCCAATTCCCAGCCACAAATTTACGGTTGAACCGACAGGCGCAGCCTGGGATTCCGGCCTTCAATTGTCGGCAGGTGCCGCTTCGTCCCGCTTTCTGCGGGCACCCATGTTTACCACGATGCAGAGCTTGGCAAGCCCGTCTCCGGCATCAGTTGCAGCATGACTTTTACCAGCACATCAGCGCCGGCAAATGCCCGGCCGGTACACAGCTGTTTTGATTTGCAGCACGTCGAAAGGCAAGCCGCCATACGCCGACATCAAAAAAACCCGCTATCTCAATGAGACAGCGGGTGAATTTGGTTGCGGGGGCCCGCAACACCTTTGATAGACTCACTTATGCAAAGGGTTTGAAATGAAAAAGTCTGTTTTTGACTAGGAACTCGTACCGCGACCTATGTGAACCGGTTCAGAGCCATCGCCGCAGCGTCGACCTTGCTGTTGGCGATCAGCTCAGAATTATTTCACCCGCAGCTATGTTTGTTAATTTGTGGACGGAATTTATCCGGTGGGGGTGCGGAAAAAAAGTTGGACTGCTTCATATGCTAATGCCGAGGCTTTTTCGATACTCGACCGGGCAACCTTGGTCGCCCTTATTGCTATGATTGAGTTTGAAGCTTGGCCATGTGCTCGAAAAGCAAAGCCACCGCTTCTGCGCCCGGGTCATTATGGCCAGCCAACTTTTCTTGCGAAATGTAGCTCGCCCGTCCCGCCTTGGCCCTTATAATGGTGGCAGTATGATCAGCGCCTGTTCTGGCTGCATGCGCGGCCATTGCAATGCCATTGGGCAATGCATCAAGTGCCGGTGCCAGTGCATCGATCAAGGTTCGGTCTCCCTGTTTTGCTCCGCCTACCTGCTGGATGCGTTCAAGGCCAGCCTTCAATGCGCCAGCAACATCCTTTCCGGAAGCCGATGCGTCACCTGCTGCGGTGAAAAAAATTGCCAGCAGCACGCCCGAAGAGCCACCCATGGTCTGGCTAAGTTCAAGTCCTATCGCACGGAACAACTGGGTAAGGTCAGCGAGTGGCAGCCGGTCTAGTGCCGAGTGCAATGCTCTCGCAGCGACAGCCAGAGTGCTGCCAGTATCGCCATCGCCGGACTTTGCGTCCAGCGCATTCAAACTGGATTCAGCCTCGATCATCACTCGACAACAATGCTCTATAAAGGCCCGCATCTTGTCGTTTGAGGATGGCATGGGCTGGATTGGCGCCAGACCATCAGGCAATGGCAAAATTGAAACTTCAGCCAGCGGCAAACATCCGGGCCAAGCCCAAGGATCGACCGGAGCCAACAATGCTTTTTCGTCCGCTTTGCCAACCGGAAGTAAGGAGACCGAAAAGCCCTGCATGTCGAGTGAGGTCATCATGGGCGCGGGACCGACCATCCAGTGTATGTTTCCTCCAATCTTCGATTGCATCAATTCCTCTGCAAGTACTGCCATTTCAAGGGGTGTCGCACCGCCCAAATTGTTCAGCAAGGCAACATGCGCCTTGTTCCCAACATGCGGTTTTAGTCGCTCAACGACACGCCCCATGGCATCACGGGCAGTGGTGAAGTTTACTTGTTCAATGCCCGCCTCGCCATGAATGCCAAGTCCGAGTTCCGCTTTACCCACGGCGATGCGCTCTTCCTTGGGCGAGCCAGGGACGGTGCAGGTGTCCAGAGACATGCCGATGGAAAACACGCCTTTGATTACTCGCTCTGCAGCTGTCGTGACGGTGTCTAAATCTTCGCCTTGTTCTGCCAACGCTCCGGCGATCTTGTGGACAAACAGCGTTCCGGCAACACCTCGGGCCTGAGGCAATTCCGGGAGAGCAATGTCATCATCAACAATGACCATGTTGACCTTGAGGCCCTGAGCCCGCGCCCGCTCGGCCGCAAGTCCGAAATTCAACCGGTCACCGGTATAGTTTTTGACGATCAGCAGGCAGCCTGCTTTGCCAGTCACAGCCAAAATCCCGGCAAGGACGGCATCCATCGATGGCGAAGCAAAGACTTCACCGCATACCGCTGCAGTGAGCATTCCCTTGCCAACGTATCCGGCATGGCTTGGCTCATGCCCTGAGCCGCCGCCTGATACGAGCGCAACCTTGGAACGGTCCCAGTCGGCGCGCAAAACGACCTTGATGTGAGGGTAACCGTCCAGTCTTGCCAGACGTCCACCTGAGGTGCGCAGTGTGCCGTCGATGGCCTCTGTAACAAGGAATTCGCGGGAATTGATGAATTGCTTCATGGAAGGTCTCCTCGGCAGATGCAGTTCAGTTCGCGGCTGCACACTTCAGGCAATCCTTTGCCCTGCCGCATCAAAGTACAAAGGCTCACTCAACTCTATCTGGACAGCGTCGCCCGGCTTGAATTCGTAGTCGGGCTCACTGAGAGAAACTACCTTGCGACCCGAGCATTCGAGGTGAACATGGTTCTGGTCGCCGAGATGCTCTATCCAGTCAATGCGGGCATTGGCGCTACCGCTTTTTGCTGCGGTGATTTTCAGGTGCTCCGTGCGAGCGCCAACAACAACGGCAGTTGATGGCGCTGCCTTTCCCGGCAACAAGCCAACTGGCAAAAGGTTTATTTGCGGCTGGCCTAGCCTGGCCGCCACATGGAGGTTGGCAGGTTGCTCATAAATTTCACGCGGGCTGCCGATCTGCACCAGTTCGCCCTGCGAAAGGATGCCGATTCGGTCGGCCATGGTCATGGCTTCCACCTGATCGTGGGTGACATAGAGGATTGTTGCGCCGATTTCATTCTGTATACGCTTGAGTTCGAGGCGCAAATCGGACCGTAGCTTGGCATCAAGGGACGAAAGCGGTTCATCCATCAGAAAGATGGCGGGCTGTCGCACTAAAGCCCGGCCGATTGCCACGCGTTGCATTTCTCCGCCCGAAAGTTTGGTCGAGCGATTGTCGAGCTTGTGGTCGATGCGAACCATCCTGGCAACTTCGCGAACGCGGGCATCCACTTCGGCTGCTTTCATTCTGCGCTGCGGCGAACGCAGCGGAAACGCCAGATTTTCAAAAACGGAAAGATGTGGATACAGCGAATATTGCTGGAAAACGAACGCCACATCGCGCGCCGCCGGGGGAAGAGCATTGACCCTTTCGCCACCAATTCGGATATCGCCTGTATCGGCAGACTCAAGCCCGGCAACCAGACGGAGCGTGGTGGTCTTGCCTGCCCCGGTTGGCCCAAGCAACACAACGAACTCACCGTCCTTGATGTCAAGGTCAATGCCGCAAACAGCTCGGGCTGATCCAAAGGATTTGGAGACACCACGCAACGAAATGTCAGCCATGACGGGCTCCCATTGACACGTCTGTTAGAATTGCCAGCCCTGTTTGTTCTGAAAACAATGACAGCTTAGGCGTATCAAGAGCTAGGCCAACCGGTTCGCCAACGGCAAACTTTCGGTTGGCCGGCATGCGTGCCTTGATGATTCCACCTTCCATTTCAATGGCAACGATTTGTGTGGTTCCCAGGTACTCGCTTTCATAAACAGCTCCGCGAAGCTTCGACTTCTCGTCGATGCGAATGTGTTCCGGCCGCACGCCTAAAACCAGGTTGCCGTGCGCCAAATCCTCGCGGACCGCAGGGATGGCAACATTTGCGTTATCAAGCGACACGATGTTGTCACCCTTCTTCAGGCCTGCTTGGAAGCGGATGAAATTCATGGGCGGAGAGCCGATAAAGTTGGCGAC
>JBGSOG010000077.1:0-5129 GCA_041739225.1 Rhizobiaceae bacterium
AGCTTTATGCCGTATTAATCAAATTGTCCGGACTTTCCGGAATCATCCTTCTTGGCCTTGCCAATCTGGATTGAAGCCTCCCTGTTATACTCTTCAGAGCCGCTTTGTGCGGCTCTTTTTTTTGACTTAAGCAAACTTTCACCCGTTTAGGGCATGTTGACCCCACAGGTGAAAGCGTGCCTTTTTGGGTTGCATGTTGCGCAACCGGTGCGCAAACCGCTATGAAATGGCAGCGTAAGGCGAAGGCAGGTGGCGGGCATGGGCGAAAACAATCAGGACGTTACTTCCGGCAAGAACACTGACGCCATCAACCTTGCCGAGCGCTTCGCCTTTTCTGACCGATTCCGAACCTTGTTCCGCGATGGCATGGCCTTGGTTGAGGAAAGCGCGACATACCTCGATTCCCAAGGGCGCCAGTCTGCCCGCAGCCTCGCCCGCAGTTCGGCAATGCTTTATGGCGCGGAGTCCATGCGCCTGACCACAAGGTTGATGCAGCTTGCGTCATGGCTTTTGCTGCAACGTGCAGCCACCGAAGGCGAAATGACACGGGCACAATTGCTGGACGAGCGAAAGAAGGTCCGGCTGGAAACATTGCCAAAATCAACACATGGTCCTGGCTGGGAACTGTTGCCGGCAGACTTTGTCGAACTGGTCGCCAGATCTCTGGCCTTGCAGAGCCGGATCATCACGCTCGACCGGGAAATCTATGGCGAGGACCGCGTGGTCGCAGACCCGTCGGACAATCCGGTCAACCAACAGATTGACCTTCTCAGCACGGCGCTGGGCGCGGTACGCAACCGCTGAAACAAAAAACCCGGCACAAAGCCGGGCTTTTCGGTTTTTCAAAAGCGAAACAAATCAGACGCCAAGACCGGCATACTTGTTCTTGAAGCGCGACACGCGACCGCCGCGGTCCATCATCTGCTGGTTGCCACCGGTCCACGCCGGATGAGACTTCGGATCAATGTCGAGGTTGAGCGTATCGCCTTCCTTGCCCCAAGTCGTCCGGGTCTGGAAAGTGGTGCCGTCAGTCATGACCACGTTGATCATGTGGTACTTTGGATGGATTTTGTCTTTCATGGTCTTGTCCTGTCTGTCTCGGCTGCACATCGCCGCCCGAAGGCTGCAACCACGCCGGAAATCAAAGAGCCGCCAACGCCTTTTTGACGCAGGGCGGCCTCTCTCTCGAAAACTCTGGTCAGGGCCATACATGACTGTTAAACGGAAAACAAGCCTTACCCTAGGCCGCTGGCGCTGCTGCAAGCGCCATTTTTAACAATCCCGGAAGCGAAACATGGCGCAAGTCGAAGAAACCGAAGAAGCAATGGCGCGTCGGCGCCGTACATTGAAACCGCTTCGGGCGATGCTTCCTTATCTTTGGCGCTACAAGCGGCAACTTTTTGCAGCGGGCTTTTTCCTGCTGTTGGCAACAGCCACAACCCTGACATTGCCGGTTGCGGTCCGCCGCATGATTGATCACGGTTTCTCTGGCAAGGATATCGGTTTCATCAACAACTACTTCGCAATGCTGGTGGCAATTGCAGCCGTCTTGGCACTCGCCAGCGCCGCACGGTATTATTTTGTCATCTGGCTGGGTGAACGCGTCATTTCCGACGTGCGCGCCGATGTTTTCAGCCACATTACCAGCCTCTCACCTGCTTTCTTCGACAAGGAACAGTCCGGTGAGATCGTTTCACGACTGAGTGCCGATACCACCCAGATCAAATCTGCCGTTGGTGCCACCGCATCCATGGCTTTGCGCAACACCTTGCTTGGCATTGGCGCCACCGGCATGATGGTGGCAACCTCGCCGCGCCTGTCTTTGGTGGTTCTGGGCGCCATTCCGCTGATTGTTTTGCCCATCGTCGCTTTCGGCCGCGCTGTCCGCCGCCGCTCACGCAAGGCGCAAGACACGCTGGCTGCCGCCACAGCCTATGCTTCCGAGTCCATCGGCGCCGTTCGCACGATGCTGGCATATGCCAACGAGACCATGGTCCGGGACCGTTTTTCAGGCGCGGTCGAAGAGGCGTTTGGCGCCGCCAGAAGCGCCATCGCCACCCGTGCCCTGCTGACAGCCTTTGCCATTTTCCTGATTTTCTCCAGCGTCGTTTTGATGTTGTGGTTCGGTGCGCGTGATGTGCTTGCCGGAACCATGAGCGCCGGCACGCTGAGCCAGTTCCTGCTTTACGCCGTCTTTGCAGCAGGCGCGCTGGGCGCGCTGTCGGAAGTCTGGGGAGAATTGTCGCAAGCCGCCGGCGCCGCAGAACGAATTGCCGAATTGATGGCCGAAGAACCTGCAATCGTCGCCCCGCCGATGCCAAATCCGCTGCCGGTTCCTTCGTTGGGGGCAATTGAATTTGACCAGATTTCCTTCGCTTATCCTGCCCGGCCGAAATCCCCGGCTCTTGGCAATGCAAGCTTCAAGGTCCAACCCGGAGAGACGGTCGCCATTGTCGGACCTTCAGGAGCCGGCAAAAGTACGGTTTTCTCGCTGCTGCTGCGATTTTACGACCCACAATCCGGGGCAATCCGCTTTGACGGCATCGACATCCGCAGCGTCGACCCGCAGGAGTTGCGTCGCCGGATCGCGATGGTGCCGCAAGACACCACTATTTTCGCAGCAACCGCTCTGGAAAACATCAGCTATGGTCGCCCCGGTGCTTCCAGGGCAGAAGTCATAGATGCAGCAAAGGCGGCACATGCCGACACCTTCATTTCGGCTTTGCCGGAAGGCTATGATACCCAGCTTGGCGAGCGCGGCGTAACCCTTTCCGGCGGCCAGCGCCAGCGCATCGCCATTGCCCGTGCCATTCTCAAGGATTCGCCCGTGCTGTTGCTCGATGAAGCCACCAGTGCGCTGGATGCCGAGAGCGAACGCCTGGTGCAGGACGCGCTGGAAAAACTTATGCAAAACCGCACAACGCTGGTCATTGCACACCGCCTTGCCACCGTGCTGAAAGCGGACCGCATTCTGGTTCTGGATGATGGCCACATTGTCGAAGAAGGCAACCATGCCGCCCTGGTGAAAAAGGGTGGCGTCTACGCCCGGTTGGCCAGCCTGCAATTCGACACCGGTGAGCGGGCCTTCAGGGCCGCGGAGTAGGGCCTGGTTTCCAGTCCGACAACAAAAGCACGGACCCGAAACTGCCGGCCTTCTCTACATGTCGCTTGTCGGCAGTCACGAAAGTGCCGCCGCGATTGATCGCCATCGCGTGGTAGATGCTGTCATACAATGCCGGGTAACCGCCAATTGGCGCTTGGGTGCGGGCAATGTTTTCAGCAGTCGATATATCTTGCGGAGTCGGTTGCAATAAAACGAGGCCTGACGCCGACAAACCGTCCAAAAGTGAACGAACTACATCCAGACTTACTTCAATATGTAAACCAGCCGACAGCATTTCATACAAAAGCAGCGTTGGCGCAACACATTCAACGCGTCTGCCAGCAATCTCTTTTGCCAACATTTTTGCAATGCCGGCATCTGATTCTTCTGGCTTGAACAATTTGATGATTACCGATGCATCAGGAACGATCAAACTGGTTTACCCTCCAAAACATCAATTGGCCTACCGTCCAACTCAAGCCTTCTGGAACGTATAAACTCAGTTGAATCACCCTTTTGTTCTGATCCAGTCGGTAGATTATCCATGAACCGGGCAAATGCTTCCCGTTCGAGCTTCTCAAGTGCTTCGGAAATGGAAGTTTCAACGAATGAAGATCGGCGGCTTGGAGGCACACGCATTTCAAGTCTCGCCTTGATTTCCGGCCCGATCGTGTAAGTCGCTCGAACTTTTCTATCCGATGGCATTATGCGCACCCCGTTGTGTGTACCATTTAGTATGAACTATACGCCACAAAACAATATGCGTAAATCACCCCGCTGCCATGCCTGCGGCCCGTCCGGAGAAGATGCAGCCGCCCAGAAACGTGCCCTCAAGCGCGTTGTAGCCGTGATATCCACCACCCCCGAATCCGGCGGCTTCTCCTGCGGCAAACAGTCCCGGCACCGGCGCGCCATCCGGGCCGATTGCCCGCGACATGAGGTCCGTTTCGATGCCGCCGAGCGACTTGCGGGTCAGCAGGTTCAGCCGCACGGCAATCAGCGGCCCGTTGGCCGGATCAAGGATTGCGTGTGGCTTGGCGGTGCGGATCAGCTTGTCGCCGAGATAATTGCGGGCCTGCCGCAGTGCCATGATCTGTACATCTTTGGAAAACGGGTTTTCCAGTTCGCGGTCGCGGGCCTCGATCTGCATTTTCAGATGATCGTGGTCGATCAAATTGTTGCCCGTCAGCGCATTCATCCCCTCGACCAAGGCACCCAGATTGTCGCGGACAATGAAATCCTCGCCTTTTTCCTTGAACGCTTCAACCGCAGCCGGCGCGCCCTTGCCAAGGCGACTGCGCAGGACAGCACTCCATTTGCCGGAAGTGAAATCCGGGTTTTGCTCCGAGCCGGAAAGCGCAAATTCCTTCTTGATGATCTTTTGCGTCAACACGAACCACGAGTAGTCATGACCGGTCGATAGAATGTGCTTGAGCGTTGAAAGCGTGTCAAAGCCGGGAAGGCACGGCGCTGGCAGGCGGTTTCCAAGAGCATCGAACCACAATGAGGAAGGGCCGGGAAGGATGCGGATTGCATGTTCGGGCCAGATCGGCGCCCAGTTTTTCACGCCTTCCGTGTAGTGCCACATCCGATCCGTGTTGATGAGTTTGGCCCCGGCCTGCTTGGCAATGTCGAGCATCAAGCCGTCGACATGGTGCGGCACGCCGCTGATCATCTTTTCCGGCATCCGGCCAAGCCGTTCGACCGGCCAGTTGCGCTTGACCAGTTCCATGTTGCCGCCGATGCCACCCGACGTGACAATGACTGAACTGGCATGCAACTCAAAATCGCCGACAACTTCACGTCCACTTTTTTCGCCGCGTTCCACATTGGAAGGCTCCAGAATTTCGCCTGCCACCCCATTAACAATACCATTGATGGTGATGATCTGCGTCACCCGGTGCCGGAACCTGAATGCCACCAGACCCAGCTTGGCGGCTTCAAGCACGCGTTTTTCAAAAGGCGCCAAGACGCCCGGACCGGTGCCCCAGGTCAGGTGAAACCTTGGCACGGAATTGCCATGCCC
>JBGSOG010000090.1:0-19164 GCA_041739225.1 Rhizobiaceae bacterium
CATCACCGGCACCATCGACAACTCCGCCTCGCAAAACGGCAATACCGGCACGCCGACCGATGGTGTGTACACGGTGGTGGTCACCGCCGACGACGGCAATGGCGGCACCGTGACCGATACCTTCCTCTATACCGTGACCAACCCGGCGCCGACCGCACAGCCTGATGCCTTCTCCAGCTCGGAAGATGCGCCGGAGAACGGCCTCGATGTCTTTGGAAACAATGGGGCCGGCGTTGATGGTGACCCGGACGGCGACGCCTTCACCGTGAGCGAAGTGGGAGGAAATGCCGCCAATGTTGGCATGCCGGTTGCCGGGACCAATGGCGGGCTTTTCACGCTGGCCAGCGACGGCACCCTCGACTTCGATCCGGATGGTGCCTTTGAAAGTCTGGCCTTGGGCGAAAGCGCCACGACCAGCATCAGCTACCAGATCAGCGATGGCGAAGGCGGTGTCAGCACGGCCACGATCACCTACACGGTTACTGGTGTGAACGACGCACCGGTGCCGGTGAACCCGCTTGATCCGGGCACGCCGCCGGTTGACCCGAATGCCTACATCCCACCACAGTCCGGAACCGACAACGCTCCGGCAACGCCACTTGATGTCACGCTCTATGCGACCGATCCTGATGTAACTGACACGCTGACCTTCACCCTTGATCCGGCAGAACTGCCGCCAGGGCTGACATTTGACGGGACCACCATTTCCGGCACCTATGATCCCGACGCTTCGCAGGGCGGCCCGAACAATGACGGCATTTACCCTGTCACGTTGACAGTCGACGATGGCAATGGCGGCACGTTCACCACAGTCATCACGTTTGATGTCGGCAACCCGCCGCCGGTAGCGCAGGACGATGACGTCACTGCAAACGAGGACAACATCCTTGCCGGCAGCGTCTTTGCAAACAACGGTAACGGCGCCGATAGCGATCCGGACAATGACACTTTCACCGTCACTTCGGTCGGCGGATTGGCGCCCAATGTCGCTTCGCCATTGGCCGGAACCGGTGGCGGCAGTTTCACCATCAATGCCGACGGCAGCTATGAATTTGACCCCGGTACTGATTTCAACGGGTTGGATGTCGGCGAAACAGCATTGTCCACCATTGCTTATACAATCACCGATGCAGATGGCGCGACCAGTACTGCGATGGTTACGGTCACGATTGAAGGCCGCAACGACACGCCGGTGGTGATCGACCCGCTAAACCCCGGCACGCCGGACAACCCGGTTCCGGCCACCGATCCGCTGAACATCATTCCCGATGTGACGGACGCGACCGACGGCACGCCGCTGACCCCGGTTGATGTGTCAACCTTCGTGGTTGACCCCGATGGCGAGCCGCTGAGCTATGCGCTCGATCCTGCGGTTCCCTCATGGATCAGCATTGATCCGGTCACCGGCATCATAACCGGCACGCCGCCTGCGGACGCCAGCATTGGCGGTCCTGCCAATGACGGCGTGTATCCGCTGGTCGTTGTCGTCACCGATCCCGATGGCAGTTCGGTCAGCACGACAGTCGATTTCACCATTCTCAACATCGGGCCGGTCAAACTGGGCGAGATTCCTGACCAGATGCAGACCGCGGGGTATTCGTTCACGTTGCCAACAGTGACTGCGTTCATGGACCCCGATGGAGACGTGCTGACATACACGGCTGCCGGATTGCCCGGTGGACTTGCAATTGACCCTCTCACCGGGCTGATCACGGGAACAATCGCGCAAAATGCTGTGAGCGCATCGCCAAATGGGGATGGTGTCTACACCGTGACCGTAACCGTGGACGATGGCCAGGGGGGCACGGTTTCGGAATCCTTCCTGTTCACGATCGCCGACCTGCCATTCGTCAGTGATGGCCCCGGACCGCAGTGTCCGCAATTGCCGCAGTCACCAACAATCGGGGAAACCGGAGACCTGTTGCCCGGCTTGACTGTTGATCTCGCGGTGAACGCCATCTCGCAATTGGGGTCGGACACTTTCCTGTTTGCCAGACACCCTGTGATGGAAGCAGTCAACGCGATCGGTTCGCTCGGGCCGGACACGATGCTGGATCCGTTCCATTTGCCGCTCTCGCAGGCGATCAATTGGGCCGGTGCCTTGTCGGCAAATGCTGGCGGCGGGGTTTCCCAGGCTGGCATGGCAAACGGCAATCATCCATGGTTGGGCGGCGATGCTGTTGGCTTGGCGGGCGAAACCAATGTCGAAATTCGCAGCGTTGTATGGGACGGCATCCTGCACGTTGCCTTTCACGCGGATGACACGATTTCGCTTTCGATTGGAAATGAAAACACCCTGCCCAACTGGGCGCATCTGGTACAGCCCGGCATGCTGGTGCTTAGCCCGCCTGCAGGCTCACCGGACATACAGCTCAAATTTACCACGCCGCAGGGCGAGCAGTTTGAAGTCAGGATTGACCCGGCATCGGGTGAAATCACGACAAACACGAAGCTGCGCCTGACCAGCCCGGACATGTTGCGGGCAGTCACACCCACACCCGGTTAAGGCATCAATGACCAACGCAACACCGTGCCTTGCACTGCAACCTGAAGTAGAAAATGGCGATACACGCGAACAAGGATTGAACAAATGAGAACAGGAATTCTGGCCATCGCGGTAGTCGGGCTTGCCCTTTGTGGCTGCACGATATCGCCCGAACCGCTGAGTGAGGCCGACCTCGCCTTGCGCGCCGACGACGCCATGGTGCGTGTCACGCAAGGGCAGGAACCGGTTACCCGGCAGGTATCACTGTACGAGGCAATGGCGCGGGCGCTGAAATACAACCTCGACTACCGCACCGAAGTTTTCGCCCGCTCACTTGCAAATGCAAAACTTGACCTGGCAAGATACGACATGCTGCCCTCGCTGGTAGCCAATGCCCATTGGTCAGACCGCAAGGACGGCTCGTATTCCTACAGCCAGACATTGTCGGGCATACGCTCGCTTGAGCCCTCGACATCGCGCGATGACAACAATTTGTCCAAAGACCTGACATTTTCGTGGCACATCCTCGACTTTGGCCTTTCCTATGTGCGGGCAAAGCAGGCCGCAGACCGGGCGGTTTTGGCCGAAGAGCAAAAACGCAAGGTGGTCAACCGGATCATTGAGGATGTACGTACTGCCTATTGGCGCGCAGTCAGTGCCGACCGGTTGCTCGCAGGCTTTCGCAAACTTGAAAAGCGGACCGAGGGCGCACTTGGAAACTCGAAAGCCTTGCAGAACGACGGGTATTCCTCGCCGTTGGAAGCACTGACTTTCCAGCGCGAACTGGTCGACATCAAGCGCGATATCCAGAAGCTGGAGCGCGAACTGGCCACAGCCAAGGTGCAGCTTGCCGCATTGATGAACATCGATCCGGCACAAAAGTATGAACTGGTCATTCCGGCGCGAAAATTGTCCGCGCTCGATCTGAAAATACCTTCGGACGAAATGATTCGGCTTGCGCTGCTGAACCGTCCGGAGCTGCGGGAAGTTGCCTACAAACAGCGCATCAACGAGCGGGAAGCGGAAGCTGCACTGCTCGAGATACTGCCGGGCATCAATTTGTATGCAGGAGCCAATTTCGACAGCAATTCGTTCCTGTTGGACAACAACTGGGTGAGCTGGGGTGCCAAGGCTTCATGGAATGTGATGAAGCTGTTTGCTTATCCGGCCAGGAAAAACCTCATCGGGGCGGAGGCGGACGTTCTCGACAACCAGGCTTTGGCCACCACCATGGCGATCATGACCCAGGTCGAGGTGGCCCGCATGCGCTACCATTATTTGCGCAAATCAGCCCATACCGCTTCGCAATACCACAACATCCAGAACCAGATACTCAAGCAGGTTCAGGCGTCTGCCAGTGCCGATGCAGGTTCGGAACAGTCCCTGATCCGCGAAGAGATGAACAGCCTTGTCGCTTCGGCGGATTATGACATCGCCTATGCCGATCTGCAAAACGCCTTTGCCGCAATCTATGCATCCATTGGCGTAGACCCCTGGGGCGATGAACTTGATCTTTCCGGCAGTGTTGAAGATCTGTCAAACGCATTGCGAAAGACCTGGGCAGAACGCGGCGACCTCGCAAGCTGAGGAGCGGAAGATGTTTTGGAGGGTGGCAATTCACGGACTTGCACTGGCTATGTGGCTGGGGGGCGGATGGCTTCCCGGTCTGGCGCAGACGCAGCCCGCTTCCGACGCGGGATCAATGGAGGTGCGAGGGCTTGTTCGCTCAAGAATGCGGGTGGAATACCGTAGCGAACTGGTAGCGCCTGTCTCGCAAACCCCGCTTTCGGCCGGAGACACTTTTCAGCCGGGAGACTTGCTGGTCGCTTTTGACTGCACACGGCAAAAGGCTCAGGAAGAGGCGGCAATAGCCGCCGAAAAAGCCGCCGCCATTGAATTCAATACCAAGTCCCGGCTGCAAAAGCGCGGCGCTGCAGGCAAGGATGAAGCAGCCTACGCGCAGGCGGCGCATGAAAAAGCCAGAGCCGAGGCCAGGGGTGCCACCGCAATCACTTCCGGATGTGAAGTTCGTGCTCCTTTCGTCGGCAGGGTCGTCGAAATGAATGCAAGGCCACTGGAGTTGCCGCCAACCGACAAGCCGTTGCTGGTTTTTCTGGATGCCCGGCGGCTTGAACTCGAACTGGTGGTGCCATCCAAATGGCTTGGCTGGTTGAAAGAAGGATCACCACTGGCATTCACGGTTGACGAGACCGGTGAAACCCATGCTGCCCGGATCGTCCGCATCGGAGCCGAGGTGGATGCGGTCAGCCAAACAGTTCGAATTACTGCCGAGGTCCGCGATACCGGGAACCTGTTACTGCCGGGCATGAGCGGCTCGGCCATCTTTGCTGGTGAGGGCTGATGCCTTGAACGCCATGCCCGCCCAAAACAGGCCGCAGTCTTCGCCGCGTCTGGTCGTGCTTCCCGGCGATCGAACTGCCGCGGATTCCCGACCGGCGGCAAACGATGCGACTGCCGGGTTTCAGCCACTGGCAGCTTTGGTTGGCGCATGCGCGCGCATCCGGCAGGCAAAGAGCATCGAAGCTGTGCGGGTGACACTGGTCAATGAGGCCATCAAGATCACGGAAACCCCGCAGGCCGTGCTGCTGGAAAGTACCCGCCGTGGCAAACCGAAAATGACAGCCGCATCGTCGGTGTCGGGGCTGGACCGAACTTCGCTGACCGTTCGTTGGCTTGAGGGTGAAATTGGTCCGGCTTTTTCGGGCAAACTTCCGGTTCAACAAAAACTGGAAGTGGAAAATTCGCCTGAGGGCAGCTTCCCGCTCGATCAAGCCAATTTGCTGCCGTTGGCCGACCGGAAGGGGAAGGTTTTTGGCGTATTGGCGATTCTCTGTTCCGAGCCCCTGAACCGTCATGGCGAAATGTTGGCTGCCCAATTGGCTGATGCGGCAGCGCACGCGATTGCGGCTCTTCGAAATCCACTGACGATGGTGATGCCCGCCAACAGGACATTGGCAATTTCGGCCTTCGTTGCAGTTGCAACCATGTTCATTCCGGTTCCGCTGGCGGTGTTGGCTCCGGCCGAAGTCTTGGCTTTGGACCCGGTGGTAATGGCTGCGCCCATGCCCGGAGTGATTGCCACCGTTCACGTCAAGCCAAACCAGAAAATCCACACCGGCGATCTGTTGTTCTCGTATGAAGAGCGGGAATTGGCGAGCGAACTGGAGATTGCCCTGCGCAAGGCAGAAACGGCGGCTTCAAGGTGGCGAACGGTCGAGCAGGAAGCATTGCGCGCACAATCCGGCGCACGTGATCTTTCGGAAAGCCGCGCAGAATATGCACTTGCCAAAGCTGAAATGGAACGTGCAGCCGAATTGTTGGCACAAACGAAAGTTCGGGCAACAACAGACGGTGTGGCTGTGTTTTCAAGCGCTGACGAGTGGACCGGCAAACCGGTTCAAACCGGCGAACGCATCATGCAGCTTGCTGATCCGTTGAAGGCGCAATTCCGGGTTGATTTGCCGGTGTCCGATGCCATCGTTCTGGAAAATGGAGCCGGAATGCGGGTGTTCCTCGATGCAACGCCGCTCCGGCCGGTAAGGGCAACCATACAGTCGCGGTCCTACAAGGCAACACTTTCGGAAGCGGGCACCATGGTTCACGAATTGCTCGCCTTGCCTGATGCCAACGGTGCCGAACAATTGCGCATTGGTCTTCGCGGTACGGCTCAGGTTTACAGTGAGACTGTCAGCCTCGGCTTTTTCCTGTTCAGAAAACCGTTCTCCTCGCTTCGCCAGTATATGGGCATCTGATGCAGGCTGCTGCGCAACCTCCACCTCCATTGCCGGCCATTCGAAGCGATTTGATGCTGATCGCAGCAGGTCGCCATGATGACGGAACAGCCCGTTTCGTCGTCCACGATCCTTTGAAAAACCGGTATCTGGCGCTTGGTGCGCAGGCGGCGCTGCTTTTTCGCCACTGGCAACCTCTTTCACCGCAGGCGCTTCGCGAATCCCTGGCACACAATGGCGTCCGACCGCCGGAAGAGGCTGATCTGGTCGAATTTGCCAAGTTCCTTTTTGCCAACAATCTGAGCGTCGAGCCCCCCGGCGGCGATCCGCAAATGTATTTGGCAAAGCCCAAGACCATGGCTGCCGGTCCGCTGGCCCGCACTTTCAATTCGACGCTTTTCCTGCGCTACCCGCTTTTTTCCCCGCAGCCCTTGCTGGATCGGATGGCGCCGGTTGCACATGTGCTTTTCTCAGGCACAACACTTTGTGTCCTTCTCACAATTGCACTCGCTGACGTTTATCTGGTTTCGAGGCAATGGGAGGCATTCACAACCACCTTTTTTCAATGGGGATCACCCGGCGCGCTTGCGCTTCTGGCTGCCGGGATGTTTGTCCTCAAGATCATTCATGAATTGGGCCACGCGCTGGCTGCCACCAAACTTGGGATCAAGGTTCCTTCCGCCGGTATTGCAGTGATGCTTCTGGTGCCCATGGCATACACCGATACCAGCGCTTCATGGCGCTTGTCTGAACCGCGCCAGCGACTGCTCATTGATTCAGCTGGAATCCTGGCCGAACTGGCAGTCGCCTTGATCGCCACCTTCCTGTGGGTTTTCATGGAAGATGGCCCGGTTCGCTCCATGATGTTCACTTTGGCAACAGCCGCGTGGATCATGGGAATTGCCATCAACCTCAATCCCTTGATGAAGTTTGACGGGTACCACATGCTGTGCAGCATCACCGGCATCGAGAACCTGCAAGACCGCAGTCTTGCAATGGCCCGCTGGCAGTTTCGCAAATGGCTTTTCGGCCTTGGGGAAAAGCCGCCGGAATTCTTGCCGGACCGGATGCGGTTGATCTGGGTGGGATTTGCGACCGCAACGATTGTCTATCGTGTTGTGTTGCAGATCGGCATTGCCACGATACTCTATTTTCTGGCACCAAAGGCGGTTGCGGTTCCGCTGGCCGGGTTTGCGCTGTTGCTGGGTCTTGGCCTCCCGCTGCACAAGGAGCTGGCTGGATGGTGGAAAGACCGCCAGGCCATCAGTGGCACGGGAAGCAGCAGACGAACCCTGTTCACAGCGCTCGCCATTCTCGCATTCATGCTGGTTCCACTGCCCGTGAGAGTGCAAATCCCGGCAATTCTTCACAGCGCGGCAGAAGCAAACATTTTCACTGGCGAGAACGGACGCGTCGTTTCGGTGATGTTGGCTTCGGGCAAGCAGGTGAAGACAGGCGAGGTTCTCCTGACGCTGGAATCGCCTGAAATTGAGCACGAGCTGCGCTTGGCGAAAATTCGCAGCGAGGCAATTGCGGCCCGGCTACGGCGTGCTGGTGCAGACAGCCGGGATCTTGCCCTCTCGCTTGTTCTTGCCCGTGAAAACCAGGCGGCAAAGGCTGCCATTACCGCCCTCGAAGCAAGACTGGGCAGACTTGTTGTCCGCTCGCCGAAGGACGGCATCGTTGGCAACATGGATGCTGTTCTTGCCGAAGGACAATGGCTTTCGGCAAGCCACCCGGTTGCAATCATCCAGGACCCCGCGACCGTTACCCTCAGTGGCTTGTTGTCCGAACACGATGCACCCCGTGTTGTGGCGGGCAATTCCGGCAAATTTGTTCCCGACAATGCATTGTTTCCGTCGTTGGAAGTTGTGCTTGAAACCATATCGGCAATGCCTGCCGCCGGGTTTGCTTCCCGCGAACTTGCAGATACACAAGGGGGTTTGGTGCCCGTTGCCGTGTCCACTGGCAGGACCGAAGAAACATCCCCGCACGGTTCGTGGTTTCCCGTCTCCTTGACACCACGACAATCGGTTTCGCACCACCTGCCGGGTCAGACAGTCCGCGGTGTGGTCATCTTGCATGCGGGTTTTGAAAGCGTCGTCACCCATGCCTTTCGGCGCGTTGCTTCCACACTCATCCGCGAAAGCGGCATTTGAGACTGCTGGACAGCCCGGCTGGCCCGCTCTATTGGCAAGGGCCTTCCACGGGAGATCATCTTGACCCAAATCCTGCGCCTGCAACCGCTCACCCGGCAAGCCTTCAAGCCCTTTGGCGATGTCATCGAGACCGACGGCGCGCATTCCTACAAAATCAACAATGGGACCACGACGCGATTTCATGATCTGGCAAAAGTGGAATTGCTGGGGGCAGAGCCTCGCCCGCTGATCAGCATGTTTCGCGGCGATGCATTTCATCTGCCAGTCCATGTCACCATGCTGGAGCGCCACCCCGTGGGCAGCCAGGCGTTTTTCCCCTTGCATGCCGGCAAATGGCTGGTGGTGGTTGCGGAAGACCATGGCGGCAAACCGGGCGAGCCGATTGCCTTTCTGGTCGAGCCGGGGCCTGGCGGCTTGCGCGGTGTCAACTATCACCACAATGTCTGGCACCATCCGCTGATCACGCTGGATGCACCGGGCGATTTCCTGGTGGTGGATCGCGGTGGCGCTGGCAACAATCTTGAGGAATATTTCTATCAAACCGGCTGGACAATTCCCGGCTGAACAAAGGCGTGGAGCGCCACCAGAATTTCTGCGGCAGTCAATGCCGCGATCACTTCCGGTCGCTTGTCTCGAACTTGCAGGCCGCCGATCGGGCAAACCAACTTCTGTGCCAGTGCCTTTTCATGCCCGTTGTTTTCCAGCCAGTTGCTGAACACCGCCCGCTTGGTTGCCGAGCCGATCATGCCGCAATAGGCGACATCGCCTCGCTTTAGCGACTCGGCAACGACCAGAAAATCAAGATCGTGCGAATGCGTCATCACGACAATCGCGCTGCCGGGCGGGGCTTTGCGAATTTCCGCCTCCGGCAACGGCGTCAGCACCTTGCGCACACCGGTCTCAAATGCGTCGAGAATGTCTGCGCGCGTGTCGATCAGGCACACGTTCAACGGCAACGGCTCAAGCGCGCGGGCAAGCGCCTTGCCGGTGTGGCCGGCGCCGAATATCAACACCTGTGGTCGTTGTTCAGTCTGGTTGTTGGAGCCAAATTCTGACAACCCCCGTGTCGATAGCAATGCCAGTTCCAATGTCACCCTGCCTCCGCAACACTGGTTGATTTCCGGCCCCAGCGGGACGTTCAGCACACATCGCGCCTCTCCTGCTGCCAGCATTCCCCGCGCTTTGTCCAGCACCAGCCATTCAAGCTGCCCGCCGCCGATGGTTCCGGCCTGTTGGTCCTTCGTGACAAGCATTTGCGCGCCGCTTTCGCGCGGTGTCGAGCCAAAGGTTTCGCTGATTTGCACCAGCGCCACCGCTTCGCCGGTCGCAAGGCATTGATTTGCCAGTTCCGCCATTGCATTTTGTGTTGCCAAGATTGCCGATGCCTTTCTACAGTCTCGCCCTATACATGTGTCATTGGCTCGGCTGATGGCAAGCACCTGGGAGGGAGCAATCATGGATTTGGAATTTACCGCGGCAGATCAGTCATTTCGCCACGAGGTGCGGGCATTTCTGACCGAAAACCTGCCTGAAAGTCTTTCGCAGAAGGTCAAGCTCGGCAAGCGCCTGACCAAGCAGGATATGGAATTCTGGCACGCAAAGCTCCATTCGCGGGGGTGGCTGGCGCCCAACTGGCCGAAGGAATGGGGCGGCGCCAAATGGTCGGCGATCCAGAACCACATCTTCGACGAGGAGGCCTGGGCCGCCGGTGCGCCGCGAACCATCCCATTTGGCGTCAACATGCTGGGCCCGGTGCTGATCAAGTTCGGCTCGCCGGAACAAAAGCAGCATTATCTGCCGCGCATCCTCGATGGCTCCGATTGGTGGTGCCAAGGCTATTCCGAACCGGGTGCAGGCTCGGACCTTGCCTCGCTGCGCACCCGCGCCGAGCGGCAGGGTGACCACTACGTCGTCAACGGCCAGAAAACCTGGACCACGCTCGGCCATTATGCCGACTGGATTTTCTGCCTCGTGCGCACCTCTACAGAAGGCAAGCCGCAGGAAGGCATTTCCTTCCTTTTGATCGACATGAACACGCCCGGCGTGACAGTGCGTCCGATAATCCTGCTCGATGGCGAGCACGAGGTGAACGAGGTGTTTTTCGACAACGTCAAGGTTCCGGCGGAAAACCTGGTCGGCACGGAAAACGAAGGCTGGACCTACGCCAAATACCTGCTCACGCATGAGCGCACCGGAACAGCCAATATCGGCAATTCCTAAGCCGCACTTGGCCAGCTGAAGCGCATTGCCGGTGAAATGAAAAAGGGTGGCAAGCCGCTGTCGCACGATCCCTATTTTGCCTCTCGGCTGGCGAAAGTGGAGATCGACCTTGAAGCCATGAAAACCACCAATTTGCGCATTCTGGTCGGGGCAGATTCAGGTGCCGCGCCGGGGCCGGAAAGTTCGATGCTCAAAATCAAGGGCACGGTCATCCGCCAGGAGATCAACGATTTGTCGCGCCGCGCACTGGGGCCGATGGCGCTACCTTTCGTCTCCGAAGCGCTGGACGAAGGCTACAACGAAGCGCCGATTGGCCCGGACTATGCCAATGCACTGGCCTCGGACTATTTCAACAACCGCAAGCTTTCGATCTTCGCCGGTTCCAACGAGATCCAGCGCGGCATCATCACCAAGACCAAGCTCGGGCTTTAGGATTTTTCAAACATGGATTTTTCTTTGAACGAAGACCGCCGGATGCTGGCGGAAACCCTTGAGCGGTTTCTCAAGGAAAACTATCCGCTGGACATTCGTCACGCTGCGGCCAAATCCGAAGCCGGATACTCGCCGCAGATGTGGGCGCAATTCGCCGAACTGGGGGTCATCGGCGCGCTGTTTCCCGAAAACGTCGGCGGCTTTGGCGGCGATGGCGATGATCTGATGGTGGTGTTCGAAGCACTCGGCAAGGCGCTGGTGGTCGAGCCGTTTCTGCCCGTCCTGATGGCCGGAACCATTCTTTCGGGTGCAGCTGACGATGAAAGCTTGGCGCTGGTTGCCAAGGCCATTGCCGGCGAAACCCTGCTGGCGGTGGCCCATGGCGAGCCGCAATCGCGTTACGAACTTGCCGATGTGGCCACAAAGGCGGTTCGCGACGGTGACCACTGGCGTTTGACCGGCAACAAATCAGTGGTTTTGGGCGGCGGGCAGGCAGACTGGCTGGTGGTTTCAGCCCGCACTTCCGGCGAACAGACCGATGAAAACGGCATCTCGCTGTTTACCGTGGATGCAAAATCTGCGGGCGTGAATGTGCGGGCCTACTCGACAGTCGATGGGTATGGCGCGGCGGAAATTTCGCTGGATGCCGCTACGGTCCGGCTGATCGGGGAGGCGGGCGAGGGCTTTGCTGCCATCGAACGTTCACATGCGTTTGCCATCACGGCAGTTTGCGCCGAGTGCCTTGGCGCGATGGAGCGGGCCAAGGATTTGACGGTCGAATACATGCACACCCGCAAGCAGTTTGGCGTCATCATCGGCAAATTCCAGGCGTTGCAACACCGCATGGCCGATGTGCTGATTGAAATTGAGCAATTGCGCTCGGCTGTGATCAATGCCGCCGGCAGTCTTGGCGCTGACCGCCACCGCCGCGAGAAGGCGGTTTCTGCCGCCAAAAACCTTGCCGGCCGCGCCGGTCGCCAGACGGCGGAGGAAGCGATCCAGATCCATGGCGGCATGGGAATGACCTGGGAATACCCGGTCGGCCACTATGCCAAGCGTATAACCATGATCGAACACCTGTTCGGTGACGCCGACCACCATCTGGAGCGGTATATTGCACTGGGGTGAGGTCGCTTGAAAAGACCTGTTCAGAGTGCTACTTAAAGCGCTCATATGGAGGCTTTTGATGGCGCACCAAATCCTCGCGGCTACCACCGCCAGCGTTTCTGAACTGAAGAAAAACCCGATGGGCACCGTCGCCGCCGGTGAAGGGTTTCCGGTCGCGATCCTCAACCGCAATGAGCCCGCATTCTATTGCGTCCCTGCCAAAGCCTATGAGGCAATGCTGGACCGGCTTGAAGATCTGGAACTGAACGCCATCGCCGACGCGCGGGAAGGCCAGACTGTTCACAAGGTCACGCTGGATGAGCTATGAGCTCGCCTTTCTCGACGAGGCCTTGAAAGAGTGGCGAAAGCTCGACAACGCGACCCGGGAGCAGTTCAAGAGCAAACTTGCCGAGCGGTTGCTCAATCCCAAAGTTCCCTCGGCGCGGCTGCATGGCGCCAAAGAGCGCTACAAGATCAAGCTGCGCAATGCGGGCTTCCGTCTTGTCTACCAGGTCAAGGATCGCGAGTTGCTGGTTCTGGTGGTCGCAGTCGGCAAGCGTGAACGCAACGAAGTTTACAAAACAGCAGAGCGCCGCAAGGCGGACTAAGCAGAAGCAGATTCACAAGCTCGCTGCGCCAGTGTGGTTGACGGCGACTGAGACGATAACAAACAGCAACACCACGCCGATCACTGCATACCCGCGAGTTTTGCCTTCGCGAGAAGGCGGTTTTCGCCGCCAGAAACCTTGCCGGCCGCGCCGTTCGCCAGACGGCTGATGAAGCCATCCAGATTCATGGGAGCATGGACATGACCTGGGAATACCCCGTCGGCCTCTATGCCAAGCGCATCACCATGATCGAGCAACTGTTGGGTGACGCCGACCACCATCTGGAGCGGTATTTTGCGCTGGGATGAGCAGAAGCGGGACGCGGTACAAAGCTTCGGCGGGCAATGCCGCGAGTTGCGCAGCGCAGGAAGTTGATGCGCATCAGGGTCCCCGGGCGTTGATCTATATACGCAGATCGATGAACCGTTCTGGAGGTCGAACGCGATGCCATTCACCCAAGATCAATTTTTCGATGTCTTCGTTCGATACAACGCCGCGATGTGGCCATTGCCGCTATTGACTTATCTTCTCGGAGTTGCGGCATTCTGCTTGACGTTCATTTCCTTTCGGGTGTCGACGGCGTTGATTTCGACGATCCTTGCTTTCATGTGGTTCGTAAACGGGGCGGCATACCACTGGAGTTTTTTCAGCGAGATCAACCCGGCAGCGCGCGGATTCGGCGTCATCTTCGCCATTCAGGCGCTCCTTCTTTTTTTCGCGCCTCTTGTGTGGCCATCTTTCCGGATCGCGGCGCGACGCGATACAAGAACCTTTGCCGGGTTGGGATTTGCTGCATATTCCATGCTCGGATATCCGGCGTTTGGCTGGCTTGTTGGCCATGCCTATCCTGCTGTTCCGGTGTTTGGGATTGCTCCCTGTCCCACAACGATTTTCACCATGGGCATACTGATGCTCGGGACATGGAAAGTGGCAAGGTGGCTGCTTGTTATTCCTGCAATTTGGGCAATGATTGGTGGTAGTGCAGCTGTACTGCTCAACGTACCGCAGGACTATGGCCTCATCGCCGCACTTGTAGTGGCTGTGGTTTTCGCTGCTGCGATGGCGCGTGGTGCAGCATTTGCCTTGCATCACCCGATTGACACGTAACCGTCCGCGACAGCTTTCTACCGGTCCGGAACTTGCCAAAACTGCTTCAGGTCAGTGCGCACTACGGGCGGTAAGTTAGCCTTGGAATTGGTTTTCCGGGGAAGTCATGAAAAGTCAAAAGAAAATTGCGGTGAACGGCACGGTCCATCCCGATTTCAAAGCTGTGAAAGCCGCCTTCGAAGAGAACTTTATAAAACGCGGCGAACTCGGTGGCGCATGCTGCGTCTATTGCAACGGCGAGAAAGTCGTCGACCTTTGGGGGGGCACACGCGACGCGGCGTCCTGCTCCCCATGGCAAGAAGACACAATGGTTGTCGTCTTTTCTTTGACCAAAGGCATGTCGGCGATGACCTTGGCCTTGGCACACTCTCGTGGATGGCTAGATTACGACGCGCATGTCGTCGATTATTGGCCGGAATTCCGCCAGAACGACAAACAGCACATTACGGTAAGACAACTGCTTGCCCATCAGGCCGGGCTGCATGCGTTTCATGAAAAAGTGGATCGCGCGGTAATTGCGGAGCCCCAGCGGCTTGCCGAAATCCTGGCGCGCGAGACGCCGCAATGGCCACCCGGCACCCGAAACGCCTATCACTTCCTCTCGCTGGGCTTTTACGAGGCCGAACTACTGCGCCGGATCGACCCTGCACACCGAAGTCTGGGACAGTTTTTCCACGACGAGATTGCCGTACCATTGGGGTTGGAGTTTTACATCGGCCTGCCTCAATCCATCCCCAATGAAAGACTTGCCGTGTTGGCCATGCCGGGTTTTGTGCGGTCGATACTTGGATATCCGCTGCCCATGGTCATGTCCCTTCTAAACCCTTGGTCCTCGACCTTTCGCGCCAGCATGGTGAATCCGGGGTCGGGCGTTATGATGGACAATATGCTTGTCTACGTGCGGCAGCTCGAAGTACCGTCGGGCGGCGGCGTTGGCACCGCACGGGCCATCGCAAAGGCCTATGGCAGCTTCGCTACCGGCGGCGCAGCGCTTGGCCTTGGCGCGCAAACACTCGCCGACCTCCGCGCCCCTGCCCGCGCTCCAGCCCTAGGGTTCTTCGATGAAGTCTTGAGGACGGACGTGAAGTACGCTCTCGGCTTCATGAAGCCGTTTGCGAAGTTTTCCTTCGGGCGTGAAGATGCTTTCGGCGCACCTGGCGCAGGCGGCTCGCTGGGCTATGCCGATCCTGCAGTTGGCATAGGATACGGCTATGTGACAAACCGGTTTGGCCTTGGCATGGCACCTGATCCACGCGATGTTGCCTTGCGGCAGGCCCTTGCGTCGGTGGTGCATTGAAGTTTCAACCCAATTCTGGCCAGTCATATGCAACCATTCCGCCTTGCCGTTGCCACAGGCATCCGCCAAGTTTCCCCCATGATCGATTCGCTTCGCAACTACCTTGCAGCCTTGTGTATCGCCGCAGCAATTTTTTGTGTGCCGCTGGCCGCACCTGCTTTGGCCCAGCCGGCCAATGCACCGGCGGTTGAAAAACAGTTCCGCAACTGGCTGTCGCAATCGCTGTGGCCGATGGCGCAGCAAAAGGGCGTTGACGCAGCGGTTTTCAAGGCAGCTTTCGACGGCGTCAAGCTGAACTGGAAACTGCCCGATCTTGTGCCGCCCGGCTCCAAGGCACCATCGACGCAAAAGCAGCTGCAGGCCGAGTTTCGCGCGCCCTCCGCCTATTTTGCCGAGAAAAACATCTCGCCCGTGGTGGCGGGCGGCAGGCAGCGCCTGTCTGCCAACCAGGCGTTGCTTGGCCGGTTGGAGCGCAAAACCGGGGTTCCCGGAAGGTTTCTGCTGGCAATCTGGGGGCGTGAATCGGGGTTTGGCGCGGCAAAAATCCCCTACAACGCAGTGGAAGTTCTGGCGACCAAGGCATTCATGTCCACGCGGCAGGAAATGTTCACGCAGGAGCTGGTCGCCGCCCTTGTCATGCTGTCGCAAAACCTTGCCTCGCCTGCGCAAATGAAAAGCTCCTGGGCCGGCGCAATGGGCCAGCCGCAATTCATGCCGACATCATACCTCAAACATGCCGCCGACGGCGATGGCGACGGGCGCGCCGACATCTGGAAATCCGATGCGGACACGCTGGCATCGATGGCAAATTTTCTGGCCAATTCAGGTTGGGTTGCCGGTCGCGACTGGGGCTTTGAGGTCAGTGTTCCTGGCAGTGTTGCCTGTCATCTGGAAGGGCCCGATCGCGGCAAGCCGCTGTCGCAATGGGAGGCGCTTGGCATCACCCGCATTGGCGGCAAGCCGTTTCCGCCAAAAGAAAAGAATGCCGAAACATTCCTGCTGATGCCGGCGGGTCGCTTTGGCCCGGCATTTCTGGTGACGCCGAATTTCTACGTGCTGAAGAAGTACAACGAGAGCGATCTCTATGCCTTGTTCATCGGCAATGCGGCGGACCGGATTTCCTTTGGCGGCACGGCCTTTGCGGGCAATTGGCGTGAGACCGGAACCATGCTGCGCTCGGACATCGCCCGTTTGCAAAAGTTTCTGGAAGGCAAAGGCTATGATGTTGGCGGTGCCGACGGTTTGCCGGGGTTCAAGACACGGCGGTCCATAGGTGAATGGCAGCAGCAGAACGGTCTTGCGCCGGACTGTTTTCCAACGCCGGGTCTGACGGCGAAGGCGCGCTGAACCCGGCTTTGCGCCCGCCAGCGGCCATCCGACCAAAGTTGCGAATTTTTGTCAGGCCTTCCTCTTGTCGACAGGCGGTTTCCGCGCCACAGTTGTTTGTGAGACATGGTTTGGAGGAAAACCCTTCTCGCAAAAACCGGGAGGAGCAGGTCGGACAATCGCGTTTTGCGGTGCAGCACGGCCTCGTATTTTCACGCCTCCCAAATTTTTTGAATTTTGCAAGCTGGAACAGTCCGGCTTTGTGTTTCAGGGAGGTATGCATGGCAACCGTTTCAATGACGGTAAACGGCAAGAAGGTTTCAGGTACAGTGGAGGATCGCACGCTTTTGGTGCAGTTCCTGCGTGAAAACCTGAATCTGACCGGCACCCATGTGGGCTGCGACACTTCGCAGTGCGGCTCTTGCGTTGTTCATGTTGACGGCAAGGCGGTCAAAAGCTGCACCATGCTTGCAGCGCAAGCGTCCGGCAGTTCCGTTCTGACCATCGAGGGCCTAGCCGACGGCACCACCCTGCATCCGGTGCAGGCAGCGTTCCGCGAGCATCATGGATTGCAGTGCGGGTTTTGCACCCCCGGCATGATCATGACGGCAGTCGACATGATCGAAACCGCCAGGAAATCCGGCACAAAGCTGGATGAAGCAGCGATACGCGAAGGCCTTGAAGGCAACATTTGCCGTTGCACCGGCTACCACAACATCGTGAAGGCAATCCACGCTGCGGCAATGGCAACCGCATAACCGTCAGCTTGAGGCCTTTTGCGCCCGGATGGACGATCTGGCGCTGCAAGGCAAAGTTGATGAACCGAAAATCAGGAGGAGAAGACCATGGGAGTTGAAGGCATTGGAGCCCGCGTAACGCGCAAGGAAGACCAGCGCTTTATCACCGGCAAGGGCCGCTACACGGATGATTTCAAGATGGCCGGCATGCATTATGCCGCCTTCGTTCGCTCACCACACGCCCATGCCGTGATCAAGGGCATTGACCGCGCCGCTGCTGAAGCCATGCCGGGCGTTGTTGCAATCCTCGACGGCAAGCAGTTGAAGGTCGATGGCATCGGCAACATCATTTGCGGCTGGATGATCCACTCCAAGGATGGCACCCCGATGAAAATGGGTGCGTGGTCAGCGCTTGCAACCGAGAAGGTCAGGTACGTCGGAGATTCCGTGGCGGTGGTGATTGCCGACACGATTGCCAATGCCCGTTCCGCCGCCGAAGCGGTGGAAGTGCACTACGAAACCCTGCCGGTGGTCACCGATGCGGTCGCCGCGCTCAAGCCGGGCGCGCCGCAACTGCACACCGAAGCAGAAGGCAATTTGATTTTCGACTGGGAGATCGGCGACGCCAAGGCCACCGACGCTGCATTGGCAGCTTCAGCACACATTACCGAAATGGACATCGTCAACAACCGCCTGTCGCCAAACCCGATGGAGCCACGCTCCGCATTGGCGCATTATGACGGCGCTGAGGACCATTTCACCCTCTACACCACCAGCCAGAATCCGCATGTCGCCCGTCTGGTGCTCTCGGCATTTTATCAGGTTGCCCCGGAAAACAAGCTCCGCGTCATTGCACCGGATGTCGGTGGCGGATTTGGTTCCAAGATTTACATCTATCCCGAAGAAATCGTCTGCCTGTGGGCCTCGAAAAAGACCGGCGTTCCGGTCAAGTGGACCTCAGACCGTACGGAAGCTTTCCTGACCGATGCGCACGGCCGCGATCACGTGTCCAAGGCGCGAATGGGCTTCGACAAGGATGGCAAGATCACGGCGTTCAAGGTCGATACCATCGCCAACCTCGGCGCCTACATGTCGCTGTTCTCAAGTTCGGTCCCGACCTACCTTTACGCTACCCTGCTGTCGGGCCAGTACAACATCGCCAACATTCACGCCAATGTGCGCACCGTCTACACCAACACAGTACCGGTGGACGCCTATCGCGGTGCCGGTCGCCCGGAAGCGACCTTTGTCGTCGAGCGGATGATGGAAACGGCGGCCCGCGAACTCAAGCTGGACCCGGCGGAATTGCGTCGGCGCAATTTCATCCGTTCCTTCCCGCACCAGACACCGGTCATCATGGCCTATGATGCGGGGGATTATGACGCGACGCTGGATGCAGCGATGAAGGCTGCCGACTATGCAGGCTTCCCGGCCCGCAAGGCTGAGGCTGCAAAGCGCGGCAAGAAGCGCGGTATCGGAATGTCCTGCTACATTGAGGCTTGCGGCATCGCGCCGTCGGCGGCGGTGGGTTCGCTGGGAGCGGGCGTCGGCCTTTGGGAATCGGCAGAAGTGCGGGTCAACCCGGTCGGCACCATCGAAATCCTGACCGGAAGCCACAGCCACGGCCAGGGCCATGAAACCACCTTCGCCCAGTTGATTGCAGAGCGTTTCGGACTGCCAATCGCCAACGTGAACATTGTTCATGGCGATACCGACAAGGTGCAGTTCGGCATGGGGACTTATGGCTCGCGTTCCGGCGCAGTCGGCATGTCGGCCATTGTCAAGGCGCTCGACAAGGTCGAAGCCAAGGCAAAGAAAATCGCGGCGCACCTGATGGAAGCCGATGCAGGTGACATTGTCATCGAGAACGGCGTTGCCAAGGTTGCCGGCACCGACAAGAAACTCGACTGGCACATGATCTGCCTTGCCGCCTA
>JBGSOG010000094.1:0-36698 GCA_041739225.1 Rhizobiaceae bacterium
CCCGTCATCCAGCCTGAAGTCAGACCGGCTAACGCCGCGGCACCCGACCGATTGGTGTGCCTTGAGGGACAGTGTCATTACTTTTTGGTAAATATTTCGTTTAAGATTTGCTGGACATTCGTGTTTTGACCCGCCGGGACGGTATTTTGCATCGAAGTCGTAGAAGCCTTGACCCGTGGCAAAAATCTCGGTCACACCCAGTGCCACATTGCCCATGACGGCACATGTAAGTTCACGGCCGGCGATGTAGCGCTCCACCATCACGATGTCGCCATACGGCCAGCTTTTCGAGTACAGTTCCTGCGGCGGTCGGGACATGTCCTCGCGGACAATCAGGACGCCGAAGGATGATCCTTCCGATACCGGCTTGATCACGTAAGGCGGCGTCATGACGTGTTTTTCCGCCGCTTCCAGCCGGTGCATGACCATCGACTGGGCCACCGGAATACCGGCTGCCTTGGCCAAAACCTTGGCTTTTTCCTTGTTCATTGCCAATGCAGAGGCCATTACCCCGGAATGGGTGTATGGAATCTCCAGGATTTCCAGCACCCCCTGGATGGTCCCGTCTTCGCCAAACGGCCCATGCAATGCGTTGAATGCAACATCGGGTTTGAGATCACGAAGCACGGTTGCGATGTCGCGCGTGACATCCACACGTGTCACCTGGTATCCGGCCCGCTCCAGCGCATCAGCACATGGATTGCCCGAAGCCAAGGATACGGGGCGCTCGGAAGACCACCCCCCCATCAACACCGCTACGTGCTTGCCTGCCATGGCCATTTCCCTTCTGTCATCCGGGGGAATACGGCCTGACACATTTTTTTCGGATCGAGCGCCCGAAATGCATGTGAATGCCGACTCAATTCCGGAAATACGCCCAAACGGACAGAATCAGAGGAGTGATTCGCTGACAAGGGGGCAGTTGCGCGCCCGGTTGTTTTCAGGTCCTTGTTCGCCAGACAAAACGCCAGTTCAGCAACAACGCGGCAATGCCGAGGCCCAGCGCCAGCCCCGCCCAAACACCCGGCCCGCCAAACCCTCCCAGCCAGCCATTGCCAAAACCGAGCCAGTAAGCGACCGGAAATCCGATGCCCCAATAGGAAAACACCGCAATCAGTGCCGGACGCGCCGTGTCCTTGAGCCCGCGCAGCAGGCCCGCACCCACGGCCTGCAATCCGTCAACGAGTTGGAAGCTCGCCGCCATGGCCAACAGCACAACGCCGTAAGCAAGGACTTCCTGCGCATCCTTGTTGGAAAAATCGAGAAACAGGCCAACCAGAACTTGCGGAAAAATCAGGAAAGCCGCCGCACTGATCGTCGACACCAGTATCGACATCGCAACGACCACCAGCGCAGCCCGCCGAACATTGGCATGCTGGCCCAGCGCGTGGGCTTCCCCTACACGCACCGCCGCGGCACTCGACAAGCCCAGCGGGATCATGAAAATCAGCGAGGCAAGCTGCAACGCGATCCCGTGCGCCGCCAATGGAACCGCGCCCAGCCAACCCATCATGGTTGAGGCGGCCGCAAACAGGCCAACTTCGGCAACAATGGTCATTGAAATTGGCAAACCATGCCGCAGCAACTCGCGCAACGCTTTCGCGTCTGGCACATGCAGCCTTGCAAACAGGCGAAAACGGCGCAGGCCGGGAACGCTTTCGATCCGCCAGACCAAAATCGCCAGCGAAACCAGGGTACTGGCCAATGAAGCGATGGCTGCCCCCTGCAATTCCAGGCGCGGAAAGCCCCAATTGCCAAAAATCAGCGCGTAGTTGACCAGAGCATTCATCAAGGCTGCGGCAATCGTCGCAACAAGCACTACGCGCGGCCTTTGAAGCCCTGAAAAGAACGAACGCAGCACCATCACGAACAACGCGGGAAACAGCGACCATTGCATGATGCGCACATAACTCGCAGTCATGGCGGCGATGTCCGGGTCTTGCCGCGCAAACAGCAGGATGTCCTCAATGAACCACAGCGGCGGCATCATCAGCAGGGAAAACACCGCCGAAATCCACAAGCCGGTACGGGTTGCCTTGCGCACGGCATCTACATCGCCCATTGCCGCGCCTTGTGCCACCATCGGGATCAACGCGAAGGCAAAGCCCGAGCCCAGCATGAAAACCACGAAAAAGACGGTTGAACCCAAAGTGCTGGCAGCAAGCTCGCGCGCACCAAGCCAACCAATCATCACCGCATCCGTCGCACCGATGGACACTTGCGCCATCTGCGCGCCGACCAGCGGCAGGCCAAGCGAAAGCGTTGCCGCGACGTGGGCGCGCCAAGAGTTGGGCTTTTCAGGGATGGCATTCGCTTGAACCATGTGCGGCGTTTAAGTGTTTGCTGGCTGTTGCGGAAGGGCAGGAGAAAGAAATTGCTGCGCTGTGGCGTTCAAGCCTCCTTAAAGGGTTTGCGGCACAGTGTGCCCTCTAGGGGGAGTTGAACACATGACCCGGACAGCATTTGCCAGCGTTTTTCCGGACGCTGATGCACCGCAATCCTTGCAAAGGGGATCGCTGCGATTGGCCGAGATTCTTGGAGCGCTCAGCCATGCGCTGGACTTGACCGAGGGCCAGCCGAAAGGCCATTGCAAGCGGGCTTGCTGGATCGGTGTCCAGATCGGGACTGAAATTGGCCTTTGCGCAGCCGGGCTGTCAAACGTCTTTTTCACCACACTTCTCAAGGATCTTGGTTGTTCCAGCAATGCGGCGCGCATTTGTGAGCTGTATTTGACCGACGACATCGGCTTCAAACAAGACTTCAAAACCCTGGACGGCAGCCTGAGTGCAGCATTGCGGTTTGTCTTCACCAAAACCGGGCTAGAGGTCGGTTTGGCTGAACGCATCCGTGCCATTGTGAACATCCTCAGAAACGGCGGCGAGCTGGTAGATGAACTGATCGAGACCCGCTGCAATCGGGGTGCTGACATAGCTGCCCGCTTGCGGTTCAATACCGCAGTTCAAACCGGCATTCGTCATCTCGACGAGCATTTCGACGGCAGTGGTCGTCCGCAAGCCCTGCACGCGCAGGAAATTCCGCTGGAATCGCGAATCGCCTTGGTGGCGCAGGTTACCGATATTTTCCGCACCGAGGGTGGCCCAAGGGCTGCTGTTGCAGAAGTAAAGCGGCGCAGTGGCGGCTGGTTTGACCCGCTTGTCGTGCAGGCATTGGAAAAAGTGTCCGCACAGCCCGGCTTTTGGGAAGTGCTCGACAGCCCGGATATCGACAGCCATCTATTCTCGATGACACCTGCCATCCAGTCTGTCCTGGTTGACGAGGAGTATCTTGACCAGATTGCACAGGCATTTTGCGACGTTGTCGATGCCAAAAGCCCGTTCACTGCCGGTCATAGCGAGCGGGTAACGCTGTACACCGACATGATTGCCGAAGCTGTCGGCATGGAGCCGCAAAAACGGCGCCACCTTCGGCGCGCGGCGCTGCTGCACGACATCGGCAAACTGGCGGTCAGCAACCAGATACTGGACAAGCCCGGCCGACTGTCGCAACAGGAATGGGATGCCGTCAAAAGCCACCCATTGCACAGTCAGGCAATCCTGCAACACGTTCATGCTTTTGCCGACCTGGCACCGATTGCCGGGGCGCATCACGAACGCCTGGATGGAAAAGGCTATCCTTTCGGACTTGTGGGTGATGAAATTCCGGTTGAAGCCCGCATGTTGACGGTTGCCGATGTGTTCGATGCGCTGACAGCCGACAGGCCTTACCGCAATGCAATGCCGGTCGCCGCCGCCCTTGCCATTATCCGGAACGATGTCGGCACTGCCTTCGACATTCGCTACGTTGACGCCCTTGAGCAGGGACTTGATGCTCTGGGGTAAGGATTGGCTACAGCCTGAAAGCTGCCACCGTACCGCTTTTCCTAAACCTGCCGATTCGCTTGATTTCCCATTCCAGAACGATGCCGGTCTTGGCATGCACACGCTCGCGGACGGTTTCACCAAGCGTTTCAAGGTCGAATGCAGTGGCGTTGCCGGTATTGATCATGAAATTGCAGTGCATTTCGCTCATCTGCGCGCCACCTGCCGAATAGCCGCGCAAGCCAGCTTCATCCACCAGCTTCCAGGCCGAATGGCCGGGCGGGTTTTTGAACGTCGAGCCACCGGTCTTCTCCTTCACCGGCTGAACGGTTTCCCGGTGATGCTGCACCGCATCCATCGCCGTGCGTATTTCGGCGACCGGTTTTGGCTCGCCCTGGAACGTTGCCGCAGTGAAAATCAGCCCATTCGGCGCGCCGCTGTGCCTGTAGGTATAATTCATGTCGGCATGGCTCAATGTCAGGTGTTTTCCAGCCCGCGAAACTGCCTCGACTGAAACAACCCTGTTGGTGGTTTCGGTGCCGTTTGCACCGGCGTTCATCCGCAAGGCCCCGCCAATGCCGCCGGGAATTCCGTGGTAAAATTCAAAACCGCCCAACCCAGCTTCAAGTGCGGCTGCTGCCAGCGTTTTGTCCAGCACCGCCGCACCGGCCCAAAGCTTGTTGCTACCAAGATTTTCAACAGAGCCAAAACCCTTGGCTGACAGCCGGATGACAACGCCTTCAATCCCGCCATCACGCACCAGCAGGTTCGAGCCGACGCCCACGATGGTGACAGGAACGTCCACGGGAAGCGTTTGCAAGAATGCAGCCAGGTCATCGGGGTCCGCTGGCTGGAACAGCAGATCCGCCGGACCACCAACCTGAAACCAGGTCAGTCTCGCCATTGGCTGATCTACTGCCAAGCGCCCGCGAACGCTGCCCATCAGCGGCTTCAGCCGTTCATGCAATATTTGTCCGGGGCTCGCCAAAGCTCAGGCCTTTGGTCCGGAAAGCGTTGAAAGTTCGGCAGGGAGGGCATAGGCCCAATTGGTGATGTTTCCTGCACCCAGAAAGATCACGAAATCGCCCGGCTGCGCTGCTTCTGCGACCAGCGGCGCAATTTCCTGCGGCCCGGAAATATACCTTGCATTGCGGTGCCCGCCGGATTTCAGGCCCGCCACCAGGGTTTCGGAATTGATGCCATCAATCGGGTTTTCGCCTGCCGCATATACCGGTGCGACCAACACCATGTCCGCATCGTTGAAACAGGCACAAAAATCGTTGAAGAGGTCGTTCAGGCGGCTGTAGCGGTGCGGCTGCTTGATCGCAATTACCCGCCCTTTTGCTGATTCGCGTGCAGCCTTCAGCACCGCTGCAATCTCAACCGGATGATGACCGTAATCATCGAATATCTCGACACCATTCCATGTGCCTGTGTGGGTGAAACGCCGCTTGACGCCGCCAAATCCGGCAAGCCCGGCACGTATGGCGTCGGCGCCAATGCCAAGCTCATGTGCCACTGCAATGGCTGCGGTTGCATTCGACACATTGTGTCGCCCGGGCATCGGCAAAACCAGATTGTCCATGATCTTGCTGGCGCCACTCTTGCGGTCGCGAATTTCAACGCTGAAGCGGTTGTTGCTGCCTTCGGGCTTCACGTCGAAGAACCGCACATCGGCTTGCGGATTGGACCCATAGCTCACCACCTTGCGGTCGGTAATGCGCGAAACCAGCGCCTGCACCTCCGGGTGGTCGAGGCACATCACGCCGAAACCGTAAAATGGCACGTTTTCGACAAAGCTTCGGAAGGCTTTGCGGACCTCGTCAAAATTCCCGTAATGGTCCAGATGTTCCGGATCGATGTTGGTGACAATGGCAATGTCGGCTGGGAGCTTGAGAAATGTTCCGTCACTTTCATCGGCTTCAACAACCATCCAGTCGCCTTCGCCCATGCGCGCATTGGTGCCATAGGCATTGATGATGCCGCCATTGATGACAGTCGGGTCCATGCCGCCCGCATCGAGTAGCGTACCCACCATTGATGTCGTGGTGGTCTTGCCATGGGTGCCGCCGATGGCGATTGCCTTGCGGAACCGCATCAGCTCGGCCAACATTTCTGCCCGCCTGACAATGGGCAAATGCCTCTCCCGCGCTTCCACCAGCTCCGGATTTTCCGCCTTGATGGCGGTGGAAACCACCATGACTTCGGCAGCGCCAAGGTTCTCCGCCCGGTGCCCGATTGCCACCGGTATGCCCTTGGCCCGCAGCCGCTGGACATTGGCACTGTCAGCCTGGTCAGAGCCCTGAACGTTGTAGCCAAGATTGTGCAGCACCTCGGCTATGCCGCTCATGCCGATGCCGCCGATACCGACAAAATGAACGAGGCCGATTTTTTCTGGCATTTTCATGGGAGTGGAATTCCTTGGAGCAAGACACGCAAAAGCAATGGTTCAGGCAATGATCGCCTTTTCAACGCATTCAGCAAGCAGCGCTGCTGCGTCAGGTTTGCCGCTTCTTTTGGCTTTTTCCGCCATTTCTGCAAGCCCCCCCGGCTCAGCCAGCGATTTGCCCAAAATGGATGCCAATCGCGATGCCGAAAGTTCGCTTTGCTCGATAATGCGCGCTCCGCCGCCTTCGGCAAGGGTCCGGGCATTCATCGCCTGGTCGTGGTCAAGCGCATGCGGATAGGGAACCAGCAAGCACGGCCGGCCAATAACCGCGAGTTCGGATACCGTCGAGGCGCCTGCCCGGCTGATCACGAAATGCGCCTGGGCAATCCGTTCCGCCATGTTGGCAAAAAACGGGGCAATCTCGGCAGCGATGCCAATACCGGCATAGGCGTTTCGCAGGCCTGCTTCATCTTCTGGCCGCGCCTGCTGAACAATGCGAAACAGCCGTCGTTGCGCCGGAGACAAGTGCGACATGGCTTCAGGCATGGCCTGCGAGAAAAACTGTGCGCCTTGGCTGCCGCCAAAAACCAGGAGGTTGAAGGGCTCATCAGCCTGACGCAGCGGATACCCGCTTTTTGCCGCGGCCAACACGCCCGGACGCACCGGATTGCCGGTGACGATGACCCGCTCACCTTTGGCTGCGCCACCAAAACCCATGGCAATGGTTCGCGCCCGACGCGCCAGCAAACGGTTTGCCCGACCCATCACTGCATTTGCATCGTGAATGACGGTGGGAATGCCAAGCCGGTTTGCCGCCCACATTGGCGGCAGCGTCGGATACCCACCAAAGCCCACAACCACCCTGGGTGACAATCCCGCAACCAGCTTGCGGGCTTCGCGATAGCCTTGCAACAAGGTGAGCGATGCCTTGGCCAGCGCCACCGGGTTGCGAAAATTCGGCGTTGCCGACTTGACGATGTGTATTTTCTTCGCGGGAAAAGCGGCGGCAAAACGCTGCGCCCTGTCGTCAGTGGCAAGGTGGACTTCGAACCCACGCGCATTCAGTTCATGCGCAAGCGATTCGGCCGGAAACAGATGTCCGCCGGTGCCGCCTGCACACAGGAGAATTAAGCCCTTGCTCATGCAACCCTGCCATCGGCAGGGCGGTATTGCCGAAGGGCAAAGCCGTAAGGCGCACTTGCACGTCCTTCCGGTCGGATACGTGTCAATGCCACAACAAAACCCATGGCAATTGCCATCGACAGCAAGGATGAGCCGCCATAGGAAATGAATGGCAATGTCATGCCCTTGGCTGGCATCAGCTGAAGGTTGACCATCATGTTGATCATCGACTGGATTGCAAACAACGTGACAAGACCGGAAGTGGCAAGACGGATATAGGGATCTTTCTCTTTCAGGGCGTGGTTGAGACCGCGCAGCACAACAAAGGCGAACAACCCGACCAGCAGCAAACAGGCGATGATCCCGAATTCTTCCGCGGCAACCGCAAACGGAAAGTCGGCATGGCTGTCGGGAATGATCTTTTTGACTGTTCCCTCGCCTGGCCCCTGCCCCAACCAGCCGCCATTGATGATGGCCTCGCGCGCGGTGTCCACCTGGAAATTGTCACCATCCCCGGTCATGAACCGGTCAATGCGCCCCGCCACATGCGGAAAAAACGCATAGGCAGCACCAAGACCGGTAACGGCCGCTACACCAAGTGCCATGATCCACATCCAGGACATGCCAGCCATGAAAAACAGCGCAGCCCAGACAAATGCCACCAGCATGGTCTGGCCAAAATCGGGCTGGGCCAAAAGCAGCGCGGAAACAATGCCGAACAGGATGATGGAAAAGAGATTTCCAGGAATTTCAGGTCGTCTCGAATTTTCGGCAAACAACCAGGCGGTGATGACAACAAAACCCGGCTTCATCAATTCGGAAGGCTGCAATGATATCCCGGCCAGATTGATCCAGCGCCGCGAGCCTTTCACTTCGGCACCGACGAAAAGCGTGGCGATCATCAGCAGGATCGCAATGCCGAACAGAATGAAACTTGCGCGCCGCACCTGCCTGGGGCTGAGCAGTGAAGCTCCCAGAAACAGCAACATCGCCGGAACCAGAAACATCGCATGGCGTTTGATGAAGTGGAATGTCTCCGCATCAATGCGGTCGGCAACAGCCGGGCTTGCCGCAAATGAAAGCAGAACACCGCAAAGCATCAGGAACAGTACCGAACCGACCAGCGCCCGGTCCACCGTGCGCCACCATTCAGCCATCAACGACCGGTCGACACGACTAACCATGTTGCCCTCCTGTACCCGGCTTTTGAATGTTCATTCCATTGCCCCCATCGCAGAAACGTTTTCCAGCGACAGGACCGCGCTGCGAAAAGCGTCCCCGCGTTTCTCGAAATTCTGGTACTGGTCAAAACTGGCGCATGCTGGCGACAACAACACCACCGGCTCTGCGGCTTTGTCTTGCGCTGCATCTTTGGCAGCCTGGCGAACAGCAGCTTCAATCGTTTGCGAAATGACGAATGGCGCCTTGTCACCAATTGTCGCCGCAAAGGCAGGCGCTGCTTCGCCGACAAGGTAGGCCTTGGCAATTTTCGGGAAAAACCGTGCCAGCGGCTGGATGCCGCCTTCCTTGGCCAGGCCGCCGGCGATCCAGTAAATACGCTCGAAACTGGCAAGTGCCTTCTCGGTTGCATCAGCATTGGTGGCTTTGGAATCGTTGACATAGAGAACTTTGCCAGCCTTTCCGACCTGCTCCATGCGGTGGGCGAGCCCGGGAAAGCTGGCAAATCCGGCCATGATTTCGCCTTCGCTCAATCCGGCAGAAAAACAGGCCGCAAATGCCGCTGCCGCATTTTGTCCATTGTGCGCGCCGCGCAAGGCTGGTGCATTTGCCAGATCGGCGACTGTCGAAACAGCCCCCTTGCGCGAGTAAACCAACTTTCGCCCGTCCAGCCAGATGCCCTCATCGAGCCGGGATGCAGCCGAAATACGCAAAACATGGCGGCCCTTTGCCTGCAAGAAAGAGGCGATGGATGCCGAGTAATCATCGTCAACGCCAACAATGGCCGTTTCACTGGCAGCTACAAGTCGTTCCTTGATGGCAGCGTAGTGAACCATGTCTCCATGCCGGTCCAGATGGTCCGGGGTCAGGTTGAGAAGAATGCCGATGGATGGATCAAGCGTTGGCGCAAGATCAATCTGGTACGAAGAACACTCGATCACATAATGGCGGTGCGCGACTGGCGGCTCCAGCGACAGGATCGCCGTGCCAATGTTGCCACCCATCTGGACGTCACGACCTGCCGACCGCAGCACATGGGCAATCAGCGCGGTGGTCGTTGATTTTCCATTGGTCCCGGTAATGGCGATGAAGGGTGCAGCTTGCGCATGTTCGCGCCGCTCGCGGGCGAAAATCTCGATGTCGCCGATCACCGGAACATTCGCGGCTCTCGCCCGCTCCGCTGTCCAGTGAGGCCGGGGATGGGTCAGCGGCACCCCGGGCGAAAGCACCAGCGCTGCAAAATGCGTCAAATCCTGCTGGCGCAAATCGGCGGTTGGAATACCCGCCTCCTGCGCATTGGTTACCCGCTCCGGATTGTCGTCAAAGGCAACGATGTCCGCACCACCGGCAACAAGGGCAAGCGCAGTCGCCATTCCCGAGCCACCCAGCCCGAAAAGTGCAACGCGTTTTCCCTTGAAGGTGATGGCCGGGATCATGTTTTCATTTACCTATCGCAGCTTGAGTGTGGAAAGACCGGCCAGTGCCAGCATGACTGCAATGATCCAGAACCGGATGACCACCTGGCTCTCGGTCCAGCCCTTCTTTTCGAAGTGATGGTGGATCGGTGCCATGCGGAAAACCCGCTTTCCGGTCATCTTGAATGAAGCCACCTGAATGATCACCGACAATGCTTCCATGACAAAAAGGCCGCCAACAATGCCAAGAACAATCTCGTGCTTGGTGGCAACTGCCGCTGTGCCGATCATCCCGCCAAGCGCCAGACTGCCCGTATCCCCCATGAAAATTGCAGCCGGCGGTGCGTTGAACCAAAGAAATCCGAGGCCTGCGCCAATTACAGCGCCACAAATGACCGCGATTTCGCCGCTGCCTTGCACAAAATGGATCTGCAGGTATTCCGAGAAAACAAAATTGCCGGAGAGATAGGCAATCAGCCCGAACGATGCCGCCGCAATCATCACCGGGACGATCGCAAGTCCGTCGAGCCCGTCGGTCAGGTTTACCGCATTGCCGGCACCAACAATGATGAATGCACCAAAAGGTACAAAGAACCATCCAAGGTTGATGAGCAGATCTTTAAAGAACGGAAAAGCCAGCATTCCGGAAAACTCGGGGGCGCTGGATCGCATGATTGCAATGCAGGCGATGCCGGCAATCGTGAACTCAAGCAACAGACGGATACGCCCGGAAAAGCCCTTGTGCGTTGCCTTGGTAACCTTCAAATAGTCATCGTAAAATCCGATGGCACCAAAGCCGACGGTTACCAGCACCACGATCCAGACGTATGCACTGGAAAGATTTGCCCACAACAGGGCCGAAACAAGCACGCCCGACAATATCATCAGGCCGCCCATCGTCGGAGTTCCGGCTTTGGCGAAGTGCGTCTCTGGACCATCAGCGCGGATTGGTTGTCCTTTGCCCTGGCGCAGTCTCAGCGAGGCAATCATCGGTTTGCCAAACAGGAAAACAAAAAACGCCGCTGTCACCAGCGCCGCAACGGTGCGGAACGTGATGTACCGAAACAGGTTGAAAAACGAGATGTCTGCCGACAATTGCTGGGAGAGGTAAAAAAGCATGGTTCTCCTACTGCGCCGCAGCCTCCCGGGCTGAATGCGCTTCAATCAGGGTTTGGACAACACCGGGGAATCGGGTGCCCTTCGAAGCTTTCAGCATGATTACATCGCCGTCCTTGAGCGTTGCTGCAAGCTGGTCTGCAAGGCCGGTCGCATCTGGCAAATGCCCTGCCAATTTTTCGGGCGGCAATTCCGGCGCAAGGGCCGCCATGTCCTTGCCCACCAGAAACACCAAGTCCAGATTGGCGTCAGCAATCGGCTTGCCGAGCGCCTTGTGCAATTTGGCTGAGGTCTGCCCCAGTTCCAGCATGTCTCCGAGCACTGCGATGCGCCGGCCTTTGGCCTTGATATCGCCCAGAACTCTCAGTGCAGCTTCCATTGAACCAGGGTTTGCATTGTAGCTTTCATCTACCAACAGGGCCGATCCTTCCGCCAGCACCAGAGTGTGCCGCCGTCCCCTGCCCGCTTCGGCAACAACGTTTTTCAATGCCGCAGCTGCCGCTTGCAGATCTACCCCGCACAACATTGCAGCCCCGACCACCGCCAGCGAATTGACTGCCTGATGCTCCCCGGCAACAGGCAGTTCATATTCGAGTTTCTTTCCGTCAAAGACCGCACAAACACGCGATCCACCGGCATTTTGCTCCAGCGATTCAAGCCGGAATTCCGCACCCTTTTTGGCACCAAAGCCCTTCAGGTGTTCGACGCCCGCCGCCGCCGCCATTTTCTTCAGCAGCGCGAACTGCTTCACATCGCGGTTGACCACTGCCGTACCACCTTCAGCCAAACCACTGAAAATCTCGCCCTTTGCGCGGGCAATATCGTCAAGTGAAGCAAAGCTCCCCAGATGTGCCGGCGCAATCGTGGTGATAATCGCCACATTCGGGCGCACCATGGCGACGAGAGGGGTGATCTCACCGGCATGGTTCATCCCGATTTCAAAAACCCCGAAATCGGCATCTGCCGGCATGCGCGCCAGTGTCAGCGGCACACCCCAATGATTGTTGAACGAGGCAGCCGAAGCATGCACCTTGCCAAATGGTGAAAGTACGGTTCGCAGCATTTCCTTGGTCGTGGTTTTTCCCGCGCTGCCGGTAACGGCTATGATACGGCCATGGCAGCGGTTGCGGGCTGCCATGCCCAGCTTCTCCATTGCAACCAGCACATCGGCGACCACCAGCAATGGCATGCGCAAGGCACCAAACATTACCAGCCTGGCTTCGGCAACGATTGCCACCGCCGCGCCAGATTTCATCGCCTGGTTGACGAAGTCATGCCCGTCATTGGTTTCGCCCTTGATGGCAAAAAAAGCTTCTCCCGGCTTGACCGTCCGCGTGTCGATGGAAATGCCGGTGATCTCTCGCGGCATGGTGCCAAACGGCCTTGCGTCCATTGCCGCAATCATTTCTTCGACTTGCCACAAAGGGTTCGGTTGGGCACTCATGTGCGGCCACCGACGTGCCGCAGGGCCTCGCGTGCCACATCATGATCGGAAAACGGCAAGGTCACGTCTCCGAAGATCTGGCCTTCCTCATGGCCCTTGCCGGCAATCACCAGCGCATCTCCCGCCTTGAGTTCCGCGATGGCAGTCTCGATCGCCTCGCGCCGGTCGCCGATTTCGCAGGCCTGCGGGCAACCCACCATGACAGCCGCCCTTATGTCCTGCGGCTGTTCGGTGCGCGGATTGTCGTCGGTGACAATGACCTTATCGGCAAGCCGTGCCGAAACTTCACCCATGATCGGCCGTTTGCCGGGATCGCGATCCCCGCCGCAGCCAAAAACGATCACCAGTTTTCCGGTGGTAAACGGTCGCAGTGACTTGAGAACCTGAGCCATTGCATCAGGTTTGTGGGCGTAATCCACGTAAACAGGCGAACCGTCTTTCGTCGATCCGACCAGCTCAAGTCTGCCTTTTGCACCCTTGATTTGCTCAAGCGCTGAAATGGCGGTTTGTGGCTTGCTGCCAGTGGCTATCGCCATCGCAGCGGCTACCAGTGCATTGGCAATCTGGAAATCACCTGCAAGCGGAAAATCGATCCGGAAAATTTCATCGTCAAAATGGATTTCCGCGGTTTGACGAAAGCGCTCGTGTTCGACCCGCTTGAGTGCGAGATACGCGCCCTGCCGACCCACGGTCAACGGCAGCCGTCCGGCAGCCTTTGTTGCTGCAATGGCTTTTTCCGACCATTCGTCATCGGCAAAAATCACTGCCGGACCACCGCGAGGAAGAAGTTCGCTCAGCAGCCGCATCTTGGCGTTGAAGTAGTGTTCAACCGTTGGATGGTAGTCCATGTGGTCACGGCCAAGATTGGTGAATGCGCCAACCGACAAGCGCACACCATCCAGGCGAAACTGGTCGAGCCCGTGCGAGGATGCTTCCATCGCCGCGTGCGTCACGCCTTCGCCAGCAAGCTCGTCCAGCACACGGTGAAGCTCCACCGGATCCGGTGTGGTCAGGCTGCCATATTCATCGCGCCCCGGCGCCGCGATGCCGGTAGTGCCGATTGAAGCCGCCGCTTTGCCTTCCTGCTCCCAAATCTGGCGCAAAAAGGCAGCAACGGAGGTTTTGCCTGCCGTGCCGGTGACTGCCGCCATGATTTGCGGCTGGCGTGGATGAAAGCGCGCCGCCATTTTCGCCAATGCGAGTCGCGGTTCAGCGGCTGTTACAACCAGCGTGCCCTGCGGCAGTCCTGCATCGTCTTTGGCCAGAACCGCGACCGCTCCACGCTTGACGGCGTCTTCAGCAAATTTTATCCCGTCGGTTTTCGAGCCGTGCAGGGCGGCGAAAAGAAAACCGGGACCCACTTTGCGCGAGTCAGCGGTAATGCCGGTGATTTCCGTTGATGCGGCACCAGCCCGGTAAATTGCATCTTGGCCAACGAGTTTGCCCAGTTCAATCAACGCTGCGTTCCCCAATATCCCGAATCAGGCGACGACAATCCCACTCACGCTCTAACGCCGGTCGCCGCCAAAATCCATTCAGCGCGAAACCAGCACCGGTTCGGCCTCTTCGGCAAAGACCGGTTGCACGCCCAGCACTGCTGCTGAACGACGAATGATATTGCTTACCATTGGTGCAGCATTAAGACCGGCGGTAGCTGCATCCTTGCCTTCTTCGGGCTTGGGCTCGTCGATGATGACGAGCACCACATATTGCGGGTCATGGATCGGAAACGCCGCCAGGAACGCGTTGAACCGCTTGTCAGACGAGTAGCGCTTGCCGACAACTTTTTCCGCCGTACCGGTTTTGCCGCCAACATCATACCCTTCCACGCCGGCCCGTTTGCCTGAACCTTTTTCGACATTCATCTGCATGAGCATGCGCATGGAGTCGCTGGTTTTCTTGCTGACAACTTGCCGCGAAATCGCATCGGCCTGTTCTTGCGTTCTGGGGAACAATGTGGGCGAAATCAGCTTGCCGCCGTTCAGCAATGCCGCTGCCGCCACCGCTGTCTGCAAGGGTGTGGTGGTGACACCATGGCCATAAGAAATGGTCACTGAATTGATCTTCTTCCATTGCGCCGGCTCGGATGGGGTCCCAATCTCGAAAGCAGGCAGATCAAAGCTCATCCTGTCGAGCAGTCCGATGCGGCGAAGAAACTCCCTGTGCGCTTCGACACCGACAGCATCGGCCATTTTTGCCGTTCCGATGTTTGAAGAGTATATGAACACTTCCGGCACAGTGAGTATCCGCTTTTTGCCGTGGAAATCATTGATGGTGAAACCAGCGATTTTCAGCGGGCGGGAAGCATCAAAAGTGTCGTCCATGCTGACTTTGCCGCTGTCGAGGGCCATAGCCGTTGTAAAGGTCTTGAAGGTGGATCCCATTTCAAACAGGCCGGCCGACATGCGGTTCAGCCGGTCGGGCTTCATTGCATCCACAGGTTTGTTCGGGTCGTAGTCAGGCAGCGAGACCAATGCAACAACTTCGCCGGTGCGCGCGTTGAGGACCACAGCCCCCGCTGCTATCGCCTGATAACGGTCCATGCCCTTCTCAAGCTCATCGCGAACAAAATGTTGAACCCGCAAATCTATTGACAGCTTGACCGGCTCCAGCGGCTGCTGGGTGGTCAGGCCGGCATTGCGCAAATCGCGCAAGCCCCTGTCGTCTATGTAGCGTTCCATACCGGCGATCCCGGTATTGTCGACATCAACCAGCCCGACAATGTGCGAACTGATCTCGCCCTTTGGGTAGAACCGCCGGGTTTCACGTTTGAAGCCGATGCCCGGAATGCCGAGCGCCAGGATTTGGCTTTGCTGCGCTGGCGTCAATTCACGCTTGAGCCAAACGAAGCCGGCTTTGGAGCTGAGCCGGCGGTGCGCGCTCTCGGCGTCAAAATCCGGCAAGACCGTTGCCAGTTGTTCCACCGCTTCGTCTACATCGACAAGCCGCCGAGGCTCGGCAAACAGCGAGGCGGTGTTGATGTCTGTCGCCAGCGTCACGCCATTGCGGTCGATCAGATCGGGACGCCGCGCTGCTATGGTTGTATCGGTTCGCATCAAAATGGATGTGGCACCGGGATCAAGGATGCCGAACCATACGAGCCTTCCGCATATCAACAGGTAAACCGCGCAAACAAAGATCATGGCGAGCGTTATGCGCGAACGCGCCTGCGACAGCGCGGTTGCCCCTGCTCCCTGAAACCGCAACCGGCTGGCCATGTAGCCGCCGTCTTCACCAGCCACTGAATCGCTCATTCGATTTCTTCGCCCGCCTGTTCGTCTCGTTCCCGTTTCACCGAGCCGGTGACATTTGCCGGATCGCTGGCGACACCCGCGCTTTGCCCATCAATGGGTGGAAGAATGTCGGGTACTTTTTCCGGCACCTTGTCGATGGTCACGATCTGCCGTGGCTGCAACGGCTCAAGACCCAGTTCCTGGCTGTGCCGGGCAACCAGCTTTTCAAGACGATCCGGACTTGTCAGCAATCCCCAGTCGGCTCGCAGGATTTCCATCGCCTCGCGTTCAATCCGGATTTGCGTTTCGAGTGCCTCAACCCGCGCGACCGAATTTTCAGCGTCATGCTTGACCTTGAACGTCCAGCCGGCAGTGGCGACCAACGCCGCAACCATGACCACATCAAGCGTCCTGACCATGTCTGCCTCCCGTGCCGGATGATCCCAACGATCGCAGTGAAACGAGGTTGGGCAATTTGTATGCCGTCCAGTCTTCCGTGAAGGCTGGCGCAGCAGTGCGGATACCCCACCGCAGTTTGGCTGAGCGCGCCCGGGGATTGCGCTGCGCTTCGCCATCGGTAGCCGCTATCGCGCCACGCTTTTCACAATGAAAACTGGGCTCGACGCGGTGGGTCGCCGGCAGGTGGCGGGATCCGCTGGCACCGCCGATGCGCTCTGCCAGGAATCGCTTGACGATCCGGTCTTCCAGCGAATGAAAGGTTACGACCACCAAACGCCCGCCATCGCGCAACAACCGTTCCGCCGCCGAAAGTGCCGCCGCCAACTCCTCAAGTTCGCCATTGACGAAAATACGCAGGCCTTGAAACGTTCGCGTGGCTGGATGAATACGGTCGCCAGGCGCACGGCCAACCGCCTTCTCGACAACCTGCGCAAGATCAAGCGTGCCCTCGAACAACCGCTCGGCCCGCCGCTCAGCGATGGCCCGCGCCACGCGCGGCGCATGGTTTTCCTCGCCCAATATGCCGATGATGCGCAGCAAATCGTTTTGACCCGCGCGGTTTACCACATCGGCAGCCGTCGGGCCTTCACTGCCCATGCGCATGTCGAGCGGCCCGTCCTTGCGAAATGAAAAGCCGCGCTCGGCTTCATCCAGCTGCATCGATGAAACGCCGATATCGAGTACCACGCCGTCGACACTTTCGATGCCTTGGGATGCCGCCAGATCGTCCAGCTTGCCGAACCGGCCATGCACCAGCTTCAGTCTTCCATCGCTTGCCGCCACCATCGTCCGCCCGCCAGCAATGGCCGAAGGGTCACGGTCAATGCCGAGCACATTGGCCTGCCTGTCGAGTATGGCCCGTGAGTAGCCGCCCGCACCGAAAGTGGCGTCAACGATCCAGCTGCCAGCACGCGGCGCCAGTGCCTCAAGGACCTCGTCGAGCATGACGGGAACATGCCCGGTTCGGGTAACCTCAAGGGCTTCGCCCGCTGTCCCATTTGCGCTGCGGCGGGTCATGGTCGCTCGCCCCTGTCCGGCGACCCCAGCGTTCCCACAGACCCAAGCGAACGTCGCATTTCGGCAACGCGCGCCCGTGCGCCGGTCCTGTACGCATCGTACCTTGACGGTTCCCACATCCAGAAAGAATGGCCCCGGCCTTCGAACAGCACCTGCTCGCCAATGCCGGTATGCTCCCGCAGCCGGTCGCTGATCTGGATGCGGCCTTCGCCGTCCAGTTTCAGGTCAAGCGCATCCCCGAGAATGTAGTGGGCCCAGTCTTCATAAGCCTGGCTGAACGGATCAAGGGCCTCCAGCCGCGTCTCGTACTGGCGCATCATTGCCTTGCCGCCTGCTTCGATCACTGGATGATCGATGGACAAAAGGCCGCGCAACACGCTCTCCCCACCCAATGCCGACCTGAAGGACGCCGGGATCGAAACCCGTCCCTTCTTGTCGACGTTGTTGATTGTGTTTGAGGCGAAACGATCCATTTTTCCCGCTGCTTTGCTGCAAGTCGAAGCAAACCGGACGCGCCATCGCGGCAATTTGCGAAAATCCTGGACATTTCCCGGCACACAAAATCCAGCAAAAGCCGGAAATCAGGCCGCACACACACCGCAAACGCCACACGGAATGTCCCTGCATTTTGGGATAACATGGGAAAATTTGGTTATCAACAGATTGATTTGGGAAAATGAACCACTTTGCCGATCAAGGTAAAGATGCGCGCCAAATGAAAAACGGGCGATGAGTCAAATTGACTCACCGCCCGCAAAATCCTGAAATGTGCTATTTTTTGTCAGTGCGAAGCCGGTTTCCTGTCGGACAGCGATTGCAGTTCCCACACTGCCGTAACGCAAAGTGCAACCGCAACCGCGATGCCCAGTTGGTAGGGCTCCATGAAGCTGTGCGCCAATGCCAGCATGGCCATCAACCCGAGCCCAACCAAATGGGAAAGCGGCGCACGGCCCCAGACCATTCCCTTGAACCAGAGATTGCCGATCAGGTAGAGCGTCGGCCCGCCGATAATGGCGCTGGCCTCGGCCAGGCCACTGTGCCCGGAAGGGTGGGCCAGCATGAACTCTGCCCCCACCGCTGCAAGGATGATCCCTGCGACGATCGGGATGTGGGCATAAGTGAATACTGCCCTGCCGATGCGACCGGGGTCTTCGCTTTGCTCGATCATGTGCGTCGCTTTTTCATGGCCGAAGTGAAAATAAATCCACCACAACACACACGTCGTCACGAATGCCGCCAGAAATGCCAAAGTCAGCGCGGTGGAAGGTTCGGCCTTTGCAAAGGTGTTGCCGCTGACGATGATCGACTCACCAAGGCAGATGATGATGAAAAGTGCGCAGCGTTCGGCCATGTGCGCACCGGAAATGTTCCAGCTTGCTGTGCTGGATGGCCCCAGTACCGGCACGCGAAACGCTGCCGCCGGGCCCGCATACTCGATCCCCAGCGCCACCAGCCAAAGCCAAAGCCTTGTGTCGTGGTCTGCCAGGCCACCCGCAATCCAAAATGCCCCTGCAGCCGCCATCCAGATCGCGATACGCACGAAATTGACCGAATTGATTTGACTGACCTGATGAAACGACCATGCCGAAAACAATGACCGCCCAACCTGCATCGCAGCAAAGACGGCGCCAAACAGCAGTCCCTGGTCTTTCCATGCATTGGGAATGGCTATCGAAAGCAGCATGCCGCCGAGCATCATGGCAAACAGCAGGAAGCGGACGGCTGTTTTTGCCGGGTCAAGCCAGTTCATTGCCCAGGTGGTAAACATCCACAGCCACCACATGGCAAGGATGAGTACCAGCCCTTCAAAGACACCCATCGGCGTGTAGTGGGCAGCAATCAGGTGCGAAAGCTGGGTAATCGAAAACACAAAGACGAGATCGAAAAACAGTTCGGCATAGCTGACCTTGGTGTCGTGCACCCCGCCGCGTTTTCGCAAAAGCATGCCTTCGGCCATGATTGTCCCCTTGCTCGCCACCGATGCGACAAGAGCTAATGCACAAGGCCAAACCTTGCAACGGGTTGAAACTGCCAGCCGGCCTGTAAGCCGGGTTCTGTATGGCCTGCGGTTGCCCGCAGACGCGGCGGCCATTCCTCTGGGACATCCGTTGCCGGATGCCTCGGCGCGACCCACCCGGACAACTGGCCCGGAAACCGGCCTGGCAGGGTTGCCCCTGCCGCGTTGTCCCTATTCGGTCTTGCTCCCGATGGGGTTTGCCGTGCCGTCGCCGTTGCCGGCACACGCGGTGGGCTCTTACCCCGCCGTTTCACCCTGGCCGCGGCAAGCCGCGGTGGTTTCTTTTCTGTGGCACTTTCCCTCGGGTTGCGCGGTTACCCGCTTCCCCGGCCGGAAGTTATCCGGCATCGTTGTTCCATGGAGCCCGGACTTTCCTCCAACGCGGCCTTTCGGCGGATGCGTCAGCGGCTGCCCGGCCGACTGGCATGGCGCACATAGGCACTGGCAAGGGGGGCAGTCAAGGAAGGACGCCTTTACCGGACAAATCAGGTCTTCCTTCAAATACTGACGATGACATCCTTTACCGGTCGGCGCAGCGATTTTGGCATGGCCGGTGCATAGCCATAGCGAATGACCAGGTCAGGCCTCCGCCCATCGGTTCCAAGCCATTTTGCAAAATCCGACCGCACCAGTCCAACTTCGACCGGCTGGTTGATGAAAGCGTGACGAATACCCATTGAAGTCGCCTTCAAGGCAAATCGCTGATAGCTGCGCCCGGCCCGCACCCAGTGCTCCTTGTCATCCTTGTCTGTGACAAAAACAGCCAGCCCCGAACTTGAACGGATCTGTTTGGCATATTTGTCATTCTCGCTTTCCGGCTTGAACACCAGATCGAACACAGTGTTGCCCAGCCATTGCGGCATCGTCGGGTTTCCCGAGCAGGCGGCATAGAGCCCGTCGCCGGTTTCGACCGCACTTGCTGCACTGAACCGAAGCCACGATTTGAGTTCGGCCCTGAAAGCGGCATCTCCCACCTGCATGGTGTTGGCGGCCATCACCAACTCCAGCGCTTGTTCCATCCGGCTTTTTTCAGGAATTAGGATTACCTCGCATCCCTGCACTTTTGCCGATTTCACCAAGGTTTCCATGTCAGCGGCGCTGACCGCCCGACCATCATACTCGCTTCGTGTCGACTGGCGATCCACTATCGCATTGAACAACGGATCGCGAGTTGCTTTGCCGGCCATGTCAATTTCGACCCGCCCGTCGCCCGCTGGATCGAAGGCAAGCGCTGCGCCTTTTCCCGCCGCATTGGCGGCCAGCATCAAATTCTCGGCGGCGCATCCCATGCTTGCAAACATGTGGTGACCATCGGGATCAACAACCGGCGTGGCACGCTTCAAGTCCGGCGCTATCGTGACCAGGCCTGAATGGTTTGAAAACAGCCAGGGCTGGGTGTTGTGGCTGTTTGCAGCGAGCGTGGCGTAGTGAACCAGGTACTCAATGTCCGCATCGGCCACGGGCGCAATATCGGCCCAGATGGATCGAACTGCATTTTCACGAGCCGTTTCGCTTCCCGCAAGCCAATAGACTGCACCGCTTGTTGCAATCGCACCAGCCCCGAACAACAAGGCATTTCTTCGCGTGATCATGATTAAGGTTCTCTCAGGAAATGTTCCCGCACCTTGAACCGTCAGACCGGATTTTTTCCTGATCCAGGTCACAAATACAGGGCTAATTCTGAAAATCGTGGTTGGTGAAAGGCTCCCGGTGGGCTTTTGCCCCGAGCCATTCCCCTCATTTCCGTCGCATTCGCACCTATGGTTAACCAATGGTTAGCCGGTTCGCGCTATTGCTGGTTTCGAACGATTTTTTAGGGGAGTCCCCGCCATGCAAAGACGAGAATTCCTGTCTATCGCCCTTGCCGGGCTTGCCGCTTCAATTTTGCCTGCCTTTGCCGCCAGTGCGCGCACTGTTTCCTATGGTTCGGGCAAGCTGGACCTTTACCCGGTCAAGGCCCAAGGCGCGCCAATCGTGATGTATGTGCACGGCGGCGCATGGAAGGCCGGATCGAAAAGTTCCGTGGGATCGCAACCTGACTATTTCAACGCCCTTGGCTATTGCTACATTTCAGTCGGCTATTCGCTTGGCGGAAATGTTGGCCAGCAGGCACGCCAGATCGGTGAGGCTGTAGCCTGGGTTTCAGCCAATGCCGCCAGCTTTGGTGGCGACCCCTCGCGCATAGCCTTGATGGGTCACTCTGCCGGATGCCAGCTCGCCAGCCTTGCGGTGTTGAGCGGCCTTGCGCAAAACGTGCGGGCGCTCGTCGCAAATGACACGGCCGCATACGATGTTGCGTATCTGGCCGAAATCAACAATGGCCGTCTGCCACTACTGTACGCTCCCGCGTTTCGCGACCGTTCGCGCTGGACCGAATGGTCACCCATCACCCACGCTGCTGGCGGCAACGGCATTCCGGTACTGGTCGCCTGGTCGGGGGGCCGTGATCGGGACCGCATCTCACAACGCTTTGCAGCTGCTCTGGAATCGGGCGGACACCCTGTCACCCGTTTTGCCGGCACAAACTACAACCATATTTCTATTAGCAAGGCGGTCGGTCGCAAAGGCGACGGCTTGACGCGCGCCATTACCGCATTTCTGGAGCAAACACTTGCGCCCTTGGTGGTTGCCCAATAAAAAACGGCCCCGCCTCGTTGGCAGGGCCGTTGATTTTGACCAAACTCCTGAGTAACTCAGGCCCGCCGCATCTGGGCTTTCACCTTGCCGCAATAAGCTGAACTGACCTTGTTCATTCGCTTGGCGCCATGCCCGGCATTGTATTTCAAAATGGTGCCGCAGGTTTCACCGCCACCCAACTGGTGTGCCTTGCCAAGGTATTTCATGCCCCAGCGCAAATTGGTCGCCGGGTCATACAATGCGCTGGCCGAGCCGCGAAAGCCGAGGCCGCGGGCGGTCGCCGGCTTGATTTGCATCAGGCCGATCTCGCCAGCACTTCCACGCGCACCCGCACGGTAGTTGCTCTCGATGCGGATAACCGCATGCGCCAACGCCAGGGGAACGCCCTCTGCCGCTGCATATTTGGCAATCAGCCCGTCATGTGCACTTCGTGCAGCAGCTTTGCCGGTTTTGCCTTTTGACGCCTGGGCATTGTCCTGCACTTGGGCCGGGTTTGCCGGACGCACCAGTGAGACATTCTTGAAAAAAGCCTGTGCCTTTGCCCTTGCTTCCAGCTGGACCGTGTCAGCGCGAACCGGCGCGGCCTGCGCCGCACCGGAAATTGCAAGTCCAAAGACAATGAGGCTTACCGCGGCAATGGCCGCGTTGCGTATGTTCATCATGTAGGTATTTTCCTTCTTTTCTGCAGCGGCCGGAACGGCACGGGAAAAGCGGATTGCTTCCCGTTTCTTCCGGCAGCAGGTCTTTTGCCTGCCCTACGCCCCCAGCCGGAAATGAACCATTTGGTTCGCCTTCCGGCACTTGCGCAATGAAGCCGCCGCGCTTCACTTGAAAAAACCGAATCCTTGTGGCTCGGCAGTCTGGAGATCGCAGGATCAAACGGCGAGAATGTGGCCGTGGATTCAACTGCTGTTACACATTGTTGCAGTGCAGCAATTCAGCAATGAATGTCTTGCTGCAAAAGTTTCGCCAATGTCCGCAATGTCGAAGGGTCGGCAACGCCATCAATTTTGGACGGTCGGTAGTGGCGCTGGAATGCGGTTACCACCGCTTGCGTTAGACTGTCGTATTCGCCTGATACATCAATGCCATATCCCAGCCTTGCGAGGTCGCTTTGCAATCCGGCAATTGCATCACCTTGCTCACCCGGCATCAGCGATCTGCCCTTCACCGCCTTCGACGGCACAACGAACCGGCCAATGGCATGCCGCGCCAGTCGGCCCCATGGAAACTTTTCTCCCGGGTCCTGTTTGCGAAGCGGCGCAATATCCGAATGTGCAACAACGTCACGGGGCGCAATGGAATTTCGCCAGACAATATCTGCACACAGTGCCACCACGGAGCGCATCTGCTTTTCAGCAAAGCCGACATAGCCAAATTCATGTCCCGGATTTGCGATCTCGATGCCGATGGAGCGCGAATTCAGATCGCTCATTCCCCGCCAGCTGGAGACACCTGCGTGCCAGGCACGTTTGGACTCGGGAACCGATTGCACAACCCGCCCGTCAGAGAAAACGAAATAATGGCATGAAACACGGCTCTCTTCCCGGCAAAGCCAGTCAAGCGCTCCTTGCTCGGACTGCATGCCGGTGTAATGAATGACGAGGAGTTCAATAGCCGCTCCCTGCGCCCGCCCGTCGAAGTTGACGGCTTTGCGCCAAGTGCAGGGAATATTTGTATCGGGCTTCAAATCCCCCGTTCCTTGCGGATGGCGTCCCACGCCACATTGATGCTGGCGAGCCTGGCATTGGCCAGCACGGCAAATTCCGGCGGCACCCCGCGGGCAACCAACCCGTCCGGGTGGTGTTCCTTTGCCAGCTTGCGAAACTGCGCTTTCAGTTGTTCGTTCGTCCACTCAGGCGTTGCTTCCAGCAACAAATACGGGTCGCCGTCTTCGGGGTGGAGGTGGCGCAATTGCAGGCGCTCGTATTCGACAGCACCGATACCGAAAACACCAGCCACCCGATCCAGAAACTCCATCTCTTTCTCGTGCACCATCCCGTCTGCTTTTGCGATGTGGAACAGGCCATCCATCACATCGCCCAGAACTTCGGTATCACCTGGAAACATGTCGCGCATGCGCCGTGCATACGCGCCGAAGCCCGCGACATCCTGCTTTGCCAGGTTGTAAAGCCGGGAAACGTCCTGCGCGTCTTCGGCCGGTATCGCAAAAATCTCCTGGAACGCGGCGACTTCGACATGGGTTACAATGCCGTCGGCTTTGGCCATCTTGGCTGAAAGGGCAATGATTGCGATTGAAAAGGCGACTTGCCGACGGGTCTGCGGATCGCCTTCAAACGTGGTGCGAATAGCCTCAATCAGCGAAGAAAACGCTTCGCTGGCGGCACCTGATATGGCTTCGGAGATTCGCACCCAGACTGACATGGAGCCAGTCATAGCCAAGGTTTCCTTGGGGGAAAAGCCCGAAGCGTTGCAGCTTTCGGGACAACAGTCAGATTTAGGGTCAAGAACCATTGACCCCTGCAGGGCAGGTTTTCAGACTGCGATCACAAATTGCTCAGAAGTCGGCTCGTTTTCCTCGATGACAGACTCAAAGGCAGCGGAGGCAAAAAGCGCGACCTGGGCGAGAACGTAAAACAGCTTTTCCATCGGTATGCTCCTTGCAGCTGCAGCGACGATTGCCGCTGACTGCTGTTGTTTTGATGCCCCTTGATGACTGTCGAGAAAGGAGAAGTTTGGACGGCTTTGTGGCCGAATTCCGGCATTTGGGCCAAATCGCATCATTTGCAGAGAAAAGGCATGAAATCAGGCGGCAATTCCGGATGCCATTCGAAACGCAAGGGCCAGATACATCATCGAAATGGCTGCGATCCATGCACCGGCAATGCGCAGCAAGATGCCACCCCAAAAACTCTCAACCCGGTTGAGCAGCAATCCGGGGAAAATGAAAAGCAGGGCAGCACTCGCAAGCGCCGCCGCCAGCGCGGCATAAAGGCCTTGTGGTGTTGCTTCTTCCGGCAAGATGGCGACCGAGTAAGCCCCCATCAGCAAAAAGATCAGCAACAGGCCCGACAGCAAGGCAATCCTGCGAAATGCCATAACAGTGAGCCCGGCAACAAACGTAATGATCACTGGCAAATACCACCAGGCGCCAAGCTGCAGTACAGCGATGTGAACCCCCTTGAAAAGCAGCACAGCCGAAAGCATCGCGAAAAATGCCCGCAAGAAGTTTTCAGCCCCCAATCTCCCGACCACGAGCACAGCTGCGACAAGGCACAGCAATTGTTCCATCACCAGAAAAGGATGCAACATCAGCGCCGGAAAACCGGTGATCCCCGGTATCACCTCGTGCGCCAGCAATGGATGGGGCGCCAGCGTTGCAGCCCAAAAAACAACTGCGAAAAGCAAAGCGGATGTGAAGCGGCCGATGTCAGGCAAGGAGATACCACGCACCACCAAGAGCGATGGCTCCACCCAATGCCCGAACCAAAATCTTGCCCGCATTGCTTGCAGTCAGCAAACCAATACCAACCCCGGCAAGGTGCAGAAGTCCGGTCGCAACCACAAAACCCATGCTGTAGGCGAGCGGATTTGCTGCCTGCGGCAGTTCGGTGCCGTGCGCGTGTCCGTGGAAGATCGCAAACGCGGCAACTATGACAGCGGCGACAGCAAGCGGCGCTTTCACTGCAAACGCCACCAGCAGGCCCAGCACCACGGCAGATGCTGCTATTCCCGTTTCGATGTAAGGGACTGGAACCCCGGCCACACCAAGCGCCCCGCCAAATGCCATGACCAACGGGAACACAACCGGCAGCATCCAGATCGCCGGACGACCCAGGAATGCACCCCACAGCCCGACAGCAACCATGGCAATCAAATGGTCCGGGCCGTGCAATGGATGGGTGAAGCCGGAGGCAAATCCGCCCGCAACACCAGCGCCTTCATGCGCCAGCGCAGGTTCAAAGGAACCAACAACAATGGCGAAAAGCAAAGCAGGGGCGATTTTGTGCATGGTCGTGGGTTCCAACAAACAAGCAAGGACCGCCACGATTACATCCCGCAAAGCCTGCCTTCAATGACCCCTGCGCCGAATGTGCATCAATCCGCGTCGCGTTGGCGCAGTGAAAGTATTTCGGTGCCGTCATTTGAAGAAAGCGTCAGGCTTGTTGCGTCACGCCGAAAAATGCGAACTGCGTCCAGTTGCTGGAGAAGTTTCGTCTCGTTTTCAAGCTGCGGGCAAGCCATTTTTGTCGAAGCCAGCAAGCCGAATTTCAGTCCGCCGTTTGCATCCGTTTCATACCGCCCGAAAAAGCGGTTGCAGCCGCCATTCCCTGTCACCCGCCCTTCGCTTTCAAAACGGATGAAAGGCAGGTCTTGGCCGTCAATCCCCCACTCGCTTCCAGCCAGCGCATCCACAGCCTGCGTTGCGGAAGCAGCAAAGACCGAAACCGCCTGGACAAAGGCAACCGCCAGAAACGGCAAAGCAAATTTCAACATGGCGATCTCCGGAAAATGAAAGTCGGTTTTGGACAACGGCAGGCGAATCCTTCGCTTGCCTGTCCGGCAATGGACGTAGGATAGTGCATTCAAAGTGTCGGCAAGATGGCTGGCATCCGGCAGCATCTTGATATGAGCGTGGCATTGGCATGAGCGACAGCGGCAAGTGGGATTTCTGGATCGACCGGGGCGGCACATTCACCGACATTGTCGGGCGCGATCCGGATGGCAAGCTGCATCCACACAAGCTGCTTTCGGAAAACCCAGAAGCCTGGCGCGACGCGGCGGTTCAGGGCATCCGTGACCTGCTGGGCGTCGCAGCAGCAGACCCCGTTCCCACATACCGCATCGGCTCGGTGAAGATGGGAACAACAGTCGCAACGAATGCGCTGCTGGAGCGCAAGGGGGAGCGTACGGCCCTGCTGATCACCAAAGGTTTTGGCGACGCGCTGTCCATCGGCTACCAGGCGCGGCCCGACATTTTTGCCAAGGAAATCATTAAACCGGAATTGCTCTACTCACGCGTCATCGAGATCAACGAGCGTGTTCTGGCCGACAGCACGATTGAAGCCCATGCCAGCGAAAGCGAAATCAACGCAGCGCTCGGCAGCCTCAAGGGCGATGGCTGCGATGCGCTGGCCATTGTGTTCATGCATGCATGGAAATACCCTGCACACGAAAAACTGGCAGCAAGTCTTGCCAGGGCAGCAGGTTTTTCCCAGGTTTCCGTCAGCCATGAAGTTTCGCCCTTGGTGAAACTGGTTGGGCGCGGCGACACAACGGTAGTGGACGCCTATCTGTCACCAATACTGTCACGATATGTGCGTCAGGTATCCGAAGAGTTGGGAATCACGATAGGCACTGACGCCGAAGGGCTGGCCAGCGATACTGCTCGCGTGAGCGCAAAGGAAAAACCAGCCAAACTCATGTTCATGATGTCCTCCGGCGGACTGACGGCGGCAAACCTGTTTCAAGGAAAGGACGCAATCCTGTCGGGTCCGGCAGGCGGCGTTGTCGGCGCGGTCGAGACCGCCCGCATTGCCGGATTTGACAAGATCATCGGCTTCGACATGGGCGGCACCTCTACCGACGTGTGCCACTATGACGGTGAACTTGAGCGCGCCTTTGAAACCGAAGTGGCCGGTGTTCGTATGCGCGCGCCGATGATGCGCATTCACACCGTCGCGGCTGGTGGTGGCTCGATCCTTCACCACAAGGACGGAAGATTCCAGGCGGGCCCGGATTCGGCAGGCGCAAATCCCGGCCCTGCCTGCTACCGGCGCGGCGGCCCGTTGGCTGTCACCGATGCCAATGTCATGGTTGGCAAGTTGCGGCCGGAATTCTTTCCGGCCATCTTTGGCCCCGGCAGGAACTTGCCTCTAGACGCCGATGCGGTGAGGGAGAAATTCGGGGTGCTGGCAACCCGAACCGGTTCTTCACCGGAAGATGTGGCCGAGGGTTTCTTGCGCATTGCGGTCGAAAACATGGCCAACGCCATCAAGAAAATATCCGTTACCCGCGGCTATGACGTGACCGAATATGCTCTTAATTGCTTTGGCGGTGCAGGCGGACAGCACGCCTGTGCCGTGGCTGATGCGCTGGGCATGCGCACGGTTCTGCTGCATCCCTATTCAGGCATTTTGTCGGCATATGGCATGGGGTTGGCCAGCATCCGCGCCCACCGCACCCGGGCATTGGTGCAACCGCTCGCACCTGCAATGGACACGCTTCTGCCTGAAATCATTGCCGAACTGCAATCCGGGACCCAAACCGAATTGCAGGCACAGGACGTCGCCATTGCAGAAACAAAATCGTTTCACCGCATCCACATTCGGTATGACGGCACCGACACGCCAATAGCCATTCCCTTCGCCGACTCAGCACAGATGCGCCTTGCGTTCGAGACGGCGCACCGCCGCCAGTTTGGTTTCGTGTTTTCCGGCAAGGGTTTGGTTGTCGAGGCGGTGGAAGTGGAGACCGTCGGCGGCGGTGCCGCCATCATTGAGCCGGTGCACCCCCTTGACGAGCGGGAAGCCGACCCAAGCAAATCAGTGGAGATGTTCACAGGCGGCAAATGGCACGATGCATGCGTTCACATGCGCAGCGACTTGTCCCCCGGAAACCGGGTCACCGGCCCTGCCCTGGTCATCGAACCGCACCAGACCATTGTAGTTGAGCCGGAATGGCAGGCGCAAGTCAACGCCCAAGGCCATGTGGTGCTGACTCGACTGCATGCCAAAAAACGCGAGGCCGCCATCGGCACTGCGCGCGGCGGCGGTGCCGATCCGGTGATGCTGGAAGTCTTCAACAACCTTTTCATGTCGATCGCCGAACAGATGGGCGTGACACTGCAAAACACCGCTTACTCGGTCAACATCAAGGAGCGGCTGGATTTCTCCTGCGCGGTGTTCTCCGCCGACGGTTCACTCGTCGCCAACGCCCCGCACATGCCCGTGCATCTGGGATCAATGGATCGCTCGGTTGAAACCGTAATCGAGAAGAACAAGGGAAAAATCCGCCCCGGCGATGTTTTTGTCCTCAACGCTCCCTACAATGGTGGCACCCACCTGCCAGACCTTACCGTCGTTACACCGGTTTTTGCCGAAGGCAGCGAAAGTGAAATCCTGTTCTGGACCGCATCGCGCGGACACCATGCCGACATTGGCGGCATGGCGCCAGGCAGCGCAACCCCGCGTGCCACCCATGTCGACGAGGAAGGCGTGCTCATCGACAATTTTCTGCTGGTTGACCGGGGCATCATCCGCGAAGCCGAGATGATCGAGCTGCTGACCAACCATCCCTGGCCCGCCCGCAACCCGGCGCAAAACATGGCCGACATGCGCGCACAGATCGCCGCCAATGAAAAAGGCGTTCTGGAATTGCGCAAGATGGTTGCCCATTTTAGCCTGCCGACAGTCAAGGCCTACATGCAGCACGTCCAGGACAATGCCGAGGAAAGCGTTCGCCGCGTCATTGGGGCGCTTTCCGATTGCGAAGCCGGGTATGCCACCGACACCGGCCAGGTGATCAAGGTGAAGATCAGTGTCGACAAGCTGAAACGAGAAGCCACGGTCGATTTCACCGGCACCTCGCTGGTAATGAAAAACAATTTCAATGCCCCCGAACCGGTGACCCGGGCCGCCGTGCTTTATGTCTTCCGCCTTATGGTGGAAGCGCCCATCCCCATGAATGCCGGTTGCCTCAAGCCCATCCGCATCATCATCCCCGATGGTTGCATGCTTCGCCCCGCCTATCCGGCAGCCGTGGTCGCCGGAAACACCGAGACCAGCCAGCACGTCACCAATTGCCTGCTGGAAGCGCTGGGCGCACTTGCCAATGCGCAAGGCACCATGAACAACCTCACCTACGGCAATGCGCGCCACCAGAATTACGAAACGATCTGCTCGGGCGCGCCGGCCGGGCGAATGAACGATGGTCGCGGTTTCGCCGGTGCCAATGCCGTGCATACCCACATGACCAATACCCGCATGACCGACCCGGAAATCCTTGAAATGCGCTTTCCCATGGTGCTGGAGGAATTCTCCATCCGCAAAGGCTCGGGCGGCAAGGGACGCTATCCCGGCGGCGATGGCACCCGCCGTGTGTTGCGCTTCCTGGAAGACATGGACTGCGCCATCCTGTCGTCGCACCGCAAGCGCCCGCCCTCAGGCCTTGCCGGCGGAGGCCACGGTGAAAAGGGCATGACCCAGATCCGCCGCCTTGATGGACGCCTTGAAGAACTGGAGCATTGCGACCAGACCAGCGTCGTCGCCGGTGAAGCAGTCATCGTGACGACACCAACAGGAGGCGGGTATGGAGGGGTAAAGCCCCCCTTAACTCCTCGTTAACCATACCTGACCTAACCATACGTCACCCCACAGGAGTGACGAATCATGGTCGAGGAATTCAACAAGCCAAGGCTCACACGCTACGATGACGTTGCCTTGGTCGTCGCTGAACTGCGCCGCTTTGGCGTTGCCGGCAACAGCCTGTACAAGCGGATCACCGAGATTGGACCGGTTGATCTGGACCTGCTCAACGAAGTGTTGCGCCTTCCAGGCAAAACAGCCTGATCTTTTTTGCAAAGCGTGTCGGTTGGCGGTTTTGTAGCCTCCCCTGCCCTTTCCCCTGCTTGACATTGCAAGGCCTGCGACGAACCTTTCTCCTGTCATTTCTCGGGAGGAAAACAAGCAATGTACCCGGTACACATCCCTGAACTTGCAGAATTGCAAACAGCCTTCGCGCTGACCCGCACCGTTTCGGTCGAAACGCCGTTGCTTGAGGCCGATGCGCTTGCCAAAGCCAGCGGTGCGGCCCGGGTTTTCGTCAAGGCCGAAAGCCTGCAGCGCACCGGCTCTTTCAAGTTCCGCGGCGCATTCTGGCGCGTCAGCCAGCTTTCACCGGAAGAAAAAGCCCGGGGTGTGGTCGCCTATTCCTCCGGCAATTTTGCGCAAGGGCTTGCAGCAGCCGCCCGCATTGCTGGCGTTTCCGCAAAAATCGTGATGCCGGTAGATGCGCCCGAGGCCAAGCGGCGCGGCACTGAAAATCTCGGTGCGCAGGTCGTGCTTTCCCACCATGGCGAGCGCCCGCGCGAGGAAGCAGCCAGCGCGTTGGCGCGGCAGATTTCGGTCGATGAAGGACGGGTTTTGTTGCACCCGTTTGATGATGCAATCATTGTCGCGGGCCAGGCCGGAGCTGGCCTTGAAGCGATGGAGCAAATGGCCCGGCTTTCGCTGCCGATGCCGCAAAGGGTCTATTGCTGTGTCGGCGGGGGTGGTTTGATCGGCGGCGTGTCGCTTGCCTTCCACTATCTGCAACCGCAAACGCAAGTTGTCGCGGTCGAGCCCGATGGTTACGACGGCATGGGCCAGTCACTTTCCAACGAGAAGATCACCCGTGTCGCCTCGGGCAAAACCACCATTTGCGACGCTTTGCAGGCGACCCAGCCCGGCGAAGCCCCGTTTGCCGCCGCACGGCGCGCCGGCATTGGCCATGTCAGCGTTGGCGATGCCGCCGTGCGCAGGGCCATGCAATTGGCCTTCGAAACGCTGAAACTGGTGCTGGAGCCTTCCGGCGCGGTGGCCATTGCCGCGCTGCTTGAGGCTGGCGAAGCGGTGCGTGACAAGACAGTTTTGGTCTACGCCACGGGCGGCAACATCGCCTTTGCCGATTTCAACCGTGTGCTGGCGGGATAGCTGCTCAAATCCGCCGGACCAGCGGCCCCATCGGCATGCCTGCAGGAGCGTCCTTGCCAACAATCATCACCCAATAATGGGTGTATCGCGGGTTGTTGCCGGAGGTGTTGAAGGCATAGGCGATGCCCCCGAGGTCATAATTGCGCCGCATGAAAATCTCGCGATGCTTTGGCGAATCCAGCCAGCCCTTGATAGCCGTGTCAATCGAGCCGTAACCGACACCCAGATTCTCTCCAGCCGAGCCGTTGAAGCCGACCGCCGAGATGCGCCGTGGAAACTGCGTGTCGCCGCCGAATTCGTGGCCGAACTTGCCAGTGCGCGCAAGATAGTCGGCGTGGTTTTGCGCCGCGTTTTGCAACCGGTTGTCAAAGCTGAACGGTGGCAGAAAGTGCTTGGCCCTCGTCTTGTTGATCGCTGCCAAACCTTCGGACGCATCAAAAAGCAATGGTTGAACAGCAGTTGGCGCCTGTCTGCCGGCATGGCTGGAGCCACCTTCCCGTGAGCCGAAGCCGGCGCAGGCGGGGAGCAGCGCGGTCGCCAGAACAGCGCCTCCCTTGAGCAGGGCCTCACGTCGGGTTGACATCTGTATTTCGGCCATTAGCCACCTTCGAAAACGCAAAACGGGAGAAGGACTTCCACATGATGCAGCGCAAACTTTAACAAATCGCACCCTTTGCCGTTAACCATCAAGAATGTCCAAACGGCGGCATCCGGTCACTTTTCGGGTGGTGCGTGCGCAAATCAAGTGCAAGAAGTCATGCCATGAACAGCGCACCCTCACGACTTCAAATGACCCCGCGCCTTTGGGCGGAATTGTTTTTGCTTTCCATGTTGTGGGGCGGCTCGTTCCTGTTTGGACGCATTGCCGCGTCCGAGTTGCCGGCTTTCACCATCGCGTTGTGCCGTGTCATGATTGCAGCAGCCGCACTTTGGGCATTTGTGATCATGACCCGCCGAAGCCATGCACCATTGCTGGCGATCGCGCCGTCAATCCTGCTGCTCGGCCTTTTCAACAATGCAATACCCTTCACGTTGATCTTTTGGGGTCAGCAGGAAGTCGGTGCCGGGCTGGCATCGGTCCTCAACGGACTTACCCCCGTGTGGACATTGTTGCTGGCCGCTTCTGTCTCCAATGACGAGAAGATAACACCGCTCAAGGTGGCCGGCATCGTTGCAGGATTTTGCGGCATTGCCCTTTTGCTGTCCGAAAGTCTGGTCAGCGGCATTCAGGGGTCAGCAATTGCCAAGCTCGCAGTGATGGGAGCTGGCATCAGTTATGCAATAGCGTCGGTTTTTGCCAAACGGTTTCGTGGCGTTGACCCCGTTTTGATTGCCACCGGCCAGTTGAGCGCGTCATCCCTCATATTGTTGCTCCCGGCTCTGCTGGTCGACCAAGCCCTTTCCCTGCCAATGCCCTCGGCAAGCGCAATCGGCGCAGTTCTCGGGCTGGCCTTTCTGTGCACGGCTTTCGCATATGTGTTGTTTTTCCGCATCCTGGGCCAGGCAGGAGCAACCAATGTATCGCTGGTAACTTTTCTGATACCGCCCAGTGCGTTGCTGCTGGGTACGGTTTTTCTTGGCGAAACACTCTCATTGCCTGAATTTTCCGGCATGGCGCTGGTTGCGGTTGCACTCGCATGCGTTGACGGCAGGCTGTTCGGCAACCGAACACATTGAAAAATAACGACTAAACCCCCTCATATGCGGGGATTGCCGGTGATCAACAGTCGTTTGATAACAGAGGCAGCGTGAGCGAGGTTCGCCCCAAACGACCCATTTCTGTTCCGCTGGCTGCCCGATCTTTTCGTGGGTTGAGATCGGGCAGCCTTTTTTTTCGTTTCACAGGTGGCGCAAAAAACCCGACATTGCAGTGGGCGAACGATCGTTTCCGTTTGGTGGTCTGCTTCGCCGGGAACCAGCCACATGCACTTCCGCTTGATGTTGTTCAGAATTGGGACTATGTGACGCGGATTGCTTTTGCCGCCCGAAACCTGTTTCGGGCGGCAATTTGCATGTTCACCGGCGGCGTTGACCCGCCCCAATGAAACCCATACCGCGATCGGAACGCAGCATGGAATTTTTATTGTCCGAAGCAATGGGAACGCCCATCTGGCTCTGGGCCAGCTTCATGGTTCTCATCATTGCCTTGATGGTCCTTGACCTCGGCGTTTTTTACAAGGAATCCCACGTAATCGAGATGAAAGAGAGCCTGAAACTTTATGGTTTCTACGCCTCGCTGGGTGTCTTGTTTTCCTTGGTGATCTGGTATTTGCGCAATGCGCAGGACGCTTTCCTTTACCTTACAGGGTTCGTGATCGAACAAAGCCTTTCGATGGACAATGTGTTCGTCATGGCAATCATCCTGAATTATTTCGCCATTCCGCGCCATCTGCAGCACCGGGTGCTCTTTTGGGGCATCATCGGCGTGATCCTGCTTCGTGGTGTTGCGGTATTTGCCGGCGCTGCGCTGATCAGTGAATTTGAGTGGATACTCTACGTTTTTGCAGCTTTCCTTGTCTTCACCGGCATCAAAATGCTGACCGGCGCCGACGACGAATATGATGTCTCGACCAATCCGGCACTCAAGTTGATGCGGAAATATTTCCGCATCACCGACGGTTTGCGCGACGACCAGTTCATGGTGAAAGAGCCTGACAATACCGGCAAACTGGTCTGGTACATCACGCCGTTGATGGTTGCACTGGTGGTGATTGACGTTGCCGACATCATTTTCGCGGTCGATTCAATCCCGGCAATCTTCGCGATAACCACGGACCCGTTCATCGTCTTCACATCGAACATTTTCGCCGTGCTGGGACTGCGCGCACTGTTTTTCGCGCTGTCCGCGCTGCTCGACCGGTTCCACTACATGAAGTATTCACTGGCGATCGTTTTGGTGTTCATCGGTGGCAAAATCTTCATCGAGAAGTTCTTTCACCTCGGCCACATGCCGCCAGCCGTTTCGCTGGTAATCACACTTGCCATTCTCATCAGCGGTGTGGTGGCTTCACTTTACCTTACCGACCCCAAGGCCAAGGAAGTCGAATAAGGCCAAGTTTGCCAAAAAGCACTTGCCGGCAGCTTTAACCGGCAAGTGCTGACTTGATCATTTGCCCGGCCTTGGCCATGTCGATTTGGCCACGGTAATTGTCCTTGAGATAAGCCATCACCTTTCCCATGTCGCGCATTCCGACAGCGCCTGTTTGTGCAACGGCGTTTGCAATGGCGGCGGACGTTTCTTGTTCGGACAGCTGGCTCGGCAGGAATTCACGGATCATGTCAATCTCGCCCAATTCCTGGGCTTCGAGTTCTGCGCGCCCGCCCTGCTTGTAGAGCCGTGCGCTTTCCTCGCGTTGCTTGATCATCTTTTGCAGCAAGTCGGCAATCTCGGCATCATCGGCCTTGTCCATGCCCTTGCCGCGATTGAAAATGTCACGGTCCTGAATGGCGGCATTGACCATCCGCAGTGTTGCGACCCGCAGTTTGTCTTTTTGTTTTTGCGCCTCGGTAAGCGATGTGGAAATTCGCGTGCGCATGGGAGTTCTCCGTTGCCGGGTGCAGCATAGTTTAGCCAGGACGGCTTCGCAATCCACCGGTACTTTCCTAACAGACTGATTCGCAATGGCTTTTGTCAGGGCTGGGAAGGTTGACCGCGCGGAGTGCTTCAACTAGTTTGCACTTTCAGCCCTAAAGCCCAAAACCGTGATTGCGCCACCTTGCGGCTGGCCGCTGCATCGCGCAAACCGCTGGATAAAACCATGATCGCTCAACCCTGGACCATTTTGAAACCAACCGCGCTAGTCGTGCTTGCCGATGGAACAGTGATTAAAGGCAAGGGCGCTGGTGCAACAGGCATCCGCCAGGCGGAAATCTGCTTTAACACCGCGATTACCGGTTATCAGGAAATCCTGACCGATCCGTCCTATGCAGGGCAGATCGTCACCTTTACCTTCCCGCACATCGGCAATGTCGGGGTCAATGACGAAGACATCGAGACACTCAACCTTGCCGCACAAGCCCGTGTCGCCGGAGCAGTTTTCAAGGCTGACATCACAGCCCCGTCAAACTGGCGGTCAGTGAAGCATTTCGACGACTGGCTGAAGGCGCGCAACATCGTTGCTATGAGCGGTGTCGACACGCGCGCCCTTACCACCCTTATCCGCGAAAAAGGCCTTTCCAACGCCGTTATCGCGCACGATCCTGATGGCAATTTTGACATTCCCGCGCTCATGGCGCTGGCAAAAGCATGGGAAGGCCTTGATGGTGCGGATCTTGCCATCGGCGTTACGTCCGGCCAGTCGTCACAGTGGAGTGAATTGCCATGGGAGACGGAGCTTGCAAGCACCGACCTCCCGGCGCCGCAGTTCCACGTGGTTGCCCTCGATTATGGCGTCAAACGCAACATTTTACGCCTTTTGGCGTCTTTGGGGGCGCGGGTGACCGTTCTGCCGGCAAATGCAAGTGCCGCCGAAATCCTCGCGCACACCCCGGACGGTGTGTTCCTGTCGAATGGCCCTGGAGACCCCGCTGCGACCGGTGACGCCTATGCCATTGATGCCATCCGCGGAGTGCTGGAAACAAATGTGCCGGTATTCGGCATTTGCCTTGGCCACCAGATGCTGGGTCTGGCGCTGGGCGCAAGGACTGTGAAAATGCACCAAGGCCATCATGGCGCAAACCACCCGGTAAAGGATCATACCACCGGCAAGGTCGAGATCGTCTCGATGAACCACGGCTTTGCCGTCGATGCCGCCACATTGCCGGACGGTGTGGAGGAAACCCACATTTCGCTATTTGACGGATCAAACTGCGGCATTGCCCTCAAGGGCAAGCCGGTGTTTTCCGTACAACACCACCCGGAAGCAGCCCCCGGTCCGCAGGACAGCCATTATCTATTCCGCCGCTTCGCCAATTTGATGCGGGCAAGGAAAGGTCTTGAGGCCGTTGCGGAGCGTTGAAAGCAGCGGTCAGGTAGCCGGAACGGCTGCCTCCTCCAGCTCCATGGCTTCCTCGCGCATCAACAGCAAGACCACAGAGCCAATGGCGATGAACGCCAGGATGATCCAAAGCGCGGCACGAATGCCGGCCTGTTCAGCCGGGAGCGCGTCCATTCCGTCTTTGGCGTAGCCAACCGCCAGATCAGCTGCGACCCAGCCAAACAGTGCTGGCCCAATGACCGATGACGACCTGCCAGCAACT
>JBGSOG010000100.1:0-50756 GCA_041739225.1 Rhizobiaceae bacterium
GCCTCGCTTGCCTGGACCTACAACACGGACTTCGCACCGGTGTCCTTCACCTACGCGGGAGAGACGCAGACCTACGGCTATGACGCCGATGGCCTCGTGGTATCCGCCGCCCCATTCGAGATCGCGCGCCGGGCCGATAACGCGCTTCCCACGGCCGTGACCGCTCCGGGCTTCGCGCTTGCGCGCTCCTACAACGAGTACGGCGAGATCGACACGGCCGACTACGGCGCGTACGCCTACACGCTCACGCGCGATGTCTCCGGCCGCATCACACGAAAGGCCGAGGAGACATCCGGCACTGCGCGCACGTGGGACTATCGCTACGACACACTCGGGCGCCTTGCTACCGTCACGCTCGACGGGCAGCTTGCCGAGAGCTACGCGTATGACGCGAACGGCAACCGTACCGCTCACCGCGCGCCGCTTGCCGGGATCGACACCACGCTCAGCGCCTCCTTCGACACCGAGGACCGCGCCACATCCGTGGGGGATGCGACCTACACCTACACCCCTGACGGCTATCTGGCACTCAAGCACTCTGAAGAAGGCACCACGACTTTCGCCTACTCGGCATTCGGTGAGCTTGAGTCCGTCACGCTTGCCGACGGCCGCGAGGTCTCCTACACCTACGACGCAGCCGGACGCCGCACATCAAAGGCGGTGGACGGCACGCTCACCCAGCGCTATGTGTGGGCCGACACCACCCGTCTGCTCGCGGTCTATGACGGCGCCGGCGCGCTTGAGATGCGCCTGCTCTACGCTGACGCCCGCGTGCCGTATGCGGCAGACACGCCTGCGGGCCGCATCTTCTTCGCGTATGACCAGGTGGGGAGCTTGAGGGTGGTCACGGACGCGACCGGCGCGGTGCTCAAGACGCTTGCGCACGACAGCTTCGGCAACGTGATCGAAGACTCGAACCCCGCGCTCGATGTGCCGCTCGGCTTCGCAGGCGGGCTTGCCGATAGCGATACCGGGCTCACGCTCTTCGGCGCGCGCGACTACGACCCGGCCCTGGGGCGCTGGATCGCGAAAGATCCCATCGACTTTGCGGCGGGTGATGTTGGCTTGTACGGCTACTGTTTGGGCAATCCTCTGAACCTGGTGGATCCAAGCGGATTGGTGACCATCGGGACCCAGATTGCTGGTGATGCTGGTCTAGGAACCTTTCTGCGCCTAAAGGGGGGAGTTGGCCTAGTGTCAACGGGAGACGGGTCGACTTCGGCAGCGTTCGTGTCGACAGCCGCAATCAACGAGTTCAAGAACTGGCCAGCGGAGCCGTACCCTGATGATCCGGGTCGCTGGGGCGGCGTGTTCCCGGCTAATGCGGGCGCATCGTGGTGTTTGGAGTTCACCACTGCAGAGTGTATCGAGGAGCTTGCAGGTCGCTCCGAGGTAGCTGGCGGGTCATTCGGATGGCTTGGAGCGGAGGTTGTCAAGGGTACGGGATACGTGGGGGTGAATCTCTGCTTCGCTGCCTCCTTACCCTGGTTGCCGTTTGAAGTCCACGCAGGTACCGAGGACACCTATCTCACGACATCGAAACCCTGATGATTCATACCTGTAATTCTGAGTGGGGAGGTTGCGGCCATGGAGTGGCTGTTTCGAATACTGATAGTCACGATTGGTGCGATCGTCGCAGGACTTGGGATCTGGGCGCTTGTCCGCAGAGATGCCGCCGCGATTCTACTGAGAGCCCAGTATCGGCCTGGGACTCGGATTGATGGGCTCGGTCCCACGGCTAGTTGGCGGGTCATCGCGCTTCTTGGGGCGGTTCTCCTCACTTGTGTCGGTCTTGCTGTAGTGGTCATGGGGTTGTTGGTTCTTCGATGAGCGCAGTTCGCTGCGAACGAGCGCATCTCGACCATCAGTGATGGCATCCGGCCTTGCGCCCGTGACCTACGACTATGACGCCCGGGGTCGGGTCACCGCAGTCGCGGCAGGGGAGCGCACCACGTCCTACAGCTACGACACCTCAGGCAACGTCGAGGCGATCACCGCGCCGGACGGCAAGACCACCAGCTTTGAATACGACGCCCTGGGCCGCACCACCACGCAGATCCGCCCGGACAACACCACCGTGCGCTTCGACTATGACGCCGCGGGCAACATGACCACACTCGTCACCCCGCGCGACGCAGCGCACGTTTTCGATGCGGACTCCAAGGGCGCCCGCACCTCATACGACACGCCGGAATCCGGCGCGTATGCGTATGCCTACGACGCGGCAGGCCGCCTCGACGAGGTCACCATGCCCTCGGGCACCGAGATCGACTACGGCTTCACGCACGAGTTCCTGACCTCGGTGAGCTCCGGCGCCGACACCATCGCCATCACCCGCGCGATCTGCGGGCGCGTGGAGGCCACCCAGCGAGGATCCGAGCACTCCACCTTCACCTACGACGGCTCGCTGCCCGTCTCCGAGACGCGCACAGGCGCCGCCCCGGCCTCGCTTGCCTGGACCTACAACACCGATTTCGCACCGGTGTCCTTCACCTACGCGGGAGAGACGCAGACATACGCCTATGACGCCGACGGTCTCGTGACTTCCGCCACCCCCTTCGAGATCGCGCGCCGGGCCGATAACGCGCTACCCGAGGCCGTGACGGCACCCGGCTTCACGCTCTCGCGCTCCTACAACGAGTTCGGCGAGATCGATGCTGCCGACTACGGCGCGTATGCCTACACGCTCACGCGCGATGTCTCCGGCCGCATCACACGAAAGGCCGAGGAGACTTCCGGCACCGCGCGCACGTGGGACTACGCCTACGACACGCTCGGCCGCCTTGCTACCGTCACGCTGGACGGGCAGCTCGCCGAGAGCTATGCGTATGACGCCAACGGCAACCGAACCGCTCAGCGCGCGCCGCTTGCCGGGATAGACACCACGCGTAGCGCCTCCTTCGATACCGAAGACCGCGCCACATCTGTCGGGGATGCCACCTACACCTACACTCCTGACGGCTATCTGGCGCTCAAGCACTCTGAAGAAGGCACCACGGCTTTCTCCTACTCGGCATTCGGAGAGCTCGAGAGCGTCACGCTTGCCGACGGAGCTGAGGTCTCCTACACCTACGACGCCGCCGGACGCCGCACGTCAAAGGCGGTGGACGGCGCCATCACCCAGCGCTATGTGTGGGCAGATACCACCCGTCTGCTCGCGGTCTATGACGGCGCCGGCGCGCTTGAGATGCGCCTGCTCTACGCAGACGCCCGTGTGCCGTATGCGGCAGACACGCCGCAAGGCCGCATCTTCTTCGCGTATGACCAGGTGGGGAGCCTGAGGGTGGTGACCGACGAGGCGGGTGCGGTGCTCAAGCGCCTCACCCACGACAGCTTCGGCAACGTGATGGAGGACTCCAACCCCGCGCTTCAAGTCCCGCTCGGCTTCGCGGGAGGACTTGCCGATAGCGACACCGGCCTCACGCTGTTCGGCGCGCGCGACTACGACCCCACACTCGGCCGCTGGATCGCGAAGGACCCCATCGGCTTTGCGGGTGGGGATGCGAACCTCTACGGCTACTGCCTGGGCGACCCGGTGAACCTGGTGGATCCGAGCGGGTTGGATACTTACGGTGTGTCAACTGGGCTCCCAGCGTTCACCGCATCGGCGTTCGGAATTGGAGTGAGCTACACACCGCTGCAGTTTGTGTGGGACGATCATGGCAACATCGGTATGGCGACGAGTGGTGGCTGGGCTGGGGCCTACCCGTGGTCATTCTCTGCAGGCAGGCAGTTCTCTCGAACGAACGCCGAGACCATTTGCGAACTTGAAGGAGCCTCCGTCTTGGCGGGCGGATCGGTGTCTCGACCGCTTCCGGGTCCCTAGCCGATACCGGTCTCCGCAGGAATCGAGGGCGTCTACGGGCTTAGCGGGTATTGGGGCGCCAACCTGAGCCTAGGTGTCGGATTGCCGACTCCGATTTCGAGCGAGGGACATGTGGGGATAGAAGGTACTCACGTCTTCGGTGTCATGAACGTGCCCGCCACAATGCGGATGTTGTCTGACAGCATGGCCGGTGTTGCGCACGAAATGGTTCGGCGCGCATATGGGGGCTAGCGCTGAGTCGCAGATGGCTCTCAGTTGCACATCCTCTAGGTGACTTCACGGGGAGATGACATGTCGGACAGCAAGGTAGATATCCTGAACACGTTGTTGATTGCGGGCAGTGGGGCCGGAGGCGTGATTGCGGGTACCGTCGTCTTGTGGTTCAGAAGAACGATCGCGGCCGTGGCAGACCCCTGGTGGCGGCTTTGGGGTCTCGAGCCACGCCGTGACGTAGTGGAGGGTACTCTGCTGGCGGTCAGCATCGCCGGCATTCTTGGCGGCGGAGTGACTCTGGTGATTGCGGTGCTTGCTGGATAGCATCGATACTGGGCAGGGCAACCTCTGACGTGGCGCGGTTGTTGGTTGGAGCTGACGTCGCTTGTCGGAAAGTGCGGGGGTCCAGCGCTGAGGACGGGAGGACCCCTTCTACTGCCAAACGCGGCCAACTGTGGGCGAATCTGACTTGGCTCGGTGATGGCGCGTGTACACAATATGCTTTGAGTGGTCACATTGTGTACAGACACGGTAACTGGTCTGTCCCACCCTGTGCCACCCCTGCCGTACGCGCGCCCGTGAGTGCCGCCGACCAGATTACGCACTCTTTCAGGGGTTTCCCTGTGGTATCATTCGTCCAATTCATCGCCGAACGACGCGAAAAGGGGATACGTGTCACCTACGCTGGTCTCCGGCAACGAAGCCATAGCCCGAGGTGCGTGGGAAGCCGGCGCCGTGCTTGGCGTGGGATACCCTGGTACGCCTTCGACCGAGACCCTCGAGAGCTTCGCGAAGCTCCCTGACGTGCGTGCCGAATGGGCGCCCAACGAGAAGGTCGCGCTCGAGGTCGCAGCGGGTGCGAGCATGGCCGGAGCGCGTGTGCTCGTGACCATGAAGCACGTGGGCGTGAATGTCGCCGCCGACCCGCTCTTCACGCTCGCGTACACCGGCGTGCGCGGCGGGCTCGTGATTCTCGCAGCGGACGATCCGGGCATGCACTCCTCGCAAAACGAGCAGGACTCGCGTAATTGGGGCCCGTTCGCCCGCATTCCGGTGCTGGAGCCTTCCGACTCCACCGAGGCGCTGGAGTACACCCGTCTCGCGTTCGACCTGTCGGAGTGTTTTGACGTTCCGGTGATCGTCCGCTCGACCACGCGCTTGTCCCATTCAAAGGGGCTCGTCGAGTTCGGCGAGCACACCCCGCACACTCGGATTCCCTACGAGGACGACGTCGCCAAGTGGGTCATGATGCCGCACAACGCCCGCGTGCGGCGCACCGACCTCGACCGCAGGGTCCAGGCTCTGACTGAATATGCCGAAACCGACGCTCCCAACCGTGTCGAGATGCAGTCGACAGAGCTGGGCATCATTACATCCGGCGTCGTCTACCAGTACGTGCGTGAGGCGCTGCCCGAGGCATCGGTACTCAAGATCGGGATGTCGTTCCCGCTGCCCGCGAAGCTCATCCGCACGTTTTCCAACGATGTCGATCGCGTCGCCGTAGTCGAGGAGGCCGATGCCTACCTCGAGACCCACATCCGCGCGATGGGCATACCGCTCGAGCAGGCGCCCGTTCCTCGTGCCGGTGAACTCTCGCCGGGGCTCATCGCGAAGGCTTTCGGCGCAGAGGCGCCCGAGATGCGCGAAGCCGTCGAGGGTCTGCCCGGACGGCCGCCGCTCATGTGCCCGGGCTGTCCGCACCGCGGGCTCTACTACGCGCTGCGCTCCACCAACGCCGTGGTCACGGGTGACATCGGTTGCTACACGCTCGGAGCGCTCCCGCCGCTCTCGCAGATGGACTCGTGTGTGTGCATGGGTGCGAGCATAGGCATGATGCACGGCATGAACCTCGCGGGTGGCGTCGAGAACCGGCCGGTCGTCTCGGTGATAGGCGACTCGACCTTCGCACACAGCGGTATCACCGGGCTGGCGAACCTCGCATACAACGCCGGTACGGGCGTCGTGATCATCCTGGACAACCGCATCACCGCGATGACGGGGCATCAGGGCAATCCGCTCATGGGCCGCACGCTCATGGGCCAGCAGAGCACCGAGGTCGACCTCGAGAAGCTGTGTGAGGCTCTGGGCATCACCAACGTTCGCACGGTCGACCCCCACGACATCGAGGCCACGCGTACGGTCCTGCGCGAGGAAGTCAAGCGCGAGGGCCTGTCGGTCGTGATCAGCAAGGCGCCCTGCGCGCTGCTGATTCGCGAGAAGGAGCAGCCCTACGCCGTCAATGCGGACACGTGCAACGCATGCGGAGCGTGCATCAAGCTCGGTTGCCCCGCGATCTCTATCGCCGAGGGCGGTCGTGCCCAGATCGACATCACCCTGTGCGTTGGCTGCGCCCAGTGCGTGAACGTGTGCCGTTTCGACGCCATCGAGTCGGCCGGGCCTGCCTGTGACATCGGGGGTGTCTGATGGCGGTCACGACGGTCATGCTCGCGGGAGTCGGCGGTCAGGGCACCATCCTTGCGGCAGACGTGCTCGCCAAGGTCGCCGCGGCTACCGGACTGGACGTGAAGCTCTCGGAAGTCCACGGCATGGCACAGCGCGGTGGGTCCGTGGACACGATCGTGCGCTTCGGCGACAAGGTCCACTCGCCGATCACCGACCCCGGCTGTGCGGATCACCTGGTAGCCTTCGAGCTCATCGAGGCCGCGCGGCGGCTCCACTGGGTCAAGCCGGGCGGTCGCCTGCTCGTCAACACGCGGACGATCGACCCGATGCCCGTCCTGATCGGCGCTGCGCCGTCACCCGACGGCCTCGAGGCGCGGTTGGCCACCGAGGGCGCGATCTTCCTCGATGCCGAGGAGCTCGCCTGCGAGGCGGGGAGCCCCAAGTCCGCGAACGTGGTTCTCCTCGGCGCGTTGTCGACAGGGCTGGAGTTCGCCGAGGAGCTGTGGCAAGAGACCCTCGGGGCCCGGGTCCCGCCTAAGACGGTGGACGTGAACCTGCGCGCTTTCGAGCTGGGTCGACGCGCATGTATCGAGGGGGAGTGTATGCGATGAAGGTGCACCAGTTGTCGGTGTTCATCGAGAACAAGTCCGGCAGGGTGAGCGAGGTGACCGACATCCTGGGCGAGGGCGGCGTGAACATACGCGGGTTCTCGGTATCGGACACGGCCGAGTACGGGATCTTGCGGCTGGTCGTAGACAGGCCCGAAGAGGGGATGGCCGCGCTCAAGGGCGCTGGCTTCACGGTCAAGGAGTCTGACGTCATCTGCATCAAGCTCGAGGACACGCCGGGAGCGCTCGCGAAGGTGCTCAAGATCGTGTCAGGAGCGGGCGTTAACATCGAATATGTCTACTCGCTCGTGTCGACCTACATCGTCATCAACGTGACCGATGTCGATCGCGCGCTCAGACTGCTCGAGGACCAGCCGGTCCGGCTGGTGTCACATGAGGAGATAGCCGGCATCGAGTAAGCCGGTATCCAATAGCACGAGGGAAACAGGGAGTAAGGGAGGTAGGGAGTCATGAGAGCAGCGTCGAGAGTACTACTCGCACTGACCCTCATCATCGCACTGGCTATCGTGCCACTGGCGGGCTGTACGGCCGACAGCGGCGGGACGAGCGACAGCGATGGTGCCGATGAGGAGCTCGAGCCCTACCGCATCGGGGCGGTACTGTCGCTCAGCGGCACGTACGCGGGTTTGGGTGAGCCGGAGAAGAACACGATCGAGATGGAAGTCGCCGCGATTAACGACGCGGGCGGCGTGAACGGTCATCCGATCGAGGTCTTCATCGAAGATGACGCGACGGATGCAGAGCAAGCCGTGACGGTCACCACCAGCTTGATCGACAGGGACGGGGTCCTGGCGATCATCGGTGCCACCGGTACGGGCGCGACCATGGGCATGCGGCAGGAGATCAACCGTGCGGGGATCCCGCAGATCTCGCCGGCCGGCGGCACGGTCATCACTGCCGACTTCGACCCGCTCGTCTTCCAGACGCCGTGGTCGAACAGCCTGGTGATCCCGTTCCAGTACGACTACATCAAGGCGCAGGGCATCACGAAGATCGGTCTCATAGCGGATAGCGGCGGATTCGGTGCCGATGGTGCGGCGGTCGCGGCCGATCTAGCGCCGGACGCGGGTCTCGAGGTCGTGGCCAACGAGTCGTTCAACCCCGGAGACACGGACATGACCGCGCAGCTCACGAAGATCCAGGCTGCGGGTGCAGAAGCCGTCCTCATGGTGACAGCGGGCAAAGAAGCCTCGATCGTGGCCACGAACATGAAGGACCTGGGGCTCACGATCCCGCTGTTCGGGACACATGGCAACGCGCGCGCCGAGTTCGCCGAGGGCGCGGGTGACGCTGCCGAGGGCTTCCGCTTCGCTGCTGGCAAGATCCTGATCCCCGAGGCTTATGGCGAGGACACGGAGGCATTCGCGGTCGCCACGGACTTCATCGATCGCTACACCGCCGAGTTCGGCAAGGCCCCCGACACCTTTGCGGGCCATGCGTTCGACGCATTGCACATCACGGTCAACGCGATGAAGACCCTCGACGAGGGTTTCACCTCTGCTGACCTGCGCGATGCCATTGAAGCCACTGACGGCTTCGTAGGAATCGGCGGAACCTTCACGTTTTCTGCTGACGACCACAACGGTATGACCGAAGATGATCTTGTGATGTACGAGATCAAGGACGGCGAATGGGTGCTGGCAGAGTAGCCTGCACATAAGGGACGACAAGGGGGTCGCTCGAGTGAAGCGTCGGATACTGCGTGTGTGCGTGGCGGCAGCACTGCTGGCCACTACGGTATTGGCAGGATGTTCCTCGGGCGACCCTGAGTCGTCTGGAACCGATGAAGGAGCCCAGGGGGAGCCGATCCGCATCGGTGCGGTCCTCTCTCTAACCGGCAGCTACGCCGGTCTCGGTGCTCCCGAGAAGAACGCCATCGATCTCGAGGTGGCGCGGATCAACGAAGCGGGCGGCATCAACGGGCGCCCCATCGAGGTATTGATCGAAGATGACGCGACTGACGCCGCTGCGGCTCAGGCGGCTGTGACCAAGCTCGTCGACCAGGAGGGCGTCGTTGCCATCCTGGGTGCGACTGGCACGGGCCAGACCATGGGCATGCGCGCCGACATCGAGCGCGCGCAGGTGCCACAGGTCTCGATGGCCGGCGGGAGTGTCATCACCGACGAGTTCAGCGGGTGGGTCTTCCAGACGCCATGGCCCAACCGGCTCGTCGTACCGTTCACGGCAGCCTACATGCGGGACCTCGGCATCACGAAGATCGCGTTGCTGTCCGATGCTGGTGGATACGGCGCGGACGGCATCGCGGTCACGAAGGAGATGATCGGCGACTTCGGGCTCGAGGTCGTCGCCGAGGAGACCTACAACGCCGGCGACGCGGACATGTCGGCCCAGCTCACGAAGATCAACTCGAGCGTGGCCGACACGATCTGGCTGTGGGGTGCCGGTAGCGAGGCCGCTACCATCCTCCAGAACCAGGTAGACCTGACGGGTGCGGGACTCAGCCGCGAGTCGGGGATCCCCGTCATGGTCGGCGCGCCGGGCAACGCCCGCGTGGAGCTCATCGATGGAGCCGGGGACGCCGCTAACGGCTTCGAGTTCGCCGCCGGCAGGATCCTGCTGCCCGAAAGCTACGGCGAGGACTCCGAGGCGTTCGACGTGGCAACCGATTTCATCACGCGATACGAGGCCGAGTACGGCAGCAAGCCGGACATCTTCGCGGGGCACGCGTACGACGCGCTCAACATCGTCGTCGAGGAAGGCCGGATCCACCCGATCAGCCAGGTGATCGACGAGATCACCGCGATCTTCGGCGACATGGGCTTCTCGATCGCCGAGGGTCCGGACGTCGAGACCGACTACTACAATTTCACCGCGCTGAATTTCCCCGAAGGCCATCCGGCGCGCGAGATGCACGACACCTTCTTCTTCAATCCGGGCGAGGACGGCGCGCGCAAGCTTTTGCGCACCCACACCTCGCCGGTGCAGATCCGCACCATGGAGGCGCAGAAGCCCCCGATCCGCATCGTCATTCCCGGCAAGACCTACCGGCAGGATTCCGACGCCACGCATTCGCCGATGTTCCACCAGGTCGAAGGCCTTGTCATCGACAAGACCGCCAATGTCGCCAACATGAAGTGGGTGCTGCAGGAATTCTGCAAGACCTTCTTCGAAGTGCCGTCGATCAATATGCGCTTCCGGCCGTCCTTCTTCCCGTTCACCGAGCCGAGCCTCGAGGTCGACATCCAGTGCGACCGTTCGAAGCCGGGCGAAGTGCGCTTCGGCGAGGGCAACGACTGGATGGAGATCCTCGGCTGCGGCATGGTGCACCCGAACGTGCTGCGCCATGGCGGGCTCGATCCCGATGAATACCAGGGCTTTGCCTGGGGCATGGGCATCGACCGCATCGCCATGCTGAAATACGGCATGCCGGATTTGCGCGATTTCTTCGAAGCCGATGCCCGCTGGATTTCACATTACGGTTTCAGGCCGCTCGACATGCCGACGCTGTTCGGCGGGTTGAGTTCTTGAAATGCCAACGGTTTTAAGGAAATACGGAATCCGTTTCCATTTCTACGGCTCCGACATGGGTGAGCCGCCGCACATTCATGCGAGCGGTCACGGAGGGAAAGCGAAGATCTGGCTCGGTTCGCTGGAGTTTGCAGAACATCAAGGGTTCAAAGCAGCCGATTTGAAGCGTATCATTGAAGTCGCCAGCGAACACCACAATGAAATCATGGAGGCCTGGAATGATTTCTTCCGAAATCTACAGTGAAAAGGACAGACCCGTGCAGGCGTGGTGCGATCCGATTGCGCTGCATGTGCGTCTGGCTGACGGGCGGGAAGTCGTCACGCCCCTTTGGTGGTATCCGCGTCTTGCCAAGGCAACCCCCGCACAGCGCAACACTGTCGAATTGATGCAGGATGGCGTGCACTGGCCGGATGTGGATGAAGACTTGTCCATCCGGGGCATGTTGGCAGGCTGGAAATATCCGGGAGCCAGACAGCCGGTTTCTGAGGCTGCCGAATGAATTTGCCGGCACAGCATCAATTTTTCGATGACTTGCCGCTGCACAAAAGAACAATTCTCATCGCAATCCGGAAGACCGAAAAAGACAGATCATGAAATTCACCCTCTCCTGGCTCAAAGACCATCTTGAAACCAACGCCTCGCTTGACGAGATCGTCGAGACGCTGACGATGACCGGCCTTGAGGTCGAGGCGGTGGACGACCGCGCGGTGTTCAAACCGTTCGTAATTGCCAGGGTACTGACTGCCGCACGGCACCCGCAGGCCGACAAGCTGCAAGTGCTGAGCGTGGATGCCGGAGACGGCAAACCGGTGCAGGTGGTGTGCGGCGCGCCCAATGCACGGGCCGGCCTGATCGGCGCATTCGCGCGGCCCGGCGACTATGTTCCCGGCATCGATGTGACGCTCGGCGTTGGCACCATCCGCGGCGTTGAATCCTTCGGCATGATGTGCTCGGAGCGCGAGCTGGAACTTTCCGACGCACATGACGGCATCATCGACCTGCCCGCCGACGCACCTGTGGGCCAGAGTTTTGCCAGCTATGCCGGGCTTGATGATCCGGTCATCGAAATTAACCTGACGCCGAACCGGCCGGATGCGCTTGGCGTGCGCGGCATCGCCCGCGACCTTGAAGCGGCGGGTCTCGGCAGATTGAAGCCGATGGCGATCAAAACGCCAAACGGCAGTTTCGATTGCCCGGTCCCGGTGGACATCGCGACGCCGGATCTTTGCCCGGCCTTCGGCCTGACGCTGGTGCGCGGCGTAAAAAACGGCCCCTCGCCGCGCTGGATGCAGCAGCGGCTGAAGGCAATCGGCCTGCGGCCGATCTCGGCGCTCGTCGACATCACCAATTACGTGACCTTCGACCTTGGCCGCCCATTGCACGTGTTTGATGCCGACAAGGTCAAGGGCGGTCTGCAAGTGCGGCGCGCCAAGGCGGATGAGGAATTCCTGGCGCTTGACGGCAAGACTTACAAGCTTGCCGAGACGATGTGCGTGATTGCCGACGACAATGGTGTTGAATCGCTTGCCGGTGTCATGGGCGGCGAACATTCCGGCTGCGATGAAAACACGATCAATGTGCTGGTTGAATCGGCTTTGTGGGCGCCGCTCAACATTGCCCGCACCGGACGCGAACTCGGCATCAACACCGATGCGCGTTATCGGTTCGAGCGCGGTGTCGATCCCGCATTCATGGTCGGCGGCCTTGACCACGCAACATCGCTGGTGCTGGAGCTGTGCGGAGGCGAGGCTTCGCGGCCGCTGATCGCCGGTACCGTTCCAACTCCCGAACTGACCATCGACTTTCCGCTCAGCGAAGTGAAGCGGCTCACCGGGCTCGACGTTCCGGCGGAGACCAGCGTGTCGATCCTTGAACGGCTGGGCTTTGCGGTTTCAGGAAGCGGCGAGCGCTTTGCTGTCGGTGTGCCAAGCCACCGCCCCGATGTCGGCGGCAAGGCGGATCTGGTGGAAGAGATCATGCGCATTCACGGCGTCAACAAGATCGAGCCGCAACCGCTGGCGACCCAGGGTGCGGTCAATGGCAAGATCCTGACCACCGGCCAGATCCGTACCCGCAATGCGCGGCGGGCGCTGGCTTCGCGCGGCATGCTGGAAGCCGTTACCTGGTCGTTCATCAGCAAGGAACAGGCGCTGGCTTTTGGCGGCGGCGCGCCGTCGCTGGCGCTGGCCAATCCGATTGCCGCTGACATGAGTGACATGCGGCCATCGCTACTGCCGAGCCTTGCCGCTGCAGCGCAGCGCAATGCCGACCGAGGCGTTGGCGATGTGGCGCTGTTTGAAGTGAGCCACATCTATCGCGGGGACACTCCGCAAGACCAGCACCGCTGCGCGGGCGGCATTCGCCGGGGCACGGCGAGGCCGGATGGCGCGGGCCGTCACTGGTCCGGCGCGGCAAAACCGGTCGGCGTCTTCGACGTCAAGGCAGACGCGCTTGCCGTGTTGCAGGCACTGGGCGTTGATGTGTCCAAGGTGCAGATCACCAATGGCGGGCCGGACTGGTACCATCCGGGGCGCCGGGGGCAGATCCAGCTTGGGCCCAAGACCGTGCTGGCAAGTTTTGGCGAATTTCACCCGCTGACGCTGGAAACACTCGACATATCCGGACCGCTGGCCGGTTTCGAAGTGTGGCTCGATGCCATTCCAGAACCCAAAAAGCGTGCAACCCGGACAAAGCCGAAGCTTGAGCTATCTGCTTTTCAGCCAGTCAGGCGCGACTTTGCCTTCGTCATGGAAAAAGACAGGGAAGCAGGCCTGGTCGTCAAGGCCGCTTTGGGTGCCGACAAGAAGCTGGTCAGCGATGTGCTGGTGTTCGACCTGTTCGAAGGCGCATCGCTCGGCGAAGGCAAAAAATCGGTGGCCATTGAAGTCACCTTGCAGCCAGCCGACCGGACACTCACCGACGAAGACATCGACGGGGTGTCGAAGCGGATCGTTGAGGCTGTCGGCAAGGCAACGGGCGGAGCACTGCGGGGGTAGGGCTGGCTGTTGCCGGGGCCCCCCTATTTCGATGCTTGCCGTCAGCCGTGTACCGGTTAGTGTGCCGCGAAAGATCATTGGGAGAAAACCATGTTTCGTTGGGGAATTTTGTCTACCGCCAAGATCGGCGTTGAGCATTTCATTCCGGCAGTCAATCTGTCGGACAATGGCGTGCTTGCCGCAATCGCCAGCCGCGACCTGAAAAAGGCGCAGACGCTGGCCATGCGGTTTGGTGCAACCCACGCTTTCGGCTCATACGAGGAGATGCTGGCTTCGGACAGCATTGATGGCGTTTATATTCCGCTGCCAACCTCGCAGCATGTCGAATGGACACTGAAGGCGGCAAAGGCCGGCAAGCACGTATTGTGCGAAAAGCCGATCTCACTGAAAGCCAAGGAAATCGACAATCTCATTGCCGCCCGCGACAAGCACGGCGTTCTGGTTTCGGAAGCCTTCATGGTAACCTACCACCCGCAATGGCTGAAGGTGCGTGAACTTATCGCTTCCGGTGCCATCGGCACACTGAAGCAGGTTGATGCGGCGTTCACCTACTTCAATGTCGATCCAGGCAACATGCGCAATATCCCGGAGCTCGGCGGCGGGGTGATCCCCGACATCGGCGTTTACCCGACAGTCGTCACCCGCTTTGCCACCGGCAAGGAGCCGGTGCGGCTTGAAGCGAGTGTTGAATTTGACCCGAATTTCGGCACCGACCGCTATGCCAGCGTGCGCGCCGATTTTGGGAGCTTTGAACTGACGTTCTACATCTCCACGCAAATGGCAAACCGCCAGACCATCGCCTTCCATGGCGACAAGGGCTTCATCGAAGTGACCGCTCCGTTCAACTCAAACCTTTACGAGGGCGATGAAGTGCGCCTGCACAATGCGGGGCACAGCGAGACGCAGGTCTGGCGCTTTACCGGCGTCAACCAGTACCGGCTGGAAGCAGAAGCCTTCGCAAGGGCGGTAAAGTCAAAGAAAGAGCAGATTTTCACGCTGGAAAACTCGGTTTCCAACCAGAAAATGATCGACGCCATCTACAAGGCCGGCAAATCCGGCAAGTGGGAAAAGGTGTAGGCTGGCGATGGCTGCACTGCCGGAACTGACCATTCCCGAAAGCGAACTTTCCGAGACATTCATCCGGGCCTCGGGTCCCGGCGGGCAGAATGTCAACAAGGTCTCAACAGCGGTCCAGCTGCGCTTTGACGTGACCAATTCGCCCAGCCTTTCGCCCTACCAGAAAGAGCGGCTGGCAAAAGTCGCCAGCCATTTGATGACACTGGCCGGCGAACTGATCATTGACGCCTCCCGCTTTCGTACCCAGACCAAGAACCGGGAGGATGCACGAGCACGGCTTGCTGCAATGATCGAGGAAGCCTCGCGCCCGCCGCCGCCCAAACGAAAGGCCACGCGGCCGACCAAGGGATCGGTGGAACGCCGCCTCAAAGAGAAGACCGGCCGTTCCGGCGTGAAAAAGATGCGCGGCAAGGTGGGGGATGAATGAACGGATTCTTGTACACGCGGATGTGATACAGGAATGATTTGCCGCAAGTCGGCACACATATTATCCGGAAAGGACAAATTGTGGTTTGGGCCTGGATGATCCCGACCAATTGGAGAACGAAAATGGCTTTCCGTCCTTCCCGGCCCATCCGTGCCAGCGAAATCACCCCCCAATCGGTATTTGTGAACCGCCGCGCGTTGATTGCAGGGGCTGGAGCCGCGGCATTGCTGCCCTCCGCATTGCCGACGTTCGCCAAACAGGGCGATGGAGAAAAGCTGACAACCGTGCCCTGGGGCAAACAGCCCGCAGACTTGAAGCCCACGGCTTACGAATATGTCACCGAATACAATAATTTCTACGAATTTGGCACCGGCAAGGAAGATCCTGCTGCCAATGCCAAGACGCTGACCACCAAACCCTGGACGGTCAAGATCGACGGCATGGTCGACAAGCCGGGCGACTACGCCCTTGAAGACCTTGTTCCTGCGAGCGTGGAAGAGCGCATCTACCGGTTTCGCTGCGTGGAAGCCTGGTCGATGGTGGTGCCATGGAACGGCTTTGAGCTGAACACCGTCCTCAACAAGGTTGGCGTCCAGTCCGGTGCGAAATTCGTGGCGTTTGAAACCATCGTGCGGCCCGAAGAAATGCCGGGTCAACGCGGCTTTGGCCAGCCACTGGAATGGCCTTATGTCGAGGGCTTGCGCCTTGACGAAGCCATGAACCCGCTGACCATTTTGGCCAACGGGCTGTATGGCGAGACATTGCCGAACCAGAACGGCGCTCCGCTGCGGCTGGTGGTGCCGTGGAAGTATGGCTTCAAGTCGATCAAGTCGATCGTTCGCATCACGCTGACCGACAAACAGCCGGAAACAACCTGGAACAAGCTGGCAGCTTCCGAGTACGGTTTTTACTCGAACGTCAATCCTGCAGTGGACCATCCGCGCTGGAGCCAAGCGAGTGAGCGCGTGCTGGGTGGCGGCTTGTTTGGCGGCAGCCAGCCGACACTGATGTACAATGGTTATGAAGCGGAAGTCGCGGGGCTTTATGCCGGGCTTGACCTGAAAGCGAACTACTGAGCGTGGCTGTGGCCTTTGCCGACGGGATCGACCGGCTGAACCAGGCGCTGAAGAAAGTGCCGGTACTGCCGCTGTATGCCCTGGCGCTGGTGCCTGCAGCCTTTCTTTTCTGGAAAGCCTTGAGCGGCGCTGCCGGTCCTGATCCGGTGCGGGCACTAGAACACGGCCTTGGCTCCGACGCGCTGAAATTTCTGATAGCTTCGTTGGCTGTGACACCTTTGCGCGAGCGCACAGGGATAAACCTGCTGCGGTTTCGCCGGATGATCGGCCTCACGGCGTTTTTCTACATTGTGCTGCATTTTGCTGCGTGGCTGGTTTTTGACCGGCAACTGGCATGGGCAGGCATTCTCGCCGATCTGACCAAGCGCAGATACATCATCGTCGGCATGTTGTCCTTGTTGCTGCTGATCCCGCTTGCGGCGACCTCAAACAACGTCATGGTGCGGCGGCTGGGCGCCTTGAATTGGCGTAGGCTGCACATGCTGGTCTATCTGGCAGCAGCATTGGTGGTGTTGCACTATTTGTGGCTGGTAAAGACCTGGACATTGGAGCCGCTTGCCTATGCGGCCATCATCGCATTGCTGCTGGCATACAGGCTGTTGCCCAAGCCGGTTGCGGCAAGCGGCAGTGGCCGGACACGCAAAGCGCAGGCGTCCTGACGGGCTTTTTTCCGGCGCGCTCACTGAATCGCAAACACGTCAATTTCCCTGGCAATTCCGCGAAGGGCGCTGGTTTGCCTTGCTGGGGCAAGGCCATTGCTGGCCAGCAGGTCGCTTGTCACGGCATTGCCGATCACGGTTTGTGTGGTGAAAATCTCATTGGCATTGGCAAGGTTCTGGACCCTGGATGCAATGTTGACGGTTTGCCCGAAATAATCCTGCCGCCCGTTCAGATTGACGGCAATGCACGGACCTTCGTGAATGCCTATCTTGAGGATCAGGTCCTCATTGCCACGCTGGTTGTTGAATTGTTGCATGGCAGTGCGCATGGCCAGTGCTGCAGCGACGGCTTTGTCAGACGCAGGAAACGTTGCCATGACGGCGTCGCCGATTGTCTTCACCACTGCACCTGCCTGTGAATCGACAATGTCGTTCAGGATCTGAAAATGCGATCTGACAAGATCGAAAGCTGCAAGATCTCCCACACGCTCATAAAGCTCGGTCGAACCGCGAAGGTCTGTGAACAGGAATGTCAGGCTGGAGATTTTCAGCCGTTGATCAATGTCCAGCGTATCGGTCTGGTAAATATCCCTGAACGTCTGGTTTGAAAGCACTCTGGTCGCTGTCAAAAACGGGCGACGCTTGCCAAGCACGTCATGCAAGGCATCATTGGCAATGCAGACTGACGGCAAAGCGCGCACTTCGATCCGGTTCTCCACCGTGATGCGCAAGGGACCGGGACGCAGGACAATCGTCTCCTTGTGCCGGTGCGCCCGGTCGAAAACCATGGATATGGCCTGCCGGTCTTTCGTGGGTTCCCCTTTGACATCAATGAACTGGGCTGCGTGGGTTACGGGTTCAAAAACAATGATGAATGCTTCCGGTAGCTGTATCGAAATGACTGCCTTGTCGCCTGCCGCAAGTTCGAGCGCTTCGATGACGAATTCATCGACCTTCGCCTCGTAGCCCTCCTCCGGCAGATCAATGCCCGAGCCCCAGTACATTTGCCGGAAATATTCTGCCGGCGGCAATTGGTGCGGATTGTGGGCAGCTATGCGCCTGATATTCGGGCTGACGGTGAATGTCAGCTCAACCAGCTCATCGAGGGCGGGCTCGTAGCCGGCCGCACACAAGGCGCAAGTGTAGGTTTCGCTGCGGACATGTTTGAGCGAGGTTCCTGCATCAAGGACCCCACCACAACCGGGGCAAAGCACGTTCCACGAGAATTCGAAAAGGCCGAGGCGCGAGGCGTGCAAAAAGCTGGCGACGGTTTGCTCTTCATTCAAACCGAAGCTGTCGGCGAAACTGAGAACATTGATGCGGTTGAGCTTGCGATCGGGAGCGTTTGCTACAGCCATCTCCATCGCGTCCACCACCTCCCTGGGTGACGACTGACGCAAAATACCAAACAATGACCGGGCATCGCTCAACTACGGAGGCTCCCTGACAGGCTGTTATCGGGCAGTATATGTCGGAATGAAGACTTTGGCCATGGCACAAAATTCGGGATCTTCAGCGCCCATTTCAGGTGTCGCTGGTCAAACGGCGGACAAATCTGGCCGATTAGTTGCCGCTTTCGCGCTCAGTGGCGATTGCCCGCGGCGTCATGTAGCGGATTGCCTTGGTCATGACGCGGTCCTGAAGCTGGGATTGCTTTTCAATGTTGAAGTGGTCAACCCCGGCCATCGGGCGAACGTCGATGTTGACCACCTGCCCGGCAAAACCGGGACCTTCGACGACAATGTTGGTTGCCTGACCGTCCGGCTTGTTTGGCAAATAGAAATTGTCGACTTCCAGCACGTTGGGGCCGGGCTGCGTGGTGATCGTGGGGTCGAACGAAGCGACATAGGACACCTTGATGCCCTTGTCGCCAAGATAGCGCGCCATCTGAACCGAGGCATTGCCGCCCAGCGAATGACCCATGATGATGATGGGGTATGATACTTGTCCGGCAGCGGCGCGTTGCACGATGTCATCTGCCAGCGAATTCCAGACTGAATGGTTGTCTACCCGGCTCTTGATGCCGCGACGGGCGAATTTCGCATTCATGTCGTCAAGGCCTGTCGAGAATACGTTGGCAAGTCCGCGCAACAAGTAGACTTCGCCCGAGTACTGGTATTTGCTGGCATCCGAACGGGACAGGCCTGTTGCGGAAGTGGAGCTGGCGGTTGACGAACAGCCGGACATGAGCGGCGCGCAGGCGACGACCATACAAAATGCAGCCATGGTAAACTTGCCGGAACCGCGCATATACGCCTCAACAAAACTGCGTGAACCCCGCCATAAGGGTAGCTTGTGTTCAAAATTGTGTCAAACCGGAACAATTATCAGGATTAACGACCGCAAAATGTCAGCATTGGCAGCAACCGTCGAAAAATTTGTTGCCGACCTGTCCGAGCCGCAGCGCCAGCGCGCGCAAGGCTGCGGACGCATTGCTGTCAAAACCGGCCAAGGCAAAACCCGGCTGGACAATTTGTACCAGGAAGGTTGCGCAAAAATCCGCCTGCCAACCGATGGCGCGAGGAACAATGTTGAGGCCATCCTGATCAACACGTCCGGCGGATTGACCGGCGGCGACAAGCTCAGTTGGGAAATCGATGCCGGACCGGGAACGGGCCTGGTCGCCACGACGCAGGCCTGCGAGAAGATTTACCGCTCGGCTGGCGGTGCGGCGCAACTTGGCGCAAGGCTCTGCATTGGCGAAAGCGCGCATGTCAGCTGGCTGCCACAAGAGACAATTCTTTATGATGGCGGACGGATCGAAAGGCAATTGGAGGCGGACCTGGCACACGGTGCCAGCCTGCTGGCGATGGAAGCGCTGATAGTCGGACGCAAGGCACATGGCGAGACCGTCCGGCACGGCCATTTTCGCGACAGTTGGCGTGTCAGGGTTGACGGAGTGCTTGTGCATGCCGAGGAAATGCGGCTTTCGGGAACAATGCGATACCTGATTGCCGCCAAACCGCTGCTGGATGGCAATCTGGCCATTGCCACAATCCTGTTGGTCCACCCACTGGCGCCGGAATTGGTTGATCAGGCGCGCAAGCTGCTGGCTGTTCATTGTGTCCATGCCGGCGTTTCGGCGCATCAAGTCAGCGGACATGGCAAGCTTCTTGCCAGAGTGGCGGCAAGCGACGGTCTTGCCTTGCGCAACGCATTGGTTCCACTGCTCGGCATGCTCAATTCATGGGCAACGAACGGTGAGGGGCTGCCCAGAATATGGTCACTGTAAGGACAATTGAATGAATTTGACGCCCCGCGAAAAAGACAAACTTCTGATCGCCATGGCAGCGATCGTTGCGCGCAAGCGGCTGGAGCGGGGTGTTAAACTCAATCACCCCGAAGCCATTGCGCTGATTACCGATTTTGTCGTCGAAGGCGCGCGCGACGGGCGCAGCGTCGCTGACTTGATGGAAGCCGGCGCGCATGTCGTGAACCGCTCGCAGGTTATGGAAGGCATTGCTGAAATGATCCATGATGTGCAGGTGGAGGCAACTTTCCCGGACGGGACAAAGCTGGTCACCGTGCATGAACCAATACGATGAGGTGAGGAATGCTTGAGCTTCGACCCAACTGCGAGTGCTGTGACAAGGATTTGGCCTGGGATGCAGGCGACGCCATGATCTGCACATTTGAGTGCACATTCTGCGCGGATTGCGTGGCAACCGTGTTGAACGGCGAGTGCCCCAATTGTGGCGGGAACTTCGTGCCAAGGCCCATCCGCCCGGCACATTACAAGGCAAAATATCCGCCTTCGACAAACCGCGTGCTGTCAGTCAGTCCCGATTGCACTGCGTCCCGGAGCGATGCTGCATGATCCCTGGCGAAGTCCTCACGGCAAATGGCAGCATTGTCCTCAATGACGGCGCTGAAAGCGTGACACTGCGCGTCGCCAACACCGGCGACAGGCCGGTGCAAGTTGGCTCGCACTATCATTTTTTTGAAACCAATCCCGGCCTGTCTTTCGAGCGCGACAAAGCCCGCGGCATGCGCCTCGACATCGCAGCAGGAACCGCCGTTCGTTTCGAGCCGGGGCAGGAACGCGACGTGACGCTGGTGCCGCTTTCCGGCAACCGCGAAGTATACGGCTTCCGCCAGCAGGTGATGGGGAAACTTTAACAGGGCCTCCTTCGATCCAGTTCCAGGTTTCAATCTGTTCCCTCGTATTTATCGGTCCGGAGACGTGCCATGCCAGCCAGAATTTCCCGCTCTACCTACGCCGCCATGTATGGACCGACCACCGGCGACAAGGTTCGGCTTGCCGACACCGAACTCTTCATCGAGGTGGAGCGCGACTTCACCACCTATGGCGAGGAGGTGAAATTCGGCGGCGGCAAGGTGATCCGCGACGGCATGGGGCAAAGCCAGAAAAGCCGGGCGGAAGGTTCGGCCGACACCGTCATCACCAATGCGCTGATTGTCGATGTGACCGGAATCTACAAGGCCGATATCGGCCTGCGGGACGGGCGCATCCTTGCCATCGGCAAGGCCGGAAACCCCGACACCCAGCCGGGCGTGACGATCATCATCGGACCGGGTACCGAGATCATTGCCGGAGAAGGCAAGATTGTCACGGCAGGCGGGTTTGATGCGCATATCCATTTCATCTGCCCGCAGCAGATTGACGATGCGCTGTATTCGGGCCTGACCACCATGCTGGGCGGCGGCACTGGTCCCGCGCATGGCACGCTGGCAACCACCTGCACTCCGGGGCCGTGGCATCTGGCACGAATGATCGAGGCGGCAGATTCCTTTGCCATGAACCTTGCGTTTGCCGGCAAGGGCAATGCGTCGCAACCGCAAGCACTGGAAGAAATGATCCGCGCCGGCGCATGTTCGTTGAAGCTGCACGAGGACTGGGGCACCACACCCGCCGCCATCGATTGTTGCCTGTCGGTTGCCGACGAGCATGACGTGCAGGTCATGATCCACACCGACACGCTGAACGAGTCGGGTTTTGTCGAAGAGACGCTGAACGCGATCAAGGGCCGGACCATCCACGCTTTCCACACCGAAGGCGCAGGCGGCGGCCATGCGCCAGACATCATCAAGGTGTGCGGCCACCCCAATGTCATTCCGTCATCGACCAATCCGACGCGGCCCTACACGGTCAACACCATCGCCGAACACCTCGACATGCTGATGGTCTGCCACCATTTGTCGCCGTCAATCCCCGAGGACATCGCCTTTGCCGAAAGCCGCATCCGCAAGGAAACCATTGCGGCAGAAGACATCCTTCACGACATGGGGGCGTTTTCGATCATATCCTCCGACAGCCAGGCGATGGGCCGGGTTGGCGAGGTGATCATTCGCACCTGGCAGACCGCCGACAAGATGAAACGCCAGCGCGGGCGGCTGGCGCAGGAAACCGGTGACAACGACAATTTCCGGGTTCGGCGCTACATCGCCAAGTACACGATCAATCCGGCGATCGCGCAGGGACTTTCGGCGGAAATCGGCTCGCTCGAAGTTGGCAAACGCGCCGACATCGTGATCTGGAACCCGGCGTTTTTCGGCGTCAAGCCGGACATGGTGCTGATCGGCGGGATGATTGCAGCCGCACCGATGGGCGATCCGAACGCATCCATCCCGACGCCGCAACCGGTGCACTACCGCCCCATGTTCGGGGCCTTCGGCAAGGCGCGCACCAACACTTCGGTGACGTTCGTTTCGCAGGCGGCACTGGATGGCGGGCTGCATGAGCGGCTGGGAACCGGCAAGCAAATGGTGGCGGTTTCCAACACCCGCAGTGGGATCGGAAAGCGCTCGATGTTGCTCAACGATGCCATGCCGCACATCGAGGTAGACCCGGAAACCTATGACGTGCGCGCCGATGGGCAATTGCTGACTTGCGAACCGGCAACCGTGCTGCCGATGGCGCAGCGGTATTTTCTGTTTTGAGAACACCTCTATATGAGGGCAGCGAAAATTTTCATAACTCAATTAAATTATTTCGATTTTTTCCATAACCCCGCATAACGTTATGTTTTAAGTAAAAAAATAACCCTACAAGCGATTGATAATCCCGCAAACTGTGCCATTCTGATCATGCGGCAACGCCTTCCAAAAGCGGGGCCGAGTGGATGAAACAAAGCCAAACTGGCAGAGAAAGGAGGATAAATGGTCGACCAACTCATGTTGGCAGGTGCGCTGATCACGTTGATAGCATGCCTAGCCAAAGTATGCGGCCTGTAGCAGAGGCGCGGCATATCGGGCAATCGGGGTCCAAACCCGATTGCTCGTTCTTTACTGATTTGTTTCTTTTGAGTCAATCTACCCGCGGAAAAATTTGGTTTCTGACATGAAGAGTGGAATTTCTGATGCGATCGGCGAATTAAAAAAATTGCTTAAAACCGCAATAGCAAGCGGAGCTTCGTATTCGGATTTCGTTAAATTCGCACCTCCGGGTTGCTCTGAGAATACAATAAAGCAATTTGTATTCCGAAGTTCAAAAAAACCACGAAAGACCGTATTGGTTGAAAGTTTGTTACGGAATATTGGTGAGATAAAAAAATTTGTTGACGCTAATAATTTTTTCGCAGAAGACAATGAAAATGAATTTTCTAAAGTAGACAATATTCATCACTACATCAACGGCGCAATAGGCGGTAAGGTATCTGAAAAATTCCGCTCAATGAGAAAAAGAATATCAATAAATTATCTGCCGAAGACTTTGTACTATGTTCGGAAAAAGATTGATGGAAGCTTAATTAGAATAATTATAGAAATTTTCGAAAGTAAAGAATCATATTTCTTCACAATGAAAATATCTGGAAGCAAAAATCGAATCGTTGTTGGTGACATATCAGAGGCGGCAACTAATGTCTACTTCAGTGGTATATCCTATCATGTATCGGCTACAGCCGGGATTGAGGATTTTTATAGAATGAATTACTTTACTGACAATGAGGTAAATAAGTACATTTCTCAGAATCCGATTGGTTTGGAATTTATCGTATTTAAAAGATTGGATATTGAGAATGAAATATATGGTGCTTTTTTTACGGGAATTGATGGCAAAGGAGATCCTATTATCGGAGCAGCGGCTATTTTTAATGGCGATGCAATTCAAGAGAAACAAATGGAAAACATAATTGAAAACATTGAAGATGATAGCTGTAGTAAATTATTTTATGAAAGATTTTCTGATTTGGAATTATACACTAAAAAATGGATGCGTACTAATAATTAGTTTTCTATCAAATTAATTTTAATGTTTTAATAATGACAATATCGAAATATTGTGTAGAAACTACACTCAGCGGGACCTAAATTAAACAGATGCTGCTCAACGATGCCATGCCGCACATCGAGGTAGACCCGGAAACCTATGACGTGCGCGCCGATGGGCAATTGCTGACTTGCGAACCGGCAACCGTGCTGCCGATGGCGCAGCGGTATTTTCTGTTTTGATTTTGTGTTAGGTTGTCTTCATGAGCAAGCACTCGCGCACTGCCACACCCTATTCGGCTGATGTCCATCAATGGGCGATGGAACAGTCCTCGCATTTGCGCGCCGGTCAACTCGACATGCTGGATCTTGAAAACCTTGCCGAGGAGATCGAAAGCTTGGGCCGGTCGGAAAAGCGCGAGATCGAAAGCCGACTGACTGTAGCCATAGCCCACCTTCTGAAGTGGCAATTCCAACCGGAGAAGCGGAAAGGCGGGTGGCAGGCGACCATCAAGTTGCCGCGTAACCGGCTTGGAAAGCTGCTTCGCGAAAACCCTTCGCTCAAAAAATATCCGCAGGAAGTGCTGGCGGACGCTTGGCTGGAGTCGCGGCTGAAGGCAGCCGAGGAGACCAGTATTGATTTTGAGGCTTTTCCCGAAAACTGCCCCTTCACCATTGAGCAAATCCTGGATGACGGTTTTCTGCCGCAATAGGCGGGCGAACCTGTTGCCTGTGGCGCAAAAGTATTTTCTGTTTTGAGAAAGCTTCCATGACCCGGACCCTGGTATCTTCCGGCTCGTATCTTGAGCCGATCATCGGATTTTCACGCGCCGTGCGGGTCGGCAATTCGATCACCATTGCAGGCACCGCACCGATTGCCGAAGGCGGCGGCACGGCTTGCGTGGGTGATGCTTACGGCCAGATGCAGCGATGCATCGCAATTGCAGAAAGAGCGATCATCGAAGCGGGCGGGCAATTGCGCCATGCGGTGCGCACCCGCATCCTGCTCACCGACATCGCGCATTTCGAGGCTGCGGCCAAAGCCCATGGCGAAGCCTTCGGAACGATCCGTCCGGCGACAACGGCAATGGCAGTGACAGCATTTGTTGATCCGCTGTGGCTGGTGGAACTCGAAATTGACTGCATCATCGATTGAAGCGTCTTGTGTGTCAGTTGCCATTTTGAAAGATTGATTGAATGCTTCGCAGTGAAAAAATTATTCGCCATGGCGCATATTCGCAAACACCGTTTGACCTGGTGGTGCTGGACCACGAGGAGCGGCATTTGCGGCGCAAACGGCTAACGCTGGTGCACGAAGACCATGTCATGGTGGACCTGCCGCAGCCTGTCCTGCTCGAACATGGCGATGCGCTGGTGCTTGATGACGGGCGTCTGGTTGAGGTTATCGCTGCGGAAGAAGACTTGCTCGAAATTGTTGCCGGTCCAGGTGTGTTGCTGGGGGAACTTGCCTGGCACATCGGCAACCGGCATCTGGCAGCACAGATCGAACCGGAGCGCATCCTGATTTTGCGCGACCACGTGATCCGCGCCATGTTGCAAGGTCTTGGGGCAAGGGTGCAAGACATATCCGAGCCGTTTCAACCGACCAAGGGCGCATATGCGGGCGATGGACATGGGCACTCCCACGGCCATTCGGACGGGCATGCCAAAGACCACGGGCATTCGCATGACTGAAACCGCTGCGCTGCTGAAGCTGATGGCATGGCTGTCGCCCGCCTTCCCGACTGGCGGCTTTGCCTATTCCGCCGGCCTTGAGCGTGCGGTGGAGGATGGTCTGGTAAATAACGCTGCCGGTTTGCGTGACTGGCTGTCGGCACTGCTGGCGCATGGCGGCGCGCGCAACGATGCCATTTTCTTTGCGCTGGCGTGGCGCGACGCCGGAGCACCGTCAAGCATTGGCGAACTGGCGCAACTGGCTTTGGCACTTGCACCCAGCGCCGAGCGGCACGAGGAAACACTTGCGCAGGGCAATGCCTTCCTGGCTGCAACAAAAAGCTGGTTTGACCCACACAGTATTGTTGCCCCTGCCGGAATGCCGCTGCCTGTTGCGGCAGGTGTTGCCTGCCGGTTTGGCGGCATTGAACTTGCCGCCGGACTGGCCGGGTTCTTGCAAGCCCAAATCTCCAACCAGTTGCAGGCGGCAATCCGGCTTTCGGTCATTGGCCAGATTGGCGCAACCGAACTGCTGCCGGCATTGGCCCCGGAGATTGAAGCTGCGGCGGAGGCGGCCACCAATGCGAAAATCGAAGACATTGGCGGTTGCCCGGTCATGGCCGATATTTCCGGCATGAAGCACGAGACCCAAAGGACAAGGTTGTTCCTGTCATGAGTTCAAACCATGGGCCGCTTCGTGTCGGCATTGGCGGACCGGTCGGATCCGGCAAGACAACACTGACCGAAAAGCTGTGCAAGGCGATGCGCGATGAATTTTCCATCGCGGTGGTCACCAACGACATTTACACCCGTGAGGATGCCGAGGCGCTGGTGCGGCTGCAGGCGCTGTCATCGGAGCGGATCATCGGCGTTGAAACAGGAGGTTGTCCGCACACGGCCATTCGCGAGGATGCGTCGATCAATTTGCGTGCGATCGCCCAGCTCAACGGGCGGTTTGCCGATCTGGACGTGATTTTCATCGAATCCGGCGGCGACAATTTGGCCGCGACGTTTTCACCGGACCTTGCCGATCTTTCGATCTATGTGATTTCGGTTTGTCAGGGTGGCGACATTCCGCGCAAGGGCGGACCGGCGATCACCCGCTCTGACCTGCTCGTCATCAACAAGGCAGACCTTGCGCCGCATGTCGGGGTTGACCTTGAAGACATGCAACGTGACGCTGGCAAGGCGAGAAAAGACAAGCCGTTCCTGTTTACCAATTTGCGCGGAAATGACGGCACGGCAAATGTGGTGGAATGGCTCAGGCTCGAAGGCGGACTGGGCCGTTCACGGCAGCCAAACCCCGGCTAGCGGAACAATTCATCTTTCACCTCCGGATTGGTTTCGCGGTTCTCGAGGCGAAATGTTGCATATTCGATTGTGCTCTCCAGACTTGTTGAAAGCTCCTGCGCTTCCTCCAGTGTCAGGTTGAACCGGCGTGAAAAGCCGCGAACAGACTGCTCGATCTGAACCGAGGTCGTGCCATCTTCGTAGGAGTTGAAATTGACGGCTTTGAAATCCTGTGGTGCGGCGATCGGGGCCTTCGATTTTTCAGGAATGGACAAGCTGCCGGAACCGATTGTGCCAAGTCCTGCGTCTGCCGACTTTTGCGGTTCAACCGGCTTTGTTCCGTCTTCCTCATCGACCGGCAAGGGCACGGGTCCACCGTTCACGTCGTCAACAAAGCCGATGCGCTTTGAAAACAGTCCAACCCGGTTGTTTCGTGCAACTTCCGTCCATTCGACCGCCTTGCCAAGCAGGGCCACGGTGCGTTTGGCTTCATTTACGGAAAAAGGCATGGAATAGGCCGGGTCGCCATGCCCGGTGATTGCCGAGAAATTCAGATAGAGCACCAATCCCTTGGCTTCGACAATGTCGAAACGAACCTCAAGTGTCCCCTTTTGCCCGACGCCGGGAAGAAAGAAATTGATGACCTCCGGCTGCGCAAGCCCGGTCTGTGGTGTGACCTTGCCCTCGACCACGGCACGCCGCTGCAAGGCGGCCTCGCGCCGTGTGGCGTCAATGGCATCGGAGGAACCCTTGAGATGGGTCTCGATCCGGTTCCCTGCAACATTGATGAGCACACGCGTGCCGCTCATCAGGCGGCCAAGCACCCTCTCGGCATCGGCACTGTGGACGATGGCCAACCTGTCGGTCGCCAATACACCCTGAATGGTATCGAAGTAACGCCCGTTGACGTCGAACTGTACAGCCACCGGCGAATTCACCGCTGCCGTGGCTGGGTTGGTCAGTTCGATCTGCATGACCATTTCCCCGCGCTCATCATAGCCGATCCAAAGGCCCTGGTTGTTGGTGGCGAAACGGCGGCCATCCTGAACGGCCACATACCAGCGCGGTTGCGCGTAGGTGCTGTCGGTTCTTGTGCCCTGGGTCCGGTTGGTGCGCCGCAAATCAACCTGCGGCAAGCGCAACCTGATGCCGCCAAGGTCAATGGTCGTGGCACCGGCCACCTGAACCGGCGCGAAAGCTGCAGCCGAAAGGCCAAGGCAAAGAGAAAACGCATACAAAATGCGAATATTGCGGTTCATGGTCCAACCTCCTCGCCAGCGAGGGAAAAGCCGTCGCTGTATTGTCACAAAGGATAGGACCGCAATGACCGACACGTTTTGACGTGAATCAACGCCAGTCGGATTTTATACAACGGGAAACAGCGATCAATGCAAACCGGCCAGTATCGGGATCCGTACAGGTGTTTCCGGCCAATGAATGCACAGACCGATACGCCCGCAGGAAGTATCGCTTGCCTTGCCGATTGACCCAAGCGATATGTTTTATCGGATATTTCGCCAAGGGGTAAGATGTTTCGTTGTTTCACATTGGCTGGGATTTTGGCGGGCTTGCTTGCGATGCCTGCGCAGTCAAAAGCCGCCGAGGCTTTGGTTGCCGTTGCCGCAAATTTTGCCGGTGCGCTTGAAGCAATTGCGACCGACTTCACGAGAGAAACAGGCCATGCACTGAAAATCACCACCGGGGCGACCGGCAAATTGCATGCCCAGATCGGGCAAGGTGCGCCCTTTGACGTGATGTTGTCAGCCGATGCGAAAACGCCAGCGCGCATCGAGAGCGAAGGTCTGGCAGTTCCCGGCAGCCGGTTCACATACGCTCTCGGCAAACTGTCGCTGTGGAGTGCGGATGATGGTCTTATTGGCACCGATCCGAAAGCCGCACTGGAGGCTGCGGACACTTTGTTCATCGCAATTGCCAATCCCGAACTCGCCCCCTACGGCATTGCTGCCCGTGAAGCGATGCAGGCCTTGGGCGTATGGGACACGCTGCAAGGCAAAATCGTGATGGGGCAGAACATCGGCCAGACCTATTCGATGGTCCAAACCGGCAGTGCACAGGCCGGATTTGTCGCGACATCCGCCATTCAGGGGCCGGGCATGGAAACAACGGGTTCACGCTTCGACATTCCGGCCAGCATGTATTCCCCTATTCAACAGGATGCCATTTTGCTCAATCACGGCAAGGACAATGCAGCCGCGCTGGAATTCATGAATTATCTGAAGGGCGATGCTGCAAAGGCAGTTACGCGGTCGTTTGGATATGGCACACAATGAAACATGGAATTACCTGACCTTGCCCCGCTGTGGCTGACGCTTCGCCTCGCTTTCGTGACGATGGTCGTGCTGCTTGTCATTGGAACGCCAATTGCCTGGTGGTTGGCGTTTACGAAAAGCCGCATCAAGCCGGCGGTTGAGGCAATGACCGCCTTGCCGCTGGTGCTGCCGCCAACAGTTTTGGGGTTTTACTTGCTGGTGATGCTGAGCCCCGGTTCACTTGTTGGCGGGGCGTGGTTCGATCTTACCGGAACAACCCTCACCTTCTCTTTCCTTGGCTTGATTGTGGGTTCGGTCATCTATTCGTTGCCCTTCACGGTCCAGCCGCTTCAGGCTGCCTTCGAAAGCGTTGGCCACGGACCGCTTGAAGCTGCCGCAACCCTGCGGGCGGGTCCATTGGACCGTTTCCGTTCGGTGGCGGCGCCGATGGCGGCTCGCGGATTCCTGACTGCTGCCGTGCTGAGTTTTGCCCACACGGTGGGCGAGTTTGGCGTGGTGCTGATGTTGGGCGGCAACATACCGGGCAAGACCAAGGTGATCTCGATTGCCATCTACGAGCATGTCGAAACGATCAACTATGCCGATGCCCACGCTCTTTCGGCAATCATGTTGGCGTTTTCCTTTCTGACCCTGCTGTTTGTCTACTCGGTAATCCGGCGTTTTCCGGTGGCGACGGGCTGAGCTATGCTGAAAGTCAACGTTTCATTGGCATTTGCCGATTTCAAGCTGGAAGTGGTGCAGGATTTCAGCCTGTCGGGCATTACCGCAATTTTCGGCCGTTCAGGGTCAGGCAAAAGCACGTTGCTTCGTGTCGTCGCCGGTCTGGAAAAACGCGCCAAGGGCAATGTCGCCCTCGACGGCGAAGCATGGCAAAACGGTTCTGTCCTCGTTCCCCCGGAGAGGCGGGGCGTAGGCTATGTGTTTCAGGACACGCGGCTTTTCCCGCATCTTTCGGTCAGTGGAAACCTGAAGTTTGCGGCGAAGCGCGCTCCCAAGGCAGGCGGGCCGCAATTTGAAGAGGTGGTCGAAGCGCTGGATCTTTCGCCCCTGCTTTCCCGGAGCTCTGACGCATTGTCCGGCGGGGAAAAGCAGCGCGTAGCCATTGGTCGCGCCTTGTTGAGCAAGCCGCGTCTGCTGCTGATGGACGAACCGCTGGCGGCGCTGGATGAGGCGCGAAAGGCCGAGATATTGCCCTGCCTGGAACGCCTGCGAGACCAAGGCACAATTCCGGTCCTGTATGTCAGCCATGCAATGGCGGAAGTTGCCCGCCTCGCCACCAACATCGTGGTCATGGAAGCCGGTCGGGTCCTGCGCGCCGGTGAGGCGAGCACCATGCTGGCGGACACGGAAGCTGCGTCGCTGTTCGGCCTGCGCGAGGCTGGCGCTGTGATGAACGCGAGGGTGAGCGCACACGAAGCGGACGGCCTTACGTTGTTGGCGACATCGGCAGGGCCGTTGCTGCTGCCCCGCGTCAATGCTGCGGTTGGCGCCCGCTTGAGGGTGCGCATCCATGCACATGAAGTGATCTTGTCACGCGAAAAGCCCGTTGGCCTCTCGGCACTCAACATCCTGCCAGCCATTGTCACCGAACTGCGACTGGGAGACGGGCCCGGCGCACTGGTCCAGTTGCAGGTTGGAGACGATCTTGTCCTGGCACGGATTACTCGCCGGTCAGTTCAAGCGCTGCAATTGGGCGTGGGTAAAACTTGTTTCGCCATCCTGAAATCGGTGGCGGTGGCGCGTGATGACGTGGGAACAGCCGCTGGCGATTGGCGCAGTTCCGGCTGAACCTGTCAGCCAGTGGATGGGAGGCGCCTGCCCGCCAGCCAAAAAGCCTGACGAACACGAATGGTATTCGTTGCTGCACTTGATAAACCGAACAGGACTGTATCACTGTAGAAATAGAATTGATGGCCCGAACAATACTTTCACAGCAATGGACGCCGCCGAAGGGGACGAACACCAACATGGACGCAATCTCGCATTCCCAGCCTCCGATGTGGCTGCGCATCCTGCAATTTCCGCTTACCCGTCTCGTCGTGCTGGGCTTTGTCCTCACTAACATGATGATGATGAGCAACAACGACATGCTCGTTTACAAAGGGGACCCGTTCAGATCCATAGCCGCCGTGGCGGGGATGGCAACGGGAGCAATTGCCGTCTATCTGGCCTGGGCGCGATTCATCGAAAGGCGTCCGGCTCACGAACTTTCGCTTTCCGGGGCCGGCACGGAATGGGGAGCCGGTGCGCTGGTCGGTGCCGTGCTCTACACAGCCAGCGTCTTGATCCTGATCGCGCTCGGCATCTACCGCATTGAGGGGTTGAACCCCTGGACTTACGTGATCCCGGCCGTGGCGTTGGCACTGAGCTCCGGGATTTTCGAGGAACTGATGTTCCGGGGCGTGCTGTTTAAATCATTCGAGGATGTGTTTGGCAGCTGGATTGCGCTTGTGGTTTCCGCCGCAGTGTTTGGTCTCGGTCACCTGACAAACCCGGCAGCGACACTCACCGGTGCGATTTACATCAGCATCGAAGCCGGTTTGCTGCTGGCCGCAGCATACATGCTGACCCGTCGCCTGTGGCTCAGCATCGGTTTTCACATGTCGTGGAATTATGTCCAGTCTGCGATCTTTTCCGGCATCGTTTCCGGCGGTGTCAGCGATCCAGGCCTGTTCCGGTCCAACATCAAGGGGCCGGAAATCCTGACGGGCGGCAATTTCGGGCTCGAATCTTCAATAGTGGCGTTCACGCTGTGCACCACCACGGGCGTGGTGCTGCTGATCATGGCCGTGCGTCGCGGAAAGATCGTTCCGCCCTACTGGAAACGCCAAAGCTGATCAGGGTCACGCGGGATCTGCTCCCCGAAGCCGCCGGATGACTGGTCCGGAGGACTGTTTCAGTCGTCCGGTGATTTGCGGTGGTTTGGACATGGCTGGCGAAAAATCGGCGGGAATCGCGCTTCAACCGAAAAATCCTGAAAACAGGCAGGCTTGACGGGGTTGTGTCATAGCGCTGTCATCAATTGCGATCTAATGTGGAAACGTTTCCAGTTGGAGAGTGCCGGTGTCAGCCAAAGTATCAGTCACCATCAAGGATGTAGCCCTCGCCGCCGGCTGCGGCGTGGCAACGGCCAGCCGGGTCCTCAACAATTCCGGCCCTGCCAGCGCCGACGTGCGCGAGCGCGTGGAGCGGGCAGCCCGGGATATGGGCTTCAGCTTCTCGGCCACCGGGCGCGCGCTGCAGAGCCGGCGTTCGATGACCGTTGGCTGTCTGGTGCCTTCATTGGCGAACCCCGTCTTTGCCGAGGCGGTGCAGGGGGTTCAGGCCGAGCTCTCCGGTTCGGGTTACCAATTGCTGATTTCGTGCTCAAACTATGATGAGCGCGCCGACAATGCCGCAATTGAAATGCTGCTGTCCAAAGATGCCGACGCACTCATTGCCACCATGGTTGCGCCGGACCGCAGCATCGCGCTCACCAATGCAATTCGCCGCGGTCTGCCGGTATCGCTGATGTTCCACGACCCGCTTGAGGGTTTTGTCACCTCTTATGTCGACAATTTTGAAGCTGCGCGGGAGGTTGCCCGGCAATTTGCAGAAGTTGGCCATCGTCGAACCGGATTTCTGGCTTTGCGGTTCTCAACTTCGGATCGCTCGCGCAACCGCTATGCAGGATTTCACGCCGAATGCCGGGCGCGCGGGCTCCCCGACCCGGCACTCATCGAAATTGGTGAAGCCGAGGCAACCCATCCGGAAAGTCTTGCAGCCATTTTGTGTCAGTACCCAAAGCTAACGGCCATCTTCGCCTCAAATGATTTTCTGGCCATATCGGTACAAAAGGCCGCCCGGCTGCTGGGCTGGCGCGTGCCGCAAGACTTGTCGGTCGCCGGGTTCGACGGGATCGAAATCGGCAAGCTGCTGGAAGTGCCGCTCGCGACGATTGAAACCGAACCGGAGGCCATGGGCCGCCAGGCAGCCAGGATCATACTTGAACATTTGCAGGGAAGGGCACCCGGACAGCTGCCCGCCTTGCCATTTCTTTTCCGGGCCGGGGCGACACTCGTCGCGCCAAATCCGGGAAAAAATGACGACGGCCGGGATGCAGCCCAACCGTCGTCTGCTCTCCTCGCCGAAACTTCTTCTCAAACAAGGACGAACCGATGAAACATATCGCTTATGCAGCCCTCATCGCAACTGTGGTTGCCCTGCCGGCCATGACCGCGCCTGTGCTGGCGCAAAATGCCATCTGCTACAACTGCCCGCCAGAGTGGGCGGACTGGGCCTCCATGCTGAAGGCACTCGATGAAAAGGCCGGCATCAAGATGCCGCACGACAACAAGAACTCCGGCCAGACACTGAGCCAGATGATCGCAGAGAAGTCCTCGCCTGTCGCAGACGTTGCTTACTACGGTGTGACCACCGGCATCCAGGCAATCAGCGAAGGCGTGGTGCAGCCATACAAGCCAGCGGGTTTTGACGAGATACCGGAAGGCCTCAAGGATCCTGAGGGCAACTGGTTTGCGGTGCATTACGGAACACTGGGCATGTTCGTGAACGTTGACGCGCTCAATGGTGCGCCGGTTCCACAGTGCTGGGCCGATCTCAAGAAAGCCGAGTACAAGGGCATGGTCGGATACCTTGATCCGGCATCCGCTTTTGTCGGCTATGCCGGTGCCGTTGCGGTCAACCAGGCGTTTGGTGGCGATCTCACCAATTTCCAGCCGGCAATCGACTTCTTCAAGGAACTTGCGGCAAACAGCCCGATCGTTCCAAAGCAGACATCGTTTGCCCGTGTCGTATCAGGTGAAATCCCGATCCTGTTCGATTACGACTTCAACGCCTATCGCGCGAAGTACAAGGAAACCGGCAAGTTCGAATTCGTGCTGCCGTGCGAAGGTACCATTCGCGTGCCATACGTCATGAGCCTGGTAGCCAGTGCGCCAAATGCCGAAACCGGCAAGAAGGCACTCGACTTCATCCTGTCGGATGAAGGGCAGGCCATCTGGACCAATGCCTACCTCAAGCCGGCCCGCCCGGTGAAACTGCCAGCTGAAGTTGCTGCACGGTTCCTGCCGGACAGCGAATATGAACGCGCCGTGGCGGTCAACTATGGCGAAATGGCCAAGGCCCAAAAGGCTTTCGGCGAGCGTTATCTTGCTGAAGTGAAGTAACCAGTGCCGGGCAGGGCGCATGCGCCCTGCCCGTTGTCCTGAACATTTCCGGGGAACCCTCCAATGTCATCCAGACTGTTCGTCGCCCTGTGCCTTGTGCCACTGGCGGTCTTTGCGCTTGCCTTTCTTGCGCTGCCAATCGTGCGGTTGATCCTTGCTTCGGGTGAAGGTGACGCAGGCTGGGCGATCTACTGGCAAATCCTCCAGACGCCGCGCTATCTGACAACACTCATCCAGACAGTCGTGGTTTCGATTGCAGTCACGCTCGCGGCGCTTGCAGTATCAACCACCGCCGGACTGTTCCTGACACGCAACCGCTTTCGCGGCCGGGCGGTGCTTTTGTCGATTCTGACATTGCCGCTCGCATTTCCCGGCGTCGTCGTCGGTTTCATGATCATCTTGCTGGGCGGACGACAGGGCTTGTTCAACGCGCTGCTGCCCGGCCATGTGGTCTTTGCCTATTCAATTTTCGGCCTGTTTTTGGGCTATCTGTATTTCTCCATCCCGCGTGTCCTGCTGACCGTGATGGCTGCGGCAGAAAAAATTGATCCTTCGCTGGAGGAAGCTGCACGCACCCTGGGCGCACCGCCGCACCGCGTGGTGATTGACGTCCTGATCCCGGCACTGGCGCCGGCGCTCATCGCAGCAGGCGCAATCGCCTTTGCCACTGCCATGGGCGCATTCGGCACGGCCTTCACCCTTGCCACCAACATCGATGTTCTGCCGATGGTCATCTACACCGAGTTCACGCTGTCGGCGAACATCGCCATGGCTGCGGCGCTGTCGGTGCTTTTGGGTATCGTTACCTGGGCGATGCTGTTTCTGGCCCGAACCTTTTCGGGCACCACCGTGGCAGCAGGAGGCTGAAGCCCATGAAAAACCCCGGCAGATTTTTGCAGCTTTCCGTCACGCTGCTGGCAGCGGCCTTCCTTCTGGTTCCGACGATCCAGTCGGTGCTCGCCGGACTGACGGTCAACTATTTTCAGGGGCTGCGCTCCGGCCTGACCCTGAACTGGATTTTCGTTGTCTGGGATCTTTATTCCAGTTCCATATTCCTGTCCCTCGGCATCGCCCTTGCCTGTCTGGTTGTCACGCTGATCATTGGCGTGCCCGCTGCCTACGCAATGGCGCGCAATCCTGGACGCCTGACACGGGCACTGGAGGAGTTCATCTCGTTGCCGCTGGCCATTCCGGGACTGGCTCTGGCACTGGCGCTGCTGCAACTTTACGGCACCTACAAGGGGTTCCGCCTGAGCTGGACCTTCATCCTGGTTGGCCACGTGCTGTACACGCTGCCCTTCATGGTCCGCTCGGTGCTTTCGGTGCTGGCCGCCATCGATCTGAAAACACTGGAGGAAGGTGCGGCCAGCCTGGGCGCTGGGCCGGCGCGCCGGTTCATCGACATTGTTGTGCCCAATGCGCTGCCAGGAATTCTGGCGGGTGCACTGACCGTGGTCACGCTTTCAATCGGCGAATTCAACCTGACCTGGATGCTGCACACGCCGTACCTGAAAACCCTGCCGGTGGGACTTGCCGACAGCTACGCCTCGATGCGGCTCGAAATTGCCTCTGCCTATACACTGATCTTCTTTGTGATGATCGTTCCCCTGCTTCTTGCCATGCAATGGGCAAGCGCCCGCGCCCAAAGGATCACCCAATGACCCTGACACTTCGCAACATCGCCAAAACCTTTCCCGGCGGCGCACGTGCATTGATGCCCACCGACCTCGACATATCAGAAGGGGAAATCGTTTCGCTGCTCGGTCCGTCCGGCTGTGGCAAGACAACCCTTCTGCGGATAATTGCAGGTCTGGAAACCGCCGATCCCGGTGCGCAAATCCGGTTCAAGGGCGAGGACATGGGTGCACTGCCGGTTGAACGGCGCAAGGTCGGGATGGTCTTCCAGTCCTACGCGCTTTTTCCCAACATGTCGGTTCGGTCCAACATCGGCTACGGGCTGAAAATGCAGAGCCTGCCACGCGACCAGATCGATGCCCGCGTTGACGAAGTCATCGCATTGTGCCGGTTGGAGCCTTATGCGGGACGGGCGATCACCGCACTTTCGGGCGGACAGCGCCAGCGCGTGGCACTTGCAAGGGCATTTGCGCCACGTCCGCGGCTGTTGTTGCTGGACGAGCCGTTGTCTGCGCTGGATGCCGCCCTTCGCGGCGCTTTGCGTGACGAACTAGCAGCCTTGCTTCGCCAGTTTGGCATCACAGCTATTTTCGTCACGCATGACCAGGACGAGGCGATGGCAATCGCCGATCGCGTGGCAGTGATGAGCCAGGGCCGGGTCGCACAGATCGGCACGCCAGAGGCGCTGTACCGGGCACCGGAAAACGCTTTCGTCGCGCGTTTTGTCGGCAACGCACTGCCGCTGGGTGGATTGATTGAGGATGGTCGTCTGCATCTGCCGGGAGGCGTGCTGACCCTGGCCGGGCACTCAAACGGGAAAGCTGCGTTCGTTCGGGCAGAAGACGTCAAAATCGTTGCCGACGGACCGCTTGCGGCAACTGTCGAAACGGTCACATTCCTTGGCACGCATTACCGCATCGGGTTGAGGGGCGCGACCCACGAAACGCTGTTCTGCCTTCACCAAGGCGTGAGCGCGCCCAAGCCGGGCGAAACCGTGCGCCTTGCCATCGCGCCGCAATCCATTCTCACCCTTGACCCAGAAAAAGCTGCCGCCTGAATGCCCGCCTTCATCCAGATCAGTGATCCCCACATTGTCGCCAAGGGCCATCTTGTCTGCGGCCATTCAGATACTGCCAAAGCATTGCGGACGGCAGTTGCATCGATCAACGCCCGGCTGCCGGCACTTGGTCCGGTGGACTGTGCAATTGTCACCGGCGATTTGACCGACCATGGAACGCCCGATGAATACGCGCATTTTGCCGAGATCATGGCCGATTTGCAGTTGCCTTGGCGGGCCATCCCGGGGAACCATGACAACCGCGATGCCATGCGGGCGACGTTTGCCCTGACTGACTGGATGCCGGGCGAAGACCCGATCCACTGGATGCGCGATTTTGGCCCGTTCACCGTGATCGGCCTTGATACCCTTCTGGATGGCGCACATCACGGCTGGCTGTCAGACAAGGGGTTTGCCTTTGTTGACAGGGCATTGGCCGAATGTCGGGGGCGCCCCATCATTGTGGCAACCCATCACCCGTTCATGCATTGCGGCATAGCCGAGATGGACGCCGACAATCTGCGCAATGGCGCTTACCTGATGGACCGGCTGCACGATTATCGCGGCCCGGTGCGGATGATTTCCGGCCATGTGCACCGGGCCATCACAGGTCAGATCGGCAAGGTCTTTTGCCAGATCGCGCCATCGACCGCGCATGCAGTCAACCGTGACCTGCGCACGGATGCCATCCATTCGCTGATCCTCGAGCCGGGAGCGGTGGTTCTGCATTCATGGGTGGAGGGATCAGGCCTTGTATCGGACGTGCTGCCGACCGGGCATTTTTCCGGGCCTTGGCCTTTTGGCTGAGAACAAAGCTCAAAAAGGCCTCACTCATGGTCCTCTCCTTCCCCTTCCCCTTCGCCATCATCGGCTCCGCGATGACAGGCAACGCAATTGTCGATGTTGCGGATGCCTTCCTCAAGGTGCTCGGAAATCATGTCAGCTTGCTGATGTTCGTGGCAGCCAAAGCAAGTGAATACCTTGAAATCGCCATTGGCGTGGCAAGTTTTGCAACTGGCATCGTGCGGCCGCGACAGATCGAAGAAGCGGGTGTGATCCATGGTTGCAGCCGACCAATCCACCTGGTTGTGACAGCTGCTGCAACCGGCTTTGGGATCGGGGTGCAAGGTGTCTTTTGGCGGCACATGGCACGATGCACAATCTGAGCCAGCGCCCGGTGCCAGCATCGCATGAGCAAAAGCATGGCTGTGGACGGGAACAAGGGTCGGCTTTGGGTGATCTGTATGGCATGCCATGCAATTGTTCGAAAACAACGCCTGATGAAACGGGGGAAGCGATTTGGTCCTGATGACGGGCTTGCCGGCTGTCGTGCGCAGCCCGATGTCGGAGACTGCATGGCAAGTGGTGCACCGGTCAGCCGTGGCCCCCTGAAACGGCGCGTGACAAGCAAAGCAATTGTTGGAAAGACCCGCCACCGTAGAATGGGCCGGGATCAGCGGACCGGGCGCCAGCATCTTTGCCGGCCAGAACCAGACAAGTGTGGCAACCCCCAACAACGAAGCGGCAATGAATGCCAACAGCCAGCGCTTCATTGCCACCTCCAGAATATCAATGAACTGAGGACATGCGCTGTTGCCAGCACAGTGAACGCCAGTGTCACCGGGACGTGCAGCACTTTCCATTGCTTGACGGTGTTGTAGGTCAGGCTATCCCAATGCAGGCGTTCTTCCAGTGCGGTGCCGTCCAGCCCCTGTCCACGCAGGCGTTCGGTTGTGGAAGCGAGCCGTAACCGCGCCCGTCGCAACAAGTATTTGCCGGTCAGCCCACTGGCTACGTTCAGCAACATTGCCCAGACCGCCATCCACCCAAGCCAAGCGTTGAAATGGATGCCCGCGTGCACGAGGATCAGCAAGGATCCCGCCCACGCCATGCGCTCATGCATCCGCAAAAGCGAAACCGGCTGGCCGCTTGAGATCAGATTTCGCTTGCGCAACGAATAGGCGAATGATCCGCAGATCAAAGCCAGTCCGGGAATGCCAAGCCATTTGCCGACCCAAACCAGATCAAGCAGATGCAGGGCCGCATCAATCGCCAGCGTCGCTGCGGCCAAAGCCAGCAGAGACAAGTAGAATGGCACAACCTCGCGGCTGAGCAGACTTCCTGTCAGTGTCACGGGGCAAGTTCAGTGGTGACACCGTTGAACTTCTCGTGCGAAGCCAATGCTTCGGCTTTGCTTGCCTGCACCAATGCATCAACATGGTTGGGCGGGCCGTAAAGCGTGTAAATCCGCAGGGATTTTTCACCGGTGTTGCTCAAATTGTGCTCTGCTCCCGCAGGCACGATGATGCAATCGCCGCTTTTGACCTTGTGGGTTTTGCCGTCGATCACGACCTCGCCCTGTCCCTTTTCGATACGGAAAAACTGGTCGTGGGTGGTGTGCTTCTCCACGCCGATATCCTCGCCGGGGTTCAGCGCCATCAGGACCAGCTGCAGGTGCGGGCCGGTATAAAGCACCTTGCGAAAATCGCCGTTTTTTTCGGTGAGCGTCTCAATGTCGGCAACATAGCCCTGCATCGCCATCTCCTGTATTTCAGAATGCGCACGGCAAGCTGCCGGTGCATCCATCTGCTTGTGGCCAGCATGAACCATCCGGCGCGGCGCAGCCTTGATTCAGATCAGGATTGCAGATTGCGCCCGGTTCCGTGCTTCCATTTGCAAAAACAAGCTGTTTCGGCACGCCGGTTTTGTCTTTCCAGTTTCAGACGGCGACACCGAAAATCATGCCAACGCCTGCCGTGGCAGCCATGGCCAAAGCACCCCAGAACGTCACGCGGGCGGCACCCTTCAAAATGCCCGCGCCGCCAGCGGATGCGCCCAGACCGCCCAGACCGGCCAAAGCGAGCAAGGTTGTTGCAGACACGACGAGGCTGATCTGGCTTGTGGGTGCCAGAAAGGCCACGATCAGTGGTATTACTGCGCCGAGCGCAAATGTCAGGGCAGAAACCACGGCCGCCTGGATTGGCTGAGCCATTACGGTCTGGGATATTCCTAGTTCGTCACGCGCATGCGCTGCAAGGGCATCGCGTGCGGTCAACTGCACGGCAACCTGCTTTGCAAGGGTCTCGTCAAGACCGCGCGCACGGTATATCTGCGACAGCTCTTCCAGTTCGGTATCGGGCGATGCAGCCAATTCCCGTGTCTCGCGTGCGATGTCTGCCTGTTCTGCATCGGTTTGGGAGCTGACCGAAACATACTCGCCTGCCGCCATCGACATTGCCCCCGCCACAAGTCCGGCGAGGCCGGCAATCAGAACCTCGGTACGACCCGAACCGGCAGCGGCAACCCCGACAACCAGACTGGCTGTTGAAACAATGCCGTCGTTCGCCCCCAGCACAGCCGCCCGCAGCCAGCCGATGCGGTGAACCATGTGGACTTCGAAATGTGAAAGCCTGCTCATCCATTTGTTCCTTTCAGAGGTTTCCTGGCAGTCGGTCGCACAGAAGCGATCGAAGCGCGGCGATTTGTCTGCCCGACCCATGCGCCTTTTTCGGGATTGATCCTGAGCGCCCGCAACGCGTTCAGGATGACCGCTACGTCGATCAATTCCTGCAAAAGTGCACCCTGAACGGGGGTCAGATGGCCAAAGGCCGCGGCGACCATTCCCAACATCGACAATCCGATCCCTGCCGAAACGCTTTCAAGGGCAATCCGGCGAGAGCGCTGCGCCACCTCGATCCCCGGCAAAAGCCGGTCCAGATGATCGACAAGCAGAACGACATCGGCCGTTTCAGCCGAAGCTGCCGCGCCGCGTGCACCCATGGCCACCCCAACGTCGGCGGCGGCAAGGGCCGGTGCATCGTTGACCCCGTCTCCCACCATCATCAACGGGCCGTTCTTGCGCTCTGTCAGAACCAGCAACACCTTCTGGTCCGGCGTCAAATCGGCGCGGACGGCGTCAAGCCCCAAACCCCTTGTCACTTCCTCGGCGACAGCCCGACGATCGCCGGTTGCCAGCAAAATGCGCTCGATCCCCAATGAGCGCAGCCCGGCCAGCAATTCCGGTGTGCCGGCCCGCAGCGCATCGGCCATGACGATGTGGCCCGCCAGTTTGCCGTCCACTGCCAGCGATACCACAACCGAACCTGCTGCAATGACCTTGTTGCCTGCCGATGCAAGGTCGGTCTGCGCCGCGACGAACGCCGCGCCACCCACGACGATCTTTTGCCCTTCGATGATCCCGCTTACGCCCTCTCCCGGTGTTTCGACCACGTCTTGCGGGATCGGCAGGACAGCGCCGCCGGCTCGCGCTGCCGCGACAATCGCCTGTGCAACCGGATGTTTTGATGCCTGATCAAGCGCTGCGGCCAAACGCAGAACCTTTTGCTTCGAATACCTGCCATGCGGCCGTATGGACACTATCTGCGGCCGCCCGTCAGTCAGCGTGCCTGTCTTGTCGAGGATAAGCGTCTTTATGCGGGCCAACGCTTCCAGCGGCTTTGCGCCCTTGATCAGCACACCGAAATGCGCCGCCCGTGAAAGGCCCGCCACCAATGCAACCGGGACGGCGAGAATAAGGGGGCAAGGCGTTGCCACCACCAGCACCGCTACAGCGCGGATCGGATCGCCGGTGAACCACCATGCAGCGGCAGCCAACGCCACTGTGACAACGAGGAACATCAGGGACCATTGGTCGGCGAGCCGGGCCATCGGCGCTTTCGACTTTTGCGCCGCCTCAACAAGCCGGACGATACCGGCGTAAGTACTGTCAGACGCGGCGCGGGTGACCCGCAGATCGAAGGCTTCCCCGGCATTTGACGAACCACTCATCACATCTTGTCCGCGTGACAGCCGGGCTGGCATCGACTCGCCCGTCAGGGCGGATTGGTCGAGCACGGCACCCGCGCTTTCGACAACACCGTCCACCGGGGCAATATCGCCTTGCCGGATCAACAGCAGGTTGCCCGGCTCTATGGCATCGAGCGACACCTCATCCAGGGTGCCGTTTTGGTGGCGGGTCGCTGTGCGGGGCACACGCGAGAGCAGATCGCTCATTTCGCGGCGCGCTCGGCCTTCGGCAAAACTTTCAAGGAAGGCTCCACCCGAATACATCAGTGCGACCACTGCTGCCGCGAGCGTCTCGCCGAACACCAGAGCTGCCGTCATCGACAGGGCTGCAACGATGTCAAGCCCGATCTCTCCCTTGGCGAGACTTCGAACGATCTCGACAGCCAGCGAGACCAGCACGGGGACCACGCCGACGGCCCAGGCAATGGATGCAAATCCTGCTTGTCCAGCCAACCACAATACAAGACCGGACGTCAGGCCAAGCAGTGCAACAGCCAACAATGCCACGTTAAGGCGATCCTGCAGCATCGGGTTTTTCTCTCACACAATAGCAGCATTGTCCGGCAAGCCCCGGATCCTGGCAGATCGGAAATGGTTGCCTGCGTGGGTGCTGTCGGCGACAAAACTTGCAGTCTCGTCGTTACAGGCTTTGTCCAAGGGAAAGGATGATCCAGATCAACAATCGCTACGCCCGGCGCTAATGCCGCCCCGGTCTCCGAGGGGTGAGGTCTTGCATGGGCTGCACACCGTGGTTTCCCGATGGCATTCATATGTTCGCAACCGGCCGACAAGGCAGTGAGTGTCTGCAACAACTCCGTCAGCTGCTGGTGCAATCCCGGCAGGCGGCGGCGGGCTGGTTGGCGCTGTCAATCATGGCAAGGATATAAGATTTGGCGGAGAGGGTGGGATTCGAACCCACGGTACGCTTTCACGCACACACGCGTTCCAGGCGTGCGCCTTAAACCACTCGGCCACCTCTCCAACTATACGCACCCGGCGGTTACCCGAGTGGTTTCAAGGAAGGCGCACGCCTCCCAAAGTATCCGGCATGGACAAGAGCCATGCCGTGGGCGCCTTAAACCACTGCGCCACCTCTCCAACTATACGCACCCGGCGGTTACCCGAGTGGGTTTGTGACGGAGCGGCAACATCCGCAATTCCTGTTAAGAGCGGCGCACTTATACAAGTTGGCGCGCCCGCTGCAAGGCCAATGCACAAATGAGTGAGCGATTTCCCGCCGCGTTGCCAATCGGCATCAGCGCACCTACATTGCAGACAGCGCGCCGCCATGGGTTTGCCGCGCCCCACGAAAGCAGATTTGACATGCTCGGACTAATCTTCAGGCTGGCCAGCCTTGTGTGTTTTGCCATCGCGTTGATCACAGGTGTGCTGGATTTGACGCGCTCGATTGCCGACAAGGCACTCGTCCTGACACCGTTGCAGACCGATTGGCTGCAATACTCGCCCGATTCGTTGGCAGTGTTGCGCGAGTTTGTGACGACAAATTTGCATCCCTATCTTTGGTCACCGGTGATCGAAAGCGCATTGTCTGTGCCAACATGGGCAGTTTTTGCGCTGTTTGCGGTGATCTTCGCCATGGCGGTTCGCAGTCGCCGCCGCCGCTGGCAGGAAAATTTCGGGGCATAACGTTTCAACAGGTCGCGAAACCCGACCGGAAAGGAAGATCATGTTTCTGCTCAACATGCTCAACAACAAACTGAAATTGCCACCACGCGAGAATGCCTTGCCTGGACGGGCGCAGGTGCAGCCGACCGCCAGCCACCATTTTGTCAATGGTTCGCTGCTCAAGGGACCGCATCCCGAAGGCATGGAGACGGCGGTTTTCGGTCTTGGCTGCTTTTGGGGTGCCGAGCGCAAGTTCTGGCAACTGCCGGGCGTTCATGTCACTTCGGTCGGCTATGCCGGCGGATATACGCAAAATCCGACTTACCAGGAAGTCTGCACCGGGCTGACCGGCCACAATGAAGTGGTGATGGTGGTTTTTGACCCGGCCAAAATCAGCTTTGGCGAACTGCTCAAGACATTCTTTGAATCGCACGACCCGACGCAGGGCATGCGGCAAGGCAATGACGTGGGCACGCAGTACCGCTCCGGGATCTATGTCACCAGCGAAGCGCAGAAAAATGCGGCTTTGGCGGCCCGCAATGCCTATCGCGATGCGCTGCAAAAGGCCGGACGTGAATCGGGGATCACCACCGAAATCATAGACGCGCCCGCATATTTTTATGCCGAGGAATACCACCAGCAATATCTGGCGAAAAATCCTTCAGGATATTGCGGGCTGGGCGGCACCGGCGTCGCTTGCCCGATCGGGACCGGCGTCACCGCCTGAAGCTGGCAACAGCGTCAGCCGCCGACGTCAGCTTTCGGACGGCGAACCGGCACCGGGACAGCCTCCGTTCTGGTGCCGTCCGTGGCTGCTGATGGGTCGGTGTTTTGCGCAACCGGCGCCGGGCTGGCTGCAACCGGACCCTTGGCTTCGATCGGGCGTGACTTGGCGGCCAAAACCGGGTCGAACGCCGGCATGTCAAGCGGCGGAGCAGCAAAAGCTGTTTCCCGGATCTTGTACTCGGCTTTTTGCGGCGATTTGGCCGGTGCGCCCAGAATTTGCGCGCAGGCTGCAGGCAAATCGGAAACCATCATCGGCCTGGGCGGCTTTTCAGGTTTGTCGGGTTTCGCTGCCTTTTTCTTGGGTGCCAGAGCCACGTCAAACCACCATTGAAGCGACTTGTCGCAACCTTCGCCTTGCACCACTTCCGCCTGTTTCTTGCAGGCGGGAGAGCCATCCTGGCAGCCAATGCGCAAGTGAAAATGGTAATTATGCCCGTAAAACGGCCTCACCTTGGCAAGCCAGGAACGGTCGCCCTTGACCGTGTCACACAGTTTTTTCTTGACGCCGGGATGAACCAGAATGCGCTCGACATCGGGAAAATTGGCAGCGTTGCGCAGCAGCGCTTCATGCGCACGCGTCCAGCGTTTGTCATCAACGTAATTCGACTTGTCCTTGAGCACGGAGACCGCGCTCAATTCCTCGCGCTGCTGGTAGTTCAGACGCTCTTTGGGCATTGGCATGAACCAAAGGTCGGCATCCAGCCCGATCTGGTGCGAGGCATGGCCGGTCAGCATCGGCCCGCCACGCGGCTGTGAGATGTCGCCGACCATCAGGCCGTTCCATCCGTCCTGCCTTGCCTTGATTGACAGTTTTTCGATGGTGGCAATCAGCGCCGGATGGCCCCATCGCCGGTTGCGCGAAAGCCGCATGACCTGCCAGTCCGGGCCATCAACCGGGATTGCCACTGCGCCCGCCATGCAGCCACGCGAGTAAAAACCAACCGATTGTGGCTTGGCGTCAGCGGGCAGCGCCTGCGATCCAAAGGCCTGTTTGGCCGGCTGTTCGGCAAGCACCTTTTGCGGTGCGGCGAAGGAAAGAGCCAGCGAAACAACAAGCATGCGTCGCAAAGTTTTCTGCATCCGGATCATGTTTTTCCAGCCATGAATGTCTGTCAAAGCACCAACATACTAGCGCCTGCTTTGGAAAGCGTTAACCCTGTTTGAAGCGGGCGCGCAGCATGTCCATATATGGGGCTCTGTTGAACGAAACGAGGCGAGGCGGGAATCATTCATGCAGGTCAACAATTTTGCCCAGACGCGACACCGGTTCCTGAACTGGTTGCACACTGTTTTGCTGGTGGGCGGCTCGCTGGCCTTGTTCATTGCTTGTGCCTGGCTGTTTTTGGGCCCGGGAGGAATATTTCAGGCGGCGATCTTTGCCGCAGTGAGCCTGTTCATGGCCAGCCGGGTTTCGCCTGCGCTGGTGCTGCGCATGTACAAGGCACATCCGGTGGATCGTGATCAGTTTCCCGCAGGGCACGCAATCCTTGATGCGCTGAGCGAACGGGCAGGACTTCCCGCCCGACCGAAATTGTATGTGTTGCCGTCCAACATGATGAACGCCTTTGCGGTGGGGAAAACCGGCGATTCGGCGGTCTGTTTTACCGACAAGCTGATCCGTTCGTTGACACAACGCGAACTCGCCGGAGTGATGGCGCACGAGGTGAGCCACATCGTCAATGGCGACATCAAGGTGATGGCAATTGCCGACATGGTAAGCCGCTTTACATCGTTGCTTTCCACCTTTGGCATTGTCAGCCTTTTGCTCAACTTGCCGGCGATGATGTCCGGGGAAGCCGGATTTGCACCTTGGCCTGCGGTACTGCTGTTGCTTGCCGCTCCCACTCTTGGCGGATTGCTGCAACTTGCCCTGTCCAGAACGCGCGAATTTGATGCCGATCTTGGCGCTGTCATGCTGACTGGAGATCCCGACGGTTTGGCAGACGCCTTGCGCAAACTTGAAGCGGCACAGGGACAGCACTGGGAGGGCATGGTCTTGCCCGGCAGTCGCAACCCGCAGCCTTCATTGTTGCGAACCCATCCGCTCACTGCAGACCGGATCGGGCGGTTGATGGCGATGAAAGAACCGGGGCAAGAAACTGGCCAAGTACCAGCGTCTGCGGGGCCGACGGTGCGCAGAGCGCCTTCTGTGGTCCCCAGGATCAAACCAATCTTTGGGCGCGATCCTTCCCTTGCGCTGCCCGATCACTCGTCTTTGTTGGGATTTGCCGAAATTTCGCAGTTGAACCAGCACAACGGGGATATTCCGGCATGTGAAGGATCGCTCTGCCCACCGGAAGGCAAGCCGCGTATCCGGCTTTTGCATGGCGGTGTCTATTGGTAAGAGCAGCCCTGTAATGACGTTGCCGAATCTTCTAGGGTGATTTCAGGCAGCGGCGTTTTTCAAGGGATGGTCATGCAGAAATTCAACACTGCCGTCGAAGCGGCACTCACCCTGCGGCCGGACCAGCCGGTTTATTGCTTCAGGCCACAAGTGCTCGCCGAGGATGCGCGCCAATTCATGGGGATGTTTCCCGGCAAAACCGCCTATGCGGTCAAGACCAATGGTGAGGACATCGTCGTCAAGGCCATGGTCGAAGCGGGTGTGAAGGCATTTGACGTGGCTTCACCGGCCGAAATTGAGACGGTGCGCAAATTCTCCAAGGATGCGGAGCTTTTGTACATGCACCCGGTGAAGGCCCAGTCCGATATCCGCTTTGCGCTCGAAACCCACAATATCCGCACCCTTGTCATCGACCATGAAGACGAGATCACCAAGGTGCACAAGATCGTGCAGGGTCTGGACATCAACCCGGCCACCATCACGGTTTTTGTTCGCATCCAGACCAAGGGCAGTGCGGCTTACGAACTCTCCAAAAAGTTCGGCGCGTCACCATCACAAGCCATCGAGTTGCTGCAACGGCTGCATCGCAATGGCTACCGGCTGGGTCTGTGCTTCCATGTCGGCAGCCAGATCGAGGATCCCGACACCTATGAACGGGCGCTGGCTTCCGCCGACTGGGTGCGAAACCGTGCTGGCGTACCCATTGCAGCGTTGGATGTCGGTGGCGGTTTTCCGGCTGAGTACGGTCATGACCCCAAGCGCAAGAAGGTTGAAATGCCCTCGCTGGGGCAATTGATGGGGCGTCTGCGCGGCGACATTGTGGAATGGGGCTTTGCCGACACCGAACTCGTCGCCGAACCGGGCCGCGTTATCGTTGCACGCGCTTTCTCGCTGATCGTGCGGGTTTTGCTCAGGAAAGGTCGGCGGCTTTACATCAATGACGGCATCTGGGCATCACTGTCTGATTCGTGGACCGGCAAGATCACCTTGCCGGCACGGTTCATTCCCGATCCGGCGATTCGCAGCCGCAATGGCGATCCCAAGACCATCGTACCGTTCAAGGTCTGCGGGGCAACCTGCGATTCAGTCGACATCCTGTCGCGCCCGTTCTGGCTGCCGGAAACGGTCGACACTGGCGACTGGATCGAAATCGGTCATATCGGCGCCTATTCGCTGTCATTGCGAACAAGGTTCAACGGGTTGTATCCCGATACCTTTGTGGAAGTCGCAACGCCGTTTGGCGAGGAAGGCGCGCCGGAAGGTTTCGCCAGCCTCGAGACGATGGGTTGAAAATCAGTGGTTTTCCACGATCATGTCGGCCATCAGCGAATGGCTGGCTACAAGTCGGGCGTTGGGAATGTCATTAGCCAGCGCCTTCTGGCGAGCATCCTCGAGCGTGAGGCCATACGCAGTCCAGCGGTCTATCAGGCGTTCAAAAAGCACTTCTTCGGGGACTTCCAGAAATATCGTGAAGTCAAAAAGCTTCTCGCAGTGTTTCCACGGCTCGGCATTGAGCAACAGGTAGTTGCCTTCGACCAGAATGATCGTGGTGTCTTTGCTGACGATTTCTGCGCAAGCCCGTGCAAGATCAGCACTGCGGTCAAACACAGGGATGGCCACGTCACGTTCCGCCTTGCGCAACCGGGCAAGCATTTCGCCGAAGCCATGTGCGTCAAAGGTTTCAGGAGCGCCTTTGCGGGCGCGCAAGCCGAGCCTGTCGAGAACACAATTGTCGAAGTGATACCCGTCCATTGGCACCACCGCCGCACTGCTTGCCGTTTTGCGGTTCAATTGCGTGCAAGTGAGCTCTGCCAGCGTTGATTTTCCCGAAGCGGGTGCACCAACCACGGCAACCATGAGCCGCTTTTTGCCGGATGCCCGCTTGAGTATCTCATTGCAAAGGGCTTCTACTTCCATCCGGCATTCCTGAATTTCAGGTGGACATGGCTTGTGAGGGAGGCGTTTTGGCCCCGGTCATGAATGCCACTGCATCCGACATCGAATATTCCTTGGGATCAATCACACACAGGCGTTTGCCAAGCCGGTGGATGTGTATGCGATCTGCGATCTCGAACACATGCGGCATGTTGTGGCTGATCAGCACGATCGGCAGGCCGCGACGTTTCACGTCCAAAATGAGCTCAAGAACGCGGCGCGATTCCTTGACGCCAAGTGCAGCTGTTGGCTCGTCCATGATCACCACCTTCGACCCGAAGGCAGCGGCGCGGGCAACAGCAACACCCTGACGCTGGCCACCGGAAAGAGTTTCCACCGGCTGGCTGATGTTCTGGATGGTCATCAAGCCCAGTTCGGTAAGTTTGTCTCGGGCAATTTTTTCCATGGCCGATCGGTCGAGCATGCGAAATATCGAACCCATCACGCCCGGTTTGCGGATTTCCCGGCCCATGAACATGTTGTCGGCAATCGACAAGGCGGGTGAAAGCGCCAGGTTCTGGTAGACGGTTTCAATTCCGGCATCGCGCGCCGCCTGCGGCGTGGCAAAGTGCACAGGCTTTCCGTCGAGCTTTATTTCGCCCTCGTCTGGCACAACTGCGCCGGAGATCGCCTTGATCATCGAGGATTTGCCCGCGCCGTTGTCGCCAATGACCGCAAGGATTTCATTGGGATAAAGGTCGAAATCGGCATGGTCGAGCGCGGTCACACGACCATAGCGCTTGACCAGATTGCGGGTGGTCAAAATTGGCTCGACTACCGGCGCAACGGCTGCCGAATGCGCAACTGGTTGAGCGGGAACCTTCTTTGGCGCGGCGGACTTCGTCGCCGCTGCCTTGGCAGTCGTTTTGGCGGCTTGTGACTTGGCCGGCTTTGCCTTGGGCACGGATTTGCTGACTGTTTTTGCCATGGTTTAAGCCGATGCCTTTCTGATCCACTGGTCCAGCGCAACAGCGGCAATGATGAGGATGCCGACCGTGAAATCCTGCCACAAAACATCGACCCGCGAAAGCGACAGACCGTTTCGGAACACGCCGACGATCAATGCTCCGAGCACCGACCCCACGATGGAACCCCGGCCGCCAAACAGTGACGTACCACCGATCACGACCGCCGTAATTGAATCAAGGTTTGCGGTTTCACCGGCCAGCGGTGTCACGGTGCCGCCAACGCGCCCAATCAGCACGAGACCGCCAAAGGCACAAATGGCTCCCGCGATCATGTAGACCGAGCGCAAAATCCTGTCGGTCTGGATGCCGGCAAGCAGAGCCGATTCCGGGTCGTCGCCAACTGCGTAAACATGGCGGCCCCAGGCGGTACGGTTGAGCCAATACCACATGACCATCGCCAGGAGGATGAAGGAGATACCGCCATAGGTGATGTTGGCGCCCAGAATGTTGACCTTGTTGCCGAAGAAAATCAGCAAGGGAGCAATTGCTTCGGTTTCAGTCGCACGGATCGATTCCGATTCGGAGTACCAAATCTTCAGCGCCGAAAAGATGTACAGCGTGCCAAGGGTGACGATGAACGGTGGCAGGCGAAGCCGGGTGATGAAGACCCCGTTGAGATAACCCATCGCTGCACCTGCAGCGACGCCCGCCGACACGGCCAGCGGAACAGGAATACCGGACTGGACGGCAAGTTTGCCCATGATGATGGAAGCAAGCACCATGATTGCGCCAACTGACAGGTCGATGCCGGCGGTGAGAATGATGATGGTCTGGGCTATGGCGATGATGCCGATAACCGTGACCTGCTGGAGCACCAGCGAAAGATTGGTGACCGAATAAAACCGCTCGCCGGCGGTGAAGCCGAACAGGATGATGCTGACCACCAGCACCGCGACGGGAACAGCTGTCGGGTTGGTGTGCAGGAACGCCCGCAGGCGGAACAGCAGGCTGTCATGGCTGGTGTCGAAACTGGCGACACTGGCGTCTGCCTTGTTCAACTGTGCTTCGAAATCGGAAATCACCTTTACAGGCTGCCCGGTGTCACTCATGGCCTTTTCCCCTCACGACAGCGCAGTCTCCTCCCGCGCCTTACGATGAAGGGCGACCTTAACAGTCGCCCTTCAAGCATTTCAACTCTCAAATTCTTGCGAGGGCATCAGCCCCAGCAGATCTTGAGGCCTTCTTCGGAAGTGATCGATGGCAGGCCTTC
>JBGSOG010000112.1:0-5823 GCA_041739225.1 Rhizobiaceae bacterium
TTTTCTGGCAGTTTTTTCAATGAAATCAAAAGCGTAGCATTTTGACGGCCTCACAGTCGGAGAATGACCGTCAGACCGGGTACTTACCATCGAGTTTTCAAACACTTATGCGAGATTCAGACAATCGAGTGGGAGTGAGGATACTCCCGACTGCGGTTACCGAAACAGCAACCTGCCAAAGACCGGAAGTTCGATGACTGCGCCCACAAGTTCTTACACCGGTTGGGCGAACGGCCTTTTGGGAGTTTTGATTTTCAGCGCGTCACTGCCGGCAACCCGGGTGGCCGTGGCCGAATTTGATCCGCTGTTTTTGACATTTGCCCGTGCCACGATTGCGGCAATCCTTGCAATTGGCCTTCTGGCAGCGTTCAGGCAAGCCTGGCCGAAGCGGGAGGACATCCCGTCAATGTTCATCGTGTCACTTGGCGTCGTGGTTGGCTTTCCACTGCTGACGGCTTTGGCCTTGCAGCACATCACATCGGCGCATTCGATCGTTTTTACCGGCCTGTTGCCTTTGGCTACCGCAATATTTGGTGTGATCCGTGGCGGTGAAAATCCGCGCTTGGCGTTCTGGGTTTTTTCCTGCCTTGGAAGTGCTTTGGTGGTTGGTTTTGCGTTGACGCAGCAATTGGAAGTCTCGATTTTGGGTGACGCATTGATGCTTGCGGCAATTGTCGTTTGCGGCCTTGGTTATGCGGAAGGGGCAAAGTTGTCGCGCAAGCTGGGCGGTTGGCAAGTCATATCTTGGGCGCTGGTGTTGTCTCTGCCGCTGATGGCCGTTCTGGCGCTGCTCACAATGCCACCGACTTTTTCAGGTATTTCAATCTCAGGCTGGGCGGGACTGGGTTATGTATCCGTTTTCAGCATGCTCATCGGTTTCGTTTTCTGGTATCGGGGTCTTGCGCAAGGGGGCATTGCGGCTGTGGGGCAGTTGCAGTTGTTGCAGCCGTTTTTCGGATTTATGCTTGCAGCACTGTTGCTTGGGGAAAAGGTCAGCCCGGGGATGGTCCTTGTCACCTTGGCAGTTGTGGCCTGTGTGGCGGGGGCAAAGGCTTTCGCAAAATAAACTGCATGCCTGTGGCACTTGCAGTTGTACCAATTCGAGACAGCCTGGCGATAATGTGCCATTCCGTTACGTCAATGATGTTCCGCAGCGGCACGCAACTGTGGTAGTTTGTGGCGCAGCTTGTTCAGCCAATGATTGTATCTCAATGAAATCAAAAAGATAACGGCCAAATACCGGTCCTGCCCGCCACTGGCACATCCCATGCATCCATTCTGTCAGCACGCGGCGCCGCTGCGGCACGGATGGTCACATGGGAGTTACCAACATGACAAGCAATCTTCTTCACGACAATGCCGGAACAACCCAGTTCCTCACCGGATCGGATGGCTACGACATTTTCTGCATCAGCGGCAAAGCTGCTGACTATGGAATGGACATCACAAGCGATGGCGGCATCGTCGTTTGGCATGTTGCGAGCGGCGCTTTCGACATCCTTTACAATATTGAAAAAGTCCAGTTCCTGGATGCAGCTTTCGAGCGTCAGGGCAACAGCCTCGTCGCTTGCGCTTGTGATCCGGTCGTACCGGGCACCAACAATGCGCCGGTGGCAGCAAACGATTCTTACACTGTGACCGCAGGCGTTTTGCAGACGATTGCTGTTACCTCCAACGACAGCGACGCTGACGGCGACGCGCTTTCCATTACCGCGATCAACGGTGTTGAGATGCAGGCTGGCTGGTCAACCTGGGTGGACGGCGTCGGCCTGGTCAAAGTCAACGACAACGGTTCTCTGGCTGTTGAAGCGTTCAATCCCGGCCCGTTCAGCTTCCACTACACCATCACCGACGGCAAGGGCGGGTCTTCGACCGCAACCGTCAACGGCATCTGCCAGCCGGCCACCGCGCCAACCAACACCCGTCCCGTGGCCATCGACGATTATCTGGCAGCCGACAAGGGCGCGCCGGTCACCGTGAACGTGCTCGGCAATGACAGCGACGCAGATGGCGACGCGATTTCCGTGTCGGCGATCAACGGCGTTGCCATGCAGGCCGGCTGGTCGACCTGGGTTGACGGCGTCGGCCTCGTCAAGGTCAATGCCAATGGCACGCTGTCCGTGGAGCCGGTATCGGGCGTTGACAACGTGACGTTCGACTACTCGATCACCGACGGCAATGGCGGCACCGCGACGGCCAATGTCTGCATCGACCTCAACGACAAAGACGTTCCGGCAACCGCCTCGATCGGTGACCGCGTCTGGCTCGATGCCAACCAGAACGGCGTGCAGGATGGCGGCGAAGCTGGTGTGGCCAATGTCACGGTCCAGCTCAAGGACAGCAACGGCAACGTCATTGCCACCCAGCAGACCGACGCTTCGGGCAACTACCTGTTCGACAAGCTCGCAGCCGGCAACTACCAGGTCGGCGTCACGGCTCCGAGCCAGTATGAGCTGACCGCCAAGGACGCCTTCGGCAACGGCGCTGACGCCATCGACTCCGACGTCAACGTCTCAACCGGCCACACCGACACCATCACCTTGCGTGAAGGCGAAGCCAACCGCACCGTGGATGCGGGTCTGGTGGAGAAGGTCTACAACGACGGCTGCATTGAGGGCAACCTTTTCGCCGGCCAGTACAAGGGCGAGATCGCCCGCTATCCTGGTGTGGCCGAGGTGATCCAGAACGCCAAGATCAACCTGCTGGATGGTTCGGGCAACGTTGTTGCCACGACCAAGGCTGACGCCACGGGCTTCTACAAGTTCGATGGTCTCGGTTCCGGCAGCTACAAGGTGCAGATCCATTCCACCAGCTTGGAACTGGCCATGTGGAACACATCGCTGGCCGGCATCAATGTGCATTGGATGACCGACCTGCGCTCGAACGTCGCGCTGAATGAAGCGGGCATTTTCGGAGACAAGGCAGAAACCCTCGACTCCGATGTCGCCAGCGTGGTGAAGACCGACGATTCGGTCATGATGCGGGGCAAAAAGGTCATTGTCACGACCGAGGAAGTCCACATCTCGGGCGAAGCGTGCTGTGTAACCATCGATGCCGGTTTCAAGACCAACATCACCAATGACAGCCCGATCATGTTCGACCTCAACGGCGACGGCGAGATCGGCGTGACCGGCGAGACGACCTCGCAGGACAAGGTGGACATCAGCTCGATCGGCGACACGGTCTCGTTCGATCTCGACGGCGACGGCGTGAACGAGCAGATCGAATGGTCGGACGGCAAGGGTGACGGCTTCCTCGTCGACATGACCAAGATCGGTGCTGATGGTGCCATCGACGGCTCGGCCCTGTTCGGTGACGAAGGCGGAAAGTTCGCCAACGGCTACGAAAAGCTCGCTCTTCATGACGCAGATGGCGACGGCATGCTGACCGGCAGCGAACTCGACAACCTCGCCGTCTGGATCGACAATGGCGACGGCATCCTGTTCGAGGACGAAATGGTGTCCTTGTCTGATGCGGGTGTCACATCGATCTCGACACAGATGCAGATGGTCACCGACGAAGAAGGCCGCGGGCTGATGCAGTCTGTTGCAGAAATCAACGGCGAAACCGTCCTGACCGAAGACGTCTGGTTCGTGGAAGCAGCGGCTGTTGATGCGGCGCACTTCCAGACCGAATGCTACGACCAGGTCGCCTGATCCACGCTGCGTAAACGTCGCCCTGGTGGCGGCGTAAAAGGCAAAACCAAAGGCTCCGCGCCCATGCGCGGGGCCTTTGGCATTTTCGCAGGCTAGATTTGCCGCACCAAAAGCGCTGCCCGCCGCTTTGACAGGAACAGCCTTTCCGGTCCCTCGACAATCAATCCCATCGCTTTGTCATAAGCTGCAATTGCCGCCGTTTCCTGGCCAGTTTTTGCAAGCAAATCGGCAATGGCAGCATGATAGGGTTGGAACGCTTCAAGCTCGGTGCCAAGCGGCTCCAGCATGGCAAGGCCAATATCGGCAAAGCCCGTTTCTGCAATCGCCACGGCGCAATTGAGTTGCACCACCGGGCTCGGCTCATGTTGGAGCAGCGAGCGATACAGCAGTGCAATTTGCTTCCAGTCCGGCCCACCCTCTGCCATTTGGCAATCACTTATGGCGGCCTTGATCTGGAATGGGCCCGGTTTCAGCCGGGCGACTGCAGTTGCCAGGACTAGGCGACCCTCCTCAAGTTTGGTTTGGTCCCACAGCATCCTGTCTTGCTCGCCCGGCGGCACACTGGCTCCGTCCGTCCCGATTCTGGCTTTGCGCCGTGTGTCGGTGAGCAGCATCAGGGCAAGTGCGCCTTCAATCTCGGCTTGGGCCGGGCGAAGGACGTTGAGCAGCCTGCCAAGAAAAATGGCTTCTTCGCACAAGTCGCGCGCTTCGGTGGGACCAGCAACATAGCCGGTGGTGAAAATCAGGTAGAGTGTCGTCAACACGGTTTCGCACCGGCTGTCCCAGTCTTCTGCACCGGGCACTGAAAACGGGATGCCAGCTTTCGCGATTTTAGTCTTTGCGCGGCTGATGCGCTGCCCCATCGTTGTCTCGGTGTCGAGAAATGCACTTGAAATTTCACCGGTTGTCAGGCCGCAAATGGTCCGCAGGGTCAGCGCAACCTGGCTCTTGGGATCAAGGGCGGGGTGGCAGCAGGTGAAGATCAACCGCAGGCGTTCATCGGGTATTTCGTCGGGCTCTTCCTCGGTCATCTCGGGCACCAACATTGCGTATTCGCCAGTGTTTTTCGAAGCCCTGCTGCTCCCGCGGATGCGGTCCAACGCCTTTCGAAAAGCAACTTTCAAAAGCCAGCCCATGGGCGAGGCAGGCAAGCCAGATCGGCCCCAGTGCTGCATTGCCGAGATCATCGCCTCCTGTAGCGACTCTTCTGCCAGATCCAGGTTTCGCAAACGGGCAACGAGGGCGGCAAGCAGCCGCCCCCGGTCTTCCCGCATCAGGGTTTCAATGGCTTTTGAAACACCAATGGCCTGTGAAGCAATTCCGTTCACTGCATCAGCCCGCCGGATTATAATCCATCAGCGGACGCACTTCGACCGTTCCGAAACTTGCCGAGGGGATCATGGCAGCATACTTCAGGGCTGCATCAAGGTCAGGAACATCGACCACATAATAACCGCCAAGGTGTTCCCTGGTTTCGGCAAACGGTCCGTCCATGGTTTCGACTTTGCCGCTTTTCACCCGCAGCGAAGTGGCTGTTTCGATGCCTTTCAGGGCGTCTCCACCCAAAAGTGCGCCATCGGTCTTGAGTTGTTCGTTTAAGGAGAAAAAGCCGCTCATCATTTCCTGGAATTCAGGCGTTCCGTACGCAGGTTCACGGGCAGGATCACTGTAGATCAGAAGCATGTATTTCATTGTGATGTTCCTTTTGAAGGGAGTTGAAAAATGGGAATGTCAGAGCCAGACACCGGCAAGGTTGACGGCAAGGCAAACCATTGCATTGAGCGTGGCAAGCATGTTGCTGCCATTGCCGACATAACGCAGCGGGTGGCCTGCATTGTCCGGCTTGAGGCCAAACGGGTGGGCTATGCGACCGATCAGCAGCAGGACACCTGAAATGTGCAGGTACAAGGCTGGTGCAGCCATGCCCTCGGCAAGGATCATCAGGACAAGTACGAAAGGTACCCATTCGACAAAATTACCGTGCTGGCGAACCCGGTGCAGAAGCGTGGCGTTGCCGCCATCGCCAAATGAAATGCCCGTTGAGGAGCGGATCGCTGAAACGCGCATGAAAAGGACGAGATAGATCAAGGCCAGTGGCAGGGCATAAAGCGGCGTTACGGTGAAAGTCATGTTGGTTTCCTTTGGTTGGAGCGTTGTTACAGCCCAA
>JBGSOG010000009.1:0-67558 GCA_041739225.1 Rhizobiaceae bacterium
TGCAGCGGCAGACCGTAAAGCGCGTCAATGTTCACTGATGCTACACCCGCCTGGCGAAGCGCGAGCACAAGATCACAGGTTTGTTCAAAGGTCTGGATACGGTTGATTGCGGCCTGAACATCCGGGTTGAAATCCTGAACGCCGATACTCGCCCGGGTGACGCCCAGAATTTGAACACCCTCAATGAACGCAGCACCTGAATCGGATGGATCGATCTCGATTGCAATCTCGGCATTTGGCAAGATGTCGAATGCATCCTCAAGGGCGGTGCGCAGCGCAACAAACTCGGCGGGGTGAAGCAGGCTTGGCGATCCGCCGCCAAGGTGCAAGGCACCCAAGGGTAGTTTTCCGCCGGTTTTTTGTTTCAGAAGTGCAATTTCTTCGACCAGATGGCGCACATATTGGACAACCGGATCGTAACGCAGTGTTTGCTTGGTATGGCAGCCGCAGAACCAACAGAGGCGATCACAAAAAGGAATGTGGATGTAGACCGACACAGGCGTGGCGGCATCCAGACTTTCGAGCATCTCGGTGAAAATTTCCGGACCCATACCGTCGCGAAAATGCGGCGCAGTTGGATAGCTGGTGTAGCGTGGAACCGATTCGCCGTGTATCGCCAGAATGTGCTCGGGATTCAACGCGTTCATGCCTGCGCTCGGGCAAGCAGCGGCATCATGTGCTCGCGTTCAAACGCAATGTGGCGCCGCATACCCTCAAAAAACCCTCGAAGCATCCATGCGAGGGCTTCAACATGGCTGCGGTCGCGGCCAGAGGCAAAACTGCAAAGTGACTCCTGCAATTCAGCCGCGAAGCTCTCGTCTTCCCAATGCTCAAATCGCAAACGCTCAATGGTGTCGGACAGGCCATTGTCGGGAGTGATGGAGCGCAAGTAGGGGAAAACCACGTTTTCTTCAAAAGCATGCGCGCGCAATACGGTTTCGTGGATCGTGCGGGCCAAGTCTGCGCATTGTGCGGGGTCAACCTTTTCAGGCAGCCCGTCTGCTATTTTTTCCAGCCTACCGCAAATATCGCTTAACATGGCAAGATTGCCGGCAAGTTCAGCATGGATGGCCATCGGTTCAAGCCCGCCCGCCTTTCCCGCCACCATCTTGCTGGTATCCATTGATGCTTCTCCGGTTCACGTTGGACCATTGAAACATTATCCAGTTGGACGGGCCGGGTTCCTTGATCCAAATCAAGGCGACCTTTGTCCGGGCAGGCGAATGAACCAATATCGCAAATCCGGCATTTCGGGCTGGAGGATTGCGCATCCTGGCGGGAAAGGACCACCCATGAAGAATGCCACCGAGGCCATCCTGGTCGGACTGGCTGCATTTGCTGCGCTGATGGGCGCTGCCTTTGCGCAAGATACAGAATTCAGAGTTCACGCTTACGTCCTGTTTGCAGTCCTGCTGATCAGCACACTCGTGTTGATGCGGCGTGTCAGCTTCGCACCGGCAGGCCATGCGGCAGCCAACAACGAAGCTGAATACATGGACGGTGTGGTTCGCTACGGGGTGATTGCAACCACTTTTTGGGGCATCGTTGGCTTCCTGGTGGGCGTCATCGTGGCATCCCAACTGGCATGGCCCGATCTCAACATCGAGCCATGGTTCAATTTCGGCCGGATGCGCCCGTTGCACACTTCAGCAGTCATTTTCGCCTTTGGTGGCAATGCGCTGATAGCCACGTCATTCTACGTGGTTCAGCGTACTTCCCGGGCACGCCTCTTTGGCGGCGATCTGGCCTGGTTCGTGTTCTGGGGATACCAGTTGTTCATCGTCATGGCGGCGACCGGCTATCTGCTCGGCATCACCGAGAGCCGCGAATATGCCGAACCAGAATGGTATGTCGATCTTTGGTTGACGGTTGTCTGGGTCGCCTATCTGCTGGTGTTCCTCGGTACGATTTTGAAGCGCAAAGAGCCACATATCTATGTGGCCAACTGGTTCTACCTGAGCTTCATCGTTACCATTGCGATGCTGCACATCGTCAACAATCTGTCGATGCCGGTTTCATTCCTTGGGGCCAAGAGCTATTCAGCTTTCTCCGGCGTGCAGGATGCACTGACCCAATGGTGGTATGGCCACAATGCGGTCGGCTTTTTCCTGACCGCAGGTTTTCTCGGCATGATGTACTACTTCGTGCCCAAGCAGGCAGGCCGTCCGGTCTATTCCTACCGGCTGTCGATCATCCACTTCTGGGCACTGATCTTCCTCTATATCTGGGCCGGTCCGCACCATCTCCACTACACCGCATTGCCTGACTGGGCGCAGACCCTTGGCATGGTGTTTTCGATCATGCTGTGGATGCCTTCGTGGGGCGGGATGATCAACGGCCTGATGACGCTTTCGGGCGCTTGGGACAAGCTGCGCACCGATCCGATCCTGCGCATGATGGTGATTTCGGTCGCCTTCTACGGCATGTCGACCTTCGAGGGGCCAATGATGTCGATCAAGGCGGTGAACTCGCTCAGCCACTACACCGACTGGACCATCGGCCACGTTCATTCCGGCGCCCTCGGGTGGGTTGGCATGATCTCGTTTGGCGCGATGTACTTCCTCGTACCCAAGCTCTGGAACCGCGAACGGCTTTACAGCCTGCGCCTTGTCAACTGGCACTTCTGGCTGGCGACACTCGGCATTGTTCTTTACGCTGCGGTAATGTGGGTTTCGGGTATCATGGAAGGCTTGATGTGGCGTGAATACAACGACCAAGGATACCTCGTGTACTCCTTTGTCGAGACTGTACAGGCCAAGTATCCATACTACGTCCTGCGCATGCTCGGAGGCCTCCTGTATCTGACCGGGGCACTCGTGATGGCGTTCAACTTCTACATGACCATTCGCGGAAACGTTCGTTCGGAAGTTCCGATCGGCGCTGAAGCGGTGCGTCTTGCACCTGCAGAATAAGGAGCTGGCACCATGTCAATCATAAGCAAACACGCCATCATCGAGAAAAACGCGTCATTGCTTCTCGTGGGATCGCTGCTGGTCGTCAGCATCGGCGGTCTGGTCGAGATCGCACCGCTGTTCTACCTCGAAAACACCATCGAGAAGGTCGAGGGAATGCGACCTTACTCACCACTGGAGCTGGCTGGTCGCAACATCTACGTCCGCGAAGGCTGCTACAATTGCCACAGCCAAATGATCCGTCCTTTCCGCGACGAGGTTGAACGTTACGGCCATTACAGTCTTGCGGCGGAATCGATGTACGATCATCCATTCCAGTGGGGATCAAAGCGGACCGGGCCTGACCTTGCCCGTGTTGGGGGTCGATATTCGAACCAATGGCACGTCGATCACCTGATCGAGCCGCGCGCGGTGGTTCCTGAATCGATCATGCCGTCCTACTCGTTCCTCGCAACCACCGACCTCAAAGTCGAAGACCCGTCCGGGCACCTGATTGCCAACCGGCGGGTAGGGGTTCCGTATTCCGACGAGATGGTCGAGAACGCTGCAGCCGACATGGCTGCACAGGCTGATCCCAACGCCGATACCACCGGTGTTCTTGCCCGCTACCCCAAGGCGGTCGTGGGCGATTTTGACGGTGATCCTGCCCGGTTGACCGAGATGGACGCACTCGTCGCCTATCTCCAGATGATCGGGACCCTTGTCGATTTCTCGGCTTACAAAGCCGAAGAAAACCAGCGTTGAGGGAGGCGGAAATGCAACTTGATTATCAAGCGATGCGTACTTTCGCCGACAGCTGGGGTCTTCTTTACATGACCCTGGTTTTCATTGGTGTCGTGCTTTGGACTTTTCGTCCAGGCAGCCGAAAGGCCACGGACGATGCCGCGCAAATCCCGTTCAAGGAGGACTGAGCAATGTCCGACAAGCATGAAATAGACGAAATCTCCGGCACGGAAACCACCGGCCATGAGTGGGATGGCATCAAGGAATTGAACAATCCACTGCCGCGTTGGTGGCTCTACACCTTCTACGCCTGCATTGTGTGGGGACTTGGATATACGATTTTCTATCCGGCCTGGCCCATGCTTACGACCAACACCAAGGGTACACTTGGATGGTCCAGCAGGGCTGATTCCGCTGCGGAAATGAAGGCGGCGGAAACAACGCGGGCACAAGCTGCGTCCGTTTTGGAAACGGCAGATGTTCCAACGATCCTCGCAAGCGAGGAAATGCGGACGATTGCCGAAGCGGGTGGGCAATCATTGTTCAAGGTCTATTGCATCCAGTGTCATGGCTCCGGCGCTGCCGGTGGTCCGGGGTATCCGAACCTCAATGATGACGACTGGATCTGGGGTGGTGATGGTGATGCCATCTACACCACCTTGAAGCATGGCATCCGCCATCCAGGCGATGATGATACCCGTGTCTCTGAAATGCCGGCATTTGGCCGAGACGGCATTCTGGAAGCTGCACAAATTTCGGATGTGGCATGGTTTGTGCGGAAAATATCCGGGCAGGATCATGAGGCGGAAGCAGCGGGCCGTGGCCAGACCGTTTATGCCGAGAATTGCGCGGCATGCCATGGAGACAATGGGGAAGGTCTGCGCGAACTGGGTGGGCCGCGCCTTTCGGATGCAATCTGGATTTACGGCGGCGAACATGCACAGCTTGTGAGCCAGATAGTTGCGCCAAAACAGGGCGTGATGCCGGCGTGGGGTACGCGCCTTGGTGAAACGGCGATCAAACAACTTGCCGTTTATGTTCACGGGCTGGGCGGCGGAGAGTAATCTCCCGGAGGATCACGCCTGCCTTGATGGGCATGGAAGCCTGCGGCACTTTGTGTCGCAGGCTTTTGGTTTTCCGGCCTCGTTGACATGGATCAACGCTGCGGTTTCGATAAGTCTTTAGGGCTTGGCGCAACAAGGAACGACAAGATGACCGACCAGGCAATTTCCGGAAATGCCCGCTTTTCCGCCGAAGTGGAAAAGCACGATGTGCAAGCAATCAACACTGCGGCCAAGGCCCAGGGCATGCCGATGTATGCGGCGCACAAGAAGGTTTTTCCAAAGGCCATCAACGGCAATTACCGTCGGCTCAAGTGGATCATCATGGCGATCACGCTGGCGATCTACTACATCACGCCGTGGCTTCGCTGGGATCGCGGTGCCCATGCGCCCAATCAGGGCGTTTTGATCGACATCGCAAACCGGCGGTTTTATTTCTTTCCCATCGAAATCTGGCCGCAGGAATTTTACTTCGTCGCGGGCTTGCTCGTCATGGCCGGGGTCGGGCTGTTCCTCGTCACATCCGTTGTGGGCCGGGCATGGTGTGGCTATGCCTGCCCGCAGACCGTGTGGACGGATTTGTTCCTGCATGTTGAGCGTTTCATTCAGGGCGATCGCAACGCGCAGATAAAACTGGCCGCTGCGCCGTGGTCGTTTGACAAGCTGCGCAAGATGGTGGCCACGCACGTGACTTTTCTGCTGATTTCAGTGGCTACGGGCGGCGCGTGGATTTTCTACTTCGCCGATGCGCCAACCCTGCTTCGTGATTTTGTAACCCTGCAGGCTCTGCCGGTTGCCTATGCCACGGTGGCGGTGCTGACTGCAACGACCTATGTCATGGGCGCGCTGATGCGCGAGCAAGTCTGTATTTACATGTGCCCTTGGCCGCGAATTCAGGCGGCAATGCTGGATGAGGATTCGCTTGTCGTAACCTACAATGACTGGCGGGGCGAGCCACGCTCGCGCGGTGTGAAAAAATCGGCGGCAGTCAGCGAGGCAGTGGGCGACTGCGTTGATTGCAATGCCTGTGTGGCTGTTTGTCCAACGGGCATCGACATTCGCAACGGCCAGCAGCTTGAATGCATCACCTGCGCTTTGTGCATCGATGCCTGTGATTCGGTGATGGAAAAGGTCGGGCGCGAAAAGAGCCTGATCTCCTACACAACACTGCGCGACTACAACCACAATGTTGGTGTGGCAACCAATCCGCAGACCAAGCTGATTGAGCCGGCGCGCGTTCGCAACAATGGCGGCAATTTCCACGAAGTAGTGCGTCACTTTGATTGGCGCATCTTCGTGCGGCCGCGCACTTTGATTTACTTGCTCGCCTGGAGCGCCATCGGTCTGGGGATGCTGTATGCGCTCCTGTCGCGTGACCGGCTGGAAGTGAATGTGCAACACGACCGCAATCCGGTTTTTGTCCGGCTGTCGGATGGTTCCATACGCAATGGCTACACGGTCAAGATCCTGAACATGATCCCTGAGCCGCGCGTCATTTTTCTTTCACTTGAGGGCCTGCCAGGTGCCACAATGCAAATCAATGGCGAAAACCAGCCTGATGGCGTACCGTTTTCGCTGGCGGTGGAACCCGACAAGCTGCGCCAGTTGAAAGTCTACATCAGCCAACCGGCAAAACTGGCGGTTCCCGGTCAGGCCCGCTTCAAGCTGCACACGGAAGACACGCAGTCCTTTGAGCAGGACACTTACGAGGCCATTTTCGAAAGTCCAAAGAAATGAGTGTGTTTCGCAAAATCACCGCGCAGGACGAGTTCACCGGATGGCACATGATCGGCGTGATGTTTCTGTTCTTCGGCACCATCATCTCCGTCAACATGACTTTGGCCTATTTTGCAGCCAGCAGTTGGACCGGACTTGTCGTCAAAAACTCTTACGTCGAGAGCCAGCGTTTCAATGAAGTTACCGCAGAGCGTCAGCGCTCGGTGGAATTGGGATGGAAGAGCAAGTTGGACTACAATGACGGAGTGCTTTCCCTTTCTCTCCTGAAAGCCGACGGCACCCCGGCTGATGCTTCGGGCATCAGCGCGATGATTGGCCGACCCGCCTTTGCCCGCGATGACCGCAAGGTTGAGTTTGAGGCCGCAGGAGCCGGGGTTTACAAGGCCCGCACCCAGCTGAATGCCGGTGTCTGGCAAGTGGAGCTTGCAGCAATTGCTGGTGACCGCACTGCATTCCAGCACAAGATGCGCTTCACGGTCGCGGAGTAATTGCCATGAACTGTTGCGGCGCCGGACTTGCAGCGGAATGCACCAACAACACCAAAGACTTGGCTCTGTGGCAGCGCGATGAGGAACTGCGCCGCTCAGGCCGGGTCATGCCCGATGGCACTGCAGAGTACGTATTTTCCATTCCGCAGATTCACTGTGGTGCCTGCATCAGTGCCATTGAGGACGGACTTCTCGGCGTTGAAGGTGTTGTTGCCTCGCGCGTGAACCTTACTTTGCGCCGGGCGACGGTGCGGCTCGACAGTCCCGAGCGGGCGCCCGGCTTTCTGTTCGATGTGATCGGCAAAATTGGCTACAAGGCGATGCCGCTCGACATGGCAGACCAGGCGCACGAACAGGCCCGGCAATCTTCCGAGCTGTTGAAAGCGCTGGCCGTTTCCGGCTTTGCTGCCAGCAATATCATGCTGTTGTCGGTGTCGGTCTGGTCAGGGGCGGAAGGCGCCACGCGCGATCTGTTCCATCTGGTCTCGGCGATGATCGCATTGCCGACCGTTGCCTATTGCGGCCGGCCTTTTTTCCGTTCCGCCCTTGCCGCCTTGCGTGTTCGCAAACTCAACATGGATGTGCCTATTTCGCTTGGCGTCATTCTGGCAGTTGCGCTCAGCCTATATGAAACATTCACCGGTGGGGCAGAAGCCTATTTTGATGCTGCCGTAACGCTGATTTTTTTCCTTTTGATCGGGCGCTATCTGGACCAGTTGATGCGCGAGCGGGCACGCAGCTCCGTGCTGGGTCTGGCAAGGCTGGCCGCCAAGGGGGCCATGGTTGTCCTGGAAACCGGCGATATCCGCTATGTGCCGGTGGACGAGATCGAACCGGGGATGCGGGTGCGTGTGCCTGCAGGGGAGCGCATGCCGGTCGATGCAAGGATATTGACCGGTAGCACCGAACTTGACCGCTCGCTGGTGACTGGCGAGAGCGCACCGGTGCTGGCAGGTGCTGGTGATGCGGTGGAAGCTGGAACATTCAATCTGACCGGATCGGTGGATATGGAAGTCTTGCGCCCGGCCAGCCAATCATTCCTTGCCGAAGTGATGCGCATGCTCGAAGCGGCCGAACAGGGCAGGGGACGTTATGAGCGCATTGCCGACCGCATGGCTCGCGCGTATGCACCCAGCGTTCACATCCTCAGTGCATCGGCTTTTGTCATGTGGATGCTGATCACCGGCGATTTTCACCAGTCGCTTTATACAGCGATCGCTGTTTTGATTGTTACCTGCCCCTGCGCGCTCGGTCTTGCTGTCCCGGTTGTCCATGTCATCGGTGCCGGAAGGTTGTTCCAGAGCGGCATACTGATGCGCGACGGCTCGGCGCTTGAAAGGCTTGCCGAGGCCAACCATGCCGTGTTTGACAAGACCGGCACGCTGACGACAGGTGAAGCGCTGGCAACTGTATCGAACCTGCCGGAAGCGGAAGCGCGCATTGCCCGCGCCCTGGCGCTCAATTCCACCCATCCTGCTTCGCGCGCCGTGGCGCAGGCACTTGCAGGTACTGTTCCCATCGAGGGCGAGGCAATCACTGAAGTTGCTGGTTTTGGCATGGAAGGCATATTTGACGGCAGGCGGGCGCGGCTTGGCCGGGCTTCGTTTGTTGGCGAAATCGCAGCTGTGGCACCTGCCGGGGAAGGCCTCGTTTTCGCTGTCGAAGGCGGCATGTCTCATGCCATCGCGATTGCCGAAACCATTCGCGACGGTGCAGCGCAAGCCATTGCCGTATTGCGCGCGCAGGGCATTGAAAGTGAAATCCTTTCAGGGGATGCACCAGCGGCTGTCGGCAGGATTGCAAAGGCCGTTGGTATCGGCAAATGGCGTGCCGGGGAGACACCTGCTTCGAAGATGGCCCGGCTGGAACAGTTGCGCGATCAGGGCCTCAAAACACTTATGGTCGGTGACGGCCTCAATGATGCGCCGGCACTGGCGGCCGGGCACGTATCATTCGCTCCGGCGACCGCCTCGGATGCAGGCAGGTTCGCTGCCGATTTCATCTTCACCCGGAACAATCTGTCTGCAATCGTTGAAGCGCGTGACATCTCGCTGCAAGCGGCAAAACTCGTGCGCCAGAATTTCGGACTGGCGATAGCCTACAACTTCATTTCAGTGCCGCTCGCTTTTGCCGGGCAGGTAACCCCATTGGTTGCGGCCATTGCCATGTCCACATCCTCGATCATCGTTCTGGCCAATTCGTTGCGTTTGCAGCGGCGGAATGGTGCTACAATGGCAACGAAACGTGAGCTTGTTGCTACGCCGGGCAAAACCATCGGAGCCAAGGCATGACCGGATTGCTGCTTCTCGTGCCAATTGCCTTGTTTCTGGGGCTACTGGGTCTTGCAGGTTTTCTTTGGAGCTTGAGCAGCGGTCAATACGAAGACCTCGACGGTGCCGGTGAGCGCATCCTCAACGATGACGGTCCGCTGACGCGCAAGACAGAAAAGCGCGACTGAGTCCCCGGGCTTACCCCCCATCTCGAACAGACAACATAATGTCATGCAGACCCGCTACCGTGCAGTGCACAATGCAGGGATGGGCACATGGCGATGTTGTCGGGCAAGCAGGCGCTGGTGGTTGGAATCGCCAATGAGCATTCGATTGCTTTTGGCTGTGCCAAGGCATTGCGCGAACAAGGCGCGGATCTGGCCGTCACATGGCTCAACGACAAGGCGGAGCCACATGTTCGGCCCTTGGCGCAGGATCTGGGTGCCCAGATTCAAATGCGGCTTGATGTATCCAGCGACGATGAAACCGAAGCCTTGTTTTCCCGCATCGAAGAGCGGTGGGGAAAACTGGACATCCTTGTTCATTCCATTGCGTTCGCCCCGAAGGATGACCTGCACGGGCGGGTGATCGACAGCTCACGCGAGGGGTTTGGGCTGGCAATGGATGTGTCGGTTCACTCCTTCCTGCGGCTCTTGCGCCGGGCAGAACCGCTGATGGCAGGTGGCGGTTCTTGCATGACGGTCAGCTTCCAGGGCGCTCAGCGGGTGGTTGACCATTACAATCTCATGGGACCGGTGAAAGCGGCGCTGGAATCGGCGACACGCTATGCTGCAGCAGAGCTCGGATCCAAAGGCATCCGGGTCAACACGCTGTCACCGGGTCCCCTTTTGACGCGGGCAGCCAGCGGCATTGACCGCTTCGATGAAATGCTTCGCGACGCGACCGCTCGCGCGCCAACCCATCAACTCTCGACCATTGAGGATGTTGGCGCTTGCGCGGCATTTCTCGCCAGCGACGGCGCCCGCAACATCACCGGGTCGGTGATCGCCATTGATGGTGGCTACAGCATTGTTTCATGACGAAAACACAGGCGAGGAACAATCCAATGAAATCTGCGACCGATTTTAGATCATCCAACATGGGAATGCAGGCTTTTGAGGCGTGGTCGCATCAAATTGCCATGTTGCGTGAAGTTGCCAGCCTGCATTCTGCCCGAATGCAAAAAGACCAGGCAGACTGGTTCCACGGGTTTCAGGAACAAAGTTCGCGGCTGGTTGACCGGCTGTCCTCGGTGGCCGGGAAAGACCAAATGGGCAAGGCATTTGAAGAATACATGCTCGACGCTTCGCAGCGGGGTATTTTGACACTCGACGCACTGCGCCAGCGCGGCGATGTTTTCCTTGAACACGAGGCGGCGGGCGCGCCACCAGTGCTGATCTACGATTACGAGATTGTCGTGGATGGCGCCAAGTTGCCGCAGCCAAGCAATTATATCCTGTTGAAAATACTGGCGCCCGAAGGGATCAAGATCCACGACTGGAAGCGTCCCTATGTGATTGTCGATCCGCGCGCCGGACATGGCGCGGGCATTGGCGGCTTCAAGCCGGACAGCCAGGTTGGCGTTGCTTTGTCAGACGGCCATCCGGTTTATTTTGTCGCTTTCAGACCGGTTCCGGCAGATGACCAGGTTCTGGCCAATGTAACGCGGGCGGAAGCAGCTTTCCTTCAGGAAATCCGCAAGCGTCATCCCAAATCTCCCAAGCCGATTGTCATTGGCAATTGCCAGGGCGGCTGGGCGACGGCGATCCTCGCGTCAACATATCCCGACCTAACCGGTCCGGTCGTTTTCAACGGTGCACCGATGTCCTACTGGTCCGGGCGTCTGGGACAAGACCCGATGCGCTATGCCGGCGGAACGGTTGGCGGCGTCATGCCTGCACTTTTGATGGCCGATTTGGGTGGCGGCCTGTTCGATGGTGCCAACCTTGTCCTGAACTTTGAAATGCTCAATCCAGGCCGTACCTGGTTTCGCAAGTATTATGATCTCTATACGGACATCGACAAGGAAGGCTCGGTAGAGCGCTTTTTGGAATTTGAGAAGTGGTGGGGCGGCTTCTACCTGATGACTGGCGCGGAAATACGCTGGATTGTCGAAAACCTTTTTGTCGGCAACAGGCTGGCACGCAACGAAGCCAGACTTGAAACCGGACGCTCGATTGACCTCAAACAGATTCGGGCGCCGATCATTGTTTTTGCCTCACATGGCGACAACATCACCCCGCCGCAACAGGCGCTCAACTGGATCGTTGACGCGTATGCTGACGAGACGGAAATCCGAATTCGCGGCCAACGCATTCTTTACATGGTGCATGATGATGTCGGGCACCTGGGCATTTTCGTTTCCTCTTCGGTGGCCAAACGCGAACACACGCAAATGGCATCGACGCTAAAGACCATAGAGGCGCTGCCGCCCGGTCTGTATGAAATGGTCATTGAAGATGTTTTCGGGGACGGCAAGGACAAGCAGTTCACGGTGAATTTTGTTGCACGCACGATGAATGACATCCTGGCGCTGGATGACAAACGTGGCGAAGAGGCCGCCTTCGCCGCAGTGGCCCGGATGTCGGAAACCATCGCTGAAGTCTACGACGTAACGACCGGACCGATGCTGCGGTCGCTGGTTACACAAGAAATGGGCGAAATGGCGCGGACGCTGCATCCGCTGCGCATGCAGCGGCAAATGATGGCAACAAACAACCCGCTGATGGCAGATGTCAGCGGTCATGCAGCCAAGGCGCGGGAGACCCGTTCGAAGGCGACACCTGACAATCCCTTTTTGATCTGGGAGGGATTGATGGCAAGCATGGCAGAGCAAAGCTTGAACATGATCCGCGACTACCGGGCATTTTCAACTGAAATGTCTTTCTTCTCGGTTTTCGCCAGCCCGCTGTCGATTTGGTATGGTAAGTCCCATGGCAGGTCACGTACCCGCAAGGATCCGGGCGAGCTTAGAGCCTTGCCGGAAGTCTTGTCGGCAATTGAAAGGGTTGGCCATGGCGGATTTGCCGAAGGTGTCGTTCGTATGCTGGTATTGCTTGCGTCCTCGCGAACCAGTGTTCGCCGTGATCGTCTCGAGCGCTCGTCAGAAGTACTGACCTCACGCAAGCCGTTTTCCGACCTTGAAGCAGCCGATCGCACGAGGCTCATTCATGAGCAAACCCTTGTGGTGCATTTTGAACCGGAGGGAGCGCTGGCCTCGTTGCCGCAATTGGTGACCAGCACCAGGGACCGGCATGAAGCCATGCAGATTGTCGACTACATTTTGGGAGAGAACAGCGAAATGGAACCCGCGACGCTCGAACTCCTGACGAAAATATGCGAACTTTTCGAACTTCCGTCACCACAAGTGCCGGGCAAAGCTGTGGAAGCTGCTCAATGACCATGCTGACCAATACACCTTACGATGCACTCGTTGTCGGCATGGAAGCGGAATTGAAACGCTTGTGCCGCGCCGATGACCTTTATGTTTTTGCCAATGCCTCGGGCAACCACAACCCGATGCACCTGCCAAAGTCGGATGGTGACGGCGATGGCGAGCAGGATGAACGGGCGACTGCGCCGTCGATGTGGGTGGCATCGTCCATTTCGGCGGTGCTGGGAAACCTGTTGCCGGGACCTGGAACACTGTATCGCAGCCAGTCTGTGCGTTTTCTCGATCGCATCCATGATGGCGATGAAATGACCACCAAGGTCAAACTCATCGAGAAACTGCCAGATCGGGTCGCCCGGTTTGAAACAAAGGTCTATCGCGGCGATGGTGTTCTGGTTGCCGAAGGTGAAGCAGAAGTGCTGGCACCCGAGCGCAGCTTCAGCTTCGAGGCATCAGAGGTCCCCGGCCTGACGGTTCGGCGGCATGTGCACTTCGAGAAACTTCTGGAGAAAGCGGAACCGCTCGCCGCCATCCGCACGGCAGTTGTAGCGCCAGAGGAAGCCAATTCATTGGGCGGAGCGCTGCTGGCTGCCAAGCATACGCTGATTGGCCCGATCCTGATCGGCGATGCCAAAAAGATCAACGCTGCTGCTGATGAAATTGGCGCTGATCTTGGCAATTTCGAGATCATCGACATTTCCAGCCACGACGAGGCGGCTGGCCGTGCAGTAGCACTGGTGCATGAAGGCAAAGCACAGGCGGTGATGAAGGGCCATTTGCATACCGATCAATTGCTGCACCACGTCGTCAAGCGCGAAGGCGGCTTGCGCACCGGGCGACGGCTTTCGCATGTGTTCGTCATGGATGTACCCGGTCTGGCGCATTTGCTGATGGTTACCGATGCTGCCATCAACATCTCGCCAACGCTGGAGGAAAAGGTCGACATTATCCAGAACGCGATTGATCTGGCGCATTCGCTTGGCATCAAGACACCGCGTGTCGGCGTCCTTTCGGCCATTGAAACGGTCAATTCCAAAATCCCTTCGACGCTGGATGCTGCGATCCTGTCGAAAATGGCGGATCGTGGCCAGATCACCGGCGGTCTGGTTGACGGCCCACTGGCGATGGACAATGCCATAGACATAGGTGCGGCACGGACCAAGGGCATCAAATCGCCGGTTGCCGGCAGGGCCGACATACTGGCTGTGCCGAACATGGAATCAGGCAACATGATCGCCAAACAACTCACCTTTGCCGCGCATGCCGAAGCAGCGGGCATCGTGATAGGGGCCAAATGCCCGATCATCCTGACCAGCAGGGCAGATGATGATACCGCGCGACTGGCATCGTGTGCCGTGGCAGCGCTGTATGCCAATTGGCTGGTGCGCCAAGGATGACTGGCCTGATCCTGACGCTCAACGCCGGGTCGTCGTCGCTGAAGTTTGCGTTGTACCAACCCGGAAATCCGCCGGTTCAACTGGCTGAAGGGCAAGTGGAGAATCTTGGCGGCAATGCCCGCATCACGGTCAGACCGACGGGCGGTGAAAAGCGTGGTTCGGATATACCTGCAAACACCCATGCCGCAGCGCTTGAGGCCATCCTTGTGCCCGAAACCGGCTTTTTGCCGGTTGGTGCGATGATCTCGGGAATTGGTCATCGCATCGTTCACGGGGGAGCTGACTTCGCCGAGCCGCGCGTCCTCGATGACACAACCATTGCAACCTTGGAAAAGCTGTCGCCATTGGCTCCGCTGCACCAGCCGCACAATCTGGCTGCGGTTGCTGCCGCCAGGAAGGCGTTTCCGGACGCTGTCCAAATTGGTTGTTTCGATACCGCATTTCACCGGGGCCATGATTTTGTCGAAGAAGCATTCGCGTTGCCGCGCCGGTACTTTGAGGCGGGCGTGCGCCGGTATGGTTTTCACGGATTGTCTTACGATTTCATCGCCGGTGAACTTGGGCGCATTGCACCGGAAGTGGCCAAGCGCCGTGTGATCGTGGCACATCTGGGCAATGGTGCTTCGATGTGTGCCATGCTGAATGGAAAATCGGTTGCCTCAACCATGGGCCTTTCAGCACTTGACGGCCTCGCCATGGGCACCCGCAGCGGACAGATAGATCCAGGCGTGTTGCTTTACATGTTGCAGCATGAAGGCCTGTCGCCGGATCAGCTTTCAGATCTTTTGTACAAGCAAAGCGGCCTTTTGGGCCTTTCCGGTCTCTCGCACGACATGCGAACACTGGAGGCTGCCGGAACACGGGAATCCGAACAGGCGCTTGCCTATTTCGTCCACCGTATCCGGCGCGAAACCGGCGCGCTGGCTGCCGTGCTGGGCGGGCTTGATGCTCTGGTATTCACCGGCGGGATCGGTGAAAATTCCCGGCGCATCCGGGCAGCAGTTTGCGAAGGCATGGACTGGCTGGGCATTGCAATCTCGCCGGAGTTGAATGCGCAAAACGCGACCGCCATCGGTACCGGAAACGTGCGGGTGATGGTGCTCGAAACGGACGAAGAAGGCGTAATCGCCAAGGCCGTGCAGAAAGCCCTGGCTTAGGCCTTCAACAACCATTCGTGCTCGGCGGCATTGTGGAATTTCCACGTACGCTTTGGGCCAGCCATGACGTTGAGATAATACAAGTCATAACCGTGGCAGGCAGCGCAGGGGTGGTAACCCTTTGGCACGAGAACCACATCGCCGTCTTCCACTGCAAAGGCCTCGTCGAGCGAACGATCGTCGGTGTAAACGCGCTGGAACGCGAAGCCCTGCGGTGGATTAAGTCGGTGGTAGTAAGTCTCTTCAAGAAGAGACTCGTTCGGCAGATTGTCCTCATCGTGCTTGTGCGGCGGATAAGATGAGGTGTGCCCGCCCGGGGTAATGACTTCAACCACCAGCAGTGATTGCGCCGGTTCGCCCTCCGGCAGAATGTTGGTGACGTAGCGCGTGTTGGTTCCCTTGCCGCGGGTTTCGCGGGTCAATTTGTCTTGCGCAATCACCCGTGCAGGCAGTTTCCCGGCCTCGCCCGGTGCAGTGCAAACCGCGAGTTCCAGATCGGTATGTGCCACTACTTCCCATGTTTCCCCAGCTGGTACATAGACCGCAGCGGGCGGCCCGTCGAATGGCGAGGTGCGTTTTCCCAGCTTGCCAAAATCTTCATCTGCAGCGCGTACCGAGCCGGTTCCGGTGACAAATACCAGGCAGGCTTCGCGGTTTTTCTTGCCACCGGTCAGCGCTTCTCCAGCTTTCAGCGCGTGAAGTTCGAACCCGACATAGGTCCAACCGGCCGATTTCGGTGTGACCTTGCTGACGCAGCTTTTGGAGCGTTTTGGTTTTACCAGCAGTTTGCTCATTTGGCATCGCCTCCATCGGGTTTGTCTTTGGGCGGACGCGAGAGGAAAAGGCCGTTCAACGCGATACCGCCGGCTGCCAGAAATATGGCGCCCCAGATGTGGTTGCCGGAAACAAATTCAAACAGGCCCCAGCCGCTGGCCGAGCCAACCACCAGCAAGCGTACCCAGAGCGGGTCATAAAACGGGTTTTTGAAGTCGAAAAATTTGTCCATGCAGGTATCCTCACGCCGACCGGTCAAGCCCGGCAGTTATTGCGAAGGCTTTGAGCGCCTTGAGTCCCATTGACTGGTATTTGAATGGTTCACGCACCAGTGGGTCCTGTTCTGCTTCAATCACCAGCCACCCTTTGTATCCGTTTTCTGCGGCAATTTTCAGCACCGGCTCAAAATCGACGATTCCCTCCGGATCGCCGGGAACTGTGAATACCCCGCGGCGCACACCCTCGAGAAAACTCAGCCGCTCTTCGCGAACCTGCTTCGCGATTTGCGGTCGCACATTTTTGGCATGGATGTGGCGAACGCGGTGCATGTAGCTTCTGGCCAGTTCCGCCGGGTCGCTGCCGCCAAACCATGCATGACCGGTGTCAAGCAGCAGTTTTGTTGCAGGGCCGGTGTTGTCCATCAAAGCGCCAATCTCTTCGCGGTTTTCGACGATGGTCCCCATGTGGTGGTGGTAGACCAGATCGATCCCTTGTTCGGCGGTGAACAGGGCTATGGCTTCAATGTCGGCGCCAAATTTTTCCCAGCGGTCAGTAGCCAGTACCGGCTTGTCAACCAATGCAGCCCTGTCGTCGCCGTGAATGGCGTTGGTGGTTTCACACACGATGCAGACCTTGCAGTCGTTGGCCTTCAGCATGTCGAGATGTGGCTGGATTGCTGCCTTCTCTGCAGCAACGTCATGCACCAGCAAATTGGTTGAATGCCACCCGGAAACAAAGACCAGGCCGTGGGAGGCGAGCAACGCTTTCAGCTCAGCGCCATTGCCCGGCATTCGGTGGCCTTTTTCGATGCCGTCGAAACCGATTTGTGCTGCCTCCGACAAGCATTGCCCAAGGCTGATATGCGCACCGATTGAACGGTCGTCGTCATTGGTCCAGGCGATAGGGTTGGTGCCGTAGCGGATCATGAATGGGGCTTCCAGGCTTGCGAGCTATCAGTTGATCGGGATGCGCAAATTGCGCATTTCGTCGTATTTCTTGCGTGCCTTGCGAACAGCCGGGCGAACCGAAACTTCCGGCACAGCGACTTCCCACCAGGTTCCGCCCGCCTCTGTCGATGGGTAGGGGTCGGTGTCGATGACAATTGCCTGCACGCCTTGCGCCTTGCGGGCGGCAGCCAGTGCCTTTTCCAGTTGTGCGATGCTGGCTACCTTGACTGCATTGGCGCCCATGCTGGCGGCGTGTGCCGCGAAGTCGATGTTTGACGGGTTCGTGTGACGGGCGTGGGCAAGCAGATTGTTGAACTCAGCCCCGCCGGTTGCCATTTGCAGCCTGTTGATGCAGCCAAATCCCCGGTTGTCGGTGATGACGATTGTCAGCTTGATGCCCAGCATTGCAGCGGTTGCCAGTTCAGAATTCATCATCATGTACGAGCCGTCGCCCAGCATCACAACAACGTCGCGATCGGGCTCGGCCATCTTGATGCCAAGGCCGCCGGCGATCTCATAACCCATGGTCGAGAAACCGTATTCCATGTGGTAGGACATCGGCTTCCCGGCCTTCCACAATTTGTGCAATTCGCCCGGCATTGTTCCAGCAGCGCTCATGACAACGGTGTCTTCACCGGCAGAACGCTGCACCGCGCCGATCACCTGCATGTCGGTTGGCAGGGCGTTGCCACTGGATGGAGCTTGCGTCAGTGGATCGACAGAAGCAAACCACTTTTCCTTCAGTCCCTTTGGCGGTTTTTTCGCCTTGAATGAGCCCAGGGCTTGTGAAACCAAGGTCAGGGAAATTCCGGCATCGCCGCACAGCGGTTCGGCGCCGTGCTTCATCGCATCATAGGCTTGCACATTGATGGATACGAGCTTTCGGCCATCATGCTTGAACAGCGACCATGAGCCAGTGGTGAAATCCTGAAATCGCGTGCCGACACCAATGACCAGATCGGCTTTCTCGCAAAGGGTATTGCCCGAAGTGGAACCGGTAACGCCAACCGGGCCAAAGTTCCATTCGTGGTCCCATGGCAAACAGGACTTTCCGGCCTGCGTTTCAACAACTGGTATGCCGTGACTGTTGGCAAAGTGGGCGAGATTGTCCTCGGCATCGGAATAGTGGACGCCACCGCCCGCGATGATGACTGGGCGCTTGGCCTCCCGTATCATTTGTGACACGCGCAATACTTCCGCCATGTCCGGGTTGGGACGGCGGATACGCCACACCTTTGGCTCGAAGAAGGCAAGTGGCCAGTCGAATGCCTCGGACTGAACATCCTGACAAAAGGCCAGTGTCACTGGTCCGCATTCTGCGGGGTCTGTCATGGTGCGAAAGGCGCGGGGCAGGGCAGTGAGCAATTGTTCAGGCCGCATGATGCGATCGAAATAGCGGCTGACGGGGCGAAAGCAGTCATTGACAGTCACGGTGCCGTCGCCAAAATTTTCAAGCTGTTGCAATACCGGATCCGGTCCGCGATGGGCAAACACATCGCCGGGAACCAGCAAGAGTGGCAGGCGGTTGACATGGGCCAGGGCTGCCGCAGTGACCATGTTGATTGCGCCAGGACCAATTGACGTTGTCACCATCATGGCGCGGGAGCGCTTCAACTGCTTTGCATATGCGATGGCCACATGTGCCATCGACTGCTCGTTGTGGCCCCTGTAGGTCGGAAAGCTGTCGCCTGCGCCATGCAGGGCTTCGCCCATTCCCACGACATTGCCATGGCCGAAAATGGCCCAACAGCCCGCAAGATAGGGAACGCCGTTTTCGTTCAATTGCGCTGCGCAATAACGCACCATTGCCTGTGATGCGGTAAGTCGAATTGTGCTCATGATCTCGCTCCTGCCCCCAAGCGGGCCTCATCCCAAATTGTGCAAAGCTGCCGGTAAATTGCAGCCATGGTGGCGACGGCCTCGCTGTCCGAAGTTTCACCGGAAAACCAGCGTTGCGCAACTTCGCCGAAAATCGTGCGCCCAACGGCAAATCCCTTCACCAAATCATGGCGGGCGGCGAGCGCAAAACTGTGGGCAAGTTCTTCCATCGGCGCGTCAAGACCCAGCACGACGATGCCGCGTGCATGCGGATCGCGCTGGCCAATGGTTTCGCAGGCATTGGTCCAGGCTTGGGCTGTTTTCATCGGTTCAAGTTTCCACCAGTCGGGGAATATCCCGATATCGTAGAAGCGTCCGATCAGTGCTGCACTGGTATTGTCGTCAACCGGCCCGATTTTTGACGGGATGATTTCCAGCAGGAATTCCAGCCGGTTGCGCCGGGCAGCAGCAAACAGGCGCTTGATCGTTGCTTCCTGCGTGTCGCGCATCGCTTCATCATCATCCGGGTGGTAGAAGCACAGGACCTTGACCACATGCGCGAGCGGCCATTCGCCAAGCCCGCCAAAATCCGGTCCGATTTCCGGTTCCAGTTCCAGGGGCCGGGTTGCAGGCAGTTCCACCGGCCTGCCGATCCAAAGTCCTGATCCCGCCGCTGCGTGCAAAGCTTCGCGGCCCAGCCGGTCGTCGCAAAGAATTCCATGGCCAGGCTTGCCGTCTGCAACTTTCATTGCTGCCTGCAAACAAAGCTGTTTGAACACGCCGATTTTGGCAAGCGGGGCGCCTGCAGCACTTGCCATCGCTTCCAGCTGGATACGATGGTCGAATGCAAAGGCCTTCAGTTGCGGCCATTCACCGATCCGGTTGGTGGACCAATGCACCTGCTCCAGTTCGCCATCCTTGCGCAGGGCGGGATTTATCACGCCGCGGCGGAGGAAAAATTCGAGTTCCTCCCACGACGGATAAGCCGGGGTGCAGCCGTGGCGCGACACAGCAAATGCTCCGCAAGCATTGGCGTATTTGAGTGTGGTTGGCCAGCCTTCGCCGCGCAGCCAGCCGCGAAAAAGCCCGCTCATGAAGCCGTCTCCGGCACCCAGCACATTGAACACTTCAATTGGAAAGCCCGGCCCGCTCGTGCCTTGATCCAGTGATGAGGGAATTTCCCCTTCAAATGCTGCTGCGCCCATCGGCCCGCGCTTGCAAACCAGCACGGCGTTGCTAACCTTTCGCACGGCCTGCAATGCCTTGATCGTGTCGGTACTTCCACCGGCAATGTGGAACTCTTCTTCGGTGCCTACAATGAGATCGAACATGTGCAAGGTGGATTGCAACTTGGCCGTCACCTGCTGCGATTCGATGAAGCGGCTTTCGCCGTCGCCATGGCCGGCAAGGCCCCACAGGTTGGGTCGGTAGTCGATGTCCAGTGCGGTCAGCGAACCGTTTTCCCGCGCAAGATTCAACGCCTTCAGCACCGCGTTCTCGGTGTGCGGATGTGACAAGTGGGTTCCGGTGGCGCAAATACAGGCGGCTTGCGCGATGAACGCAGGGTCGATGTCGTCTTCGCACAGTGCCATGTCGGCGCAATTTTCCCGATAGAAAATCAACGGAAATTGGCGACTGTCGCGGATGCCCAACAATACCAGCGCTGTCAGCCGTTCCGGGTCGGTCTTGACGCCGCGAACGTCCACACCTTCAGCGGCGAGTTGCTCGCGGATGAAGCGGCCCATGTGCTCGTCGCCGACGCGGGTGATCAGTGCCGATTTCAGGCCGAGCCGGGCACTGCCTGCGGCAATATTGGTGGGGGAGCCGCCAATGTATTTGGCGAACGATGCCATGTCCTCAAGCCGCCCGCCGATCTGCTCACCATACAGATCAACCGATGAACGGCCGATGGTGATGAGATCGAGTGGGCGGCCTGTGGGCATTGACGGCATTGAACTCGTTCCGCGGTTGTTCAGATTGAAACGCTGACGGCGCGTTTCTTCTCGATCGATTGCAATGCGGCTTCAGCCAAAATCAATGCGGCAAGGCCGTCTTGTCCACTTGGCGAAGGTGCCGCACCCTTCATGATGACGTCGATAAAAGCAGTGATTTCGGCGGCATATGCATCGACATAGCGGGTCATGAAAAAATCGTGCAAGGGCGGACGGGTGTAACCTGCTGCCGTTGCGATTTCGATTGAAACCGGGCGCTGGTTTTCAGCCGCCACCGCCCCCTTCGAGCCATGCACTTCAATGCGCTGGTCATAGCCATAAACCGCGCGGCGTGAATTGGAGATTGAGCAATGCTTGCCTGATGCAGTGGTGAGGATAACAGAGGCACTGTCATAATCGCCGAGCTTGCCGATTTCCTTGTCCACCAGCACGGAGGCGGTGGCAAAAACGCTCACGGGTTCCTCGCCCAGCAGGAAACGCGCCATATCGAAATCATGGATGGTCATGTCACGGAATATCCCGCCAGACGATTTGATGTAGGCTGGCGGTGGTGCGCCGGGATCGCGCGAAACGATTTGCACCATTTCGACGGTGCCGATGGCGCCGTCGATGATTGCTTTCTTGACGGCAACGAAATGCGGGTCAAAGCGGCGGTTGAAGCCCAGCATCAGCTTGGCTTTGGTCTTTTCAACGACCGCAAGGCAGGACTTGACGCGCTTCAAGGAAAGGTCGATCGGCTTCTCGCAAAAGATGGCCTTGCCAGCTTTGGCGAAGCGTTCGATCAGATCGGCATGGGTATCGGTCGGAGTGCAGATTACCACTGCATCGATGTCTGACGATTTTTCAATCGCGTCGATGGTGCGGATTTCACATCCATATTTGCCGGCTATTTCCTTGGCCGCAGCGGGAATGGCGTCAGCAACGGCGACCAGTTTTGCGTCGGAATTTGAAGTGACTGCCTTGGCGTGGACTTTTCCAATCCGCCCGGCACCTAGCAAAGCAAATCTGACGGTCATGGCTTGTCTTTCCTTTTGTCTTCTGCGTCGCTGAAAAGCAGCGAAACACAATTGTTCAATGGTTTGAAGCGGACTAAACCACGATTTCTGCCTTGGCTAGACCCGATACGACCGAAATTGGCGCTGTTCAATGATTGTCCCGCGGTAGGCCTTTCGTGAGCGCTATGTCGCGGTATTTGACAGCCGGCTTGAGAACCATGCCATGGGCCAGGTCACCAACAATCCCGCGCTGGATTTCCTGCCATGGGGTCTGGTGGGCCGGGAAGGCGTAGCCGCCATTGGTGGCCAGCGCATCGCGGCGCGATTGAAGCTCGGGACCGCTGAGCAGCACGTTCACAGTCGCCTTTGCAAGATCGACGCGCACCCGGTCGCCGTTTTGCAAGAGGGCAAGTCCGCCCCCGGTTGCAGCTTCCGGCGACGCGTTGAGAATGGAGGGGGAGCCGGAAGTGCCCGATTGCCTGCCGTCGCCGATGCAGGGCAACGCAGTGATGCCGCGTTTGATGAGATAATCCGGCGGCTGCATGTTGACGACTTCAGCGCCGCCAGGATAACCGACCGGACCCGCACCGCGCATGAACAAAATGGTGTTTTCATCGATTCCAAGCGCTGGATCGTCTATGCGTGCGTGGTAATCTTCAGGCCCGTCAAACACCATTGCGCGGCCTTCAAAGGCATCAGGATCGGCTGGATTGGACAGATAGCGCTCGCGAAATTCGGGCGAGATCACGCTGGTTTTCATGATCGCGCTGTCGAACAGATTGCCTCTCAAATTGATGAAGCCGGCTGCCGGTTTCATCGGGTTTGAAACCGGCCGGATAACATCATGGTTCAGGTTCTCGGCACCTTGGCAATTCTCGCCCATGCTGCGGCCATTGGCTGTAATGGCACCTGGATGCGGCAACAAGCCGGCACGCATGAGCTCGGCCACCACAGCGGGCACTCCACCGGCCCGGTGATAGTCTTCGCCCAGATATTCACCGGCTGGCTGCAGATTGACCAGGAGAGGCACCTTGTGGCCAATGGCCTGCCAATCATCATTGTCGAGGGCAATGCCCAGATGGCTGGCAATGGCATTCAAATGGATCGGTGCATTGGTCGAGCCGCCGATTGCCGAATTGACGACGATGGCGTTTTCAAAGGCTTGCCTCGTCATGATGCGCGAGGGAACAAGGTCCTCGTGCACCATGGCAACGATGCGCTGGCCGGTTTCATAAGAAATCTGGCCACGCTCTCGGTAGGGGGCCGGTATCGCGGCCGAGCCCGGCAATTGCATTCCAAGGGCTTCCGCCAGCGAATTCATTGTCGTGGCGGTGCCCATGGTGTTGCAATAGCCGACCGATGGTGCGGATGAGGCAACAATGTCCATGAAACCGTCATAGTCGATTTCGCCAGCGGCCAGCTTTTGTCGCGACTTCCAGATGATGGTGCCGGAACCGGTGCGTTCGCCGCGATGCCATCCGTTGAGCATCGGCCCCACGGACAAAGCAATGGCTGGTATGTTGACCGTGGCGGCTGCCATCAGAAGCGCAGGCGTGGTTTTGTCACAGCCGATGGTCAGCACCACGCCATCAAGCGGGTAGCCGTACAACACTTCGACAAGACCGAGATAGGCAAGGTTGCGGTCGAGCGCGGCGGTCGGGCGCTTGCCGGTTTCCTGTATCGGGTGAACGGGGAATTCAAGCGGCACACCGCCGGCAGCGATGATGCCGTCCCTTACCCGCTTCGCCAGTTCGATATGATGGCGGTTGCAGGGCGACAAATCGGACCCGGTCTGGGCAATGCCGATGATGGGCTTTCCCGATTGCAGTTCTTCGCGCGTCAGTCCGTAATTGAGGTAACGCTCAAGATAGAGCGCGGTCATGCCGGGATTTTCCGGATTGTTGAACCAGGCGCGCGAGCGGAGTTGTTTTTTCATGGGTGCAGCTTTCGGGAATCCTGGATTGGGTTTTGAAATTTCAACGTATCCGCATGCCGGACTGTGCATTGAAGATGAAGGCCTGTTTCGGGTCAAAGCCGGTTTTCAGCGGCGCGCCCTCCCTGACCGAGCGGTCACCCTTGATCTCGATGGTCAGGGGCGGATTTCCATTGGCTTTGGAATAGGCGAATGAAGTACCACCAAGGTTTTCGACAACCTCTATTTCCACTTCCATTCGGGTCGATCCGGCAGAAGAAAAGTGCTCAGGCCGGATCCCGATGATGATTTCATCTCCAAGGTCTGGCTGCTGCCCGGAAACAGTGAATTCCGCTGCCGCATTGCTATGGCCGTTCAGTGAAACGGTGGCTTTGCCCTGTTGCAGTTTTTCCACTTTGCCACGAATGAAATTCATGCGTGGAGAGCCAATGAAGCCCGCGACAAAAATATTGTCCGGGTTGTCATAGAGTTCGATAGGCGAGCCGACCTGCTCAATAATTCCGCTCTTCAGCACAACAATCTTGTCGGCCAATGTCATGGCTTCAACCTGGTCATGCGTGACATAAATCATGGTGGCGCCAAGTTCCTTGTGCAGCTTGGCGATTTCCAGCCGCATCTCTACGCGCAATTCAGCGTCGAGGTTCGACAACGGCTCATCGAACAGGAAAACCTTTGGTTCGCGTACAATGGCGCGCCCGATGGCGACGCGCTGTCGTTGACCGCCAGATAGCTGCTTGGGCCTGCGGTCCATCAAGCTTTCAAGGTGCAAAATGGCAGCCGCGCGGTTCACCCGCCTGTTGATCTCGCTGGCAGGAACTTTGTTCATTCGCAGGCCAAAACCCATGTTTTCGCGGACGGTCATGTGCGGATAAAGCGCATAGGACTGAAAAACCATGGCGATGCCACGTTCGCTTGCCTCGACATCCGTGACGTCATCGCCGGCGATTTCAATGTGGCCGCCGGTGGTTTCTTCCAGGCCTGCGACCAGGCGCAGCAGTGTGGATTTTCCGCATCCCGATGGGCCAACGAAAACAACGAACTCGCCGTTCTCGACCTTGAGATCGACCCCATGAATGACGTGAACGTCGCCGAATGACTTTCGAACTTTCTTCAATTGCAGTCCCGACATTTTATCCTCCCAGAAATGCGGTCACGAACGCGGCGAAAGCCGCACTCGCATGTCTTCCATGATGTCTGATGCTGTGTTGCGAACGATTGATGCCCATGTGGCAATCGAATGCTCACTTACCCTGTAAGCCGGTCCAGTTACCGATATCGCCGCCACAAAACTGCGGTCGGTCGAGTGGATCGGGGCTGCCACGCAGCGAATGCCCGGTTCATGCTCCTCGCGGTCAAAAGCGTTGCCGCAGGCACGAATGCGCGCGGCTTCCTCGATCAAGGCTTCCGGCGTCACAATGGTTGTATCGGTGAAGCGGCGATAGCGAATCGTCTTGGCGATGCGTTCCAGCTCCTCGTCGGGCAGGGCAGAAAGCGCTGCCTTGCCAACACCGGTGCAGTAGGCCGGCGAGGCATTGCCGATCTGTGAATACATTCGCACAGCCTGCCGGCCTTCCACCTTGTCGAGATAGATGACTTCGGTGCCGCGCAGGACGCCAAGATGGACGGTCTCGCCAGTGGCCTCATGCAGCGCGCGCAAATGCGGCTCGGCAATCACACGGAACTGGTTTTCCGCCCAGGCCTTGGATGCAAACATCAACAGTCGCAGTCCCAGTGAGTATGTGTGATCACGGTTGAGGCTCAGCAGGCCTTCATCAACCAGGATGGACAATTGACGGTGCAGCGTACCCCGAGGCTGGTCGCTTTGTGCAAGAATGTCGGTGAAGCGGGGCGGCGTCCGGGCGTTTGCCACAAGATCGAGGACCGACATGGCTTTGCCGACGGTTCCGGATCTGGAGGCTTGATCTCCCAGGCTGGCCACCTCGTTTTCCTTGAGTGCACGCATGATGCGAACCAACAAATTCAGTTGACAATCGCGCGACGATATACTGATAATTCTACATAGTCAAACGTAGTTCCATTATTTGGAATTTATCGGATGGCTCGCCGTGTTTCCTGCACTGAGCGGGATGCGGCCCCTCAACGGGTCTTATCTGGGAGGATTGACCGAATGAATGTTTCCATCAAGTCTTTGCTTTTGGGCGTTTCGGCTGCATCGCTGATCGCCTTTGGCGCATCTGCGCAACAGCGCGTCGTGCGCTACAATGCCGACTTCGACGCGGCGCCGCTCAAGGCCTTCGAAGCCCTGATCGCTGACTTCGAAACAGCAAATCCCGATATCGATGTCCAGCTGACAAATTTCGACCATGAAGGCTACAAGACGGCAATCCGCAACTTCCTCACCGCAGATTCACCGGACCTTGCCAACTGGTACGCAGGCAACCGCATGGCGCCATTCGTCAAGGCGGGCCAGTTCCAGGATGTCACCGATGTCTGGGAAGCAAACGGTCTCAATGAGCAGCTGGCATCGTCGGTTGGTTCAATGACCATTGACGGCAAAAAGTGGGGCGTTCCCTACACGTATTACCAGTGGGGCGTTTACTACAACAAGGACGTCTACAAGAAGGCTGGTGTTACCGAGCCGAAAAACTGGGCCGAGTTCGTTGCCAATTGCGAAAAGTTCAAGGCGGGCGGCATTGATTGCCTCACCACCGGAACCAAGGCGCTATGGCCGGGAGCAGGTATTTTCGACTATATAAACCTGCGTACCAACGGCTATGCGTTCCACATGGACCTGACAGCCGGAAAAGTTGCATGGACCGATGCGAAGGTGAAAGCAACCTTTGCTGAATGGGCCAAGATCCAGCCATACATCACCGCAAATCACGCGGCTATCGACTGGCAGGATGCCGCAGCATTGCTGGTGCAGGGCAAGGCGGCAAACTATGTCATGGGCAATTTTGCCGTCGCCGTGTTCAAGGAAGGCGGCATGACCAACGACACGCTCGGCTTCATCCAGTTCCCGGAAATCACCGCAGGTGTGCCGCGTGCCGAGGAAGCGCCGACCGACACCATCCACATTCCGGCTGGTGCCAAGAATGTGGCTGATGCCAAGAAGTTCCTGGCATATGTCGCGTCTGCAGAAGCCCAGACCAAGCTCAACGCAGCTTTGGGCCAGTTGCCAACCAACTCGAAGTCGACTGTGGGCGATGATCCGTTCCTCAAGGCCGGATTTGAAACCGTATCGACCGCTCAGGGCGTTGCCCAGTTCTTCGACCGCGACGCTCCGGCAGAGATGGCAAAGGCCGGCATGGAAGGCTTTCAGGAATTCATGGTGAAGCCAGAGAACCTGGACGCCATTCTTGAGCGGCTCGAAAAGGTTCGTGCCAAGGCGTACAACTAAAACTTGTCAGGAAATGTCGAAGGGCGGCATTCGTGCCGCCCTTCTTCGAAGAACGGTTGGCGGCTCCGTTTTGGTCGCACAGGAGAGCACGGCAATGTCCGGGATGGCTGCGATGTCCCCGCAACGGAAAACCTCTTGGTGGAAGCGCAACCAACGCTCAATTGCCCCGTGGCTCTTCCTTGCCCCCGGAATCGCGATGTTTGCGCTCTATGTCATCTGGCCGATCTTTGCATCGATCTGGTTGTCATTTTTCGACTGGGACGGGCTGGGCAAAAAGGCGTGGGTTGGCGTTGGAAATTACGTTGAGTTGATCGACGACGAAAATTTCTACACTTCGCTGAAAAACAACGTGATCTGGCTGTTGATGTTCATGCTCGCGGTTCCGGCCGGGCTTTTCATGGCAATATTTCTCAACCAGACGGTCACCGGCATTCGCATCTACAAATCGATGTTCTTTTTTCCGTTTGTCATTTCGCAAGTGGTGGTCGGGCTGATCTTTTCATGGTTCTACGCGCCCGGCTTCGGGCTGCTTTACCAGTTGATCGAGTGGGCCACCGGCACCGGCATCGCTTTTCTTGCAGAGCCTGACTACGTCACCTATGCGCTGGTCGTTGCCGGTTTGTGGCCGCAGATTGCCTACTGCATGATCCTTTATCTCACAGGCCTCAACAATGTTTCGCCCGACCAGATCGAGGCTGCCCGGCTTGACGGTGCCAAGGGATGGCGCATGCTCTGGCACGTTATCTTGCCGCAACTGCGGCCAGCCACCTTCATTGCGGTTGTGGTGACGATCATTGGCGCATTGCGCTCGTTCGACATCGTTTCGATCATGACAGACGGCGGACCTTTTGGTTCCAGCCGGGTACTTTCCTACTACATGTATGAGCAGGCGTTGAGCGAATATGGCTACCGGATGGGCTATGGTGCGGCGATTGCGGTTGTATTGTTCGCCATCATGATGGTCTTCATTACCGGGTTCATCTGGAAAATGGTCGGCGACGAGCGGGGAGTTTAAGCCATGTTTCCCAAGCCGATTGAAAAGGCATCACCGCTGGCGCAAATACTTTACAAGCTGGCTTTGCCTTTGGCTCTTGTGATCTGGCTCCTGCCGCTGGCCGGAGTTGCTTTGACATCGGTGCGGCCCGCCTCTGATCTGGCGCAGGGCAACTACTTCGGATTGCCTTCGGCATTTGCCTGGCGCAATTACGTGGACATTTTCACGAACACGCCGCTTGCCAGTTACATGCGAAACTCTGTCATTGTAACGATTCCGACCGTCATCGGTACCGTTGCATTGTCGTGCATGACCGGTTTTGCGCTGGCAGTTTACAGGTTCAAATCCAATTTGCTGCTGTTTTTCATGTTCGTCGCCGGTAATTTTGTGCCGTTCCAGATATTGATGGTACCCGTGCGGGATCTCACGGTGCAGACAGGACTTTACAACACTTACCTTGGCCTGATTTTGTTTCACATCGCGTTTCAAACCGGTTTCTGCACGCTGTTCATGCGCAACTTCATCAAGGGCTTGCCGTTTGAGTTGATTGAATCGGCACGGGTTGAAGGTGTCTCCGAGTTGCGCATCTTCTGGTTCATTGTCATTCCGCTCATGCGCCCGGCAATTGCCGCGCTGGCAGTTTTGGTATTCACCTTCATCTGGAACGAATATTTCTGGGCGACGGTTCTAACCCAGGGCTCGGCTGTTCAGCCAGTGACAGCTGGCCTGTTTTCGCTCAACGGGCAATGGATTGCGCAATGGCATCTCGTGTCGGCAGGTTCAATCCTTGCAGCATTGCCGCCCGTTCTCATGTTCTTTTTCATGCAAAAGCACTTCATCGCCGGCCTGACGCTCGGCGCCACGAAAGGTTGACTGCAACGTGCCGAAAAAACTGAAAATCGCCTTCATTGGTGCCGGCTCAACGGTATTCATGAAGAACATCATTGGCGATGCGCTGCATCACGCAGCATTGTCTTCGGCAGTGGTGGCGTTGATGGACATTGATCCGCAGCGCCTGGCCGAGTCTGAAATTGTCGCGCGCAAGATAATTGCGACGTTGGGCGTGAAAGCCAGCATTGAAACCCATGCTGACCAGAAGCGTGCGCTGGCTGATGCTGATTTTGTCGTGGTGGCGTTCCAGATCGGCGGTTATGAGCCTGCCACCGTGACCGACTTTGAAATTCCAAAGCGGTTCGGGTTGCGGCAGACCATTGCCGACACGCTGGGGATCGGCGGCATCATGCGTGGCCTGCGAACCGTTCCGCATTTGTGGAAGATCTGCGAAGACATGCTGCAAGTTTGCCCTGGCGCGATTCTGCTGCAATACGTCAACCCGATGGCGATCAATACATGGGCGATCGCTGAGAAATACCCGACCATCAAGCAGGTCGGACTTTGCCATTCGGTGCAGGGAACGGCTTTTGAACTGGCTCGGGATCTGGATATTCCGGTGGAAGAAATCCGTTACCGCGCCGCCGGCATCAACCACATGGCATTTTATCTGGATTTCGAACACCGCCAGCCGGATGGCTCATGGCGCGACTTGTATCCGGCATTGCGCAAGGGATACATTGAGGGGCGTTTCCCCAAGCCAAGCCACTGGAACGAGCGTTGCCCCAACAAGGTTCGTTATGAAATGCTGATGCGCCTTGGTTTTTTCGTGACCGAGAGCTCGGAGCATTTTGCCGAGTATACGCCCTGGTTCATCAAGCGCGACCGGCCCGATCTCATCGAGAAATTCGGAATCCCGCTGGACGAGTATCCCAAGCGTTGCGTCGAGCAGGCGGAGCGCTGGAAAAGTCAGGCGCAGGAATACCGCGATGCCAAAACGATCAAGGTTGTGCAATCGCACGAGTATGCAGCCACGATCATGAACTCTGTGGTGACAGGTGAACCCTCGGTGATCTACGGCAATTTCGGCAATCGGGGATACATTCCGCAATTGCCACATGGTTGTGCGGTCGAAGTACCTTGCCTCGTCGATGCCAACGGATTGCAGCCGACGATTGTCAACGACATTCCCGTTCAGTTGATCGCGTTGATGCGCACCAACATCAATGTTCAGGAATTGACCGTGCGCGCGCTGCTTGAGGAAAATCGCCAGAACATCTATCACGCGGCTATGCTTGATCCGCACACCGGCGCAGAACTTGACCTTCAGCAGATATGGGACATGACCGATGCGCTGATTGAAGCACATGGAAAATGGTTGCCTGCCTGGGTGCATGGCTCAAAGCAAATGGCGGGCAGGGCGGCATGAAAACATCAGCGGTTTTCCACGATCTGAAGGGTGCATCGGTTTTCATATCGGGTGGCGGCTCCGGCATCGGCGAATATCTGACCGAAGGCTTTTTGGCCCAGGGCGCTAAGGTGGCGTTTTGCCAGCGCTCCGATGCGACGGCCCTTTGTGACCGGCTGGAAAAGCAATACGGGAACAGGCCATTGTTCCTGCCATGTGATGTTACCGATGTTCCGGCGATGCAAGACGTTCTTGCCAAAAGCGCCGATGCGAACGGGCCGATCACAGTGCTGATAAACAATGCCGCCTGGGACAACCGGCACGATCTGTCCCCTTTCACTGTCGAGCAGTGGGACTACATGCAAGCGGTCAACATCCGGCATCATTTTTTCGCCATACAGGCGGTGGCGCCGGGAATGAAGGCTGCTGGCGGTGGTTCAATCGTCAATTATTCGTCGATTTCCTACATGATGGGCAATGGCGGATACGCTGCCTATGTTTCGGCGAAGGCGGGTATCACAGGCCTGACTCGCGGCCTTGCGCGTGATCTGGGGCCCGACAAAATTCGTGTCAATGCCCTGATGCCGGGATGGGTAATCACCGAGCGTCAGGCCAAGCTGTGGGTAGGCGAGAACAACGAAAACCTCAACAAGCACCTTGAACGCCAATGCCTGAAAGAACCCATCGTGCCTGAAGACATGGTGCAGCCAACGTTGTTTCTGGCGTCGAACGCGTCGCGGATGATGACCGGACAAGCGCTTGTCGTCGATGGCGGCGTTGTGGTCACGGGTTAGGCGGATGCAGCCCTTTTGCGTGGCAGTTGATTGGGGAACCACCAGCTTCCGTCTGTGGCTGCTGGATTTCGATGGTAATCCTGTTGCTGCAAGACGCAGCGACGAGGGCTTGAGATCTGTTCAAGCAGACAAATTCGGCGAAGTGCTGGAGAGCCATCTTCTTGCATTGGGCGTATCAGCCAGTTTGCCGGTTGTGGTTTGCGGCATGGCCGGCTCGCGCCAAGGCTGGCTCGAAGCAAGTTACTGCGATGTTCCCACCCCACTTTCAAGCCTTTCGGCGTTTGCAGTTAAGGTTCCGTCATCGGCAAGGGATGTGCGGATCGTACCTGGAATTGCACAGCGCATCCGGGAAAAGCCTGATGTCATGCGTGGTGAGGAAACGCAATTGCTCGGGGCATTGGATGTGCATCCGGGGCATTTGTTTGCCTGCCTTCCAGGGACGCACTCAAAATGGGTGCACATACATGATGGAGCCGTGCAGGGCTTTACCACTTTCATGACCGGTGAGCTTTATGCGGCCATTGGCGGGCATACGATCCTTCAAAGCTCGGCAGCCATTTCAGAGTTTTCCGCTGAAGCATTTTCAGAAGCGGTACAATCGGTGCTTGCCCACCCGGTCACAATTACATCGCAACTTTTTGCCATCCGGGCCGGAGAACTGCTTGGCTATCAGGACAGGCAAAGCGCCCATTCCACTTTGTCCGGGCTTTTGATCGGACAGGAGATCGCAGCGGCAATTCAAACCGGAATGACACGTGATCCGTTATTCCTGATCGCCAGTGGCAAGCTGGCAGAGCGATATGAACTGGCTTTCACGATAGCCGGGATTTCCGCTACGAAACGCGATGCCGAGGAAAGTGTTGTGGCCGGACTTTTTCAGATAGCCCACCAATTGTTTGGTGCGCCTGCCAGAAGGCTGACCGCATGAAAAGCGCAGCATCCATGCCGAAAATGAAGCGTCCGCTGATTGCAATCTTGCGCGGCATCACCCCAGCAGATGCGTCCGAAACCGTCAGGATTTTGGTTGACGAAGGGCTGGAAGCCATTGAAATCCCGCTCAATTCGCCTGATGCGTTCAGGTCTATCGAGATGGCGGTGCAAGTTGCCGGAGATCGCTGCCTGATCGGTGCGGGCACCGTGCTGTCAGTTGCCGATGCTGATCGCCTTGGCGAACTAGGCGGGCGACTGCTTGTCAGCCCGAACGTTGATGTCGAGGTGATATCGCGTGGCGCAGCGCATGGCATGGTGGTGATGCCGGGCGTGTTTACTGCCACCGAGGCATTGCTGGCACTCAAGTCTGGCGCGTCGGGATTGAAGTTCTTTCCCGCTTCGGCGCTGGGGCCGGGCGGCATCAACGCAATCCGCGCGATTTTGCCGTCGAACACATTGATCGCAGCCGTTGGCGGTGTGTCGGATGCAAATTTTGGCGACTACGTCAGCAAGGGTATTTTCGCTTTTGGCCTTGGCACCAGCCTTTACCAGCCAGGTGCGAATGCGGCGCAAACACGCGAGCGGGCTGCACGGACAATTGCTGCCTATGACAAGGCCATTTCGCAAATCTGAATACTTCAAGGAAAAGCCAGCTATGACGCAACCCCGGCTAGGCGTTTGCTATTATCCCGAACATTGGCCTGAAGAAAAATGGACGGAGGATGCTGCCCGAATGGCAGGTCTGGGCCTGACATTTGTGCGCATTGGCGAGTTTGCCTGGTCGCGGCTGGAGCCGCAACCGGGACAACTTGATTTTGGCTGGCTCGCTAAAGCCATCGACATCATGCATGCGGCGGGTTTGAAGGTGGTTTTGGGCACTCCCACAGCCACGCCGCCGAAATGGCTGGTCGACAAGATGCCGGACATGCTGCCGGTCGGCGCAGATGGAAAACAACGCGGTTTTGGCTCGCGCCGACACTATTGCTTTTCACACCAAGGCTATCGCGAAGCGTGCCGGGAAATCGTCACCAGTCTTGCCAAGGCCTTTGGTGGACATCCCGGCGTGGCAGCCTGGCAAACCGACAATGAATATGATTGTCACAACACGACGCTGTCTTATTCGCCCGCAGCCTTGAAGGAATTTCGCAATTGGCTTGCGCGCCGCTACCAGTCGCCCGATGCTTTGAACCGGGCTTGGGGCAATGTATTCTGGTCGATGGAATACAGCGCTTTTGACGAAATAGGATTGCCGAACGAAACTGTAACCGAAGCCAACCCGGCACACTGGATGGATTTTCGCAGGTTCTCGTCCGACCAGGTGGTTTCGTTCAACCGGCTGCAAACGGACATCCTGCGAAAATTGTCGCCAGGGCGCGATCTCATTCACAATTTCATGGGCCGCACGCTTGCCTTTGACCATTTTGACGTAGGTTCGGACCTAGACGTTTCCAGTTGGGATTCATACCCGCTTGGCTTTCTTGAAGACCGGTCCGACCGTTCGGTTGATTTCAAACGGGAATTCCTTGCGGCAGGTGATCCCGATTTTCAGGCATTCCACCATGATCTTTACCGGGCAACCTCCAGGGGCCGCTGGTGGATCATGGAACAGCAACCCGGCCCGGTTAACTGGGCACCACACAATCCGGCACCACGCGAGGGCATGGTGCGGCTTTGGTCCTGGGAAGCTTTCGCGCATGGCGCTGAGGTCGTGAGCTATTTCCGCTGGCGTCAGGCACCTTTTGCACAAGAGCAGATGCATGCCGGACTGCTTCGACCCGACAGCGTGGTAGCGCCCGGTTTTCATGAGGCTGCGCAAGTGGCTGGCGAAATTGCGGCACTGGGGCCGGTTGTCCAAACCCAAAGCGCTGTGGCGCTGGTCATCGACTATCCGTCGGCCTGGGCATGGGAAATCCAGCCGCAGGGCCGGGAATTTGACTACTTCCGGCTGGTTTTCGATTTCTACAAAGGCCTGCGCCGACTGGGACTGGATGTCGATATCAAAAGTTCGCGTGACACATCGTTTTCCGGCTATCGGATGGTGCTGGTACCGGGGGTCTTTGCATGGCCGGAAGGTTTGGCGCAGGCGCTGTCTTCAAGTGGTGCGCTGGTGCTGGCAGGTCCGAGATCGGGTTCGAAAACAGTCGATTTTCATATCCCGGCAACACTTCCACCAGCATTGCCGAAATCCATGCTGGACATGAAAATCACCCGAGTCGAGTCGCTGCCTGGCCATTCCCCGGTTCCATTGGCAAATGGAAAAGGTAATTTTCACTTCTGGCGTGAATTTGTGGAAATGGGCGCCAACTGCACAAGTGCGCTGCAAACTGCCGATGGCGGACCTGCTTTGTTGGCGCAGGGTCATTGGCGCTATCTGGCCGGCTGGCCCGATGAAAAGGCGATGAGCGCAGTGCTGACGGTGCTTGCAGCGGAATGCGGACTTTCCATATCGAGGCTTCCCGATGCCCTGCGGCTGCGACAAGCCGGAGATTTGCTTTTTGGATTCAATTATGGCTCGCAAGCCATTGATATTTCTGACTACGCCAGTGGGGAATTGGTGCTGGGGGCCTATACACTTGAGCCATCCGGTGTTGTTGTGTTGAAGAATTCCACTCGGAAAGCAAACACAAGATGATGAAACCCAAGGCACTGGTTACCTGTCATTGGCCATCTGAAATCGAGGCAGGGATTGCCGAACGGTTTGATGCCGTGTTTACGCCGGACGACAGGCCACTGGATGCTGAAGGGTTGGCGAAAGCACTGCAGGATCACGATGTGATCTTTGCCACCGTTACCAACCGGTTTACCCAGTCCATGTTTACAGCAATACCGGTTCGCACCCGGCTGATTGCCAATTACGGGGTTGGGTACAGCCACATTGACGCCAAGGCTGCCCGGTTGGCTGGCGTGACGGTCACCAATACGCCGGATGTTTTGACCGACTGTACGGCTGATACCGCCTTGCTTTTGATGTTGATGGCGGCGCGGCGCGCCAGCGAAGGCGAGCGCATGCTGCGTGCCCGGCAATGGCAGGGATTCGGCGTGACGCATTTTCTGGGAACCCGCCTGACCGGCAAAACGCTGGGCATCATCGGCATGGGGCGGATCGGACAAGCAACAGCGGCAAGGGCGCATTTCGGCTTTGGAATGAACGTGGTCTTTCACAACCGTTCAAGAGTTGACAATGATCTGGTCAGGATGATGGGTGCCAGGCAAATGGCGTCAATTGATGAAGTTCTGGGCGCGGCTGATTTCGTATCACTGCATTGCCCGGGCGGCGCAGAAAACCGCCACCTCATCAACCGTGACCGTCTGGCGCGAATGAAACCCTCTGCGTTTCTCATCAACACCGCGCGTGGAGAAGTTGTGGACGAAGCGGCGCTTGCTGATGCCTTGGACACGGGCAAGATTGCCGGCGCCGGGCTGGACGTCTTTGACGGCGAACCCAATGTCAACCCAAGGCTGATTTCCGCTCCCAATGCATCGCTGTTGCCGCACATCGGCAGCGCCACCCACGAAACCCGTCTTGCGATGGGGCGCCGGGCGCTCGACAATGCGATTGCGTTTTTTGACGGCCAAACCCCGCCCGATTGCGTCAACTAGATTTCAACGGGCAGTCAGGCCTTTTCGCAAAATGCCGAACAACTTGCGGATCGCAGGTTTGTGGCGGTTGCGCACATTTACGCCGAGGAAAACCGGCTGGCTGATCGGATCAATAGCGCCAACCCTTTGGCAAATTCCTGCTTGTTCCAATGCTTTTGCTGAATCTTCCAAAACAAACGCTGATCCGCCCACTGATCGCAGCAGCGCGCAGATGGCTGCGTCCTGACCGCTTGCAAGCGGCGCATCTGCAAGATGGGGAAGTGCCTGGCGGTGCAGAATTGTGAATGCCGGCGAGTAGCCTGCCAAAATGTAACGCTCGCGGGTCACCCTTGAGAGGATGCTGGAATCCGTGCTGACCATTGTGTAGCTCACCTCTCCCGCCATTTCATAGTGCAGGTCCGGCATGTGGCGCGGCGTGTAGAGTACAGCCGCATCCAGTGCGCCGGAGAGCAGATCCCCGCACATCTGGGTCGAGTAGTCGGGTTCGATGTAAAACGCGGTCTGCGCAATCGCCTTTCGAAATTGCAACACCCACTCCCCAATGTGGTTGGCCGCAAGATCGTTTTGCATGCCGATCCGCAAGGTTCGCTCGCCATTGCCCGAAATGTCCATCGCCCGGCGTGCCTCGTTCCACTCGTGAAGCATGGCTCTGGCATGGGAGATGAATCGCTGACCTGCGGCAGTCAGGCTGGTGCCGGCCTTGCTGCGATCAAACAGGCGCGCGCCGACGCTGGACTCCAGCGAGCGGATTCTCCCGGAAACAGTTGATTGGGTAACCGCCAGCCGCTCTGCGGTACGGTTGAACGAGGCGGTCTCAACCAGATCGAGGAATGTTTCAACCAGTTCGGGCTGCAAGAAATGAAACTCCGTTGCACAATGAAAACTAATCGGAACATTCGATCAATAAATTCGGCAAATCGCAATTGAAAAAACCCTGTCAGCACAGGATATTCCAGAGGTTTCCAGGGAGGATGGCGTGAACGATTTCCCAACACATGCAAGGGTGGTGGTCATTGGCGGCGGGGCAGTTGGCGTGTCTTCGCTCTACCACCTTGCCAAGGGCGGCTGGAGAGATTGCGTTCTGCTCGAAAAGAATGAATTGACATCCGGTTCCACATGGCACGCAGCCGGGAATGTCCCGACTTTTTCATCGTCCTGGTCAATCATGAACATGCAGCGCTATTCGGCGCAGCTTTACCGCGACCTGGGCGTTTTGGTTGATTATCCGATGAACTACCACGTTACCGGTTCCGTACGCCTTGGTCACAGCAAAGAGCGCATGCGGGAATTTGCCAAGGTAGTCGGCATGGGCCGGTATCAGGGCATGAACCTCGATCTGCTTTCGCCGGACGATATCAAGTCGCACTATCCTTTTGTCGAGACGCACGATCTCATGGGCGCGCTGTACGACCCCAATGACGGAGACATTGACCCGGCGCAGCTGACGCAGGCATTGGCCAAAGGTGCGCGCGAACTGGGCGCGCGGATCATCAGGTTCTGTCCTGTTACGGGCGTGCGCCGTGAGAAAGAAGAATGGGTGGTTGAAACACCGCAAGGCGAAATTCGCTGCGAGAAGGTGGTAAATGCCGCCGGTTACCGGGCGCGTGAAGTTGGCAAGATGTTCGGACGTGACTTGCCGATGATGACCATGAGCCATCAATACCTTCTGTTTGATACAATCCCCGAACTGGAAGCATGGTCGCGTGAGGCAGGCCACAAGCTGCCGCTTATGCGCGATGTGGATTCGTCCTATTATTTGCGACAGGAAAAGTACGGAATGAATCTGGGGCCTTATGAGCGCAATTGCCGGGCGCACTGGGTAGAGCCGTCGGATCCCATGCCTGATGACTTTTCGTTCCAGCTTTTCCCCGACGATGTCGAGCGGCTGGAATGGTATATCAACGACGCCATGGAGCGGGTTCCAATTCTTGCGACGGCGGGACTGTCCAAGGTCATCAACGGCCCGATCCCCTACACACCGGATGGCAACCCGCTTATCGGACCGATGCCGGGGCTGCCCAATGCGTTTGAGGCGTGTGTGTTCACCTTCGGCATTTGCCAGGCGGGCGGTGCGGGCAAAGTGCTGGCTGAATGGGTAATGCATGGCCAGACCGAGTGGGACATGTGGTCATGCGATCCGCGCCGGTTCACAAGCTTTCCGGATGTTGACTACTGCGTCGCCAAGGGCATGGAAGTTTACGGCCATGAGTATGCGATGCACTTCCCACGCCATGCGTGGCCTGCAGGACGCAACCGGAAACTTTCGGCAATCCATGACCGGACCCTCTCTTTCGGCGCGCAATATGGCGCTTACAATGGCTGGGAGCGGGCGCTTTGGTATGCGAAGCCGGGTGACGATACATCAGAAGCGGCTACACAAACGTGGTCGCGAAAGGGGCCGTGGGAGCCGCGCATTCGTGAGGAATGCGAAGCGGTACGCGATGCAGCGGGCATTCTCGACCTGCCCGGATTTTCGCGGTTCCGCCTGAAAGGCGAGGGGGCCAGCGAGTGGCTGGCAAAACAAGTCACCGGCCTTGTTCCCAAGCCGGGCCGTATCGGGCTTGGATATTTCTCGGACGAGAGTGGGCGCATTGTAACTGAGATGTCTCTCATGACCATTGCACCGGATTTCCATTTTTTGATCACTGCCGCTGTGGCGCAGTGGCACGACATGGAATGGCTCAAGGCTGCGATGCCGGCGGATGCAGCTTTCAGTATTGAGGATGTAACCGAGGAATTTTCCTGCCACATTCTCACCGGGCCGAAATCGCGCGAAATTCTTGCCGGATGCAGCGATGGCGATCTGTCGCTACGCTGGCTGACGCACCAAAGTGCGCAGATTGGCGGCCGGTATTGCCAACTGGTTCGCGTGTCGTTTGCCGGTGAACTGGGCTGGGAAATCCACACAAAGACCGCTGATACGGCAGCAGTGTTTGATGCGATCTGGGACGCCGGAAAGCCGCACGGGCTCAAGCCGTTCGGCATGTTTGCGCTCGACAGCATGCGGATCGAAAAGGGTTATCGCGCGTGGAAAGGTGATCTTTCAACCGACTACACCATCCTGCAAGGCGGGCTTGAGCGCTTTGTGAATTGGGAAAAGCCGGAGTTTCGCGGGAAGGCAGCTTTGCTGGCCGAAAAGCAAAAAGGCGTTTCAAAGCGTTTTGTGACGTTGGTGGTCGAGGGTGGCGATTGCGATGCACCCTACATGTCGACGCTCTGGCATGGCGGCGAGGTTGTCGGTGAGACCACCTCGTGTGCTTTTGGCTACCGGACCGGCAAAATTATCGCCCTCGGAATGCTGCGCGCCGATCTCAATATAGAAGGCACCAAATTGGAAGTTGAAATTTTCGGGGAGCGATACAAGGCAGTGGTCCAGGAAGACCGGCCACTTTGGGACCCTGAAAATGCGAGGATCAGGGCATGAAGTCCATTGTGCTCACCGATGGCGGCATGGGTCAGGAATTGATCCGTCGCTCGGGCAAAGAGCCTACGCCGATGTGGTCTGCGAGGGTGTTGCTGGACGAGCCGGATCTGGTTCGCGAACTGCATGCCGATTTCATCAGCGCTGGCGCCCGGACCATCACGATCAACACGTATTCTGCAACGCCGGAGCGACTTGAGCGCGATGGTCAGAGCGACTGGTTCAAGCCGTTGCAGCAGCGAGGGTGTGAACTGGCGCTGGCAGCGCGCGAGGAAAGCGGCATCGAAGGTGTCCGCATTGCCGGATGCCTGCCGCCCATTCTGGCAAGCTATCGTCCGGATGTTGCGCCTGACTACGAGACTTGCCTTTCGCTTTATCGGCAAGTGGTTGAGCAGCAGGCCGCACACGTGGATTTTTTCCTTTGTGAAACACTGGCCTCGGTGAAGGAAATCCGCGCCGCAGCAACAGCGGCCAAAGAAAGCGGCAAGCCTGTTTGGGTCGGAATGACTGTGAAGGATGACGGCAGTGCCATGCTGCGTGGCGGCGAAACGCTGGCCGACGCTCATGCGGTGTTGGACGAGATCGGCGTCGAAGTCCGTTTGCTCAATTGCTCCAAGCCAGAGGCGATCAGCGCTTCGTGGGGCGAGTTTTCGAAGGCAGCAGGCCCGCTTGGAGCCTACGCCAACGGCTTTACTGCCATCGACAATCTCAAGCCAGGTGGCACGGTCAAATCAATCTCTGCAAGGCATGATTTGGGACCTGAACAATATGCCGGGTTTGTCTTGCAATGGGTGAATGACGGGGCGGCCATTGTAGGTGGTTGTTGTGAGGTCGGGCCGGAGCATATTGCATTTCTGCGCCAAGCCCTTGAAGAGCGCGGTTACACGATCACAGGATCAGTCAAATGAATGCAGTTGTTCCCAACAAGGCGCGGGTGGTCATCATCGGCGGGGGCGTATCGGGCTGCTCCGTCGCCTACCATCTGGCAAAACTTGGATGGAAAGACGTCATCCTTCTGGAGCGCAAGCAACTGACTTGCGGCACAACGTGGCATGCCGCCGGTCTGATCGGGCAATTGCGCGGCTCGCTCAACATGACGCGGCTGGCAAAATATTCCGCGGATTTGTACGTCAAACTGGAAGCAGAAACCGGCGTTGCCACAGGCATGCGCCAGAACGGATCGATATCCGTAGCACTTACCGAGCACCGCAAGGAAGAAATCCTTCGTGCCGCGACGCTGGCACGGGCCTTCAACATCGACGTGCACGAGATAAGCCCGGCACAAGTCAAGTCGATGTATCCGCATCTCAACGTGTCTGATGTGGTTGCAGCGGTTCACCTGCCACTCGACGGACAATGCGACCCGGCCAACATTGCGATGGCACTGGCAAAGGGCGCGCGGCAGAACGGCGCGAAAATCATTGAAGGCGTCAAGGTCACGGCGGTGCATCAAGCCAATGGCCGCGTGACGGGCGTGGAATGGGCGCAAGGCGATGAGCGCGGGACAATAGATGCCGACATGGTCGTCAATTGCGCTGGCATGTGGGCGCGTGACCTTGCCGGAACTTCGGGTGTGACCATCCCGCTGCATGCCTGCGAGCATTTCTACATTGTGACCGAACCCATTGAGGGGCTTGGCCGTCTGCCGGTGCTGCGCGTTCCCGACGAGTGCGCGTACTACAAGGAAGACGCCGGAAAAATGATGCTTGGCGCATTTGAGCCGGTGGCAAAGCCCTGGGGCATGAATGGAATTTCCGAAGATTTTTGTTTCGACCAATTGCCTGAGGATTTCGACCATTTCGAGCCGATCCTCGAAAAGGCGGTCAACCGCATGCCGATGCTGGCGACCGCCGGCATCCACACATTCTTCAATGGACCCGAAAGCTTCACGCCGGATGACCGATATTATCTGGGCGAAGCGCCGGAGTTGAAAAACTACTGGATCGCAGCGGGTTACAACTCGATCGGAATAGTTTCATCAGGCGGCGCAGGGTTTGCGCTGGCGCAATGGATGAACGACGGTGAGCCGCCTTTCGACCTTTGGGAGGCCGACATCAAGCGTGCGCAGCCGTTCCAGAAAAACCGCAAGTATTTGCGTGAACGGGTGAGTGAAACGCTGGGCTTGCTCTACGCCGATCATTTTCCCTATCGTCAGGTGGTGACGGCACGCGGCGTTCGCCGTTCGCCGCTGCACGAGCATTTGAAGGCGGCAGGCGCAGTGTTTGGCGAAGTTGCCGGATGGGAGCGCGCCAACTGGTTTGCCAATGCAGGGCAGGAGCGCGAATACCGGTATTCGTGGAAACGGCAAAACTGGTTTGACAATCAGAAGGCTGAACACCTTGCCGTGCGCAACGGCGTCGGCTTGTTCGACATGACCTCATTCGGCAAAATCCGGGTCGAGGGCAGGGATGCGTGCGCCTTCCTGCAAAGTGTCTGTGCCAATGATGTTGATGTTCCGGCCGGGCGCATTGTCTACACGCAAATGCTCAACCAGCGCGGCGGCATAGAGAGTGACTTGACGGTCACCCGCCTGTCGGAAACAGCCTTTCTGATGGTCGTGCCCGGTGCGACCTTGCAGCGCGACCTTGCTTGGCTGCGCCGCAATGTTGGCGAAGCTTTTGCGGTCATCACCGATGTGACTGCCGCCGAAGCGGTGTTGTGCGTCATGGGGCCGAAGGCGCGTGATCTGCTTCAGGCAGTCAGTCCGAATGATTTTTCCAATGAGCATCATCCCTTCGGCACGGCGCGCGAAATCGAAATCGGCATGGGCCTGGCACGGGCGCACCGCGTCACCTATGTCGGCGAGCTTGGCTGGGAATTGTATGTATCCACCGATCAGGCCGCACATGTTTTCGAGGCATTGTCGGAAGCTGGCGCAGACCATGGCCTGAAATTGTGCGGCATTCATACGCTCGACTCGTGCCGTATTGAAAAAGCCTACCGTCACTTCGGCCACGACATCACCGACGAAGACCATGTTCTGGAAGCGGGCCTCGGCTTTGCGGTCAAAACTGCAAAGCCGGCTTTCATCGGGCGCGATGCGGTCTTGCGCAAGCGTGAAGCGGGGCTTGACCGACGGCTCGTCCAGTTCAGGCTGAGTGACAGCGAACCGCTGCTTTTTCACAACGAAGCAATCGTTCGCGATGGCAAAATCGTCTCGATCATCACGTCCGGCAATTACGGCCATCATCTGGGTGGTGCGATCGGGCTTGGATACATTCCGGCAAAGGGCGAGAGCGCAGAAAGCCTTTTGGCTTCGGCATACGAAATCGAAATCGCCGGCGAGCGGCACAAGGCAGTTGCCTCGTTGAAACCCATGTACGACCCGGATTCAGCGCGCGTGCGCATGTAACGGTCAATGCCGCAAGGCTGGAGGAAATGTGATGGAAGCTGAAGTTGTTGAACGTCAGGGACGCCGCTCCGGTGGACGCGCAGCCCGTGTGGCCGTGCGCTCTGCACCGCTCGCCGACAATTTGAGGCCGGTACGGGCCGGTCTGTCGGGCGGGCAATACAAGCCGCTCAGCGATGCCGATGTGTTGCGGATCCACCATGCTGCACTGGATGCACTGGAGCAAATTGGTCTGTCGCAGGCACCAAAATCCGGCGTTGAAATCATGACCGCAGCCGGAGCCATTCAGGGCGATGACGGTCGCCTGCGGTTTCCGCGCGCGCTGGTCGAAGACATGCTGGCAATCGCCGGGCGGGACATTACCCTGTTTGGCCGGGACACCCATCACGATCTGCATTTGTCGGGCACGAAAGTGCATTACGGCACTGCCGGTGCGGCGGTCCATATCGTTGATGTTGAAAAGAACGAATATCGCGAATCGACTTCCAGGGACCTCTATGATGCTGCGCGGATCACGCATCACCTCGACAATGTCCATTTCTTTCAGCGTGCCATGGTCTGCCGGGATATACCCGACAATTTCGACATGGATATCAACACGCTTTACGCCTGTTGTGCCGGAACAACAAAGCATGTCGGTACCAGCTTTTCAGACCCTGCCCATGTAAAAGGGTGTTTTGACCTGCTGCACATGATCGCCGGGGGCGAAGACAAATGGCGGGCGCGACCGTTCGTCTCCAACTCGAACTGCTTTGTTGTGCCGCCGATGAAGTTTGCCGAAGAAAGCTGCATCACCATGGAAGCCTGCATTCGTGCAGGCATGCCGATGCTGCTGTTGTCTGCCGGGCAGGCAGGCGCGACTGCACCCGCGCCGCTTGCAACGGCAATCGTTCAGGCCGTCGCCGAGTGTCTTGCCGGGATTGTCTACGTCAATGCCATGGCGCCGGGCCATCCGTGCATCTTCGGCACCTGGCCGTTCGTTTCCGATTTGCGCTCCGGTGCGATGTCCGGCGGATCCGGTGAACAGGCTTTGCTGACGGCCGGATGTGCGCAGATGCACCGGTTTTACAATCTTCCCGGTGGCGCAGCTGCCGGCATTGCCGATGCCAAGATGCCCGACATGCAGGCCGGCTGGGAGCAGGCGACTTCCAACGTCTTGGCTGGGCTTGCCGGCCTCAACATGGTCTATGAGGCAGCCGGGATGCATGCCTCGCTTCTCGGATTCAGCCTTGAATCGCTGGTGCTGGGCGATGATCTTATCGGGCAGGCGCTGCGCTGCGTTCGCGGCATTGACGTGACCGAGGACAGCGTTTCGATCGAGACAATGCGCCAGGTTTGCCTGGAGGGTCCGGGGCATTATCTGGGCCATTCGCAAACGTTGGGCCTGATGCAGACCGAATATATTTACCCTGCAGTTGCAGACCGGCTTAGCCCGAAAGAATGGGCCGAAGTCGGCAAGCCGGGCCTGATTGAACGCGCCATTGAGCGCAAGAACAAGATCCTTGCGGAAGCACGGATGATGATAGACCCGGCGGTTGACCAGGAAATCCGCAAGGCGTTCCGGATTTATTTCTGAGAGCGTTCAGCTTCCCTGTGACAAGCAGTCGGACAAGGATTTGGCCATTGACCGAATGAGTCCAGGGTAATGCCCTGCACCCTTTTCAATGCTGCTGCCCAGTGGATCAAGCACGCCTGTCCTGGCCGACGTGCCTTCGACAACGACAGAAATCAGCTTTGGTTCAAATTGAGGCTCGGCAAACACGCAAGCTGCGCCCAGATCTTTTACTTTGGCGCTGATCTCCGAAATACGTTCAGCACCCGGCGTGACTTCGGGCGAGACCGTGATCGAGCCGGACGCAAAAATGCCAAAACGGTTTTCGAAATACTGGTAGGCGTCGTGGAACACGATGAAGCCCTTGCCTTTTGCGGGTTCGAGCAACGCCGAAACCTCGGCTGTCAATTCATCAAGCTCGCCGGCCATTTTCCTGGCATTGGCATCATAAGCAGCCGCGTTTTGCGGGTCCTGCTTCGAAAGTGCTGCGGTGATAGCGTAGACAAATGTTCTCGCGTTTTCCGGGTCCAGCCATGCATGGGCATCAGTTTCTCCATGCGAATGGTCTTCATGCTTCTCGCCATCTTTTGCATGCTCATCGAACGGGCCGCCTTCACGCAGCGCCAGCTTCGTGATGCCCTTCGTGTCCAGCAATTCAACGGAAACAGCCTTGCCTGCCAGTGTCTCCAGCGGCTTTTCGAGGAAGGCCTCAAGTTCATGTCCAACCCAGACAATGACATCGGCCTGCTCAAGCATTGCCGCCTGCGAAGGCTTCAGCGAATAAGTGTGTGGCGAACCTGCGCCATTGATGATCAATTGCGGTTCTCCAATGCCCTGCATGACGCCCGCAACCAGCGAATGGACCGGTGCAATTGAAGCAACGACCTTGGGGGCGGCAACGGCTTGCGCAGACGTTGCAAACAGCAGAACGGCAATGGACGCGGAAAGGAATGGTTTCACGATGCCGGTCTTTCGTGATGTTATGTGATTACGTAATTGCGTAATGGTATAACGTGTGCGATAGGGAGGGGCAACCCCTTTTTGCGGACCATGACAGTGAAATGTTGAAACCGGCGTCGCCACTCGTGTCACTCCAGAATGCCGGTGTATTTCGCTCGGGGCGATGGCTAGTGCGCGGGGTCGGGTTTGATCTGCGGCCTGGCGAAATCATCACCTTGATCGGACCTAACGGTTCGGGGAAATCCACCACTGCAAAAATCGTGCTGGGCATTCTTGCGCCGGATGAGGGCAGGGTGGATCGCAGTGCCGGTTTGCGCGTTGCCTATGTGCCGCAAAAGATTGCCATTGACTGGACGCTGCCGCTTGCAGTCGGCAGGTTCATGCAACTGACCGGGAAACTTTCGCAAAGCGCAATTGACGAAGCGCTCGAAAGCACCGGTGTGCTGCACCTGCGCAACGCGGAGATGCGCAATTTGTCAGGCGGCGAATTCCAGCGGGTAATGCTGGCGCGGGCGATGGCGCGCAATCCACAATTGCTGGTGCTGGACGAGCCAGTGCAGGGCGTTGATTTTTCCGGCGAGATCGCGCTGTACAAACTGATCACCACCATCCGTGACAGGCTCAATTGCGGCATTGTGCTGGTCTCTCACGATTTGCACGTGGTGATGGCAGCTACCGACCAGGTCATTTGCCTCAACGGCCATGTCTGCTGTCAGGGAACACCGGTTGCAGTGGCGCAAAGTCCGCAGTACCGGCAATTGTTCGGCGACCGGGCAGATGCGACCCTGGCACTTTACCAGCACCACCATGACCATGCCCACATGCCGGACGGGCGCGTGCAGCACGCGGACGGCAGTGTTACCGATCATTGCCATCCAGACGATGGCCACCATCATAATGACGACCACGGGCATCATCACGCATACTCAGGCAGGGATGCCGGCCATGCTGGATGATTTCTTCACCCGCGCAATGCTGGCCGGGCTCGGCGTTGCCATCGTGGCAGGGCCACTGGGCTGTTTCATCGTCTGGCGTCGGCTCGCCTATTATGGGGATACGCTTTCGCATGCTGCCTTGCTTGGGGTGGCGCTCGGCCTCCTGTTTGAAGTGAACATCACGCTCGCCGTGTTTGCCAGTTCCATTGTGTTGTCACTGGCCTTGCTGGCCTTGCAGCGCAAGGCAACGCTGTCGGGTGATGCATTGCTGGGCCTGCTGGCGCATTCCTCTCTGGCTGTCGGACTGGTGGTGCTTTCAAGCATGACCTGGGTGCGGGTGGACCTGACGGGTTTTCTGTTCGGCGATATTCTGGCGGTTTCGCGAACCGACATTGCAATCATCTGGATTGGCGGTACTGCCGTTCTGGTCCTGCTGGCCATGGTCTGGCGACCGCTTTTTGCCACAACTGTCAACGAAGAACTGGCACTTGCCGAGGGAATGAATCCGCAACGTGCCAATCTGGTTTTCATGTTGCTGATGGCAACTGTGATTGCGATCTCGATGAAGCTGGTCGGCGTTTTGCTCGTGACTGCCATGCTGATCATTCCGGCAGCGAGCGCGCGCCGTTTCTCCAGCAGTCCCGAGCAAATGGCGCTGTTGGCAGTCTTGTTTGGCGCAGCGTCCGTGGTGGGCGGTCTGTTCGGGTCGCTGCACTTTGATACGCCGTCGGGTCCAAGCATCGTGGTCGCGGCGCTGCTGATTTTCCTCGCCGGCCTCACGCCGGTTTCATCAATGTTTGCAAGCCGCCGGCTTCCGCAGCAAGGTCACAGGCCATGAACCAACACCATCACCACCCGGCTGGCGCTGAACTTACGCGGAACCAATCATTGGTCTATTCCGCTTTGTGCGATGCATCCGGGCCGCTCAGCGCTTACACCATCCTCAACAAACTGCGCGAAGACGGGTTGCGCGCGCCGTTGCAGGTTTATCGCGCGCTGGAAAAACTGGTCGAAACGGGCTTGGTCCACCGGCTGGAAAGCCTCAATTCCTTCGTCGCCTGCCGCCATCCCGGCTGTGCTTCCCACGCAAGCATGGCGTTCACGATCTGCGAAAAATGCGGCAGTGTGGCAGAAGTCGCCGACGAGCAACTTTCCGGCCATCTGGAAGGTCTGGCGCTGGCTGCACGGTTCTCGCTCGCACGCTCAATTGTCGAATTGCGCGGCATTTGCGGGCGGTGCCGGGTTGAGCCTGAACAGCAGCCCGCGTAAAAGCAAGCCATGAGCCTGTACCAAGCAAACCAGAACAAAAAGTTGTTCGCGGTCGCGCCAATGATGGACTGGACCGACCGGCACTGCCGATTTTTCCATCGGCAGATCACGCGGCGTGCACTTTTGTATACCGAAATGGTTACGGCAGATGCGGTGATCCATGGCGAGCGAAACCGACTTTTGGGTTTTGATGTAGCCGAGCATCCGCTGGCCTTGCAGCTTGGCGGCAGCGACCCTGTGAAGTTGGCGACAGCAGCGCAGATTGGTGAGGATTTCGGTTATGACGAAATCAACCTCAATGTCGGCTGTCCATCCGACCGGGTACAGTCGGGAACCTTTGGTGCTTGCCTGATGCGCACGCCTTTTCTGGTCGGCGAGTGTGTTGCGGCGATGAAGTCCGCAGTGAAAATTCCGGTCACCGTAAAGTGCCGCATCGGCGTGGACGAGCAGGATCATTCTGCGCTGGATGAACTGGCACATGCTGTCTGGCGAGCCGGTGCAGATGGCCTGTGGGTGCATGCCCGCAAGGCCTGGCTTCAAGGACTCAGTCCAAAAGAAAACCGTGACATACCACCCCTCGATTATGATCGCGTGCGCCGGTTAAAGTGCGAAAACGGGAGTCATTTCATTGGCTTGAACGGCGGGCTTGAGGATCCGATTCAGGCGCTTGCAGAATTGATTCAAGTCCCTGACAAACTGATTCAACCGGCTCCGGCGCTTGACGGGGCGATGCTCGGCCGTGCCGCTTACCATCAGCCGCACATCCTTCGCGATGTTGACAGGCTGTTCTACGGCGATGTGCGGGAGCCTGCCGCCTGGGGTGAGTTGATGGATGTCATGCAGGAATATGCCACCCGCCATGTTGCGTCTGGCGGGCGGATGTCGCACGTCACCCGCCACATGGTAGGGTTGTTCCATGGTTTGCCCGGCGCACGCCGCTGGCGGCAGGTATTGTCAACCAAGGCGCACCTGCACGGTGCCGGACCGCAGGTGATTGCCGAGGCGTTTGCCGAACTGCGGCTTGACGGCGGGCTGGCTGCAGCCTAATCGCCAACAACAAGACGGGTCTTTTGCCCTTTCAAACCTCCGGGTCATTTTCATGGAATTTTTGCCGCCCCTGCAGGAACTACTGCCGTTTGTTGCCGGTCTGCTGGTGGCGGGCGTGGTTGCCGGTTTTCTCGCCGGCCTGTTTGGCATCGGGGGAGGCGCCGTATTGGTGCCGGTGTTTTACCAGATGCTGACGGCACTCAATGTCGATGATGCCGTGCGCACGCACTTGTGCGTGGGTACGTCGCTTGCCATCATCGTGCCCACATCGCTGCGCTCGTTTCAGGGCCACTGGAAGCGCGGTGCGGTCGACGGGGAATTGTTGCGCTCCTTCATGTTGCCGGTTCCAGCAGGAGTGATTGCCGCTTCAGTTCTTGCTGCGTTTATTTCCGGCGAAGGATTGCGGATCATCTTTGCCGTTGTTTCGGTGCTCGTGGCGTTCAAATTGCTGTTCGGCAAATCCAGCTGGCGATTGGGCGACGACATCCCCGGCAGTCCGCTGCGCCCGGTAATCGGATTTTTCATCGGGCTTTTGTCGGCGTTCATGGGCATTGGCGGCGGCATCTTCAACAACACTTTCATGACGCTTTACGGCCGCCAGATGCTGCAGGCGGTGGCAACATCATCCGGAGTAGGGGTGTTGATCGCGGTACCCGGCGCGCTGGGTTACATCTGGGCTGGATGGAGCGCAGTCGGCTTGCCGCCGTTTTCGTTGGGCTTCGTCAATTTGCTGATGATCGTCATCGTCATGCCGATGACATTGCTGGTTGCGCCGCTGGGGGTGTCGATGGCACACCGCCTGCCCAAGCGCCAACTGGAAATCGGCTTCGGCTTGTTCATGGTGTTTGTCGCCGTGCGGTTCTTGTTCAGCATCTTTGGCTAGTCGGTCAAAATCAGCCTGTCGCCGCGAAATTCGAAGCTGGTGAGCTGCGACAGGAAATTCATGCCGAGCAGGCTGGTATCGAGGGCGTTGGCGGGGGCAACCATGGCATGCACATTGCGCCGTTCGATTTCGCCGATCACCAGTGTTTCAAGCTGGATGCGGGCAGCCGTCGTCACGCCGTTGGCTGTTGAAACCGGAAAATCATATCTGAGAGAATTGGTGTCGATCCCGGACGAACGGGCATCGGCTTCCGTCAGCACGACAATGCTGGCTCCAGTATCCACAAGCATGTTCAAACTTGCGCCATTGGCTTGCGCATTGGCGGTGAAATGCCGGTCATCGGTGCGCAGCAACGTCACTTGCGCGCGTCCGTCGGTGGCAGTGGTTGAGATCGGGCTGCCCGGTACAAGTCCGGCAGTCAATCGCGAAGCAACATCCTGCAACTCGTAGCGGTACAGATAGCCTGCCATCAACACCAGGATGATCGCCAGCCAAAGCACCAAGTGGCGCGCTGCTTCGCGCCATTGGTGTCTTGCAGGAATGATGGCCGATGCTACCAGCAAGCCCCAAAGCCCGTAGAACGCCAGGCTGGCGAAATCGTCATTGGCCATGCCGAAGACAGTGCCTGCATCATGGTTGAGGATGAGGATCAGTGCCACTGCGCCAATGGCGGCGAGCAACAACCACAACGGGTTCATGCGCCGCCAGTGCCTGTACCAGCTTCGCGCACCATGCGGCGACGCCGTGTTTCGCGGCGCGGCTTGCGTTCGATGCTTGCCATGCGTGGCGGCAACAATTCCATCACGGCAATGCGCTCGCGTTCGCTCATGTTTATCCAGCCCGAAATTTCGTCACGCGTGCGGGCACACCCGAAGCAATAGCCTGTGGCCATGTCGATGGTACAAACCAAAATGCAGGGCGAAGTGACCAATGACGCGCCTTTCGCTTGAAGGATCCAGAATACTCCCTTCAGGTAGCAATTGCGCAGGAAAAGGCAAGGGCACAGGGGTCGTTCATGCCGGGCGCCGCTGCGGGCGAAGGATGTGCCCGTTGCCACTGGTTTGATTGGGTCGCTTCACCTGCGGCATCACTTCCAGAACGCGCGAGCGCGGGAAGGTGGCAATCACCTCGGTGCCCTCGCGCAGTTTTGAGCGCAGTTCAAATTTGCCGTCGTGCATGTGCATCAGCGCCTGAACAATGGGTAGGCCAAGGCCCGTACCCTGTTCGGCGCTCTTGATCGCAATCGAGCCTTGCCCGAACGAGGAAAGCACGATCGGGATTTCTTCTTCGGGAATGCCCGGTCCGGTGTCCTTTACCGACATGTATTGCCCGCCCGAACTTGTCCAGCCAACCTTCAGCCAGATCGTTCCGCCGGATGGCGTGAATTTGAGCGCATTGGACAGCAGGTTCAACGTGATCTGGCGCACGGCCCGCTCGTCAGCCCAGATCAAGGGCAGATTGTCCTCGAACTGCTGGATCATGTTGATGTTTTTGTTTTTGGCCCGCAACTGGACCATGTGGCAGGCTTCCTCGACAACATATGCAAGGCGGATGGATTCTTCCTGCAGTTCCTGTCTGCCAGCCTCGATACGGGAAAGATCAAGGATTTCGTTGATGACATTGAGCAGATGCTGGCCGGAATTGTGGATGTCGGTGACGTATTCCTTGTAGGAGGGGTTACCTACCGGCCCAAGCACTTCAGCCTGCATCACCTCGGAGAATCCAAGGATGGCATTGAGCGGTGTGCGCAATTCATGGCTCATGGTTGCCAGAAAACGCGACTTCGCAAGATTGGCTTCTTCGGCGCGCCGACGCGCTTCTTCCGAGATTGATTTTGCCGTTTCAAGTTCGGCGATCAAAGTTTCCTTCTCGGCCTTGTGCTCCAGAATCGACAGCACCGAAAGTTTGAACCGGTCGGCGATGAGGTAGAAAAAGGTTTGCGAACCCAACAAAATTCCACCCATCAGCATGTGCGCCGGATCTAGCGTGATCATGAACCGGATCGCCAGTGCCAATGTGGGCGGCGCGCTGGTTTGCAGCAGGCAGGAGCCGAACCCATAAGCAAGGATCATGGTAATGGCCTGGAAAACCAGAATGGTTGAGAACTGGATGATCGACCAGGTATTGGCGTTGCAATCGAAGCAGCCGTAAAGTGCGAAAATACTCCAGCACAGTGCCAACAACCCAAGTACCAGCGTATAGGTACGCCGCCAGCGCGGCAGCACATTTTCTTCTTCTGCTTCCCTGAGATAGCGGTTCGACAGGACTGCGATCAGACCGTAGGAAAACGATGTGCAAAGAAACCACCACAGCGCCACAAACCAGCCGGTAAAGCCCACTGAAATCACTGCCACTATTGCGATGAACAATGGCATGGCGACAAAGGCATTGCGGTGGTTTTCCGCAAAGCTTTGCATCAGCTCCAGTTCGAATGCGATTGGCGAGCCGTTGGTGGAGGTAACCCGTTCGCGCAAGTCCTTGACTACACGCGACGTTGCACTGCGCTTGCGCGTGCGGTCGACAATGTTCTTGTCGGAGGAACTGGACGTTTTGATACTCATCGGCCGTCGCCGTCTACCCGTGTAAATGACAAGCCAAATTGCTATGCCTTTTTGGTTAACATCGTATTATGAACCGGTTCCCGGAGGCCTTTTTGACGTATCGACAAAATGCAGGAAGAGCAGGTTCTCGCCAAAGCAGGCCGTCGCGTCCGCTGGAATATGCCATCGCCGCTGCATTCCTGATTGCGCTTGCCGTTTTGGCTGCTGCCTTGGCAGCGGTTTCAACGGATTCATTGTCGGGAAAGGCAGTGGTTGTGGACGGAGATTCGCTGCAGTTTGGCAATCAGAAAGTACGCCTTGAAGGTATTGATGCGCCCGAGTTCACCCAGACTTGCACCATCGCCGGCCAGGCTGCCGAGTGTGGAAAGCTGGCGCGCACCCATTTGCGCAACTTGATTGCAGGGCGGCCTGTCGAATGCTCAGGCTGGCAAACCGACAAATATGATCGCCCGTTGGTGAGATGCACCGTTGGTGGAACTGAGCTGAACGCCGCCATGGTGCGCGATGGCTGGGCGGTTGCCTTTGGTGATTTTGAGTTGGAAGAGGCCGAAGCCCGAAATGCAAGCCGCGGCTTGTGGCAAGGAGAATTTGCCGAGCCACGGGACTGGCGCCGCGAGCACGCGGGTGAAAGCGCCGGGGATGCGGGACATTTCGTGGCAATTGGCGACTTGTTTGCCAAGGCAGGACGCCGCATTGTCGAGTGGACTGCAAAATGGTGAGGGGAAGCGATGCCGAACTTTGATGCGATGATGATTTTTGATGGCGGACGGGCGCCGAACCCGCGCCGTGTGCAAGTTTTCATGGCTGAAAAAGGGATCGATATTCCGCGCACCGATCTGGACATCAACAAGCTGGAACAAAAGAGCGAATGGTTCAGCAAAATCAATCCGATGCAACGCCTTCCAGTGCTGGTGCTGGAGGATGGCACGGCCATTTGCGAAACGGTTGCCATCTGCCGATATCTGGAAGAATTGCAGCCAGAACCGGCCCTGATGGGTACAGACGCCAAAGACAAGGCGCTGGTGGAAATGTGGCAGCGCCGGGTCGAGTTGCAGTTCCTGATGCCGGTTGGCTTTGCCTTTCGCCATTTGCATCGCGGTGCGGTGCATCTGGAGCAGCCACAGATCGGCGAATGGGGAAGCGTTAACCAGGCCCGTGCACGCGAATTCATGGAGTTTCTTGACCGCGAACTGGCCGGTCGGCAGTTTGTGGCCGGTGATGCATTCAGCATTGCCGACATCACGGCGGTGATTGCCTACCAGTTCCTGCGCCCCGGTCGCATCGCATATCCCGAGGACCTGGCCAACTTGCAGCGCTGGTATGGCGAGGTATCGCAGCGACCCTCCGTCATGCTGCCAAAGGCCGATGGCTGAAAAGCTCAACAAATTGATGGCGGAAATTTCCGCCTGCCGGATTTGCCGCGATGCACCGCTTGGCAAGTTGCTGCCGCATGAGCCAAGACCTGTGGCAGTGCTTTCGAACAGCGCGAGAATCGTGATTTGCGGTCAGGCACCGGGAACCCGTGTTCATGCCAGCGGCATCCCGTTCAGCGACCCTTCGGGTGACCGGTTGCGCGACTGGATGGGTGTGACACCCACGATTTTTTACGATGCTTCGAAAATTGCAATAGTGCCCATGGGCTTTTGCTTTCCCGGTCTAGATGCCAAGGGCGGTGACCTGCCGCCCCGGCGCGAATGTGCGCCGCAGTGGCGAAAGCGGGTTTTTGCAGCAATGCCGCAAGTGCAATTGATGCTTTGTGTCGGGCAGTATGCGCAGAAGTGGCACCTGGGCCCGCTCGCTCACGCAAGCCTGACCGCAACGGTGGCAAATTGGCAGGAGATTGCAGCTTCAACATCCTACCCGCAAATGCTGCCATTGCCGCACCCGTCCTGGCGCAACAACGCGTGGATTGCCGCCAATTCGTGGTTTTCAACCGGTTTGTTGCCGTTTTTGAAAGAGAGGGTGCAGCAAGCAATGGATGCAGACTTGTGAAATGCTGTTTCGTAAATTACGCTTTTCAGGAATGAAATTCCAATAGACGGGAGTTTGCGCTGCCATGGACCGCGTCGACAAGATGATCCTGAGCCTCATCCAGGAAGACGCCACGCTGCCGGTTGCCGATATCGCCAAAAAAGTCGGGTTATCGACGACGCCTTGCTGGCGGCGCATCCAGAAGATGGAAGAAGACCGGGTCATCCAGCGCCGGGTTGCAGTGCTTAATCCGGAAAAAGTAAATGTCGGGGTGACGGTTTTTGTGTCGATCATCACCGCCAAGCACAACCACGAATGGCTCAAGCGGTTTGCCGAAGTCATCACCAAATTCCCTGAAGTCGTCGGGTTCTATCGCATGAGCGGGCAGGTGGATTACCTGCTGAAGGTGGTTGTTCCGGACATCACGGCCTATGACGCGTTTTACAAGAAACTGGTCAGCGAAATCGACATCGAGGATGTGTCGTCTGCTTTCGCCATGGAGCGCATCAAGGACACCACCCAATTGCCGCTCAACTACATTGCGCTGGAAAAACCGGCGAAGGTAAAGGATTAGAGCTACAGACCCAGCCTCATTCGCACGGCGGCGCCATCCAGTTCCCGGACAGCATCACTGCCGATCCAGCGGGCGGTTTTGTCGGTACTTGAAGCAAGTTCATGCGCAAGCGCCAGACATGGTCCGTGGAGGGTAGCCGATCGTTTGGCGGTCTGCCGCAGTGCCCAGTTGACGGCCTTCTTCACGAAATTTCGGTCGTCTGTTGAGGCATCGCGGATCATTGGCAAATAGCCAATGAAGTTGCTGTCATCGGTCCTTTTGTCATGGACTGCTCGCCAGGCGATGGTGGCGAATGCCGCCCTTTTCACGAACTGCCGCTCATCGGTGCTCCATTCCCGGATTTTTTCGCCGACAAAGGGCGTGCGGTCCCACAGGTTTCCGCAGATCTGGTCGCAAACATCCCAACTGTCGAACGCAGTGGTCCAGTCGTCCATTTGCTGCGGCGTCACCCATTGCGGGCGGTCAACGAAGGCTGCCATGATCCGTGCTTCATGGATGCCGCAATCCCACAATGCCAGTGCCAACGCGTGGTCAGGGATGATACCGCCCGCCACCGCGCGAATGTCCGGCACGCTGACCCCGAAAGCACTTTCGACATTGATGCCGAAACGCGCCATTCCATCAAGGTTTTTCTGCGTGCCGCGCGCCTGCAGGGCTGCAATTGCTTCGGCTGCCGTGTACGGGCGGCGCGGCACGGGAATTACTGGCGCTCGAGCCTGGCCAGCAGCGAAGATGTATCCCAGCGCTTGCCGCCCATGGACTGGATTTCTGCGTAGAACTGGTCGACCAGTGCCGTCACCGGCAGGCTCGCGCCGGTTTCGCGTGCTTGCGCCAGCACGATGTCGAGGTCCTTGCGCATCCAGTCGACAGCAAAACCGTGGTTGTATTGACCATCGCGCATGGTTTTCCAGCGGTTTTCCATTTGCCATGAGCCTGCTGCGCCTTTGGAGATCACGTCGATGACCTTCTCGACGTCGAGGCCGGCCTTGCTAGCAAAATGGATGCCTTCGGCCAGACCCTGAACCAGGCCGGCAATGCAGATCTGGTTGACCATCTTGGTCAACTGCCCTGCGCCGGATGGCCCCATCAGCCCGACCATCTTGGCAAAGCATTCAATCACCGGCTTTGCCCGGTCGAAGGCATCCTGCCCGCCGCCAACCATCACGCTGAGCTTGCCGTTCTGCGCGCCTGCCTGGCCACCGGAAACCGGGGCATCGAGAAAGTGAAACCCGGCGACATTTGCCGCTGCATCAAGTTCCCGGGCTACGGTCGCTGAAGCCGTGGTGTTGTCGATGAAGATTGCGCCTTTCTTCATTTCGGAAAATGCACCGTCGGCACCGGTGGTGACAGCGCGCAAATCATCGTCATTGCCGACACAGGCGAAAACGAAATCGCAATCGCGCGCGGCCTGTCCCGGCGTTGGTGCGCTTTTGCCGCCATGCTCGGCAACCCATTGTGCCGACTTTGCCGCCGAGCGGTTGTAAACGGTCAATTCGTGACCATTGCGGGCCAAATGTCCGGCCATTGGATATCCCATTACACCAAGGCCTATGAAAGCTGCTTTAGCCATGCAAAATTCCTTTCTGGCAAATCACGGCCCGGAGCATAATGCCGGGCAATTCCACGGTGAGGGGATACAGGAATGCGCACATTATTGAAATGGCTGGGTAGAGCCGTGTTGGTGCTGGTGGCGCTGGTGCTTTTTGCCGGCATCGGCATTTACGCAGCATTCAATTCCACGGTTCCTGCGACTTCAGGCAGTGCGCAGATTGCCGGGCTGTCGGCCGAAACGAAAGTGGTGCGCGATGCCCACGGCATTCCGCACATCGAGGCTGCAAGCCATGAGGATGCGGCGCGGGCGCTTGGCTATTCACATGCTCAGGACCGGTTCTGGCAAATGCATGTCCTGCGCCGGGTATCAGCGGGCAGGCTGTCGGAACTGTTTAGTGATGCGACTGTGAAAACCGACATATTCCTGCGCACTGTCGATCTGGCTGGATCAGCCAAGGCTTCGTTTGAGGTTCTTGATCCGCAGGCCAAAGCGTTGCTTGCGGCTTATGCTGAAGGCGTCAATTCATGGCTCTCCCGCAATCGTGGCCTGATGGAAACGCGGCTGCCGCCGGAATTCCTGATCCTTGGCAAGGACGCCGAACCCTGGGAGCCATGGCAGAGCGTTGCCATGATCAAGGTGATGGCGCTGACGCTCGATTCCAACATGGACAACGAGATACAGCGGCTGGCGCTGGCGGCACGTGGTTTCTCACCAAAAGAAATTGACGATCTGCTGCCCTACACGCCGCGTGACAACCCGCCGCCGCTGCCCGATTTGCGTCCGCTCTACTCGTTTGGCCCGACCGGCAAGCCAAAAGCTTCGCTGGAGAGCACAGAAAAACCATCCGACTACGCACAAGGGCTTGCCTGGCCGATCAACATCACGGCTTCCAACAACTGGGCGGTTGCCGGTTCACGCACAATTTCGGGAAAGCCGCTGCTGGCGAACGATCCGCACCTTGGTTTGACCACCCCGACAATTTTCTATCTGGCGCACCTGTCTTTCGACCACAATGGCGAGAAGCGGCATGTGATTGGCGCGACACTGCCGGGAACACCGCTGGTGCTGGCCGGGCGCAACGACCGGATTGCCTGGGGCCTGACAACCACAAATCTGGATGGCCAGGACATTTATGTTGAACGGGTCAATCCGGAGGACAAGACCAAGTATCTGGCGCCTGACGGCTGGAAGGTTTTTGAAACCGAAAAAGTCATCATTGATGTATCCGGCGGCAAGACCGTTGAAATCGAAAAACGCAGCACGCGTCACGGTCCGGTGTTGCCAGATACCTATCGCAGCCTGCCGGCGATCCTGCCGGGCAATCATGTTGCTGCGCTTTCCTGGGTTTCGCTGGCAAAGGATGATACGTCTGTTGAGGCGGTCATCGGCTTCAATTTGGCGAAGTCGGTCAGCGAGGCCATCTCATCCACCCGCCGGCTGGTAGCACCCATGCAGTCGATTGTCATGGCTGATGACCAGGGCAACATAGCGCTGATAGCGCCGGGGCGCGTGCCGCTGCGCGACCCCGCCAATCTTGTGCTTGGCCGTGCGCCTGTTCCGGGATGGTTGGCCGAATATGACTGGAAAGGCTGGATGCCGTTTGAGGCGCTGCCCCGCATTGACAATCCGGCCAATGGCGCGCTGGCAACCGCCAATGGCAACTGGATGCCCCCCGGCTATACCGGTCACATCACGCACGACTGGGATGAGCAATGGCGGCAAAGCCGCGTCGAAGAACTGGTCATTGCCCGCAATGAAAAGCACTCGCCGCAAAGCATGGAACAAATCCAGGGCGATAATTTCGATCCTGCCCTCCACGAGTTCGCAAGGCAGGCCTTGCAACAACTGGCCGCTGGTGCCGGTCAGGACAGTGCGATGATGGATGCGCTCAAGGCCTGGGACGGGATCATGGCCATCGACAAGCCGGAACCGCTGATCCTTAACGCCTGGTGGCGGCATGCCGAGATAGCCATTTTCGGTGATGACCTTGGCGAAGATTATTCCAGGTTTTCCAAAGGCCACATGCAGCCCTTGCTGAGTGCCCTGACCAGTGCCGGAGCGCGTGATTGGTGTGACGACCGCAACAGCCAGCAGAGCGAAACCTGCGGCATCATTCTGGCACGGGCATTCAATGCGGCGCAGGAGGAGTTGAAAACCCTGCAAGGCAGCGACTGGCGCAAATGGAAATGGGGCGAAGCGCATGTTGCCTTCGGCGAGCACCGGCCGTTCTCGTCGGTCGCACCGCTGGCAAAGCTGTTCACGGTTAGTCGCCCAAGCGCGGGTGGTTCGTACACGCTCCTGCGCGGCCGCACCGATTTTGGCGAGGACAAGCCTTACCGAAATGTTCATGCATCGGCATACCGCAGCTGGTATGACCTTGGAAATCCCGATGCATCGCGGTTTATCACTTCAACCGGACAAAGCGGGCATTTCTTGTCGAAGCACTATGATGACCTTGCCGACCGCTGGGCGGCGATGGAATATCTGCCCATGACAACCAATGCCGCAGAGTATGGCAAGAATGCCGAAGGCATTTGGGTGCTGCGTCCGGCAAATTGACAGGAGTTGCAATGAGCAAACTGAAAACCTGGGCCGAATGCGCGCCGCATCTGGTGGACGTGGCAGCAGGGCGCAAGCCTGCCGATCTGGTGATCCGCAAGGGCCGCTGGGTCAATGTGCATTCGGGCGAGATCGTTCCCGCCACCGACATTGCCATTTCCGAAGGGCGGTTCGCTTATTGCGGGCCGGATGCGCGCCATACCATTGGTGAAAACACCAAGGTGGTGGATGCGGGCGGGCGCTATTTCGTGCCGGGGCTGTGCGATGCGCACATGCATGTCGAAAGTGGCATGCTGACCGTCACCGAGTTTGCCCGCGCCGTCATTCCGCACGGCACCACGTCAATGTTCATCGATCCGCACGAGATTGCCAATGTGCTGGGGCTTGAAGGCGTCAGGTTGATGCATGACGAGGCAGCCGGCCTGCCGGTCAATGTGTTTGTGCAGATGCCATCCTGCGTGCCATCGGCGCCAGGACTTGAAAACGCCGGTGCGGAACTGGGGCCGGAAGATGTTCGCGTTGCGCTGCAATGGCCGAACATGATCGGCCTTGGCGAAGTAATGAACTTTCCCGGCGTTGCGGCAGGCGATGCCAAGATGATGGGCGAAATTTCAGCTGCCATGGAGGCCGGCAAGGTGATCGGCGGGCACTACGCTTCGCCCGATCTGGGGCCGGATTTCCATGCCTATGTCGCGGGCGGCCCGGCAGACGACCATGAAGGCACCCGCATGATCGATGCCATTGCCAGGGTGCGGCAGGGCATGAAGGCAATGCTTCGCCTCGGTTCGGCCTGGTACGATGTTGCCGAGCAGATCCGTGCCGTGACTGAAATGGGCCTTGATCCGCGCAATTTCATCCTTTGCACCGATGACTGCCATTCCGGCACACTGGTGCATGAAGGGCACATGAACCGGGTAGTCCGCCATGCCATTGCGCAAGGTCTCAAGCCGGTCACGGCCATCCAGATGGCGACAATCAACACGGCGGAACATTTCGGCTTGGCGCGCGAACTGGGCTCCATCGCACCGGGCAGACGTGCTGATTTCCTGATTGTTTCAAACCTTGCAGAAATGAAAATTGATGCCGTCTACGCACGCGGCATTGCGATGGCCGAAAACGGAAAACTCAAGGCACAAATGCCGACTTTTGACTACCCGGCAGGCGCCCGGAACACCGTCAACATGAAGCGCAATCTTGAGGCTGTGGATTTCGAGATTGCTGCACCGGGCGGTGCCAACAAGGTAAAGGCGCGGGTGATTGGTGTCATCGAAAACCAGGCACCGACCAAGGCGCTGACGCGTGAACTCGATGTGCGCGACGGCATCGTGGCAATGGACCGCAAGCGCGATGTCTGCCAGATCGCGCTGGTAGAGCGGCACCGCGCCACCGGCGGTGTGGTCAACGGGTTTGTCACCGGCTTTGGCTACAAGAAGAAGTGCGCCATCGCTGCCACGGTGGCACATGACAGCCACCACATGATCGTTGTCGGCACCAGCCGCAAGGACATGGCAAAGGCGGCCAATCGGCTGCGCGAAATCGGCGGCGGTGTCGTCGTCATCCACAAGGGTGAAGAACTTGCACTGGTAGAGTTGCCGATTGCCGGCCTGATGTCTGACCAGCCAGCGGAAAGTGTGGCCGCAAAGGCGGACAAAATGGTCGAGGCCATGCGCGCAATGGGCTGCTCGCTCAACAATGCGTACATGCAGCACTCGCTGCTGGCGCTGGTGGTCATCCCCGAATTGCGCATCTCAGACATGGGTCTGGTTGACGTGCGCAAGTTTGAGAAGGTGGATTTGTTCGTTTGAAAAAATGCGTGCGTTGCTTTCAAGCGACGCCCTTTTGCTCTTCGCGAGCTGCTTCCCAGACTTCGCGGGCTGCATCCATGTTCATCGCGGCAATTGCCAAGCCAACAATCACGTCCGGCCAAATCGAATGCCACAAAATCGCGGTGACAAATCCGGCGAAAACGATGGCAACATTGGCCGCCGCGTCATTGCGGGCGGACAGAAACGCAGCCTGGGTAAGGCTGCCACTGTGTTTGCGGTAGCTGGAAAGCATGAATGCGCAAGAAAGATTGACGATGAGCGCGCCCAGACCGGTCATTGAAAGGGCAAAAGGCTCAGGGGGAAGCGGGTTGTCGAATTTGGTCCACAATGCCCAGATCAGCGCAAAAACCGGAACGAGAAGAATTCCGGCCAAGCCCATTCCGACGCGCGCCCGCATGGTACTCGACCACGCAAGGGCAAAAAATATCAGCAAGTTCACCGATGCATCTTCAAGAAAATCGACACTGTCGGCTAGAAGCGAGACCGAGCCGATTGTCAAAGCCACTGCAAATTCCACGCCGAAATAGGACAGGTTCAGCAGCACCACGAGCAAAATTACGCGTCTCAAGCCGGCATTGACAGCGTCTTTTTCCACAGTCCGCACAACGTCACACTGGTCGGGTCAGCACCCGCCGATGCGTTCGCGGGAAACCTCCTCGCCGAATTCATTGAGCAGCAAGCGGATGCGCCGACCGGCCCGGCAGCCTTCGACATAGACCTGCACGCGGTCAAGACCGCCATCCGCAGCGCCCTTGAGCACTTCGGTCATGGTCAGGGCGCTGCAACGGCCCAGATCGCGCTCTTTCAAAACCTCGCCGAAGCGGTTGAACAGGAATTCCGAGCGGCGGTTGTCGCGGCATCCCATGGCAGCAAAGCCGGTCGGGCCATTGTCAATCACCTTGATCTGCTTGTAGCCTTCCGCCTGCAACCCGGCAGTGATCTCGGCAGGGCCAACCGGTTGCTGGCAATTGCCAATGCGAACCTCGTCGCGGATATCGCCAAACCGCGTGACGGTCAGTTCAACCTTCACCAGTTTGCGGCAGGCTTCAACGCGGTAACGCGGCAGGCGAGGGTCGGTGACGACCACCCGGTCATAGCCTTTTTTCTCGAGGAAGGCGGGTAGATCAGCAGCGCCCAACACCCGTTCGCACTCGCCCACGGGGCGCTGCTCCAGCACTTCGCCGCGACGGCTGATTGTCAGTTCGAGGCGGATGCCACGTTGGCAAGCCAGGGCGATCAGTCGCGGCCCTTGCCGGGTCTTGAACTCCACGCGATCGTATCCTGCGGCCTCAAGGGTTGCCACAAGTTCGGATGGTTCGAGTTCTGCCTCGCAGCGGCCAAGCACGCGTTCTGCACCGATGTCGCCAAACGGGGTGACTTCAACACGCACACGCTGCCCGCGATTGCAGGCAATTGCCAGCCATGTGCCGCCACGGTCTTCAAGGCTGATGCGGTCATAACCGCGTGATTCAAGCAAGCGTGCTGCTTCCTCGGCGTTGATTTGCACGCGGCAGCCGCCGATGCGGTTGGGTGAGGATATGCGCCCGTCCCAATAGACTTTGAATTGCATGCGATCGCGACCAAGGCAGGCATTGTAGGTTGCACCGGAAAGGCCGCGCTCGACAACGTCAATGCGGTTATAGCCCTGCGCGGCCAACATGCCCTTGATCTCGCTGTCCGAGCCGCCAAGCTGGATAACCTGGGAGGAAGCGAATGGTGCCAGGAGAAACATCGAGCCCAGCTGGATGAAAAAGGCGACAAAAATACCCGCAAGGCGCATGACAATTCCTCCCCGGAAGATTGCTGTCACAATGGAACAGCGATAGTGGCAAACGGATGGCGTTTGCCGGGAATTGTCAATTGCCCCTTCGGAATTTTTGTCAGGTCAGGCAGAAATCCTACTTGCCGTTCGCCACCGGTGACATCATGCGGCGGACCAGCGAATTGTCCTTGTCCATCACGACATGCTTGACTGCACCGGCGATGTGCAACGCCACCAGCGGAATGAACAATTTGCCGCCAATGTCGTGGACATTTTCAGATGCCTCGTGCAGCCACGGCATCGCCGGAATCGGCGAGGGGATGGCCAGGCCGTAAATGTCGAGCGGGCGGCCAAGGCTCCATGGCAACAGGTACCCGGTCAGCACAACCACCACGATTGTGGCAAGCAGTGTCCACAAAACGAAGGTTGCCAGCAAGTTGAGCAGCGGCGGCTGTTCGGGTTTTTTCGTCATGCCATTGGCGACCCGCCGCCATACCCGCCACAAGAGGAACACGCCGATGATGGCGCCGCCGCCGACATGAAAGGCACGCATTGCACTGTCGCGGGCACCTTCGTGGGTGAGGAAAAGTGCCACCACGGCAATGGCGGTGAACCAGCGCAGGGCAATCGAGATTGCCGTGTAGCCTTGCGGATTGGTAGCGGATTTCATGTCGGTGCTCCGTTTGTTCAGGTGCACCTTTTTACTTCCCGCAAAGCGCGCCTCAAGTTAATTCCCGGCAATGTTGCAACGCAAATCAGCGGTTGGCCAGTTTTTGCGCAAACTCAAGATCTTGCGGTGTGTTGATGTTGAAAAACGGATTGCCACCGGCATCGTCAAAAGGCACGCCGGTCCACCCTGACAAATCGGCAAAGGCCATGACACGGCGCTCACCGGAATTGTTCAAAAAAGCCCGCAACTGCGGGGTCAGGCGCACCGGCCACAGACCAACGGCCTGGTTGATGTTGCTGCCGTTGGTAGCCAGAGCGACCTTGCCGTCTGCACTTTCAAACAGGCGCCTGGCAAGATCCTGCGGAAAGAAGGGCGTATCGGCAGGAACACTCAATACATGGGTGACTTCCGGCAGGCGCCGCCTTGCATGCTCCATACCGGCAAGAATTCCGGCAAGCGGACCTTGCGAGCCGGAAATCGTGTCGGGAATCACCGGCAGGGCCAGGTTGGCAAACCGGGCGGCGTCGCCATTGGCGTTGATGACAAGACTGGCAACTTGCGGTGAAAGCCGCTGCACGACATGGCCAATCAGGGCCTTGCCATGCAGCTGCATGAGGCTTTTCTCCATGCCGCCCATGCGGCGCGAAAGCCCGCCGGCAAGGACAAGGCCGAGGATATTGCGTTGTTCACGCGGCTGCGTCATCGCCTTTCCCCGAATTGGTTCGATCAACCGACATGACGAACATTGTGGCGGCCACCGAGAGTGAGGCTGAAAAGAGCATCAGCAATATCAAGGGCATCGGGCCTGTTTGCGGCCCCAGAACAAAACCTGCGGCAATTGACAAAATGGCGCCGCCGCCGATTTGCAAAAAGCCTCCGAGGCCAGAGGCAGCGCCTGCCAGTTTGGGGCGGACGCTGACAATCCCGGCATTGGCGCTGGGCAGGGTAATGCCGTTGCCAAGGCCAACAAAAACGACCGGTGCAAAAACCGCCAGTGGGTGGGTGACACCTGACAGCAACAGGACAAGTGAAACCAGCATGCCGCTCATCACGACAAGGCCACCGGCTACCATCATGGCGTTGACGCCTATGCGGGCAGCAAACCGCCCGGAAATGAAATTGCCGGTGATGTAGCCGACCCCGGCGAAGGCGAAATAGAACCCGTATTGCGAAGGCGAAAGTTTGAAGAATTCGCTGGCAAGATATGGTCCGCCGCCAACAAAGGCGAAAAAAGCACCTGAGGAAAAAGCTGCCGCGCCGCAATATCCCCAGAAGCGCTTCGAGCCGAAAAGCTGCGGCATGGTTGCCAGTTGGGCGCTCATGGAAGTTGCCTTGTTGAGGTTGGTCTCGCCAAGATCACTCAAGACCAGCAGAAATGCGGCCAGGCCAAAAGCCAGCAGCAACCAGAAGGTTGATTGCCAGCCGAACCATTCATCGAGGTACCCACCAGCCATGGGTCCCAGCATCGGAGCAAGGGTCATGGCCATCGTGACGTAGCCAATCATGCTGGCAGCTTTTGCCGGGCCAACCATGTCGCGAACCACAGCGCGGCCGATGACCATTCCGCAGATTGCCGTGCCCTGAAGAAACCGGGCAGCCAGAAACGTTTCGATGTTGGGCGCGAAGATCGCCAGCAGTGTTGCGCAAAGGGCGACGCCAATGAAAAACAGCATTACAGGACGACGGCCAAACCTGTCCGACAACGGACCGATGAAAAGCTGCATGACAGCATTGGCGATTAGGTACAGCGTCACTGCCAGTTGTGCGACGGCGTAGGAAGTGCCGAAATGGCGCGCAATGCCCGGCAACGAGGGCAGGAAAATGTTCATCGACAGTGCGCCAAAGGCCGTTGCCAATGCCAGCGTGGCTATGTGCGGCGGGCTGGCGCGGTCAAGAAAACGGGCAGGGGCCAAGTGGTTCACTTGGCTGCCCCGACTTTCTGCGCCGAATTTGCCATCCGCTCGCGGTAAAGCGTGTACATGCCGGTTGCGATGATGATTGCACTTCCGGCATACGTCACGGTGTCGGGGAATTCGGAAAACACGACCATGCCGCCGATCGCCGAGAAGATCAGCACGAAGTAGCGGAAAGGCGAGACAAAGGCGATTTCGCCAACGCGCATGGCGGCAATCGAATAATAATAGCCCGCAATGAGAAACAACGAAGCCAGCGCCATCAGAAGCCAATGCGTGGTGGAAACCGGCTTCCACTCTTCAAACAGGGCCAACCCGCCACCGGCGATGGTTACCATGACCGCTGTAACGAGCGTGGCAAACATCGAGGGCGTCGAGATCGCGATGCCGCGCGCCGCGAGATCGCGCAAGGTGCAGCCGGCGACAGTGCCCAACGCAAAAAGGGAAAACACGGAAAAACCGTCAACGCCCGGACGCACGATCCACAGCACAGCGGCAAAGCCGACCAGGATGGCCGAAAGCCGTCGCCAGCCGACCGGTTCGCCCAAAAAAAGGGCTGCGCCCAATGTCACTGACAGCGGCAGCGCCTGCATGATCGCTGAAACGGTGGCAATCGGCATGTTGAAAATGGCAACAATGAAAGTGAAGGTTCCGATCGTTTCACCAACGGCGCGCAAGAATACCGGCGGCTGGAATGCATGGCTGACCGGGCGCATTTGGCCCAGCGGCCACGCCAGCGCCAGGGTAAAGGCCACGGCGAACAATCCGCGCAGAAAGACCAATTGGCCGATGTTCAATTCACCAGCGAAGGCTTTCATGATCACGTCGTTGCCGGCAAAACCAGCCATGCCAAGCGTCATGAAAAGCGCGCCGCGCAAATTGTCGTTCATCGGTTTATCCTTGTGCGGTGCGGGCAAGCGCGGCGCGTTGGCGGCCTTTGATGCGCTCGCGGTAAAGGGTGTATATGCCGGAACCTGCAATCAGAACTGCTCCGGCGAGTGTCAGGGAATCGGGGATTTCGGCGAAGATAAACCAGGCGGCTATGCCGCTCCACAACAGCGCAACATACCGGAATGAAGCGACAAACGAGATTTCCGCCATGCGCATGGCCGGGATGATCATCAAATAGGCGGCAATCACGGTGACGGCAGCCGAAAACAGGATTGTCAGCTCCCGCATGTCGACCGGCTGCCATCCGCCAAGCGGCACAATCAGTGCAATCCCCAGCAGCAAATTGGCGCTGGCCGTCACGGCGGAAACTTCAAGTGTGGAAATGCCTTTCGGCAAATAGCGGGTAGCCGAATCGCGTACCGCACAAAACGCCACTGATGCCAGCACCAGCAGCGCAAAGACATTGAACCCCTCAAATCCCGGACGGATGATCAGCAGCACACCACAAAAGCCGACGGTGATCGCCAGCCAGCGACGCCAGCCGACTTCTTCGCCAAAGAAGAGCGCCGCGCCCATGGTGATGACCAAAGGCAGCGTCTGGAAAATCGCCACCACATTGTTGAGCGGCATTTGCTGCAGCGCCAGCAAATAGGTAACCGTGGCTGCCGCATCCATGGCGGTGCGCAGCATGACGATGGGCGAAAGAAGCGAAGCTGAAAGGCGAAGCACGCCCATCTTCCAGCACAAAAGCCAGATCATGGTCGTCGCGAATACGCCGCGCACCGCCATGACCTCGCCCATGTTGAGCGTTTGCGAGGCAAGTTTGGTCATCGCGTCGTTGAGCACGAATGCGCCGGTCGAAAGCGTCATCAGCAAGGCGGCCTGGAAGTTCTTGGAAAGGGGCAAAACCGGTGCCTTGGTGAAGGAGGGGAAAACCAATAGCGAACAGGAAGTAGCGAACAGCGTGTAAGGATACCGGATTCGCCTGTCTGCTCGGCAGGACCATGAACAGCCTGAACAGCAATTGACAATCCAGTTTAATTGAACGTCAAAATTCGCTATTCGCTATTCGCTATTCGCTGCTTTATCCGCCTGTGAGGCTCATGTGCCGCGAAACCGAAGGCGCAGCATTCCGGCCGATGATGAAATCATGGCCCTTTGGCTTGCGTGAAATGGCAGCTTCGATAGCCCGGCCAAGCAATTCATCGTCCGGCGAAGCGCGCAGCGGCGCGCGCAGATCGGCCGCGTCGTCCTGGCCAAGGCACATGTAGAGCGTGCCGGTGCAGGTCAGGCGCACCCGGTTGCAGCTTTCGCAAAAATTGTGGGTCATCGGGGTGATGAAGCCAAGACGCCCGCCGGTTTCCTTCACCTCGACATAGCGGGCCGGTCCGCCGGTCTTGTAGGGAATGTCGGTGAGCGTGAATTGTGTTTCCAGCCGCTCGCGGACGGTCGAAAGCGGCAAATATTGATCGGTACGGTCTTCGCCGATTTCACCCATCGGCATGGTTTCGATCAGCGTCAGGTCATAGCCGCGCCCGTGCGACCATTGCAGCAGGTCGACAATCTCATGCTCGTTCTGGTTCTTCAGTGCCACGGCGTTGATCTTGACCTTGAGACCGGCGCGCTCTGCCGCCTCAAGTCCGTTCAGCACCTGTGACAGCCGCCCCCAGCGGGTGACTTCGGCAAATTTCTTCTCGTCGAGGGTGTCGAGCGAGACATTGATGCGGCGAACGCCGGCATCCTTGAGTTCCTGCGCATATTTGGCCAGTTGCGAGCCGTTGGTGGTCAGCGTCAACTCTTCCAGTGCGCCGGTCTCCAGATGCTTTGCGAGACCACGCACAAGGTGCATGACATTGCGGCGCACCAGCGGTTCGCCGCCGGTCAGCCGCAGTTTCTTGACGCCACGCACGATGAAGGCTGTGCACAGGCGTTCCAGTTCCTCAAGGCTGAGCAAATCCTGCTTTGGCAGGAAGGTCATGTCTTCGGCCATGCAATAGGTGCAGCGAAAATCGCAGCGATCCGTCACCGAAACGCGCAGATACGTGATCGCACGGGCAAACGGGTCGATCAATGCAGGGGCAGGTTTGTGAAAAACGTTCATACCGCAAAACTAGGCATGTGCAGCCATAGGGTCAATGGGGCGATGGTGTCGGCTGATAGGCGCGGGCTAT
>JBGSOG010000088.1:0-22395 GCA_041739225.1 Rhizobiaceae bacterium
GCCGGTTTTCAGGAAAAGGCGTTTCCCGGCGACTTCGGCGTTTACCTGTTTTTTGTCATTTCCGGCTTCATAATGGTCTTTGTGTCTTACAACGCATTCGGGAATCCCGGGGCCGCAGGCAATTTTGCCTTGCGCCGGATTGTCCGGATTGTTCCGCTGTACTGGATCATGACGACACTGATGATCGCAGTGGTAGTTTTGCTGCCGGGCAGCGTCGACACGGCGACGGGTGATCCCCGGCAATGGATGGCATCCTATTTGTTTCTACCCTATGCCCGATTGTCCGATGGTCTTTACAGGCCTGTGCTGGGTCTTGGCTGGTCGCTCAACTACGAAATGTTTTTTTATGCGCTGTTTGCTGCCGGTTTGTTTTTTCCGCGGCGCATTGGAATTTCGGCAGTCATTGCTGCTTTGGTCGTCGTGTGGCTTCTGGGCAAGCTGATGCCGGGCTTGCCGGGCTGGTTCGTTTTTCTGTCGCAGCCGATCATTCTTGAATTTGCAGCAGGCATGGTGCTCGGAGCGATTTACATGCTTGGCGTTCGCGTTCCGGTTTGGGCCGCCATTGCAATGTTGGTCGCGGGGGTACTTGTTCTGTTCAGTGTGCCGGCGTTCGACAATGTCATTGAACAGGCCCGCCACATTTATTTTGGTTTCCCGGCCGCACTGCTGGTTGCTGCTTCCACGATAGGTGCGGGTTTGGACGGGCAAAAAGGAAACCAGCTTGTTGTGCGGGCTGGCGATGCATCCTACTCCACCTACCTCACCCACCCTTTCGTGCTTGGCGCCCTGGCGCTTGTGGCGGGAAAATCCGGACTTTCAGAATTGCTGGTGCCATGGATTTTCATGGCGGGTTTTCTGGCGCTTGCACTGGTTGCAAGTTTTGCCACCGGTCATCTTGTCCATCGCTTCCTGGATGGGCCCGTGACCCGCATGATGGCACGGTTGCTTCTCCCGGCCAAAAGTCAAAACGCAAATTGACCATGAACGTGCGGTGAATGGCTGGTTCTGGCTGTGTTCAAGCAGAACCGGCCATTGATGTTCCTGTTAACGGCCGAAAGCGGGAAGCATGTCGGCAAAAAACGGGAGTTCCAACATGAAAAACCAGATCGTTCGCGGTGTCGCCGCAATCCTTTTCGCAGGCGCGTTCGCCATTTCGCCTGCCTCGCAAGCAGCAGCAGGCGGCTACAACCATGGCGGCGGCTCAGTCTACACCGGTGGTGGCCATGGCGGTTACAATCCGGGCCGTCATCCCGGCGGACACCGTCGTGACCGGGGATGCCAGCCACATGAAGCAGTAGAAAAAGCGCGCTACCAAGGCCTGCGCCGTGCGGGTATCGAACGCGTCACGCCGTGGGAAATCGTGGTTACCGGGCGTGCTTATGGAAACCGCGCAATGCTGGTATTCGACCGGTCCAGCCGCCATTGCCGGATCATCGGTTCGCGCGGCATTTGATAGCCTCGCGCAATGCGGCTTGAGGAAAGCTGCACACAACCGCCGGCCCGCAAATGGGCCGGCCGGCTTATCAGGCCATTACTGGATGATTTCAAAAACTGCCTGGACGTTGACAGAGTACGCGTTTTCACCCGCTTCGACTGGAACAGCGTCGGCTGACGCCTCCAACATCATCTTGCCACGGGTGATGGGCATGGCCTGCGGGCGGCTGCTGTTTTCGGAAATCTCCAGCACGGCTCCAAGCTTTACACCTGCTGCGTCGGTGAGCGTCTTTGCCCGTGCCATGGCATCCTTCATGGCATCGGCGCGGGCCTTGGCTATGGCCTCTGCCGGGTTGTCATTGGTGAATTCGATGCTGCCGTCATTGTTCATTCCCAACGTCACCGCCTTGTCGAGCACAATGCCGGTGGCTGCGATGTCGCGAATGCGCACCAGCAACTGGCTGGAGACTGTATAGCCAACGATTCTCGGCGGTTCCTGTTCGCCGTTCGCCTTTGGTGTGGGGTAAAAATAGCGGGGCTGGATCGAGAAATTGGCCGTTTGCAAATCGCGCGGCTCAATGCCCATTTCTTTCATCGCAGCGGTTACGTCACCGGCAGCCTTCTTGTGCAGGTCCAGTGCTTCCCGCGCTGTCGGTCCTTCGCGCAGGATGCCGAGTGTGACAATGGCCAAGTCCGGGGCAAGCCGGGCCGAGCCTTCGCCAGTGACCCTGATAACCGGGTGAGGGCGCTCGCCCATGGTTTTCTCCTGTGCGACGGCGTTCGAAACAAGGCTTGTGGTTGGCAACGCGGCTGGCGCGACGACCAGTGTTGCCGACAAGAGTGTGGCGGTGATCAAGCTGCGATACATTGTTTTCTCCGTTGGTACCGCAGTGTAGCGGCCATGAATGAATATAAGGCAATTTGGCGCGCATTGCGGCAAAACCTGCTCCAACTGTGCCTTGCCGCTGTCGTGCAAAGTGTTTATTCGTCACCTGCTGCTCAAACCATGTTTATGCAGTCTGGCGGGCCTGTAGCTCAATGGTCAGAGCCGGCGGCTCATAACCGCTTGGTTGGGGGTTCGAGTCCCTCCGGGCCCACCACACACTCTTGCGACAACCGCAATCCGGCTGGTTTTTTTGCAGCCTCCCAGCCATCTTGTGGCACAAGAAACGACCAATCTGCAATTATTCCGCCCCAGAGCGTCCAGCATGGGCTGCTTTGAAGGATTCGACCTTGGCCAACCCTTCCATTGTACTGGATTGGCGCCGGACCGAATGGCTGATGCCGCAAAATCGGTTGCAGTCCCGCATTTTGTCGCGAATGTCCGCTGCACCTTGCCAAAGGCGCAGAAGATCTCCGGGTTGCTCGAGTTTTTCACCGCGAAAATCGTGCGAAAAGCAAAGTCGCGCCATGCCGTATGAATCAATCATGATGTTGCGGTCATAGGTGTTGCAGATGTGTCGGGCGGTTCTCCCCTGCGAATGCCAGCCCCGGTCGCTGTCCGCAATATCGGCGAGGGATTCAAAATACATTGACACGTCGTCCAGCCATTGCGGATTCAGACCCAATTGGTGGCGCTGGTCTGACTGTTTGATCAACTCGACGACAGCGGCAGAATCGACTTTGGATTCCATCGCGAAAAACGGATCGATTTCGCCTGATTGTCCAAACGTTGGCTGGATGAAATTAAGCTTCAGCTTGTCAGCTTTGAGTTCTTTGAGAACAAAATCATAAAACTGCGGAATTAGTCGATGGTTTGAAGCGTAGATCAAGCCCATGACATAGACGCGTGTGTCGGTCGCCCCCAAGCGCTCCCGGGCTTCCAACAGCAATTTAATGGCCCGCGTCGCCTGTCCGAATGCGCCTGATATGCCCCGTGTTCGGTCATGTTCAAACGAAGAGGGAGCATTGAGAGAAACCGATATTTCGTGCGGGCCGGCCAATACCATTCGCTCTGCCATTTGTGACGTGCGAATGCGGGTGCCGTTGACAACCGAAAGCATTCTCAGACCGGCATCACGGACCGTCCGGCACAGCCCGAAATAGGCATCCAGGTTGAGCATCGGCTCGCCGCCGCAAGTCACAACGGCCCCGTCGGGACTCATGGCTGCAAATTCACCGACGATCTGCGCCTGCCTTGCAGGCGAGAGGTAGTTTTGACTGTCGGCATCATCCAGCATCCAGAAATCGCAGTGCGCACACCGCAAATTGCAGGACTTGTTGAGTTCGATGAAAATGAACCGTGGCGGAAGTAATGTCAGTCTGGTTTCCCTTCGAAGTTGACCTTGCTTCACATACTGGAAAGCTGCAAACCGAACTCTTCGCGGTTGTCGCCAAGTGACACAAATGACTGCTTCAGACCCAGCAGCGGCCGAAATGAAGGAAGTGCATTCGCCAATCCCATATGATGCTTGATCATCCGGTTTGCCGCCAGCAGAAAATTGTGCCGGTCGAAAGCTATTGCTTTTGAGACATGTTCGCGGATCCGCAATCTTTCCAACCTCGCTTCGACAAGACGCTTCACCGCGGCAGCAGCCGCATCGGGATCATCCGGCACGATCTGGCAATACGGCGCTCCATAGTAGCGGTCACGTCCACCCAGCGAATTCGTGGAGACAACCGGCAAGCCACAAAGCATGTACTCGATGGATGCTTTTGTTGCGCCTTCTTCGGATGAAAGAACGAGACCCACTCCTGCGTGTGCCAGGAGCAAAGAAGTCTGCTCCGCAGACAAAACCGGCTTGTCTATTGAGGCTAGTTTTCGGTTGGCGAAAAAAGCATGTGGCAAAAGTTTTTGCACATCCGCAAGGGCTTTTTCCTGCTCCTCACCAAAAGCGTAGTGGCTGATCAACATGAGACTTTTCAGTGCCGATGCCAGCTCATGGCGTTTGTAGGGAAGCAGTCTTGCATTGTAAACGGCGTCAAACCGGTCAAGCCCTGGCCAATTGGCTGGCTGGACCCGCCATGTGGTTTCATCCACAAAGATCGAGCCATTGGCCAAGATGGCAGGCAAGCCCGATTTGCCCAACAGATAGAGTTCAAAGACTGTGCTGGCCAAGCATACAAATACATGTCTGGGCAAATCTGCCTGGGCCTTTGCAATTGCCTGCAAAAGCACTTCAACAGCCCCGTTTTCAAGGGTCCATACCGGCGAAAGGAAATGCATGCCGCCAGCTTCAGAAATTCCGGGATTTTCTTTCAGCAGAATGGCAATGCCAATGGTGTCGAGTTCGGTAGAACTGAAGGTAATCAGCGGATCAGGGTTGACAATTCGGTGGCTGAACCATGCTTTGTCAAGCGTCATGATCATTGGTTCCGTCGTTCAAATCATGCTGCGCATTCGTATTCCGCAAATTTCCAATTGTTTCGCTCATTCTTCCAAAATGCTGCATCGCACCAAGAAACGGCGCAAACACAGGGAACAATTTATCGGCACCGAATGATTGACGGCAGACCTTGTTGATCGCATCGAGGAAATTATAACGGTCAAATCCCAGCACTTGGGCAAATTCATGCCTTATGCGTTCTCGGTCAAGATTGGCCGAAACCAGTTCTGCGACGGCATGGGCAATGATGTCAGGATTGTCAGCCACCACCTTTGTAAACGGGAAGCAATAATAGCGGTCGCGGCCACCGACGCTGTGCGTTGAGACAACAGGCAGACCGCAAAGCATGTATTCCGAAGAGAGACCCGCATTGCTCCTTCCTGAGCCGAAAGGCAAAGACCGATGCTTGCATGTCTGTAGAGAAGCGCAACAAGACGGTGTTCAAGATTGGTGTAGTGGCCGGTGCCAATTTGATGGTTTGCGAAAACAGCGTTTGGCAACAATGCCGATACACGTTCAAACGCGGTATCGTCACCTTCGTCGATTGCATGGCCGTAGATCAAAAGCAGACTTTTCACGGCCACTGCAAGTTCGTGTCGCTTGACCCGGGAAAATCTGCCGTTGTAGACGGCATCATACTGCCCGAAGCCCTCCAGACCATTTTGGGAAATCGTCCAGAGAGTTTCGTCGCTGAATAGTCCGTCATTGGCTACAATGACCTCAAGACCGGCTCCGGCCATCAGAAAAGCCTCATAGTCATAATTGGCCAGTATTATAAAGCGATGGTCTGGCAGCGACCGTTGTTGCTTTTTGATTGCTTCAACCAAACGCAAAACGCCGTGGGTTTCAAAATTCCAGGTTGTCTTGATGAAATGAATTGCGTTTTTTGCTGAAAAAGCCCGGGGTACGGCCGAGGCAAGTTTGTCGATGTAAGCGTTCTGGTGATCCATTGTGCTAAATGTAACAAGTGGACTGTGGCTCAATATACGGAACGAGAACCAGTATTCATCATCGAATTTTCGTTCTTTTTCTTCCATCGAAGCCATCAATCTCCAATTCTCTATTTTAAGCTTACAGCGGTGACAGGTAGTGAAGACCTGGCATTTTTGTCATGTTTTTTGCCTTGTTGCAAAACGGAACTGTCACTGGACACTGATCGTCGCCTGGCTTAGTGTTTCGTGGGGTTTCGCTTATATGTTGGAGAGAAGCATGCTGGAACTTTTCAATTCAATTCAGGCACCGGTTTTTTTGGTCCGGTCCCGTGACACAGACAACCGCAAAATGTTTGAAGTTCACACCACGGCCCGCGAAAAGCGGGGCGTAAAGGAAAAATTGCTGGCCAAGCTCAATGCCGATGGCCAGAAATCGGATGTGGCCATTGTGGTTCATGGCCACAACGCACTCATGATGCCAAGATCGCTTGAATCGCTCGCCGGACGTTTTGGCGGTGGTGAGATTGTCTATGATCCGACCGGCGCATTCGCCCGGATGGACAAGATAACTTCAGCGGCGAAAAGCATTCGGGCGACGATTGGCGATAAAGTCTCGTCAATTTATCTCGAACCTTGGAGCCGGACACTTTACCTTGTGCTTTCTGCCAAAGGCTGGGCCAAGGGTGCTGTGCTGAATGATGCAGCCGTGCAGGCTGTCAATAATGAAGTGCTGGCAGTCTTGTCTTCAGAAGCCAACTCGTCGGCAGTTCCGGTAAAGCTCGCTGTCCGCATCTGTTTCGACGCTCCGCAGGGTATCGCGTTGATCCCTGTTGATGCCCGTACAGCCCGCGAATCTCTGGGCGCGAAAGTTGGGTCAAGCATAGCGTCACGGTTTGCCGGCTTGCTGGCCGCGTTTGGCTTGATTGCAAGTTCCGGTACGGCACTGGCGGCCAAACCAATGTCGGTGGAAATGCCGAGCCAGACGGTTGATCATTCCGTGGCATCACAGAATTGGTACGGTGTTTCGAAAGACCTCTTCAACGAAGGCACTGGCGATCTGGTTGCAGCTCGCGCAGCCGATACTCTGAAGAAGCCGGTCGCGGATGACGTGCGCTTTGTTGCTACTGCTTCGTATGAGCGCTTGGCGCGAGGCGAAAATGTTGCTTTGACCAACAGCGAGGGAGCGTTGCCAACCACGTTGCGAGCGGCAGTGTCTTTGGCGGCTCTGTCGAAATTCGCTGATGATGCGGGGGGCAATCCGGGTCTGGTATTGACCGATATTTCCGACATCATGGGGAAAAACTTTGGTCGTAGTTTGAGGCAGGCATTGGCGGCCGCTCCAGCAGGATCTTCCGCGTTGCAAGTGTCCCAAATTTTCTTTCCGGAATATGGCGGGAATGACCGTGGTCCAAACCCAAGCTAACCTTTGAAAATGCAGGTTGGCGGTGATTTGAAACCAGTTCTGCTGTGCTGGGAACTCGGAGACAACCTGGGCCATGTCATGCCTCTGGCAGCCATGGCCCGCCAATTCCTTGAAAAAGGCTGGCCGGTGGTATTGGCCGCGCGGGATTTGTATCTCGCGCGGATCGCTTTTGCAGGCATGCCCGTTCGCATCCTGCAAGCTCCCAGATGGCCGTCTTTTCGACATCAGGGCACACATCAGGGCCAGGGAAACTACACGGACATTCTGGCGCAGATCGGGTTCGCAGAGCCCGATTTGCTCGAAGCAGTGGTTTCCGGCTGGATCGGACTGATCGATCTGGTGGCTCCTGCTGCCTTGGTGTGTGACCACTCTCCGGCGCTGCATCTGGCTGCAAAAATCCGGCAAAAACCCGTTGTTGCTGTCGGTACGCCGTTTCTCATGCCGCCCCTGAATGGCGACCGTTTGCCAAGTATCAACGCGTTTCGCAGCGAAATGTTGCCGGAAGACCGGATCATGTCTTCCGTGGAACACGTCATGCGCGGCCACAAAAAACCGGCACCGCAATCGCTCCCGGAATTGTTGCGAACCGATTTCCGGTTTGTTTTCGGTTTGCCTGAAATTGACCCCTGGCTGGATACACGCCGCGAGGCCTTATATTCACCGGTTGAACCGCTGCCTGCGTTTTCAATGCAAAAGCCCTCTCCCGAGATTTACATTTATCATGGAGGTGAAGACGCCAACGCTGAGACGCTCTTTCAAGCAGCACTCGAGACCGGCATTCAAATCAAAACCTATGTGCGTGGCAAGAACCGTACCTTGATGCGTTTTCTGGAAAGGCGCGGGGTTGAGTGCCATGATACGCCACCGCCACTGACCGAGGTGCTGCCCTCGGTAACGCATGTCATTACTGCCGCCGGGGCTCAGACCACACAAGCAGCCATGGCGGCGGGCAGGCCGCAGATGCTGTTGCCGCGCCACAATGAAGCTGAACTCAATACAACTCTTGCAGTTGGAAAGGGCGTCGCGGTGAGACAGCCCCCATATGACAGCCTCCCGCAAATTCGGGAGGCAATCATCAGGTTTGTCGAAGATCAGGCCATGGGAATTCGTGCGGTCAATCTCGGCAAGATCATCTCGCAGCGGCAGCAGCAAAATGGCATGCCGACCCTGTTGGCGGTCATCAGCCGGTTTCTTTAACGAAGGATCCTGGACCGGGTTGACCGATAGCCCGTGATGGCACCTGCTTCATAAAGTACGCGAACAAAAGTGGCCATGTTTACCGCCAGCCACTTCTCAAGACGGTTTCCGTGAAAATTTTGGCCGCGTCTGAGCTGAAGCCTTTTGAAATATCGCCATTGCTGGGGCAGTCGCAAATAGCGGTAGGTCCTGAGGTACGTATGAGACGGAGGACTGGTGGTCAGCAGCAGCATCGCTCCATTTGCAAAACCGTATCGCCAATAGCGCCTGCAAAGGCCAAAGAATGGTTCACCCGTGTCATGACCTACGTTGGTCGCCTGTTCGATCACAATGCGGGCACCATGGGCATTGGCGCGTGAGGCGAATTCGGTGTCCTCGCCAGCACCATGAAACTGCCCTGGGAAACCAAACCCGCCCAGGTCGAGCAACAATGAACGGCGAATGGCGACATTGGCGGTTGGAAACAATATGTTGCCATCGCTGTTGAAACAGCCCGGAATGAAGCCGAAATGACCCTGCATCCGGGACATGAAAGTTGGCCCGCTGTCAGGCTCCAAGGGATATGTGTCACCGGCAAGAATGTCTATTTCCGGATTTGTTTCCAACCTTGCCGAAATCCAGTCCAGCCACCAGTCGCTTGGCAAGCAGTCGTCGTCAATAAAGATCACGTAGTCATGGGTTGCCGCGTTGGCTGCCGTGTTTCGCGCCTGTGCAATTCCCCTGTTGGTTTCGTGTTGAATGAACCGGACTATGCCGGAATAATTGTCGGCAATTTCTGCATATTGAGCAGAAGGAGAGCCGTCATTGACCACGATGATCTCGTCTCTGGCATCAATGAATTGCGCAACGACAGCCTTCAACAACCGGGCGAGACCATTCGGCCGCTTGTAGGTACAAATGCATATGGAGAAAGAAGGAGAAGATGGGCTCATGCAACACTCTACGCCCGAAAGGTTGGCCCAGCCAAACCAGGGTCAATACTCATTGATTTGCGCGAAATGACGCCCGGTATGGCGCGGAATGCAAGGAAAAGTTCGAAGAGCGGGGCAGTTTCCCCGGTCAAGAACTTTGACGCAGCAGTCCGTGTCATTGCGGAAGCGCCCCTCGGGTGGGGTGAAATTGCGCCGTTACAGCGTTGCAACCCCTTGAAAGGCTTGAGCCTTCCTGCGGTCTCGCGCCTTGTAACGAGACAAATTCCTTCCCATCATTTCGTGCAAATCAATGAGTATTGACCCTGGGCATTTTTTCCACAAAGCAATGGCTTGCGAAAAAGCTGCCATGGCATCTTCTCAAACCATCGGCCTGCATGTATAAGCCGCTCACTCGTTCCCGGTATCAATGTCCGGGTCAGTTTTACACGTCCCGATCATTCGTGTGGCAAAAAGCAGCCGAACAGGCTCTGCAATGCCTTTTGAAGCCGGGCAGGAACCGTTACCGGAGTTAGTTCCATGGCAGTACCCAAGAGGAAAACCTCTCCATCACGTCGCGGCATGCGCCGTTCGGCAGATGGTCTCAAGCAGCCGTCCTATACAGAGGACAAGAATTCGGGTGAGCTTCGCCGCCCGCACCACATCGACCTGAAGACCGGAATGTATCGGGGTCGGCAGATCCTTGATCCAAAAGAAACCGTCTGAGTCTCTGGCTCGCGAAAAATACAGGCCGGTTCTGCAAGGAACCGGCCTTTTTATTGCCTGTTTGAAGGGCTTGATGTGCCCGGCAGGCTTGGTCAAAGTGTTTGCGCATAGCCGTTGCTGAAGGGATCCGCCGAAGATGAACATTCTTGCCAACATACCTTTGATGATCATCCCTTTCATTGCCTATAATCTGGTTGCGTTGGGTCTTGTTGCGGCTGGCGCAGCCGATCCGTGGGCCGGACAGGTCATGCAGATGACAATGGTGTCGGGCGCAGTTTTCACGATGTCACTCGGCGATGTTATGGTCTCCCTGGCCTTGTTCCTGTTGTTTTTTGAAATCATCAAGGCAACACGGGTGGGGTCGGATTCGATCATAGACCATTTGCTTTCGACATTTGTTTTCATCGCCTATCTGATCGAGTTTCTTTTGGTTCCAGGCGCGGCGCATTCCGTTTTCTTCATTTTGATGGCTGTGACACTGGTGGATGTCCTTGCCGGATTTGCCGTTTCGCTTCGGTCGGCAACCCGCGATGTGTCTGTTGGCGGGCCGTACTGAGGTCATTTAAAAAACCGACAGAGTCGTTTTCCTGCTCTTTAATGTTTGCATGCTAGGGCTTCCGGCAGTCGGGAGCAAAAGCGTGAGAACAAGACCCATGCATGAAGGGCCGGAAAACAAACAGCGTCCGGGCGAGGCTTCGGACATCCTGGGCCTGACAGGGCAAGCCAGCTATGACTGGGACATTGCCTCTGATCTTTTGGCGTTCAGCTCCGGCTTTGCCCGCCTTGCTGAACTCAAAGACCCGTCCGCAATACTGCATGGTCGCGCATTCGAAAGGTTGGTCGCTTCAAATACCGGTCAAAGTCGTCGCTCGGCAGTGTTTTCCGGCGCAACCGGTATTCGCACTGGTGAACCTGTCCACTATCAAACTGTCTATGCCATTGGCGAGGAACATGTCATTTCGGGTGCGCCGGTCTGGCTTGAGGATACCGGGGCCTGGTTCGCTGATGACAATGGCAAGCCTGCGCGCGCTGTCGGGGTCGTGCGCGTCATCAACGAGCGGCGAAAGCGCGAAGACCAGTTGCGCCGCCGGTCTGACCATGACGACCTGACTGGATTGCCAAACCGGCGCTACCTGGAATTCACGATCGCGCAAACGCTCGAAAAATGCTCCCAGGAAGGAACCCACGCTGCATTGTTGGTGGTCGGAATAGAGCGAATGGACCAGATCAACGATTTTTACGGTTTTCCGGCCGGCGACGAGGTCTTGAAAACCGCAGGCGAAATGCTCGCCAAAACATTGCGTTCCAACGATGTGATTGCGCGGTTTTCCGGTGCCAAATTTGCAATAATGTTGCACGGTATTTCAGGCAGCGAGCTTTACGCCGCAGCCCGGCGGTATCTTGCAGTTTTGTCGAAATCAATCATCAAGACCAGTGGCGGGCCTGTTGCACTCAATGCCACCATTGGCGGTTGCCAGCTGCCACGACATGCCCGAACGGCAAGCGATGCAATTGCTGCCTGTTTTTCGGCCTCGCAACAGGCCGCGCGAGACAAACACAGCCGGATAGCACTTTTTGTTCCATCAAACGAAACCCGGGAACGCTCCCGCGCTGATGCCAGGCTTGCTACAAAAGTGGTTGAAATGATGGAGCAAGGGCGCTTCAAACTGGCTTACCAGCCCATTGTTGCGGCCCAGTCCGGCAAGGTCGCCTTTCATGAGGCATTGATCCGCATGGAAAACGATGATGGTCGCATCATTGGTGCGGGAGATTTTCTGCCGCTTGCCGAACGGCTCGGCTTCATCCGCACCATTGACAGCCGCGCCGTTGATCTGGCGATGGATACACTGTGCACTTATCCTGACGCACATCTTTCAATCAATGTATCGCATGCTTCCGCCGAGGATCCGGACTGGTTGTCGCGGCTGATGTTGCGGTTGCAGGGTGTGCCGGGCGCAGCGGCAAGACTGATTGTCGAAATTACCGAATCGCATGCCGCCTCGGACCTGGAAACAGCGCAGAAATTTGTTTCGATCCTGAAAGGCTTTGGCTGTCGCATCGCGGTCGATGATTTTGGTGCCGGTTACACGTCGTTTGCCAATCTGCGATCCCTGCCAGTAGACATCATCAAGATCGACGGATCGTTTGCCAAAGACCTGATCACCAACCGGCAGAACCAGGTGTTCATTAAAAGCCTGCTTGATCTTGCCAGTGCGTTTCAGGTGCAAACAGTCGTTGAATGGGTGGAAAACGCCGAGACTGCTGCGTTGCTTGCCGATTGGGGTGTGGATTTTCTGCAGGGCCACTGTTTCGGAGCAGCCAGCATTGCCTGCCCCTGGTCACGCGAGGCGGAGCCAAACATCCCGGTTCTGGCCGCCGCCGGGTAACCACTCAACCGAGCTTGTCGAGCTTCTTTTGCATATCGGCCATTTGGTCCTTCAATTTTTGAAGGTCATTGGGCTGTGCCGGTTCTTCGTCGGCATTTCCCTTGCGGGTCCCCGGTGCAAACGGCATGAACACGCCAACCGCTTGCTGGAACAGTTCCATGTTCTTGCGAACCTGGTCTTCCATGCCGCCAAGCCCCATGCCGCCGAAAGCCTGGGCCATCTGCTCGCGAAATTTTTCCTGTTCCTTGGCAAAGCTGGCCATGGAATGTTCGAGATAGCTGGGCACCATGGCCTGCATGCTGTCTCCATAAAACTGGATCAATTGGCGCAAGACCTTAATCGGCAACAGGTTCTGGCCCTCTTTACCTTCCTGATCAAAAATGATCTGCGCCAGTACCGAGCGGGTGATATCTTCGCCTGATTTGGCGTCATGGACCAAAAAATCGTTGCCAGCCTTTACCATGGTGGCGAGGTCTTCGAGTGTCACATAGGTGCTCGAGCCTGTATTGTAGAGGCGGCGGTTGGCATACTTCTTGATTATTGTTGGCCGGTCGGTTGATGGCATTGCTTGTTCCTGAGCACGGGTCCCAATGGCTGCACCATAGTTGAGCATTTGCCAAGAATCCAGACAAAGCGCTGGCAACACCCAATGCTTGCCTTTGATCTGAATGAAAGGCTAAACCAAAAAACACCGACAAGGCAATTGTGTCGGACACTCCAGCGCTGTTTCAGCAAGGAAGCATGACTTGATCCGCAAAATTCTGGTGGCCAACCGTTCCGAAATCGCCATTCGCGTTTTCCGTGCAGCCAACGAACTGGGTATTCGAACCGTTGCCGTCTGGGCAGAAGAAGACAAGCTTTCACTGCATCGCTTCAAGGCGGACGAAGCCTACCAGATCGGCAAAGGCGTGCATCTGGATCGCGATCTGGGGCCGATCGAGTCTTATTTGTCGATACCTGAAATCATACGCGTTGCTGAATTGTCCGGTGCAGACGCCATTCATCCTGGTTACGGCCTTCTGTCGGAGAGCCCCGAATTTGCCGAAGCCTGCGCGCAAGCCGGGATCATATTCATTGGTCCGACCCCGCAGACCATGCGCGACCTTGGCAACAAGGTGGCAGCGCGCAATCTTGCGCAGCGTGTGGGAGTTCCTGTTGTTCCTGCAACCGAGCCGCTGCCCGACAACCCGGAACTGGTTCGAAAAATGGCACAGGGCATCGGCTTGCCGGTGATGCTCAAGGCATCATGGGGCGGCGGCGGACGCGGCATGCGGGTCATCCGCTCGGAGGAAGACCTTGAGCGCGAGGTCAACGAAGGCAAACGCGAGGCACGGGCGGCATTCGGCAAGGATGAGGTTTACCTTGAGAAACTGGTGGAGCGGGCGAGGCACGTCGAGGTGCAGGTGCTTGGTGACACGCACGGCAATTGTGTTCACTTGTTCGAGCGCGATTGTTCGGTGCAAAGGCGCAACCAGAAAGTGGTTGAGCGCGCTCCGGCGCCATATCTGAACGACCGGCAGCGCGAAGAATTGTCAGGCCATGCGCTGAAGATCGCCCGCGAAGCGCGGTATGTCGGCGCTGGCACGGTTGAATTCCTAATGGATGTCGACAGCGGCAAATTCTACTTCATCGAAGTCAATCCACGCATACAGGTGGAACACACGGTCACCGAAGAAGTCACCGGCATCGACATCGTCAAGGCACAAATCCGCATCCTTGAGGGCAAGCGCATCGGAGATGCCGACAGCGGCGTTCCGGCGCAAAAGGACATCACGCTCAACGGAAATGCGCTGCAATGCCGCATCACCACGGAAGACCCGGAACAGAATTTCATTCCCGATTATGGCCGGATCACCGCTTATCGCGGCGCAACCGGTTTCGGCATCCGGCTTGACGGCGGAACGGCATATTCCGGCGCGGTGATCACGCGGTTTTACGACCCGCTGCTGGAAAAGGTTACTGCCTGGGCACCAACTCCGGAGGAGGCAATCGCCCGCATGGACCGGGCACTGCGCGAGTTCCGCATTCGCGGCGTGGCAACCAATTTGACGTTCCTGGAAGCAATCATCAGCCACCCGAGTTTTCGCAACAACAGCTACACCACCAAATTCATCGACAACACGCCCGAGCTGTTTGCGCAGGTGAAGCGGCAGGACCGTGCAACCAAGCTCCTCAACTACATTGCCGATGTGACGGTGAATGGCCACCCGGAAGCGCGCGGTCGGGCAAAACCCCCGCATGATACGGCAAAGCCGGTGTTGCCGCGCTTTCCCCAGGCGGCAGGTGAAGGCACGCGCCAAAAGCTGGAGACACTTGGCGCGGCGGGATTTGCAAAATGGGTGCGTGAGCAAAGCCAAGTCCTGGTTACCGACACCACCATGCGCGATGGACACCAATCGCTGCTGGCTACACGCATGCGCACCAATGACATCGTTTCGATTGCCGATGCGTATTCGCGTGCGATGGGTGGCTTGTTCAGCCTCGAATGCTGGGGCGGGGCGACCTTTGATGTCTCGATGCGATTCCTGACTGAGGACCCATGGGAACGGCTTGCGCTGATCCGTGAGCGAGCGCCCAACATTTTGCTGCAAATGCTGCTGCGCGGCTCCAACGGCGTTGGCTACACCAACTATCCCGACAACGTGGTTCGCTATTTTGTGGCGCAAGCGGCCAAGGCGGGCGTGGATGTTTTCCGGGTGTTCGACTGCCTGAACTGGGTGGAAAACATGCGGGTCTCGATGGACGCCGTGGTGGAAAGCGGCAAGATATGCGAAGGGGCGATTTGCTACACCGGTGATTTGTTGAACCCGGACCGGGCAAAATATGATCTGAAATATTACGTCCGGCTGGTGCGCGAGCTGGAAAATGCCGGCGCCCACATGATTGCCATCAAGGACATGGCGGGCTTGCTCAAGCCGGCGTCAGCGGCAAAGCTGTTTGCCACCCTGCGGCAGGAAACCGATCTGCCGCTGCATTTCCACACCCACGACACTTCCGGCATTTCGGCGGCCAGCGTGCTGGCTGCGGCACAAAATGGCGCCGACATCATCGACGCGGCGATGGATTCGCTGTCCGGCAATACGTCACAGCCATGCCTCGGTTCGCTGGTGGAAGCGCTGCGCGGAACCGACATCGATACCGGACTTGACCCGGAAGCAATCCGGCGCATCTCGTTTTATTGGGAAGCGGTACGCACCCAGTACACGGCGTTTGAAAGCGATCTCAAAGGCCCGGCGTCCGAGGTTTACCTGCATGAAATGCCGGGCGGGCAGTTCACGAACCTCAAGGAGCAGGCACGCTCGCTGGGGCTTGAGGCACGCTGGCATGAAGTGGCGCGTGCCTATCACGATGCCAATTTGATGTTCGGCGACATCGTCAAGGTAACGCCGTCTTCGAAGGTTGTCGGCGACATGGCACTGATGATGGTCAGCCAGGATTTGAGTGTTGCAGACGTGCTGGAAGGAACGCGGGAAATTTCGTTCCCCGAATCGGTTGTGTCGATGATGCGCGGCGATCTTGGCCAACCGGAAGGCGGATGGCCGGCGGTCATCCAGAAGCGCGCGCTAAAGGGCGAGCAGCCTTACAGCGAACGACCGGGCGCAAGGCTGGCTGCACTTGACCTTGACGCCGAGCGCAACCGCGCCAGCGAAAAAACCGGCGAAAAGCTCAACGACCGCGAGTTCGCCTCCTGGCTGATGTACCCCAAGGTGTTTTCAGACTTTGTCGCCACGCGCGATGCCTATGGCCCGACCTCGGTACTGCCGACGCCGGTTTACTTCTACGGTTTGCAGCCGGGCGAGGAGATCCACATCGACCTTGAAAAAGGCAAGACGCTGGTTGTGCTCTGCCTTGCCATTGCCGAGACCGATGAGAAGGGCATGGTCAATGTCCACTTTGAGCTCAACGGCCAGCCGCGCCGCACCAAGGTGCCGAACCGGGCGCGGGGCGTCTCCGGCACGGCCATGCGGCGCAAGGCGGAAACTGGTAACGAGGCGCATGTCGGCGCGCCAATGCCTGGGGTGATTTCGGCGGTGGCGGTTGCCGCCGGTCAGGAAGTGGCCGCAGGCGACGTGCTGGTTTCCATCGAAGCGATGAAAATGGAAACAGCAATGCATGCCGAGCGGGACGGCAAGATTGCCGAAGTGCTGGTGAAAGCCGGTGACCAGATCGATGCCAAGGATTTGTTGGTGGTCTATGGGTGAGGGAGGGCGTGCCAACATGAATCCGCAATTCAGCCCGTTCATGACCCTTTCCCCCGCCCGCATTGCAGTATCAGCGCTGTTTCTGGCCAATGGCCTGATTGCAGGCTTCTGGTCGGTGTTCGTGCCTGTGGTGCAAACGAACCTTGGCATTGGCGAATCGGCCATGGGACTGCTCATCCTCATTGGCGCATCTGCGGGGTTCGTCGGGCTGATGCTTTCAGGCTTGTTGATAGCCAGGGTTGGGTCGAGGCCAATGGCCATTGCTTCGGGCCTGTTGCTGGCACCGGGCCTTCTGATCCTGGCGCAGGCAACGCAGTTCAACTTTGCGGTATTGTTCTTCGTGCTGCTGTTTTTGTCGCTCTCGGTGATGGATGTGGCGATGAACGCCAATGGCGCCGATGTCGAGCAGGCGCAAGGCACGGCGATGATGTCTTCATTTCATGGCTTCTGGAGCATGGGCGCGATGCTTGGCGCGGCCAGTGGCGGTTTTCTGCTGGGGCATGCCGGCCAGAACGGCATGACGGGAATGGCATTGGTGACTTGTCTGGCCTTGGTGCTGGGCGCGGCTCCCTTTCTGGCGCCGGGTAGTTTCACCGCAGCAGCCAAAGACGGGAAAAAGGAACGTTTCTCGTTGCCGGGGAACATGCGGGTCTACCTGTTTGGCGTTCTGGCGATGACAACGTTTACCGCAGAAGGGTCGGTCATCGACTGGAGCGCCTTGTACTTGCGCGAAGAACTGCGGGCCGATGTAGCGCTCTCGGGTTTTGCTTTCGCCGGGTTTTCATTTGCGATGATGCTGGCCCGCTTTTCCGGCGACACCCTGCGCCAGCGGTTTGGCGCGGCGCAGCTTTTGCAGGGATCGGCTGTCTTGGCAGTCATCGGCTTTGCTGCAGCGGCATCGGGCGCCAATCTTGGATTTACCGTCTTTGGCTTCCTGCTGGCTGGTCTTGGCTGTGCCAATGTTGTGCCGGTGGCTTTTTCGGCGGCGGCCAATGTACCGGGCGTCAGTTCCGCCACCGGCATCACCATTGCCACCATGTTCGGCTATTTCGGGCTGTTGTGTGCGCCTGCCCTGCTGGGGGCCGTCGGCGAGGCGCACGGGTTCGCACCGGTGTTTGCCGGGTTCGCGCTTGTTATGGTCATGGTGTTCATGATTGCGCATTTTGCGCGCGGTTGGCTTTCGGCTGTCTGAGCTAACACGAAAACCACGCTGCTTCGTGATTGTTGCTGCACCGCAATATATGGCTTTGTCATCAATCGCGGAGTATAGCAACGCATCTGGTCCGTTTTGAAAAAGGAATGTTTGCCATGGGTTTCCTCAGCCAAAAAACCGCGCTTGTCACCGGTTCCACATCCGGGATTGGCCTTGCTTGCGCCCGCGCGTTCGCTGCCGAGGGGGCCAATGTGGTGCTCAACGGTTTTGGCAATGCCGATGAAATCGAGGCAAACCGTTCTGCCATCGAAAGCGAATTTGGCGTGAAAGCCCACTACAGCGGCGCCGACATGACCAAGCCCGACCAGATCGGGGCGATGATCAAGGAAGCGGTTGGCAAATTTGGACGCATCGACATTTTGCAAAACAATGCCGGCGTGCAGCACGTTTCGCCGATTGAAGATTTCCCGGTTGAAAAATGGGACCTCATCATCGCGCTCAATCTGACCTCCTCGTTCCACACCACAAGGCTGGTGATGAAGCAAATGAAGGAAAACGGCTGGGGCAGGTTGATCTACACGGCTTCCGCGCATGCGCTGGTTGCCTCGCCATTCAAGTCTGCCTATGTCGCGGCCAAGCACGGGATTGCCGGTTTTACCAAGACGATGGCACTGGAAGGCGGCGCACACGGGGTGACTGCAAACGCAATCTGCCCTGGCTATGTGTGGACCCCACTTGTCGAGAAGCAAATTCCCGATACCGCCAAATCGCGCGGAATGACCGAGGAACAGGTTATCAAGGACGTGCTGCTTGCCGCCCAGCCAACAAAAAAATTCGTGACCGTTGAGGAAGTAGCGGCAATGGCTGTCTTCCTGTGCAGTGACGCGGCGCAGAATATCAACGGCTCCATGCAGCAAATTGATGGTGGCTGGGTGGCGCAGTGAGCAGCTTGCCCGTGAAGCGCATCAATCTGGCACTGCAAGGTGGCGGAGCGCATGGCGCTTACACATGGGGTGTGCTTGACCGGCTGCTGGAAGAAGAAAGCATCGAGATCGAAGCGATTTCCGGAGCCAGTGCCGGTGCAATGAACGCGGTGTGTATTGCCGATGGCTTTGAGCGGAACGGCAAACAGGGCGCGCGCGACAAGCTGCGGCAATTCTGGCTGGCTGTCGGCGAGGCGTCACGTTACAGCCCGCTGCGTCGCACGCCGCTGGATGCCTGGCTGGGAAGCTGGTCGATGGACCATTCGCCCGCTCTCCTCGCGCTGGATTTGTTTTCGCAGATCTATTCACCGTATGATTTCAACCTGATGGATGCCAATCCGCTGCAGGACATCGTCGCCAGCCAGATCGATTTTGACAACGTAAACAAATGTGCAGCCTTCAGGCTTTTCGTTTCAGCAACCAATGTGTGGAACGGCAAGGTCCGGGTGTTTGAAAACGAGGAAATGACGGTGAAAACCGTTTTGGCCTCCAGTTGCCTGCCAAGCATGTTCAAGGCGGTGAAAATCGACGGGGTTCCTTACTGGGACGGCGGCTACATGGGCAATCCGGTTCTGTTTCCGTTTTTCGACGGCAGCGGCACCGAGGACATCCTGCTGGTCCAGATCAACCCCATCGAGCGGATTGCAACCCCAAAATCTGCGCGGCAGATTGCCAACCGCGTCAATGAAATCACCTTCAATGCTTCCCTGCTCAGCGAGTTGCGGGCTATCGCCTTTGTCTCCCGCCTGCTTCGCGACGGCAAGCTTTCGCGTGACGACTACCGCGACATCCGCATGCACCGTGTGGATGCCCCGGACGAACTGAAAAAGCTGTCAGCATCGACGAAACTCAATGCAGAGCCGGATTTTCTGACCCATTTGATGGAGTTGGGGCGGGGCGCGGCACAGTCCTGGATCGAAAACGGCATGGAAAAAGTCGGCAGGCAAGCAGGGATCGACCTTCACGACGAAGTTGCCTACGGCGTCCACACGCCACTTCCACAATACGTCCCCGAACGGGCACCGATGGAAATTGAACGCGGAAAGCGGCGCATTTCGCGCAAAATACCAAAGTAGCCCGGCTATTCTGCGGCGGTGCCCATCCGGCCCTTGCCAAAGCGGTTTTCGATGTAGTCCAGCACCATTTTCTGGAAATCTTCGGCAATGGACGCACCGCGAAGCGTCGCCGCCTTTTTGCCGTCGATGAACACCGGGGCTGCCGGAGTTTCGCCCGTGCCGGGCAACGAGATACCAATGTCGGCCTGTTTGGATTCGCCCGGGCCGTTGACGATGCAGCCCATGACAGCGACGGTCAGCGCTTCAACGCCTGGATATTGCTCACGCCAGACCGGCATTTCCTCGCGAATCTGGTTCTGGATTTTCTGTGCCAGTTCCTGAAAAACGGTGGACGTGGTGCGCCCGCAGCCAGGGCAGGCAGCGACAATCGGCACGAACGAGCGGAAGCCCATGGTTTGAAGCAATTCCTGCGAAACCTTCACCTCGCGGGTGCGGTCGCCATTGGGTTCGGGGGTCAGTGAAATGCGGATGGTGTCACCAATGCCTTGTTGCAGCAGCACGCCCATGGAAGCGGAAGAGGCGACGATGCCTTTGGTATCCATGCCCGCCTCGGTCAGGCCCAGATGCAGTACGTGGTCGCAGCGCGAGGCGAGATCGGTGTAGACGGCAATCAGGTCCTGCACCTGGCTTACCTTGGCCGACAGGATGATTTTTGAACGCGACAAGCCGACGGCTTCCGCCTGCTCTGCCGAAAGCAAAGCCGACTGAACGATGGTCTCGCGCACCACCTGCTGCGCCGTCATTGGCGAGCCGTTTGCGGCGTTTTCGTCCATCAGCCGGGTCAGCAAGGCTTCGTCCAACGATCCCCAATTGACGCCAATGCGAACCGGTTTGTCATGGCGGATTGCCGTTTCGATGATGGCGGCGAACTGGGTGTCTTTCTTGTTCTTGAAGCCGACATTGCCCGGATTGATGCGATATTTGTCGAGCGCTTGGGCGCAGGCCGGGTGATCGGCGAGAAGTTTGTGGCCGATATAGTGGAAATCGCCGATCAATGGCACGTTGATGTTGCGGGCGCGCAGCTTGTCGCGAATGTGCGGAACGGCGGCTGCGGCCTCGTCGCGGTCCACGGTGATGCGAACCAGTTCCGAACCCGCTCGCGCCAGTGCCGCGACTTGGCGCACGGTCCCTTCGATATCTGCCGTGTCCGTGTTGGTCATCGATTGCACAACGACCGGGGCGCCGCCGCCGACCATTACGCCGCCAACATTGACACCAACCGTCAATTTGCGGGGAAGGGGGGCACGCAGATAATGGGGCATGATGGCAAACCTGAACAATCTGTGATGAACGAGATTTGGGCCAGCGTTGGTGGCAAGTCAACCAAAGCATTGCAGCTATTGGTCCCGACGATCACTTTTCAGGCAAAAGCGGCGTCGAAATGCAGGAATTGCAGCGGTGCGTGACAATTTCTGCTAGCACCAAAGGCGCAATTCCAAAGCTGCATTGCATCGCAACAACGGCAGGTTTAAACCAAATTCGGGTCCGGGTTCTCTGGACAAGAAATTTCACAGGAGGATTTCCATGAGCAAGCAGGACGCAATCGTCATTGCCGGTGCGGCGCGCACGCCCGTCGGTTCATTCAACGGCGCATTTGGTGAAACGCCGGCCCATGTTTTGGGCTCGATCGCCATCAAAGCTGCGCTGGAACGGGCCGGTGTTGCAGCTTCGGACGTGGATGAAGTCATCATGGGACAGATACTGACAGCAGCACAGGGACAGAACCCGGCGCGGCAGGCGGCAATTGGCGCGGGAATCCCGAACGAGGCAACAGCCTGGGGCCTCAACCAGCTTTGCGGATCGGGTCTTCGGGCAGTGGCACTCGGCATGCAGCAGATCGCCAATGGCGACGCGGACATCATTGTGGCCGGTGGTCAGGAATCCATGTCGATGGCCCCGCACGCGGCGCATTTGCGCTCCGGCACCAAGATGGGCGACATGAAGATGACCGACACCATGATGAAGGACGGTCTGACCGACGCATTCTTTGGCTACCCGATGGGCAACACGGCCGAGAACGTCGCTCGCCAATGGCAGCTGACACGTGAAGAGCAAGACAACTTTGCCGTGGCTTCGCAAAACAAGGCGGAAGCTGCGCAAAAGGCGGGCAAGTTCAAGGACGAGATCGTTCCGGTAACGCTGAAAACCCGCAAGGGCGACGTTGTGGTTTCCGACGATGAATACATCAAGCATGGCGTCACGCTTGAGGGTATTGCCAAACTGCGCCCGGCCTTCGACAAGGAAGGCACCGTCACCGCTGCAAACGCCTCTGGCATCAATGACGGGGCTGCAGCGGTTGTCTTGATGCGCGCGTCTGAAGCAGAAAAGCGTGGCATCAAGCCAATGGCACGGGTGGTTTCATGGGCGACAGCCGGTGTTGATCCGCAGATCATGGGTACCGGCCCGATCCCGGCTTCGCGCAAGGCCTTGAAAAAGGCAGGCTGGAAGGTTGAAGACCTTGATCTGGTCGAAGCCAACGAGGCATTCGCCGCACAGGCCTGCGCAGTAAACAAGGACATGGGCTGGGATCCTGCAATCGTCAATGTCAATGGCGGCGCAATTGCAATCGGTCACCCGGTGGGTGCATCCGGGGCGCGTGTTCTCAACACGTTGCTGTTTGAAATGCAGCGCCGGGATGCCAAGCGCGG
>JBGSOG010000103.1:0-5712 GCA_041739225.1 Rhizobiaceae bacterium
CTTGGCAGTTGATTTTGCTTCCACAAGGCGTTAGCAGCATAACCGCCTGCCCCTGTGGCGGAATTGGTAGACGCGGCAGACTCAAAATCTGTTGCCGAGAGGCGTGCTGGTTCGATTCCGGCCAGGGGCACCAATTCACAATGCCGATTTTGCCATTGAAAGCCCAAGCTGCGGCCTGAAAGAAAGCGATGCTGCCGAAAGGCGATACTCTCGAACAAGTTCGCGCAGCGTTTGAGTGGGACATTCCGCTGCAATTCAATATCGGCGTTGAATGTGCCGATGGCTGGGCAAAATCGGAACCGGACCGCATTGCTCTGCTGGAATGGTCGGCGCATGAAGCGCCCAAAGCAACCACCTATGGATATCTGAAACAACACTCCGACCAGTTGGCAGCCTGGTTTCAGGCGACCGGGCATGAGTCATGCTCGAGGGTTGGCATCATCCTGCCGCAAAGTGTGGAAACGGTGCTTTCCCATTTGGCGATCTACAAGGCAGGGCTGGTGGCGGTGCCATTGGCACGGTTGTTTGCGCCACAGGCCATTTTGCAAAGATTGGCAAAGGCAAATGTTCGCACTGTTGTCACCAACCATGACGGCTTGCGGAAAATCCGGGAAATCTGGCCGCAATTGCCAAGCCTTACCCGGATTGTCGTCGTCGGGATCGGTGAAATCGGGGATGACATCAGGCTGACGGCCTTTGACCATGCGGCACAGTGGTCGGCAGACGGTTTCCAGCCTGCCCTGACCGGACCGGAAACACCAGCGCTGATCATCTTCACCTCCGGTACCACAGGTCCGGCAAAAGGAGCCCTGCACGGGCACAAGGTGTTGCCGGGGCATTTGCCCGGTGTGCAGATGCACCATGAATGGTTGCCGCAGCCTGGCGACATTGCGTGGACACCGGCAGACTGGGCGTGGGCGGGCGGGCTGTTGAATGTCCTTCTGCCATGCCTCTATTTCGGTGTCCCGGTGGTTTTCGGCGGTCTGGAGCGGTTTGATCCTGACCTCGCATTCCGGTTGCTTGCGGAAATGCAGGTGCGCAATGCTTTCATTCCGCCGACAGCGCTGCGACTGATGAAGACGGTTGCCGAACCCTCCAAACGCTACAAGCTTGCGTTGCGAACCATCGGTTCAGGCGGTGAGAGTCTTGGCCGCGACACCTTCGAATGGGCAAAGGCAGAGCTTGGTTTGTCGATCAACGAGTTTTATGGCCAGACCGAATGCAATCTTGTGCTGTCGTCTTGCTCGGCGCTGGGTGTGGCCAAAGCCGGGGCCATTGGCAAGCCAGTGCCGGGGCACGTTGTGGCGGTCATCCGGCCGGATGGTTCCATCTGCGCGGCTGGCGAACGCGGCGAGGTGGCGGTCAAGCGACCAGACCCCGTGATGTTCCTTGGCTATTTCGAAGATGGTGAAGCGACCGCGAAAAAATTCATCGGCGAGTGGATGACCACCGGCGACCAATGTGTCGTGGACGATGATGGCTATTTTCATTTTGTCGGTCGTGATGACGACATCATCAATTCTGCAGGGTACCGGGTGGGTCCGGGCGAGATCGAAGACTGCCTCGTTTCTCACCCAGCGGTGAAACTTGCCGCAGCCGTGGGCAAGCCAGACGTGCTGCGCACCGAGATCGTCAAGGCTTATGTTGTGCTGGTGGACGGCGTTGAACCCAGCGATATGCTCAAGGATGACATCCGGTTGCATGCCAAGGCACGCATGGCCGCGAACATTTATCCACGCGAAATCGAATTTGTTGACGACATCCCGCTGACAACGACCGGCAAAGTCATTCGGCGGCTGTTTCGCGAGAAGGCAAAGGCTGAGGCAAAGCCGCAGTCTTGACTGGCGGGCGTCGCAGGATTCGCTTGGCAAGGTTTTTTGCCCGGTCGAGCCGTTTGATCGCCGTCACCGCCTTTTCAAGGGCGGCGGCATCCTTTGAAACCACCAGTGTCCCCAAGGCCAGCTTGTCCGGCCAGAGCCTGTCCATCCACGAGCCTTCCCTCGCGAGCGAATCAGCCTGTTCGAAGCCCGGGGTCGACAGCAGGTGCATCGTGGTGCGCAGCATCAATTGCATGCCGGGGGCGCATGAACGGTAGTTTTCGTCGAACGCGGTTTTCCAGGGGTAATACCGGTTGGAAGAGCGCAGCATGATCAGCGATGCGACAACCTTGCCGTCAATCCGAAGCGAGAAAATGGTAGCCCGGCCCTTGGCGGCCAGATCGGACACGGCCTGGCGGGCAAAGGCGGCAGTCTTTCGGATGATGTGAATGGAACTGCCTTTCCGGCCTTTCCAGCTGCGGGTTTCGAGCAGCAGAAACTCTTCGAAACGGACAAGGACGTCCCAGAATTTTTCAGCCTTTTCAAACTCGACTTTGCCCAGCTCGCTGAGCTTTCGGTAGAGCCGGGAATTCTCGCGTCGCCGTTTTGCACTTAGCCATGATGGCTCGCCATCACGGTTGCCGGAGTCTGGATGCAGCACGGCACGCATTTTTCGCGAGACGATCCGGGTGGAAAAACCGGCTGCACCGAGTGCGTTGACCAGAAGGGCACCAAGCGGCTCATCGGTCGGGAAGTCTTCAAACACCAGGGTTTCTTTCAACTCCAGCCGCAGCAGAAGGCTGGCAAACTTGTCAGCCACTTCCTCCATGTCGGATTGTTCAGCCAGCGGCAGCGAAAGCGGCGCAAACGGATGGGAGAAGGCCTGCAACACAGGCACCGAAGGGAAACCTGCTTTTGCATGAACGAACGGGATGGCAAGTTTCGCCGTCCTGTCTTCACCGATCTGCTCAAACAAGATCAGGTGCGAAAGGCCGGAACCAGAAATGCGCCCTGCAGCAGCGTTTACCAGTACGGGCTCGAAAAACAGATTGCTCCCGCCAGAAACTTCGGCAAGGCGATCCGTGAGGACCTGAGCGTCCTCGTCGGCACCGTCGTTTCGCAGTTCCAGTTGCCAAAGGCTGGAGCCAATGGTCTCCTGGGTCGCAGAACGACGTACCGCCAGCGATGCTGCTTTTGCAGCATCGCGGCGGGATGTCAGTCCGTCGTGATCGAAGATCATCCGGCAACCCCGCCGGTTTCAATCTGGCGGCGGGAAGGAATGATGAAAATGTGCAAGCCAAGCCGCCGCTTGGCCGCGACGTAGAGTGCACCTGCCTCAAAAACCAGGGCCATGCTGGTCGCCAAAGCCGCGCCTTCCAGACCAAATCTGGGGATCAGCAAGATGTTGAGGGTTACATTGACCGCAAGGCTTGCCGCATAGACCAGTGCGCAAGCGTGTTGCTCGCCGGACATCGTCAATACGCTTTCTGCGGCACCAACGCTGGCACGCACCACAATCCCGCCGGCCAAAATCCAGATCAGGTACTGCCCGGTTACAAAACTCGGACCAAACAGCATCAAGAAATATTTTGAGGTGAGCGCCATGATTATCGCCAGCACCAGCGAAGGCCAGAAAGTCCAGTGAATGGTCTCGCGGATGAAATCTTCATACCGCTGGTGATCGCCAGACGCTTTGTACGTGGCAAAGCGATGTGCGGCTGCCGCCTTAACTGCAAAATAAACGAAGTGCACGAGAGCCAACGTTTTCACGGCCGCAAAATAAATTCCGACTTTGTCCGGCGGCATGAAATATCCAACAAAGAGAATGTCGGTGTTGGTCAGCAAATTGTAAAAACCTTCGATCAGAAAGATCGGCATGGTGATTGCAATCCACTTCATGGGCAGGAAGCGGGCTTTGCCGGATGGAACAACAGACCGCATACGCCACAGCAGCAGACCAAACTGGGCCAGCGAAGCGATCCAAGTGGCAGCGATGGCTGACAACATGGCTGTTTGTGCATTTGCGTCAAAACCGTAATGCGTCGTCGCTGCCATGGTGGCCAAAAGAATGATCGGACGAACAATGAAAGTTGGCGCAAGTGCGGTTCCGGGCCAACTGTAGGCCCGTGCGATTCCGTCCTGAACTTCCTGCAGTGCCAACATCGGCAGACAGACCAAGGCCAGAAAAACCGGCATGACGAAATAACTGGAGATGAAGCCCGAAAAGAAGTGCAGCAGCAAGGCACCGGTCATGGCAAGCAGCGTGGCGGCGCCCAAAGACCACATCAGACTGCCGCGAATTGCGCCGCGCAGCTCATCGTCGTCTCCCGATGCGCGGTACTCGGAAATGAACCGGATGATGCCGGTGTGGAAACCAAGACAGGCGATGCCACCCAGAATGACAAACGCTACCCACACAGCCACAAAAATTCCGTACTCGAACTCGCCCATCCAGCGGGCCATCAGCACTTGCGAAAAATAGGCAATCGCCGCGCTTAGCACCCGAATGGAAAAGGCAAAAATTGCAGTGCGCTGGGATATGGCGCTGTCGTCGGTGCCGCCGACAATGGCTTCGACGCGGCCCAGCATGGCTTTCGCGGTTTTCGCCTGACCACCGGAAAGCGCCCTGTCTATCGCAGGCGAAAAAAAGGATACCAGCGGCAAATGCAAGGGAAACCACTCCACGAATTCAGATCGCAGAGTGGCATAAAGCTTTTAACAAACCGTTCGGCGGTAGGCTTGCAGAGGGTTAATGCCGGGCAAATTCAAGGCTCAGCCCTTGAAGCCGCCGCCGTCCAGAAATGCCTGTTCAGCCGTTGTTGTGTGCCTACCAAGTACAGTGTTTCGGTGCGGAAACCGGCCGAAACGCAAGATGATGTCACGGTGCAGCCGGGCATATTTCAAGGTGTTGTCGCCGCTGTGCGCATGCATCAGTTTGACGCACAAATGCTGATCGGCAATGAACTCGCTGTGCATGAGCGGAAGGTAGAAAAAGTCGCGCATTGCAGGATCGGTCTTGTCCGGATGCCTGGCGGAGATTGCTTCGCGCGCAACCTCACGTGCCATTGGATCACCTGCAAAAGCGCGGGCATCGCCGCGGAACATGTTGCGTGGAAACTGGTCCAGCAAAATGAGCAGGGACAGGCAGGAACCGGCCTGCCTTGACCAGCCGGAATACTCGCCAGCCAGCGCCCTTGCGCGGTGCTCGCCAAAGCGATGGCGGATTTGCGCGTCAAGATCATCACTTTTTGAATACCAGCCGGAAGTTCCAACATCCCTCCAGAAATTCGAAATTTCAGTTGCCAAATCGTGCAATTGCCACTCCTTTGACTGGGTTTTTGTTGGAGTTGCCACTATGGACATACCGATACTTGACCTCCGCGGGCTGAAATGTCCACTGCCTGTATTGAGGGCTCGCAAGGCCCTGCGCGAAATGCCGGTCGGCAAGCACCTTTGGGTGGAGGCAACCGACCCGCTCAGTGCCATAGACATTCCGCATTTTTGCGCCGAGCGTGGGCATTTGATGATCAAGTATGCCGAAGAAAACGGGGTCCGCCGATTTTTGATCGAACGTGGCGGCGGCGAAGGGTAACGGCAAACTTTACTGCCGATGAATGCCTGCCCCGGGTACTGCCAACGGATTGTCGAGCAGTGCCTCCCGGTCAGGAATGTCTACCCCGCCAAGATTGGCAAAGCCGGCGAACAACCGTTCAACGAATACCGGGTCCATGTCGCGCATGACAACGACAATCCGGGTCGTGTGATCGTCATCAGGCCAGCGCGAAAGAAATTGCGGTTCGTGCATCACGCCGTGAATGGCATGGACCACGATTGGCCTCGTTTCGCCTTCGATTGCCACAATTCCCTTCAGCCGCAGAAGATTTTCCGCGTGAGA
>JBGSOG010000001.1:0-15342 GCA_041739225.1 Rhizobiaceae bacterium
TCGGCGGTGCGGCGCACCTCGATGCGCACCAGATCAGCACCGCAAAGGCCCAGCGCCGCCAGTCCCGGGCCGTAAGGGCGGCCAGCTTCGGCCCTCGCCTCGCGTTCGCTGATCCAGAAAATGCTGCCTTTTCCTGCGGCACGAAGCCCCAGCGCCATGGCAAAGACTGTTGCCGCTGCCGCATCCAGCACGCTCGCTGCACGCACCTCGTGCAATGCCCGCGCCGGAACCGGGGCACCTGTGGCCAGCATCGCGTCAATGCTGCCGATGCCAAGCGACAGCAGCGGTCCCTGCGCGCTGCCGATCTTCGGCACCCGGTTTTCGATGCTTGCAATCTTGCCGCCCAGTTCGGCGAGCAGGCGGTTTTGCATCGGGTTTGCCAAGACAATATCCTTCCCGTCGCGAGACATGCCCTTGAGGGCGCGCATCGCGTTCGTGGCAGCCATGCCGCCAAAATGTTCCTGTTATGTTCCCACTGATTCCGCAAAGCCGAATGCGAGTCAAGCGGAGTCTTGGCGCGGGGAGAAGAAATTATTCCTATTAACCTTGCGTGCTTGCGCCCTCTCGCAAATTCCGGCTTGCACCGCTATATGCACAGCAAAGAGGTTCCACGACATGGCCAGCATCACCGACCCGGCACAATTGCGCTCCTGGCACGACCGGCTTTCACCGACCCTGTCCGATTTCGAGCGGCTGGCGGCGGAGGCCTATCGTGCGCTGCCGCCGGAGTTTCTGGTGCTCACCGGCGAGGTGCTGATCCGCGTTGACGAGTTTCCGGAGGACGACGTTCTGGAAGATCTCGCGATGGAAACGCCGTTCGACCTGCTCGGCCTGTTCGAGGGAAGCGGCATTGCCGAAAAATGGAACCCCGGCACCGGCGAGTGGCCGAACAGGATCACGCTGTTCCGCCGGCCAATCCTCGATTACTGGGCGGAAAACGAGGAAACCCTGGGCGACATTGTCACCCACGTGTTGATCCATGAAATCGGCCACCATTTCGGCCTGTCGGACGACGACATGGAAGCAATCGAGGCGCAGGCCGGGTAGGGTTCAGACGCCCGGTTCGTCCCGGGTCAAAAGGCCAGTAAAGCCGGTGATCGACAGTGCCACAAGAAAGGCTCCGATGAACTGCTCAACAACCGAAGCAATATAGAGCCAGTGTCCGGCGGGCCGCCAAAATCCTGCCATCCCAAGATCAAGCAATGGAATAAATTGGTCCAGAGAATAAAGCCACGGGTTGAAATCGGGGTATATGTAATGGCCTTGTTTAGCACCATTGGCTATATCGCCGAGCGCGATCGGGATGAAATGGTGCGCTTGTTCTCCGGTCCCCCATTCCCTCGAAGCCCAAGCATAAAGTGCGCCAAAAGCTATAATCAGCCCAGCACTCCAAAAAACCGTCTTCCACGGGTTGAAGCCGTAATCGGCAAGTAGCTCCAGTAACCAGTTCAGTGACCTTGAATGCAAGCGTGCCGAACTGTCCATCCGCTCGCGAACCCGGCGTTTAATGGCAATCATGCGAGCTTCCTTGCTATACCCTTGGGCGGCGAGCGTTCTTGCCAACTGCCGCCATGGTTGTGGGTCGAAACGCCCATCCAGTTCGCGAGAATGTTGGCCAAGCAGCCAGTTGCGTCGGCGTTCCCATATCGCAGGAATTGACGTGTCAGAATCAGCATCAAAGGGAGGCAAACCAAACAGCGCGCGCTTGAAGGTTCGAAATCTAGCCTCTGTGCGCTTAGCAGGCAGGCCGATAAAAAAATCAAACCATCGATACCTTGCAAGCACTTTGCTGTCGCCGTCATCCTCACCGTCGGGATTCTCGAGAAACTCGTAAGTTGTACCACCCAAAACAATGTGGCTGATCTCGTGTTTTTTTCCAGCTTCATCCATCCAGAAGACCTCCTTCTCTGGATGCGCCCAGCCAGAAGCAAAATCCTCCAGCGTGCCAATGCGAGCGCGAGAAAGGTCGACGATACCATCCGGGACAGTTTCAGGCAGAACAAAGCGGCCAATTCTGGTTTCGACAGCCGAAATAGCGTTCAGCCGATGCTTTTCATAAACACGGCGCGCAACGAGTTCCCTCGGTGGTTCCTCAATTGCATGGGCTTCGCCAGCCACGTGAGCGACGATGATGGCATGACGAAAACCAATCTTTGCGCTTTCAGCCTTCAGCCCGTCCAATACAAGTGCACCAACTGCTCTGAACCCCTTTTCGGTAACAAGAGCGCCTTCAATGGTGGCACCGTCGAGCCGAATGGCGACGCCTGAGCATTTGGAAATAGTGGTGTCCGAAAACTCTATGTGTTTGAAAATTGCACCGGCAAGATTTATCATACCATGCACTTTGCAACCATCCTGCATTAACCAGTCATTGGCACAAACCGACTGCGCCATGATCGCATCATCACCGGGATTGCTGAAACATGCGCCCTTTGCGACAAACTGGCCCTCGATTCTTGCTTGCGAAATACTGAATCTGCCATCCACTTGAGATAGGTTCATTAACCAGCTTTTTGCTGAAATGCCCTCCGCAAGGATCGCCCGATACCCGGAATTGCGGAACTTGGTGCCAACAGCGCTAAATTGGCCTTCAATCCGAGCATTTGCCAAGTGAACCGCACCGTCGATTTCAGCCCCGTCCATGAACCAAGCATTGGCAAAGATACCTTGCGCCATCACTGCGTCACCACCGGCATTGCGGAATTTTGCGCCAATCCCAATAAACTGAGATTTAATCCTCCCATCAGCAATGAAGAACTCTCCATCGACTTCGGCTTGTTCCATGAACCAAGAATCGACGCAGATGCCTTGAGCCATTACTGCTTTACCATGAGCATTCCGAATTTTTGCCCCATTTGCAATGAGCGGACCTTCGATCCGTGCATTTGTAATAATTAATTCTCCAACTACTTCGGCCATTTTCATGGACCAAAAGCCACGGCATTGGCACATCTGGGCGTCAATGCAGCCCGTAACTTTGCTGCTATCAAGCACCAAATCTCCGATCTTTCCGCGGAGGCAAATTCCAATCATCATGCAATTGTCAAGGTAAAGCGGCCAGTCAATGTCGATGCCGTTGAGAATGAGGTTCTCGTTAAAAATTGCGCCGGACACGCGAACGCCGAAGGGCGTGACTGCCTCAGGTGTCAAGCAAAGTTTACGCAACAGTTGCGGGCGGATAATGCGATTTTTTTCTGACAGTTCAGTCAAATCAACAGATGAACCTTCCTTCGCGCTTTTGATGAGACGTAATTCGCCAGGATTGAGACGCACAAAACCAAGATTGTCCGCTTTTGCGGTCACTGCTTTGCTAGTTGACATAATGCTAACCTCCAACTGCAACCCATGATGGCAGTGGCTATCCAGATTCGCAAGCGCGGCATTGCCGAGAAATGGAACCCCGGCACCGGCGAGTGGCCGAACAGGATCACGCTGTTCCGCCGGCCAATCCTCGATTACTGGGCGGAAAACGAGGAAACCCTGGGCGACATCGTCACCCACGTGTTGATCCATGAAATCGGCCACCATTTCGGCCTGTCGGACGACGACATGGAAGCAATCGAGGCGCAGGCCGGGTAGAGGGCCTCCTGATTGCACGAATTGCTCTCAGTATTCTCCCAGCTTGCGCGCCAGGTCGTAAGGTTCACCGGTTTCCTTGATCACCGCCTGGCCGCACTTCATCGCGCCCGCTGCGGCGTCGAACGCGTGGGTCGGGCCGCCATGCAGCAGCCAGCCCTCGCTCAGTGCCTTGGAAACCTTGTGGCAAAAGCTGGAATCATCGGGGCCGGTCAAAAAACGGTAGATCGTTGCCATTTTAACCTCTGGTTAGGGTGAAAGAAGCGTATGCGCATTTGCCTGAATTTTAATTCGCCTGCGTTACAATCCGCACATTCGTTCGTATTCCAGCAGGTCACGGGCGGCATCCAGATGCAGGCGCTCAACCATCTCGCCGTCCATTCCGACCACGCCCGAAAATTGATTTGCCGGCAAATCAAAAACCGCGACTATTCTGCGGGCGCGCTCCAGTTCCAGCTTTGACGGTGAAAAAGCCAAGTTGGCAAGCGCAATTTGCGAAGGATGGATCAGTGTCTTGCCATCAAACCCCAAACTGGCGGCTTGTGCGCATTCAGCGGCAAAACCGTCAGGGTCCGAAAAGTCGTTGAACACGCCATCGAGAACCGCCAGCCGCGCCGAGCGGGCGGCAGCAACAACCGACATGAACCACGGGATGAAGGCTGCGCGGCCGGGCATCATGGGAACTGCAGTGGCCCGGGACAGGTCATTGGGGCCGATGACGAGGCAGGAAAGTCCGGCTTCTTGCGCAACCGAAACAATCTCCCGAAGGTTCATGAGCGCGGCTGGCGTTTCGATCATCGCCCAAAGTGCCGGTGGAACCGGCGGCAACAAGGCGGCAACCTTGAGCAGGACCGAAGCTGATTCCAGCTTGGGCAACAAGACGGCATCGGGGGCCAGCGCTGTTGCGGCAGCAAGATCGGCATCAAACGAAGGTGATCCGAAGGCAGACACCCGCACCACGCATTCGCGATCCGGACTTTTGACATAAACCGACAGATTGGCCCTTGCCGCATCGGCCTGCTGCCGTCCGACCGAATCTTCAAGATCAAGGATCACGCTGTCGCAGCCAAGGCCCGGCGCCTTCTCCAGCGCACGCCGGTTCGCAGCCGGAACAAACAAGACGGAGCGGCGCGCACGCCAATGAACCGATCGAAACACCATGACGCACCGAACCAAATCCGCAGTGCGCTTGCAAGGGGCGACAAAGCGGCTAATTTCCGCGGCATGGAATCAACAATCTCACGACAATTCGACATAGCCATCACCGGTGGCGCGATCATGGGTGCAGCAACCGCGTATTTTTTGCGGGCGCAAGGCTTTGACGGCAGCATTGCCGTTATCGAGCGCGATACCGGTTTTGCCCACAGCGCCACTGCGCTGTCAGCGGCGGGCATCCGCCAGCAGTTTTCGATTGCACAAAACATTCAGCTGTCGCGCGCTTCGCTGGATTTTTACCGTGGTTTTGAGGCTCTTACCGGCATTTCAGCCGGGTTTCGCCAACAGGGCTATCTGCTGCTGGCGCCGCCATCCGGGCTGGCAGTGCTGAAACAGAACCACGCGATACAACTGGCTGAGGGCGCCGATATTGTGCTCGAATCGCCGAAAGCGCTGCGCCAACGCCATCCCTGGCTGGATACCGGGGGAATCGCAGCGGGAACAACCGGGTTGTCCGGTGAAGGCTGGTTTGATCCGTGGAGTGTGCTGGGGGGCCTGCGCAAGCTCAACCGTGAAAACGGCACGGTGGAAATTCGTGGCGAAGTTTGTGGCATCAAGCAAAAAAACGGAGCTGCCCACGCCTTGCACCTGGCGGACGGGCAAATCATTGAATGCGCCAAAGTGGTCATCGCCGCAGGTCCCGCGTCGGGCAAGGTAGCTGAACTGGCAGGGCTATATTTGCCGGTGGAACCACGAAAGCGCACGGTCTTTCGGTTCAAATGCCCCAATCCGCCGCAAACCATGCCGTTGACCGTTGACATTTCAGGCATCTGGGTGCGGCCGGAGGGCGAGGGCTTCATTGCCGGCATGTCGCCGCCGCCGGATCAGGACGGACCTGCAGACCCGGCTGATTTCGAGCCGGACCATCATTTGTTCGAGGAGCAGATGTGGCCGGTGCTGGCCGCGCGCATCCCGGCCTTTGAACAATTGCGGGTCGAAGGCGCATGGGCCGGGCATTATGACTACAATACACTCGACCAAAACGCGGTGATCGGGGCGTTTGACGAAATCGAGGGTCTTTATTGCATCACCGGCTTTTCCGGGCACGGGGTGCAACAGGCGCCGGGCGCCGCGCGGGCACTGGCCGAATTGATGGTGCAGGGGCGATACACCACAATTGACTGCTCGGCGTTTTCGCCAAAGCGGCTGGCAACCGGCCAGCGATTTGCTGAACGCAACATCATCTGAAAAGCGATTGAACAGCGGACAAGGGGCGTGGCATTTCGCGGCAAGGCCCCTCGACCGACAGGATTGATTGGTGTAATTGCGCTGACAAATCCGCCAGCCGGGAAATCGTTTCATGCTCAAATTCACGACCCTCACCTCGGTCGCCGCACCGTTGCCGATCATCAATGTCGACACCGACATGATCATCCCGAAGGATTACCTCAAAACCATCCGGCGCACCGGGCTTGGCACCGGCTTGTTTGCCGAAATGCGTTACGATGAAAAAGGCGCGGAAAATCCGGAATTCGTGCTCAACCAGCCACAATACCGCAAGGCCAACATTCTGGTGGCCGGCGATAATTTCGGTTGTGGCTCAAGCCGCGAACATGCGCCTTGGGCGCTGCTGGATTTCGGCATCCGCTGTGTCATTTCAACGAGCTTTGCCGACATTTTCTACAACAATTGCTTCAAGAACGGCATTCTTCCGGTTGTTGTCAGCCAGGACGATCTCGACAAGCTGATGGACGACGCAAAGCGCGGAGCCAATGCAACGCTGACCGTTGATCTGGAAAGCCAGACCATCAAGGGTCCGGACGGCGGTACCGTGCATTTCGACATCGACGAGGGGCGCAAGCACCGGCTGCTCAATGGCATTGATGACATTGGCGAGACCTTGCTGAAAGGTCCGCAAATTGACGCTTTTGAAAAGCAGCTGGCTGCCAGCCGTCCGTGGATCTGAGGAAAGAACAATCAATCATGCGCCCATTCCTGCCAAAGCGGTTTGAACAGATTGCCTTCGGTTTCCTGCTTTCGGGCATGATGTCGTTCATCGTCTCCGGCATTTCAACCGCGCTGGCCAAGGGCGTCACCGGCGGCCTGCCATTGCAATGGCTGCTGGCCTGGATGCCTTCCTGGGCAGTGGCCTTTCCGGCGGTGCTGGTTGTGGCTCCGCTGGTCCGGCGCATTTTGGGTCACATTGTCATCAAGCCATGACCAGCTTGCAAAATCCGGAAAATCAGGAAAATCAAACATGACCATACGCACGCTTCTTCTCTTGCCAGGTGACGGCATCGGCCCCGAGGCCATGGGCGAAGTTGAAAAAATCATCGGCTGGATGAACAGTGCGCTGGGCAGCGGTTTTGTCACCGAGCACGGCCTCGTTGGCGGCGCTGCATATGATGCGCATGGCAAAGCGGTTTCCGAAGCCGACATGGCCAAGGCGATGGCAGCAGATGCGGTATTGTTCGGGGCGGTCGGCGGGCCCAAATGGGCAGATGTGCCCTATGAAGTGCGCCCGGAAGCCGGATTGTTGCGCCTGCGGAAGGACATGCAGCTGTTTGCCAATCTGCGTCCGGCGATTTGCTATCCGGCACTGGCGCAGTCCTCTTCCCTGCGGCCGGAAGTGGTAGAAGGCCTCGACATCCTCATCGTGCGTGAATTGACCGGCGGGGTTTATTTCGGCGAGCCAAAACAGATCATCGAACTTGGCAATGGCCAGAAGCGCGGGATCGACACGCAGGTCTATGATACATACGAAATCGAGCGGATATCCGCAGTAGCCTTCGAACTGGCCCGGACCCGGAACAACCGCGTCTGCTCGATGGAAAAGCACAATGTGATGATTTCCGGCGTGTTGTGGAAAGAGGTGGTGAGCGCCACCCACAAGGCCAGATACGCTGACGTCGAGCTTTCGCACATGCTGGCCGATGCCGGGGGAATGCAGTTGGTGCGCTGGCCGAAGCAGTTTGACGTTATCGTCACCGACAACCTGTTTGGCGACATGCTTTCTGACGTGGCGGCGATGCTGACCGGGTCGCTCGGAATGTTGCCGTCGGCGTCGCTGGGTGCACCGGATGCAACCACCGGCAAGCGCAAGGCGCTGTACGAGCCGGTGCATGGCTCGGCGCCGGACATTGCCGGCCAGGGCATTGCCAATCCGATTGCGATGATTGCCTCTTTTGCCATGTGCCTTCGCTATTCATTCAACATGGTGCGCGAGGCGGACCTGCTGGAAAAGGCCATAGCCATGGTGCTCGACAAGGGTATCCGCACGGCCGACATCATGGGTGAGGGCGCAACAAAGGTTGGCACCAAGGCGATGGGCGATGCGATCCTTGGCGAATTCAAGGCACTGGTTGCGTGATGGGCGGGACGGTTCCGGTCCGTTGGACTGAACCGGATTGTGCAAACTGGTTCAGTTCGCTGGAAGGCCGCTGGAGGCTGGCCAGAAAAATGAGCAATGGCTGCCGCTTCGAGGGAGAGGCAGTGTTCACGCCTTTGGACCGGTATGTGTTTGAGCTAAAAGAGACCGGCAAATTGCTGCTGGCCGATGGAACGGCATTGCCGGCGACACAGAACTGGGTGTGGCGCCAGGCAGACAACAACAAACTGATTGTTGAGTATTCACAAGCGCGTGGCGGCGCGGAATATCACATGGTCCTGATGCAAAGCGCGGGAAAATCCATTGCAGGCACCGGGGAGCACACCTGCGGCGCAGACCTGTATCTGGCGCGTTACCGGCTGATGGTGTGCGGTTCACGGGATGTCATCACCATTCGCCATCGCATCACCGGCCCGGCAAAGAATTACCGGATCGCCACGCGGATGACGCGGACCTTCAATGACCCGTTAACCCGGTGCTTACCGTGAAACCGGATTACTAAAGGGAAGTCCTGGGCGTTTGCCAAACGTGAATTGTTTGTGTGCGATATCGGATGCTTCATATTGGAGCCCCACTGTATGTACACCACACCCTTCTGGTCTGACAACCGCGGCAATTTTGCCGTTACAGCCGCAATCTGCATCATGCCCATCGTTCTGGGTGCGGGAATTGCGGTCGATTATTCGATGGCCTACCGCTTCGACTCCAGACTCCAGGCGGCAATTGACGCTGCTACGCTGGCAGGGAGCATTGATCTGGCAAAAAACACTGACGGACAGGTCCGCAGAATAGTTCGTGACCATCTGGCGGCAAACCTGGAGCCCGTAGACTTCAAACAAATTTTAGGGTCGGCAGCGATAACGATTGATCGCAAAACCATGAAATTGACGGTCAAGGCAAATGCATCCATGCCAACCGCATTTGGCGGCATCGTTAATATTCCAAAGATCAATTACGGCGGCATGGCATCGGCACAAGCCGCCTGGGGCGGTATTGAAGCAGTGTTGGTCATGGACAACACCGGTTCAATGGCTGACGCCAACAAGATGATTCAGCTCAAGGCCACCGCCAAGGTTTTTGTCGAAGACTTGATGGCTCTCAATGAAGTTGAGACCAGAGTCAAAGTTGGCGTCGTTCCCTTCGCCGAATATGTCAATGTCGGCGTCTCAAATCGAGGAGCTTCCTGGCTCAGCGTTCCCGTGTTTTCGATCCCTGATCCATGGAATGGCTGTGTCGGATCGCGGTCCGGCACGCTCAGTTTGCAAGATCAGTCTTACGGCACAAGGGTTCCGGCAGCGCTTGGGGTTACATGTCCGGCGGAGATCACCCCCCTGACGGCAGACAAAAACCGCCTTCTCTCGGAAATTGACCAGATGCAGACGAGCGGAGCCACCTATATCCCGGCCGGCATTTCGTGGGGCAGCCGGGTGCTTTCAAGTCAAGCACCTTTCACGGGTGCATCAACGCCAGCGGTTCAGAAGCGGGACAACATCACCAAATCCTTGATCCTGATGACCGACGGGGCAAACACGATCTCAAAAGATCCGTTTTCGCACTATCATACCGGCAGAGACCTGGTTGAAACCAATGCATGGACACTGGAAGCCTGCAACGAAGTGAAGAAACAGGGCATCAAGGTATTCACCTTGACCTTTGGAACCGCCGTGCCACCGGCAACAAAAGATCTTATCCGGGCATGCGCCAGCGGCCCTGAAAACTACTTCAATGCCGAGGATGGAATTGGCCTTAAGGAGGCCTTTGAACAGATTGCTGACAGCCTGAAACGGCTCTACCTGACGCAGTGATTAGACGGCCCGGTCGCCGGGCTGCCCGGCCTATTCGTGCGGTCCGAGAAGATCAACGACAATGAGCGCGGGATTGGCAATGCTGACAAAGTCCTCGTGGGCCCGCACCAGATTCATTCGCAGATTGTTGCGGATGTAATCCTTGTCGTATTTCACGATGTCCTTGTGAATGGGCAGGAGCTTGTAGACCATGTTCGACATCGGCTTGGCCATTTCGCGCACAAGCTTGACCGGCTCGCCCTTCAAGGTCTCCATGTGTGCAGCAATGATGGCTGACTGGCGGGCAGCATAGCCATCCTCAACGGCTGGCGGTTGATGGTAACGGGCGATGATGTCAGCCCCAAGATCGGCAAGTGCGCCAGGCAACAGGCGCTGGCGCAGGCCTGCTTCTTCGCGCAACGCCCCGTCCACCATCTCCAGCACCATGCCAAGGGAAGGTCCAAAACTCTCCCAGCACGATGTGGAAAGCGTCACGCGGAAATCTTCCTCGTCAAAAAGTTTCTGCCAGAACACGCCTGCCCGCACCCGGCAGAACTCAACAACGCATTTTTGTGCCAGAAACGATGCACGCCGGTCGACAAAATCAGCCAACGCAGCCGTTGTTTCGATGGGTTGGGGGCGGGGACCCAGGCCCAGACCCTGAAGCAGTTCGCTGATGACACCCATGTTTGACGCTCCAGTTGCGGCGTCATTGATGCTGACGCAAACCACATTCGCATTCCATAGCCTCTTTGGCTGTCAAGATAACCCCTGCATTTCACCATAGGCCGAAAGTTTAATGGGTTCGAAAGCCCACAAAGTGTTACGAAGACCTTAATGCCCACAATTCCGCCCGATTGCGGAAGATGCGGGCATTCGGGAGTCGGTGTCGAAAACATTCGCGCCGGAAGAGGGAAACCGGCCGGAATGCCATTGGCAACCGGCCCTTGTTCAGGAGGAGACCACGATGGCTGAGCCAGACCGTGAGCGCTACTGGGGAAGGACCCGCAACCTCATGCTTGTCATGATGGCGTTGTGGCTGTTCTTCTCATTCATCATCCACTTCTTTGTGGAATCGCTTAATCAAATTGTCATCCTTGGCTTCCCGCTCGGCTTCTACATGGCCGCGCAGGGCTCGCTGATTGCCTTCGTCATCATGCTTTTCTGGTTCGCAAGTGCCCAGAACAAGATCGACGAAGACAGCGGCATGGCTGAAGACTGATCGGGGAGAATCAGAAAATGGCTACATCAACTGCCGGCAAGGGCGACTTCCTGAACAATCTGGGTCGCGTTTACACCATCTACACAGGCGGGTTCATCGCCTTTGTCATCGCAATGGCAATTCTCAGCGCCATGGGCGTGCCGAACAAGATAATCGGCTATTTGTTCATGGGCTTCACCATCGTCATCTACGCGGTTATCGGCATCTTGAGCCGCACCACCGAAGTAGGTGAATATTACGTCGCTGGCCGCAAGGTTCCGGCATTCTACAATGGCATGGCGACTGGCGCGGACTGGATGTCCGGAGCTTCTTTTGTCGGCATGGCCGGCACGCTCTATGCACTTGGCTATGACGGCCTCGCTTTCGTCCTTGGCTGGACCGGCGGTTACGTCCTGGTTGCGGTGCTGGTTGCGCCGTTCCTGCGCAAGTTTGGCGCCTACACGGTTCCCGACTTCTTGTCGGCCCGCTATGGCGGCAATTTCGTGCGCTTTCTTGGCGTTATCGTGCTGTTGTCTTGCTCGTTCACCTATGTCGTTGCGCAGATCTACGCCACCGGCATCATTTCTGCCCGCTTCCTTGGCATCGACTTCTCGCTCGCGGTCTATATCGGCCTCGGCGGCATTCTCGTTTGCTCGATGCTGGGTGGCATGCGTGCCGTTACCTGGACGCAGGTTGCACAGTACATCGTCCTGATCATCGCCTACCTGACGCCAGCCATCTGGATGTCGGTCGCCAAAACCGGCGTGCCGATCCCGCAGCTGATGTATGGTCAGGCGTTGCAGGGAATTGCAGCCCTTGAACAGTCGCAGGGCATTGCAGTTGCAGCCCAGCACGTCACGCCATTCAGCCATGGCGGGTATGACGCAAAGAACTTCTTCCTGCTCATCGTCTGCCTGATGGTTGGCACTGCTTCGCTGCCACACGTTCTGATACGCTATTTCACGACACCTTCGGTTCGTGACGCACGCGCATCTGTCGCATGGTCGCTGTTGTTCATCTTCATCCTCTATTTCACTGCGCCTTCCTATGCAGCGTTCGCCAAGTGGACGATGCTTGACCTTGTTGCCGGTGGCTTGACCCCTGACAACATCGCCGAAAAGGCCGGTTGGATGATCAACTGGGCCAATGCTGACGCCTCTCTCGTCCAGATCTGCGGAAAAACAGCTGCCGACATGGTCGCCGTTGCCGCAGCCTGCACCGAAAAGGGCATCACCGGCGCTCTTGCCTTCAAGGACATCACGCTCAACGCGGACATGATCGTTCTGGCAACACCGGAAATGGCCGGCATGCCTTATGTCATCTCCGGCCTTGTTGCCGCTGGTGGCCTTGCAGCCGCACTCTCGACCGCTGACGGGCTGTTGCTCGCCATCGCCAATGCACTCAGCCACGACGTCTACTACCGGATGATCGACCAGAATGCGCCGACTGCCCGTCGGCTCACAATCTCGCGCGTCCTGCTTCTGGTCGTTGCGGTCATTGCCGCGTACGTTGCCTCAACGAAACCTGCCGACATTCTGGCGATGGTTTCCTGGGCGTTCTCGCTCGCTGCAGCGGGCCTCTTCCCGGCGCTGGTTCTTGGTGTCTGGTGGAAGCGCGCAAACACAGCTGGCGCGATTGCCGGCATTGTTCTCGGCTTTGGCGTGACACTATACTATCTGGTTGGCACCCGCTACGGCGCGGTTGGCTTCTATGAAATGTGGCACGGCTTCTCGGCAACCCCGATGGACATGGGCCTTATCGGCCAGTTCAAGGAGTTGACAGCAGCACTTGCCGCCGCTGCCGATGACACCGCCAAGGCCGCCGCACAGGCAGCCATTGACGAGTTCACCAAGGCAAACGGCAAGGGTGTTGCAGCAGCAGCCAAGTTTGTGCAGCTGAAAGAAGCACTTGCCGCAGCCACGGGCGATGCAGTCGCACCAGCCGCACTTGCACTCGACAAGTATGCACAGACCATCGCCAACTGGTGGGGTGTGAAAAACATCTCCTCAGCAGCGTTCGGTCTGCCGGTCGGCTTCCTCGCCATGATCGTTGTCAGCTTGCTCACCAAGGCTCCGTCCAAGGCGATGCAGGACATGATCGACGACGTGCGCATGCCACGCGGCAAGCAGGTCATGCAGGAAAAGAACGCGTAAGCATTCTTGTTCTGTCAAAATGGCGGGGCCTTGCAAAAGGCCCCGCTTTTCTTTTGCGGTGATGCCCTGTAATTTCCGCGCAAATTCAAACAGCGGTCGACATGAACAGCTTCTGGTCAAACCTGCATTTTCACATACCCAATTTCATCCTGGCGGCGCTGATGTACACGGTGCTTGGCCGGATGGCGCTCAGCGCGTTCGTGCCTGGCAACTGGAACAACTACATCTTCAAGGCCTTCGTGCGCATGACCGACCCGGTGGTCAACACCGTGCGCGTCATCACCCCGTCCATCCTGCCGCAACCGGCTGTGCTGGTTTTCAGCTTCCTTTGGCTGCTTGCCTTGCGGTTCGCTTTCGGCGCAACGCTGTTCAAACTCGGCTTGTTGCCAAGTGCAGGGTGAAACCAACATGAGCACCAATACCCTCGTCGCAGTGATGGCGCTGGCAATCATCAACGGCATCTTCTCGCCCTATGTCCTGTTTGTCTTTTTGACCTACTGGTTGTGGTACCCGTTCTTTTTGCTGCAGATTCCGCAGGCGGTGTATCTTGCCAGTTCGCTGATCCTTTCGACGCTGACCATCATGGCTTCGGGCATTCCGGTCGCGCTTTATGAACGGCGCAACGACAATCCGTCGATTGCCTCGGCAATCTGGATTGCCGGTGCCCTGCTTTTGACCCTGCCAGCCCTGCCCAATGTGTGGCGGGCGATGGGTGTCGGCTGACTCCAACTTGACTCGCGGGCAAAACCGCTTAAGAGCAAGCCGACAGGAACAAAACCATGCGCAGCATCATTGCCCTCGTTTCAAACGTAATCGTCCCGGCTTTTGCCGCTGGACGGGCGCGTCATTTTGCTGCCAGCAAAACACCTGCAACCAAAACCACCAAATCCTGATCTTTCCGCTCAGCCCCACGCTCTCCCGGGTCTGAACGGGAGGGTAGCGGCACACCAAGGCTCCATCGGCCAAGGTGGGCGCAAGCCGGGAGGGCGCAAGGGCAACAGGCCCGGATCGCAACTTTGGGAGTTCAACATGGGTTACAAGATCGCAATCATCGGCGCGACGGGCAATGTCGGCCGTGAGATGCTCAACATTCTTGATGAGCGGGGCTTTCCCGCTGACACGGTGGTGGCGCTGGCCTCGCGTCGCAGCCAGGGAACGGAAGTTTCCTTCGGCGACAAGACGCTGAAAGTTCAAACGCTCGACAATTATGATTTCACTGGCACCGACATCGCATTGATGTCTGCCGGGGGCGAAGTTTCCAAGATATGGTCGCCGAAAATTGCCGCGCAAGGCTGTGTCGTCATCGACAATTCTTCGGCGTGGCGATACGACGAAAACGTGCCGCTGATCGTGCCTGAAGTGAATGCGGATGCGATTTCGGGGTTCAGCAAGCGCAACATCATTGCCAACCCCAATTGCTCGACCGCGCAGCTCGTTGTTGCGCTGAAGCCGCTTCACGACCACGCCAAAATCAAGCGGGTTGTCGTCTCTACCTACCAGTCGGTTTCCGGTGCGGGCAAGGAAGGGATGGACGAGCTTTTCCACCAAACCCGGGCAATATTCGTCGCCGATCCGCTGGAAGCCAAGAAGTTTACCAAGCGCATCGCCTTCAATGTCATTCCGCACATCGACGTGTTCATGGATGACGGCTCGACCAAGGAAGAATGGAAAGTCGTCGCCGAGACCAAGAAGATCATCGACAAGAAGATCAAGGTCACCTGCACTGCGGTGCGGGTGCCGGTTTTCATTGGCCATTCAGAAGCGGTGAACATTGAATTTGAAAATCCGATAAGCGCCGATGAGGCGCGTGAAATCCTGCGCGAGGCGCCGGGATGTCTGGTGATCGACAAGCGCGAAAACGGTGGTTACATCACACCGCTCGAGTGCGCCGGCGAAGATGCAACCTACATTTCGCGCATTCGCGAAGACCCAACGGTCGAAAATGGCCTCAACATCTGGGTCGTGTCCGACAATCTGCGCAAAGGCGCTGCGCTCAACGCCATTCAGATTGCCGAACTGCTGGTCAACCGTGGCTTGCTCAAGAAAAGCAAGGCGGCCTGACAGCAAACAATGATTTCAGGGGCG
>JBGSOG010000013.1:0-28853 GCA_041739225.1 Rhizobiaceae bacterium
CAAGTTGCAGGGTATCAAGAATACGATATCAAAGGGAATCATCCATGCGGACACGCCGGACTTATGAGAGTCGAAAGAGAATTCTTGTCACCGGCGGTGCAGGATTTTTGGGCTCACATCTTATCGACCGGTTGCTGAAGCAAGGCCATGAGGTGCTTTGCGTCGATAACCTGTTCACTGGCACAAAGAGCAACATCGACCATTTGCACAATGTGCCAAGGTTCGAGTTCGTGCGCCACGATGTCTGCTTCCCGCTCTATGTCGAGGTTGACGAGATTTACAATCTCGCTTGCCCAGCCTCACCTGTGCATTACCAACATGATCCGATCCAGACCACGAAAACATCCGTGCACGGCGCCATAAACATGCTCGGATTGGCGAAGCGGCTGAAGTGCAGGATCCTGCAGGCCTCCACCAGCGAGGTCTATGGTAATCCGGCAATCCATCCACAGACCGAGGATTACTGGGGCAACGTCAACCCGATCGGTCCAAGGTCTTGTTACGATGAAGGCAAGCGGTGTGCCGAAACCCTGTTTTTCGACTACCACCGCCAGCTCGGACTTGAGATCAAGGTCATCCGCATCTTCAACACCTATGGTCCGCGCATGCATCCCGCAGACGGCAGGGTGGTATCCAATTTCATCATGCAGGCCCTGGAAGGCAAGCCGATAACCTTGTTCGGGGAGGGGAGCCAGACCCGGTCGTTTTGTTATGTCGACGATCTGGTTTCGGGAATGATCGCGATGATGGAATCAGAACCTGCTTTCACCGGCCCGGTCAATCTTGGCAATCCGGTCGAGTTCACCATATCGGAGCTGGCGCATTTGGTGCTTGAGAAGACCGGGTCCAAATCGCCACTGGTGCACGCGCCACTTCCCACAGACGACCCAAAACAGCGAAAACCCGACATCTCGCTGGCTGGCAAAAAGCTGGGCTGGCAGCCGAAAGTCTCGCTGGAAGCCGGCCTTGAACCAACGATCAGCTACTTCAGCGGTATAGTGCAAGCAAGCAAGGGGTAACGTTGCGCAGGATTTGCGCAAAAATCCATTTGCAGCGGTCAAACCGTCGTGCCCGGCTCGTGGCGCGATCACGTGAACATGGCTTGACTGCGCCCATGTTCAAGCAACCTGCATGAAGCAATTGTTCACGAGACACTGAACCTGCCATGGCGGTTCAGCATTCCCACAGCCGTCCAATCAGCCCCGTTTGTAATTCGTTAACCATGTGAACCATAAGCTTTTGATCTCCAAGTCAGGACCCAACTGAAAACAAGAGCGGAATTGGATTCAAAAAATGGACACTGATTTTCTTGACAAGATCATGAAGTTACAGCGTGCCGGTGCCCGGATCGTCGTGCGCCGCAAGTCAACAGGCAATGGAAGGGTCAAGGTGATCGCCGGGCCGTTCGGGGTGATGACGCGCCGCTTCGATGTCAATCTTGAAACTTTCGAGGCGGTCAAGCGGTTGTGCCTGGCTTGAGGCTTGACCACAAAAGCCTGGCTCCACCGGGCAACAGTCAACCAAACTGCGCGAAGCAACTGGTCAGGTGATGCTGAACTTGCCAAGGCGGCTCAGTCCCTCTGCCAGCAATTCTTCTGCGGCATGCTGGGTTGGCGCTTCGCAATAGCACCGCATCTCCGGGGCATTGCCTGAGGGTCTGAAATGCAGCACCGATCCGTCTTCGAAGGTGAGGCGCAGGCCATCGACATTGTTGTGCTCCGTGACATCAGGAAGCCCTTTCAGGAACTGCGACGCAAAACCGGGCTCATTCAAAAGCCTTCGCATCAGCTCGCTTGAACGCTGCTGCGAATAATCCGAAAGCCGGTCTGCCGCTTTTGCCCGGAAACCTGCCCATTGTGAAAGTCCACTGGCCGAGAGCCCGGTTTCCCGCATGGTGTGCAGAGCCCCAAGAATTGGCAGTAAACTGTCGCGCGTCGGCAAAGCTGAAATTATCGCACCATTGACCCGTGCCGTAGAACCCAGAAGGAAGCCACCATTGGCCTCAAAGCCCGCAACACATTTCGAGCCTGAAGAGATGGCTGCATCCATCGCTTCGATCACATAGGGTGACCCCACCTTTGTCCGCACAATCTTCAAGCCGGCATGGCCGGTGATCGCTGAATTGGAAGTGACAGGGGTGGCGACCACATCCGCCCCGACCCATTTGGCAGTCATTATGCCAAGCAGATCGCCTGCCAATGGCGTTCCATTTTCGTCGGTCACCAACGGACGATCGCCATCCGCATCGGTGGAGACAATCGCATCGAGTTGGTGGGTCCGTGCCTTGCTGCGGTAGAAATCCACCAGATTGTCGCCGACCGCTTCGGTATCAATCGGGATAAAATCGCTGGAATGGCCGAAAGGGACAACCTCCGCGCCAAACTCTTCCAGCAGGTGCTCCACAGATTGCGCAGCCACCGATGAATGATGGTGCACGCCGATCCGCATCCCCGAAAAATAGCCCGCCGGCACGAGAGGGCGATAGCGCGCAAGCCACTCCGCGAGCACTGCCTCAAGGCTTCCATTTCCGTCAAGCGGTTCAGCTTTGGCGACTTGGGCTGTGCCCAGCTTTTCGATAATTCGTGCTTCGTCCTGCTTCGAGATTTCCGCTCCGGGGAGGTAAAACTTGATCCCGTTTCTGTCAGCCGGAATGTGCGATCCCGTCACCATCACCGCGGCACATCCACGTTTGAAAGCATAACAAGCGAGGGCGGGGGTAGGTGCCGCACCACAATCCACTGCCTCCAATCCGCACGCCGAAAGCGCTGTCAGGACCTGCCCCGCCAGCGCCGGGCTTGAGCGGCGAAGATCCCTGCCGACAAAGACCTGCCCTCCTTGAACGGCGTGTCCACCGTCAAGCAAAAACCTGCCAAATGCGGACGCATGCAAAAAGCCGCTGCCCGCGACCAGTTCACTCGCCAGTCCGCGCAGACCGCTGGTTCCAAACTTGACATCCATTTGTGCCGACCCCCCGCGAGTTGCAGACCGAGGAGTATTCAATCAGGAAGACGGTGTCAAAACAGAATGAAATGGCTTCGATAAGACTTGCCATGAAAGTTCAATTGCAAGCCAGGAATACCGGCTTGAGATACAATGGCAGCCATGGCAAATCAGGTGAACTTGGGAAAGTCCAAAAGGATTTGTGATGCCCGTTTACAGCATTGACAGTGTTGGCCCGCAATTACCGCCCGAGGGGCAATACTGGATCGCACCCGATGCCCACGTCATCGGCAATGTTGTGCTGGGAGAGGATGTTGGCGTTTGGTTCGGCGCAGTTATACGCGGCGACAATGAAAAGATCACGGTCGGAGCCCGCACCAACATTCAGGAAGGCGCAATGCTGCACACTGATCCGGGCTTTGCCATTTTCATCGGGGAGGGATGTACCATCGGCCACCACGCCATTATTCACGGCGCCACAATGGGCAACAATACGTTGGTCGGCATGGGGGCGACAATTCTCAACGGCGCGAAAATCGGCAACAACTGCTTGGTTGGGGCCAATGCGCTGGTGACCGAGGGGAAGGAGTTTGCCGACAATTCGCTGATTGTCGGCTCGCCAGCCAGTGCGATCAAAACCCTGGACGATTTGGCGGCGGAAAGACTGAAATTCTCGGCAACGCATTACATTGGCAATTACCGCCGCTTCATGTCTGGTCTTGTCCGCCTCGACAAGTCAGACGGCTAGTGCCGAAACAAATTGGTCAATCTCGTCGGCGATTTGCTTGCCATGCGAGTGGATCACCCAGTGGTCGCCGTCTGCGATTTCCACCAGACGATAGCCGGGGGCAAATTGTTCCAGTCCGGCGCGACTGGCCGGTTGCAAGGCGATGTCCTTCATTCCCCAAATCAGCAGATGTGGTGCCTTTACGGAAAAGCGTTGCGGATCGGCGGCCAGCAAGGGCGCTTCGGGCACTGGTTCACCCGGCACCGGAACTACCACAGGTGACGACCGGTACCAGTTGAGCATTGCGTTCAGCCGGCCCGGTTGCGACCACGCTTTTTGATATTCATGCCGCCATTCGCTTGTCAGCCATGGTGCTGGCGAGAATTTTTCAAACATCCCGAATGTGCGCCGGTAGTCGTCCTGCGACATGGCCGCCGCAGAATCTTCCCTGCGCAGATAGTGAATATACTGGCTTGCCGCTGTTTGTGTCGGCACCTCCAGAAGTGCCCGCTGAAACGGGATTGGATGCACTCCGTTGACGATCACAAGGGCATCCAGCCGTTCAGGCACCCCTATGGCTGCTGCATAGGCGACAGCTGCTCCCCAATCATGACCCGCAAGCACAAACCTGCGGTTTCCAAGCAAATTGGATGTCATCGCAAGCAGGTCGGACACCAGTTTCTTCGGCACGTAGTCCGAGACGCGCTGCGGTGCATCCGACAGATTGAAGCCGCGTTGATCGGGCGCTATCAGCAGGTATTTTGAGGACAGCTCCAACAAAACAGGTTTCCAGCCTGCCCAGAATTCCGGAAATCCGTGCAGAAAAACTATCGGCTGGCGCAGGTCGTCCAACGAGCCGTCGGTATTTGTAGCACGGGCATTGTGCACCACATGCAGGCGCACCTCTCCGCAATCGGTGTAGGTTGAATGGAAGCCCTTTGGCAGGTTTTGCACGAAAGCCACTCTTTTGGTTTGCTGTGAAAGACTACCGTACTTGATGGGGATGCGAAAGTTCAGCCGACGCTGTTGCGTTCGATTGAAAGATTGGCAAACTTTGAGGCCCCGCCGGATGCCAGATCGCCGGTAGCAGCTTCTTTCCAGCGGTGGCCGACAATGGCACCCTTGGCAAAGTCGGAAATGATGTTGTCAGAAATGACTGCACGGCCTGCGCCTTCAACCACGGTCACGGCGATGCCGGTTTGCACCTGGCGGATAACGTTGTTGCTGGCAACCACATTGCGCAAATACGGACCCCAACCAAGGTTCATGCCGAACTGTTCCGAGTTCTCGATCACATTGCCGGTTATGGCGGTATCTGCCTCCGCAGATATCCCGATGCCGTAGAACTGGTCGTCATTCTTGTAGGGCGAGGCGTTTTTCAGGTTGCGGACGAGGTTGCCGGTTACGGTTGCCATTCGGCCGCCCTGCATGAAATTGGCGATGGATATGCCGATGGCGGCACCGTCCACCACATTGTTTGCGATGATTGCGCCATTGAACTCAAATTCGGAGTAAATGGCGGTCTCGCCTGAACGCATGCAATTGTTGCCGATGACCTGGACATTGCTGCCCGAGTTGGAGCGAATGGCCGAAAGTGCACAATCAGCTACCTGGTTGTTGGCAACCATCACCGAATGGGCACGAAACACGTTGATGCCATTTCCCCATTGCCCGGTGCCACCATTGCGGTTGGCAATGTTGAAAACCCGGTTGCCGGTAACAATGGTTCCGTCCTCGCCCTCTTGCCATCGATGAACCAGAATGCCGCCATTTGAGCAGGACGAAACCTCGTTTCCGGTAATCGAGAAGTTGCGGTTTTCAACGGCATAGATGCCGCACTCACCCGCTGCACCCGAAACGATGCAGCGCTCGATACGTCCGCTTGAGCGCTCGACTTGCAATCCGTTTTCGAGACTTCCGACGATCTGGCAATTGTCGATGACCAGATGGCGGGCATTGGCGATGCGCATTGCTGCCCCGGCGTAGGTGTCTATGCCGCGGTTGGCACCGTCGAGCACGATGCCTGAAATCTCGATGTGCTGGCCGTTTTCGCCCAGCACAAAATGGCCATTGCCCGAATAGACGAGGCGCGATGCCCCTGGAACACCCGAAAGGCGCACCCGAGCCGGCAGGTTCAAATTGGATACGTGATAAATGCCAGGTGGCAGGAAAATCGGCTGGTCACTGGCAGAAGCGGCATCCAGAATTGCTTGCAGCTTGCGGCTTTGGTCGTCGATGGCACCGGGGATCAAGCCCAATTCGGCGGCACTTACAGAACCACGCAAGTCGGCAAGGCTGAATGCCTCGGTGGCGCCTGCCGGACGCGAGAGTGCGATGGCGGGAAGCGCTGCCATCGCGCCGAACAGGGATCTGCGTGTCAGTCCGCTTCGTTTGTGTGCCATTGCTGGTCAAATCCTGCTTGTTGGCTTGCCTTCCATTCAAAGCAGCAGTTTTTGTGCCAGCCACCAGCCCCTTCTGCATGTGTCATAGTGAAACGGCCATTTGGTCCGGCGAACCATTTGCGCCATATGTTCAGGATGCCTATAAGGGCGAAATTGCCTGCACAAATCCTTTGCCGGTCACGACACAAACGGAGTTATCCATGCTGAAGGACGATGCGATCTATCTTGGTTCCAGCCGCAATTCGGACGACAGCCTCAAAAAGGGCGAGTATTTGAACCACAAGCTGGCCAACCGCCACGGATTGGTGACCGGCGCGACGGGTACCGGGAAGACAGTTTCCTTGCAGGTCATGGCCGAAGGTTTTTCCAACGCCGGCGTTCCGGTGTTTTGCGCCGACGTCAAGGGCGATCTCTCAGGAATTGCCGCAAAGGGCGAGATGAAGGATTTTCTTGCCGCTCGGGCCAAGGCAATCGGTTTTGATGATTACGAGTTCCAGGAATTCCCGGTCATTTTCTGGGACCTTTTTGGCAAATCCGGTCACCCGGTCAGGGCGACAATATCGGAAATGGGTCCACTGCTGCTCTCGCGGCTGATGGGCCTTTCCGAAGCACAGGAAGGCGCGTTGAACATTGCGTTCAAGCTGGCCGACGACGAGGGGCTGCTGCTGCTCGACCTCAAGGACTTGCGTGCGCTGCTCTCCAACATCAATGACCGGGCCAAAGAGATTGCCGGCAGCTACGGTCTCGTTTCCACGCAGTCCATCGGCGCCATCCAGCGCCAGCTTCTGGTGCTGGAACAACAGGGTGGCGACAGCTTCTTTGGAGAGCCCGCCCTGCAGATTGCCGATCTGATGCGCACCACGCGTGACGGTCGCGGCGCAATATCCGTGTTGGCGGCCGACCAGTTGATGAACTCGCCGCGCCTTTATTCAACCTTCCTGCTTTGGCTGCTTTCCGAATTGTTCGAAGAGTTGCCGGAAGTCGGCGATCCGGAAAAACCCAAGCTGGTTTTCTTTTTTGATGAAGCGCATTTGCTGTTTGACGAGGCACCCAAGGCAGTTGTCGACAAGGTCGAGCAGGTGGTGCGTCTGATCCGCTCCAAGGGAGTTGGCGTTTATTTTGTTACCCAAAATCCGCTGGATGTTCCCGATATTGTTCTCTCCCAGCTTGGCAACCGCGTCCAGCATGCGCTGCGCGCTTACACGCCGCGTGAACAAAAGGCCGTGAAGACCGCAGCCGAAACCTTCCGGCCCAACCCCGATCTGGATGTCGAGCAAGTGATTACCATGCTTGGCGTTGGTGAGGCGCTGGTCTCGACGCTGGAAAACAAGGGCATACCCTCGATTGTCGAACGTACCTTGATGCGCCCGCCAGCCTCGCGGCTTGGCCCCATTACGCAGGCAGAGCGCGAAAAGCTGATGGCAGTCAGCCCTGTGGCCCAGCAGTATACGGAAACGATTGACCGCGAATCAGCTTTTGAAGTTCTGAAAAAGCGCGCTTCAGATGCGATTGATGCCGAAGAACAGGAACAGGCCCGCGAGGAGCAGGGGCAGGTAACCCGTTCACGCACCGGATTCCAGCTGCCCGATTTTGGCACGGGCAACAATCGCCAGGATGACGGCTATACCCGCTCACGCAGCCGCACCCCGGCAGCCCCGCGCCGTACAAGCGGTCGCCAGACCGTGGCTGAAGCTGCCATCAAGACGGTCACCCGCACGGTTGCATCGTCACTGGGCCGGGCGCTGGTTCGTGGCATTCTCGGCAGCCTGAAGAAGGGCTTTTGAGATTGGCTGCAATTAAAGGTGCGCCATTGCCGGACATTGAAGAGATTGTCGCCAATTTCGCGTTCCTCGACGACTGGGACGACCGCTATCGCTATTTGATAGAGTTGGGGTCGGCGCTGGACCCTCTGGATGATGCCGAGCGCAATTCAGCCAACAAGGTTCAGGGCTGTGCCAGCCAGGTCTGGATAGTTTCGCACGGCTCCAGCGGGGCAGACCCCGTGCTGGATTTCAAGGGCGATTCCGACGCGCACATTGTTCGTGGTCTCGTCGCTGTTGTTTTGGCGATCTTTTCCGGCAAGCATGCTTCCGCGATCATTGCGACCAACGAGGCGGAAATCTTTGAAAAACTGCGGCTGGCCGAACACATCACCCCCCAGCGCTCCAACGGCTTGCGTTCAATGGTGGTGCGCATCAAGAATGAAGCGAAAACCGCTCTGGCTGATTGAAGTTCAGCCACTCGCCCCTGCAATGCCCGGGCGGTAATCTGCCGTGCCCCAATGTTGCATGGGTGCGCTGGAGTTTCCCGAACCGGTGATGCCGTAATGCGCTGCAAGCAAATTTAGCGCGGTGCGCAACATCAGCTTTGCCGAACGTGGAGGCCAGCGCCGTTCGCGCTCGACGGTTTCCAGCCCTTTGAGGAAACAGCAAACATCTGTGGCAACTCCGGCGAGGTCGGTGCCAAGCATGCCAAGTGCCCGGTCAACCCGCCGCCTTGCATCCAACGCAAAATCTGAAATTCCGTTGTCAGCGCTTGCATGTCCGCGGCTGGCAAGACTGGCTTCCCAGTTTGCCGAGATTCGGGGCTGCAACCCGGCCTTTTCGAAGTCGTTGCGGAAGCGCTCACCGGCAGCAAGGGCAGCGGAATCAATGAAGGTTTTGCCATTTGCATCGCGCCGCAGGAACAGCCGGGCCAAGGGCGACTCGCCGAGGTTTTCCAAAACGGGTGGCTTGCCCGGCTCGATGATTTTCTGTGTCAATATGCCGTGCTGTGCGCCATATCCGGCCTCCGGATACATTGCCCGACGCAGATAAGCTTCCCCTTCCGCTCGCAAGGTTGCTGTTTGCCGGGCCAGGTCGATGAGACCGGTGGATTGGCAATGATGAAGCAGTTTTGCTTCAAACCGGTGCTCCTGGCCCCTGTAATGGATGACCAGATCAGCGCCCAGGCGAACGTGTTTTGTCTCCCGCGCTCCCAAAAGCCGTAACAACCGGAGAATGCTGCTTGCGCGGGGTTGGTCAGGGCGCGCCATTTTCACGCTCCCCTGACTGGCGTGAACAAAGGCCCGACCATCGAGAGCAGCTTCTCGAGATTTTCGACCATCGTGTCGCAGGCCGGATCATCGCGCAGGTCTTCCACCAGCCTGCAAGCATGCGAAACCGTTGTCCGGTCCCGACCAAAAACCCGGGCGACCTCGCCATAAGGGACGCAAAGCGAAGTGTGCAGCAAGTACATCGCGATTTGCCGCAGACGGGCGGTACTTTCCTGTCCACGTGTTGGCGACAGCAATTCCTCTTCGCCGATGCCTTCCAGCAGCCCCACAAGTCGCACAACGAACCTTGCAGCAAGCGCTGCGCGTGCGCCCGTCAGCGGAACGCCGGTTGTCCATCCAGCTTCAATGGTCTGCCCTGGTTGAGCGCACGTTTTGTAAGCCAACCCCGTTTCATCAAATCCACGCGTCATGCCTGCCCCCGAGTGCTAGGAATATAATCCTATATCAGGCGTTGCATGGCAACCGGGGACAACTCAAATGGCAGGAAAATATTCCTCTATCGGAATTCGTATGGAAAACAGGAGCTTGGCGTGTCGAATACGATTCTTACCGTTGCTGCCTATGCACGGCCCCTGCGTTTTGTCCCACGATTGCTGAACAGCAAAAGAGGTGAAAAATGCTCCAGCGACCTGAAAAAGGCTTGTCCCAGATTGTTGCCCGTCGGTTTGCGCAGGAGGCGAAAACCTTTGCCGGATGGCAATTTGGCCAGCCAACCCGGCAAGAGGAATTGCCGGCCATCGTTGCCGCACTGACAGGCGAAATGGCATTTGCCGCATCAGATTTCGCCAGCTCCAAGGTTCGTGAAAGCGCTTTCTCGCGATTGCGTGATTTACTGCGCAGAGAGCGCAAGAAATCCAGGGCCGGCCATGCCGGATATGATTTCAACCGGCACCTTGCACTGCATCAGGTTTTGGCCAGTCTTGGCGGCAGGTTGCCGGAACATGAAACAGGGAAATCTGCATCCTGAAACGCAGGAAGCCGGCGCATGCGCCGGCTCTCCGCATGATCAGTATTTGCGTTCAGCGAACGTTCTTGGAACCGCGCTTGCGGCCAAGACCCATTTTGCGGGCAAGATTGGAGCGAGCCTCTGCATAGCTTGGCGCGACCATCGGGTAGTCCGGCGCAAGGTCCCATTTCTCGCGATATTCTTCAGGTGAAAGATCGTAATGGGTACGAAGGTGCCGCTTCAGGGATTTGAACTTCTTTCCATCTTCAAGGCAGATGATGAAGTCCGTAAAGACGGATTTCTTTGGATTGACGGCCGGCTTCTGTTTTTCAACGGGCTCTTCTTCCGCTGGTTCGCCTACACTTGCCAGTGCTCCATGCACTGCAACGATCAGACCAGGCAAATCCACCGTGGAGACTGGATTGTTGCTGACATAGGCTGATACGATTTCCGCGGCCAATTCAACAAGTACCATATCGCTGCCATTCATTTCGTAGGTTGTGTCGTCCATTTTATTCTCTTCTTGTTTGCGCCCTTTAAGTATCGGGACATTTTTTTGACTACGATAATCCGATCAACCTCGCAAAGGTCCCCACAAATCAGATCAACGTGATTTTGATAATTACCAAACGCAAATTTTGTCAACAAAAATGCTTGGAAAAAATGTTGAAAAACAGTATTGGCGGACTTGGTCAATACAAACAAATTTGTGTAATTCCAATACAATGTAATGAAAAAATTCTTTTCGGGAATTTGGTTTTTCAGGCGGCCAACATGCGTTGGCGGTGCTGCTGTCATCCAATCTTGGCCGGAATTTTCAATGAACATTTCAAGGTTTGCAATTTTCGGGGTTGTTGCAGCCCACGGCGGATAAACGCCCGAAACATCGAAGTATCGGAGCTTGGTGCAACCTGGTGAATGTCACCTGTTTTTGAATGGAACTTTGGCAGATTGCGCCTATTTGTTGTTTGGCGAATTTGGAGAAAATCATGCAGAAAATTGTAAAGTCGAAGTCTGAATGGCAGGCGCAATTGACGGCCGAACAGTATCACGTCACCCGCGAACACGGCACAGAGAGAGCATTTAGCGGACCGCATCAGCACGAGAAACGTCCCGGGGTTTTCACCTGCGTTTGCTGCGGCAAACCTTTGTTTGAAACAGACGCCAAATTTGAAAGCGGAACCGGATGGCCGAGCTTCTTCAAGCCGCTGGATGGGCAAGCCGTGGCAGAAATTGATGACAGGTCCTTTTTCATGCGGCGCACGGAAGTTCGGTGCTCCGATTGTGACGCCCATCTGGGTCATGTTTTTCGCGATGGGCCGCAGCCAACCGGCCTGCGGTATTGCATGAACGGCCACGCCCTTGGCTTCAAACCGAACGACGACTGATCTCTCATTCTTCGGCAGTAGATGAACTGCTTGCACGTTCGCGCAAGAGCGATAAACCTGTCCGGCAAACCATCCGGCACTGCATTTGCATTGGAAAATACTCCCCATGAAAATTTCGCCGAATTCCGTTGCCGCTCCCACTACACCGGTCAAATCCCACACCACCCAGTTCCATGGCATTGATCGAACCGACGACTATGCCTGGTTGCGCGATGACAACTGGCAGGCGGTGATGCGCGATCCTTCGGTGTTGTTGGCGGATATCCGCTCCCATCTGGACGCCGAAAATGAGTATCAGTCACAGGTGATGGGAGGCACCGACGCCCTGCAAAAGCAGTTGGTTGCCGAAATGCGCGGTCGCATCAAGGAGGATGATTCCTCTGTTCCCATGCGTGATGGTGCTTTTTCCTACGGCATGCGGTTTTCGGAAGGCGGCGAACAGCCGGTATTCTTTCGGCAGCCTGCCGAGGGAGGCACAGCCCAGGTCCTGCTCGACGGCGATCTGGAAGCAAAGGGCAAGGAATATTTTCGTCTGGGAGGAACCGAGCACAGCAGCGATCATTCGATGCTGGCATGGTCATATGACGACAAGGGATCGGAATACTTTACCGTACATTTCCGGGATCTTGATACAGGCAAGGACCGCGCCGAGCGGATTGACAACACGGCTGGCGGGGGAAATTTCAACATTGACGGGCGTTTTTTCCTCTACACGATGCTTGACGACAATCACCGCCCATCAAAACTATTCGTGCATGAAATGGGAACCGATATCCCGGACCATCTCATCCACGAAGAGAAAGATCCCGGCTTGTTCCTCGGGGCAGGCACGACCCAGTCGCGCCAATGGATTGTGATCGATGCACATGATCACGAGACATCGCAGGCCTGGCTATTGCCGTCTGCGGAACCGCTGGCAAAGCCGGTGCTTGTCGCAGCGCGCGAAACCGGCGTTGAGTATTCAATCGACGAAGGAGAGGGGGTCCTATACATCCTGACAAACCGCGACGGGGCAAAAGACTTCAAGATCGTCACAGCTGACCCGCATTCGCCGCACCCGGAAAACTGGAGCGACCTGGTTTCACACAAACCCGGTCGATTGATCCTTTCGCACTCGATCTACAAGCGACATCTGGTTTGGCTGGAGCGCGAGAACGGCCTGCCTCGCATTATGGTTCGCCGCATCGCCGATGGCGATACCCATTCGATTGCCTTTGATGAAGAGGCATACTCGCTCGGCCTTGGCGGGGCCTATGAATTCGACACGAATACGATCCGGTTTACCTATTCGTCGATGACAACGCCAAGTGAGACCTTTGACTACAACATGGAAACGCGCCAGCGCACCCTGCTGAAGAAGCAGGAAGTGCCCAGCGGCCATGAACCTTCAAACTATGTTACCCGCCGGGTGATGGCCCCTGCAAGCGACGGTGAAATGGTTCCCGTTTCGCTGTTGTATCGCAAGACGACACCGCTCGATGGGTCCGCGCCTTGCTTGCTTTATGGGTATGGCAGCTATGGCATCTCCATTCCGGCCGGCTTCAACACCAATTGCCTGAGTCTTGTCGATCGCGGTTTTGTCTATGCCATTGCCCATGTGCGTGGCGGCAAAGACAAGGGCTTTGCCTGGTATGAGGCTGGCAAGCGTGAGCACAAGACCAACACTTTCACGGATTTCATCGCGGCTGGCCGTTACCTCGCCGCTGAGAAATTCACTTCTGTCGGCAGGATTGTGGCGCAAGGCGGCAGCGCCGGCGGGCTGCTGATGGGAGCCGTGGTCAACATGGCGCCCGAGCTCTTTGCCGGCGCAATCGCCGAAGTACCTTTCGTGGACGTGCTCAACACGATGCTGGATGATACCTTGCCGTTGACACCGCCGGAATGGCCAGAATGGGGCAATCCGTTGGCATCGGAGGCCGATTTCAGGCAGATTTCGGCATGGTGCCCGTACGAAAATATCAGGCCTGGCGTAAAGCCGCCGGTACTGGCAACAGCGGGCCTGACCGATCCGCGTGTTACCTACTGGGAAGCCGCCAAATGGGTAGCCAAGCTGCGCGCCAACAATACCGGACCAAACCCGGTTATGCTCAAGGTCAACATGGGTGCGGGCCATGGCGGAGCTTCAGGGCGGTTCGCCCGCCTCGACGAGATCGCGGTGAGCTATGCATTTGCCATCTTGTTTGCGCAGAACGCACAGGCCGCCTAACGCTGGGCGGGCAGCGCCTTTAGGTAAGCTGCTATCGCCTCGCGGTCTTGCGCCGTCAATCGTGAGAGGTTTTCCTGAACCTCGACCATGGAGCCGCCAACTGCATCAAAATCCGGAGTAAAGCCGGTTTCCAGATAGTTCACGATATCTGTCTCGCTCCAGACACTGATGTTTTTCCCGCCGGATGTTATGTTGGGAATGCGGCCATTGCCCTCCGGCGCGGGACCCCCGCCCAGCCAGCGCGCCTTGTCAGCCCCGCCAATCAGGTTGCGCGGGGTATGGCATTCGCCACAATGCCCTGGCCCTTCCACGAGGTACTGGCCAAGCGCCAGTTTCGGGTTGGAAGCATCAATGCCGGCGATGTCCTGATCGGAAAGGAACAGCAATTTCCAAAGCCCCAGCCCTCGTCGCAGCTGGAACGGCAGGGGAAGTTCATGCGCCAAATTGGGCCTGGAAACCGCGGGGAGCGACTTCATGTAGGCCCATAAATCTGCGATGTCCGATACTTCCATGCGCGCATAGGAAGTGAAGGGGAATGCCGGATAATAGTGCGATCCGTTCGGTGAGACCCCCTTCAGCATCGCATTGGCAAAATCTTCGCCACTCCACTCGCCGATGCCGCTTCCCTTGTCTGGTGAAATGTTTGGCGCGTGGAAAGTGCCAAAAGGTGTGGCCAGCGCCAAGCCGCCGCCAAGCAGCTTTCGGGCGTCACCCTTGGAGCCTTTTTCCGCATGGCACGAGGCGCAGCCACCCGCCCAGAATATCCGCTCGCCCTTCAACGGATCTCCCGCATCAATGGAAGCGAGAAGTTCCCGATCCAGCCGCGACGGAATCGTCAGGACGTAAAAAATGACAGCAGCCGCAATGGCCAGAAAAACCATTGCGGCTGCTGTTTTTCTCATGAAAACGCTCCAGTCGGTGCGTCAGTTCTTCATGACGCGGAATGATTCGTGGCAGCTTTTGCAGTTGCCGCCAACCGAACCGAGGACTGCGCCGAGTGCTGCCTGGTCGGCAGGAGCCGCTGCGATGGCTGCATCCAGATCGCCATGGAATTTGACAAGCGCTGCTTTGAAGCCTGCCATGTCTTCCCAGATTTTTGGCGAAGCAGTGGTTTCGCCACCGGTTTCCGAACCGGCCGGGAAAAGATCGCCAAACGTCGCTGTGCCGGTGCGCATTTCAGTGAGCGCTGCAACAACAGCAGCTGCGTCGTAAGGGGTTTCACCCTTGGCGAACTTGACCAGCGCACCCATCTGGGCACCGTTCTTTTCCTTCATCATTGCCTTGCGGTCAGCAATCGCATCGGCGTGCGCAAATCCCGAAAACAGCATCGCTGCTGCCGCTACACCCAGAAAAAGTTTGTTCATCGTGTTCTCCTTGGACAAAGACGTTTGAGTGGTGGTCGACAGCAATGAGTGTGACACCCTCGCGTGACAAATTCGAGTAGGTGATTGTCGCAACGGCAGCAAAACCGATAAACAATCTGTCAACCGTTTTGCGCCGCCAGCGGCCTGTTTTTGCTCAGCCATGGGCCTTTTGGAGGCATTCTTCGACATATTCCCAGTTGATCAGGCTGTCGACGAAGGCTTCGAGGTATTTTGGTCGGGCGTTGCGATAGTCGATGTAGTAGGAATGCTCCCAGACATCGCAGCCGAGGATAGGTGTTGCGCCGTGGACCAGCGGGTTTTCACCATTGGGTGTTTTCATGATCGAAAGTTTGCCGTCCTTGACAGCAACCCAGCACCAGCCCGACCCGAACTGGGTTTTGCCTGCTTCCATGAAATCCACGCGGAACTTGTCATAGCCGCCAAGGTCGGCATCAAAAGCCTTCTGCACCGCGCCCGGCAGTTTTGAGCCACCGCCACCCTTCTTCATCCAGTGCCAGAAGTGGATGTGATTGTAATGCTGGGCGGCATTGTTGAAGAGGCCGGGGATTTTCCCGTGGGATGCCATCAGCACTTCCTCAACGGTTTTTCCTTCCATGCCATTTTCCGAGGCCAGCTTGTTGCCCATGTCAACATAAGCCTGATGGTGCTTGTCGTGGTGGAACTCCAGCGTCTCGGCCGACATGAAGGGTGCAAGCGAATCATAGGCGTATGGCAGTTTTGGCAAAGTGAATGTCATGGTAATCACCCTTTTGAGAACGTGAAAATGGATGCATGCGGGCGGTAAGCCGCAATCACGAAAGATTTAGGGCTTGCACCAAGCTTGCACAATGGCAGTGGTCCGGTTTTGTTGTCGTTGACCTGTGCTGGGGTCAACTCTCGTTGATACGCGCGAAATGCCAGGAGAATATGTCAGTGAGCAAGGTCTTTGTCTTTGACGCATATGGAACGCTGTTCGATGTCCACTCGGCAGTTGCCCGGAACTCAGCGATATTGGGAGAACAGGCAAGTCGCTTGTCTGAAATCTGGCGTACCAAACAATTGGAGTACACTTGGACGAGGACCGCCATGGGGCAGTACCGCGACTTTTGGCAACTGACCTGCGAAGCACTGGATTTCGCGCTGGCGGTAACGCGCACTGAAAGCGCTGGTGTTCGTTTGGCATTGCTGGAAGCTTATCGCCAACTCGGCGCTTTTGATGAAGTTGCGTCGGCATTGGCATCCTTGAAAGAAGCGGGGGCCAAAACAGCCATCCTTTCAAACGGAACCCGGAAAATGCTGGAAGACGCGGTTGCATCGACCGGTATCGCCGGGCAAATCGACGTCATACTTTCAGTTGACCAATTGCGTCGATACAAAACCGACCCGGCTGCTTACCAGCTTGTTTGCGAAGAAATGAAGGTCCATCCAGGGCAGGTGTCTTTCCAGTCATCAAACCGCTGGGACATTGCCGGCGCCAAAGCTTTCGGTTTCCACACGGTTTGGATAAACCGCCGCAGTCAACCCGATGAATACCCGGACCTGCCGCCCGACAGGGTTCTGTCAGATCTTGCGGGATTGTCAGTTGGCTGAAGAGGTTTTTTTGACAGAACCAGTGGTAATGGCGTCGCCTGCTGCATCCTTGCCCTGCGTGCGCTCTTCCAGGAACAGATAGACATAGCGTGCACCGGTGGTCGCTTTTGCGCCAAGCTGTGAGGCCAGTTCCTGCCCTGTCCCGCAAGTCTGCGGGTTCCGACCGCAAAAACCTGACAGGTCAGCCAGCACGGCCTGTGCAGCCAGAATGGTCTCGCCGGTTGAAACGACACGTTGTCCCTGCTTCAGATCCTCCGCATTCACGGGGATGAAAGCAATGACCAGCGTCAACCAGAAGGCAGCGCGAACGAGAAACATGATACCCTCACTTTTGTCCGCCTTCTGCCTAGCATGCAGCGCTTAAACTGCACTTTGGGCTGGCATCGCAAATTGATTCAAATTGCAAGCATCCTGATTTTCATTGCCAGTGCAGATTGCACAAAGGCAGCCGGGAGTTTGTTTGTGGCCAAATTATGGGTTGGGACGCGCAAATTCCTGCGTTCATAAAGCCGTCGTTTACCATGTTGGCAGGATTAACCATTCCTGGGGCGCTTGTGCTGTTTCCGTGGTCACACGATCATCAACCTTAGCGTTCCATTAAATCCGTCATGGCACTTTTGCAGGCGTCCGGTGCTGGCTCCTTGCAGTGACCGGTAATTGTTTGTGTACCGGTGGACGATAGCTTGCCGCCGAGGGAAAATAGTGATGCGTTTGATGTCCGCGACCGGAAAAACTGGCACAGTCCGGCTGGATCTTGCCTCCATGGGTCCGGATCTGTACACCTTGCACCGCTCTGGCGGCGAGCTTGTTCATGCTGGCGACAACGCTGCAAGGGTGCTTGGCAAGTCGCCCGAAATGCTTGCCGGAACCGGGTTTTTGGACTGCGTCCACGTTCAGGACAGGGTTGGCGTGCGAAAAGCCATCGCTGACTGCATCGCCTGGGGGCGCCCGCAAAAAGCACCTTTTCGTCCAATCGCCAGCCGTGGTGCACGTGATTGCTGGCTTGAATTTGCTTGTGAACCCGCACCGGCCGGGGTCCTTGCCAAGGAAGGTCCGTTGGCTCTGGCCGTTACAAGGGACATTTCCGGGCATCGCCGGATGGAAGAGGAATTGCGCCAATCGCGCGAGCGGGCTGAAAGTGCCAATGTCGCAAAAAGCCTGTTCCTGGCCAACATGAGCCATGAATTGCGCACGCCGTTGAATGCAATTTTGGGATTTTCCGAATTGCTGCTATCCGACGTCATGAAAAAAATGCCGCCCGAGCGACACCTCGAATATGTCGGCCTCATCCACAGTTCGGCAAGTCACCTTCTGCAGGTCCTAACCGAAATTCTCGACATGTCCAAGATCGAGGCTGGAAAATACGACATCGTGACCGAACCGTTCTTGATCGGCCAAGCGCTGCAGACATGCTGCTCGATGATGCGGGGTCAGGCTGACGGCAAGCAGATCGATATTGAAACGATCGGCTTTGACACTTTGCCGGAGATAACTGCCGACGAGCGCGCAATTCGCCAAATCATGATCAATCTGCTTTCCAACGCCATCAAGTTTACCCCCGATGGCGGCAAGGTTTGCGTGGAAGGTCAACGCATCGGGCGCAACGTGCGCATCGTGGTGCGCGACAACGGCATCGGGATTTCCGACGAGCATATCGGCAATCTGGGGATTCCGTTTTACCAGGCAGACAGCAAATATGATCGCAAATACCAGGGAACAGGTCTTGGCTTGTCGGTGGTTCGCGGCCTTGTCGAATTGCACCGGGGAAAACTTTCATTCGCCAGCCGAAAGGGCCTGGGCACCGCCGTTACGGTGACACTGCCGGTTCAGGCACAGGAAATGCGCCCGGTTCCGGCCCGTGAAGACATCGAAATCGTCCGCCTCAGACCGTTCGAAGAGCGTGCTGGCGATGTATTTTCAATCGCCGCCAAAGCGGCATCAGCAGCACAAAAGAGGTAGGCCATGCGCGGAATTGCCGGACTGGTAGTGGACGGAATTCAGGACAATCCATCGATCGCTGCCGGGGTTTGCGCCTTTGCCGTGGCGTTTTCGCTGGTGGCTGGCAACGCATTGTACGGGCAAAATGGCGGCCATCCGGTCCCGCTTTTTGCCACCCGTGACGCAATGACAACCAAATCGGTCCCGGTCAGCAAGGCTCGCGCCCAGCAAAAGCAGGAATCGGGATCTGCAAAAACGGAGATTTCCAAAGTCCCGGTCCCTGTGTCCAGACCAAAAGCTGCCGAGACAAGTGAAGCAGCCATGGTTCGCCAGATGCAGGCTGGCCTTCACGATCTCGGCGTGTACACAGGCGAGATAGACGGCAAGTTCGGACCCAAGACCCGTGAGGCCGTCATGCGGTTTGAAAGGGAACTCGGCATAGAACCAACCGGTTTGGTCACGGCTGACCTGGTCCGCCAGTTGCCAGGCAAAGCCCAGGCCGAAGCATCGCCGCAACAGCGGGCGGCGCGCGAAGACGTTCCCGAAATCACCAACACGGTAGCACGCGCCAAGGACACGCAGACGCTCGAGGCTCAGCCGGCATCGCAAGCCACCATCGAAATCGTTGACAGCCGGGACGCAGCTGTTGTTGCCCGGGTCCAGATTGGCCTCATGAATGCCGGCGCACTCGATATCGTTCCGGACGGCACTTTGAACGAAGCAACCATCAGCGCGATACGCCTGTTTCAGGACCGCTATGGGCTCGTGGTTGACGGCGTCCCCGGCGAGGAATTGATGCGAAAAATGGAAGAAATCGGAAAGCTCAAAAAGAGCTGAGGCCTTGCGACTGCAAAGCCACATATTTGTCTCCGCCTTCCTGCGTGCAGAGGCCGCCGATGGCGGCTATCCTGCGGTTATCCGCAGAGGTGCCGCGGAGGCTGGTGCCATTTTTGTTCGCCATGATCACCCCGATGGGACCATCAGCATCCACGCTCCTGCGCCGCAGGCAAGCTACGGCGGTGAAGGCGCGCCTGTTCGGGCTTTTGAGCTTGTCCATGACCATGCCGATGCCGCCACAGCGTTGGAATGGCTGGAAAGACAGGTGCGCTTTGACGCGGATTGCTGGATTATCGGTACCGAGCGGCGTGAGGGTTCGCCAAAACTCGTTGTTTGAAAAGCTACAAGATTGAAAGCCGGGTCGTATTGCGCTGCGGTAGCTGAGGTGGCGCCGTCACTGGCCGCTGGGCCGGGCCTTGCGATAGTTCCCGCCGCCGCTGGGTAGCCAACTGGCCGATTTCCAGGATTGCATGCGATGGCTCCATGGCAGGCTTTCGCATGGCTTCAAAATCCGCGCCAAGGGTTTTGACAATTGCTTTGCACTGGTTGTCGTCCAATTCCTGCAGCAACCGCTTGGCTTCATTGTATGCCTGAAAATTTTTCCCCAAAGTCGGGTCAAGGCGCAGAAGGCACTGCATTGTTCCCAGATTGCTCAAGCCAAGGCCTTTGAACAGGGCAATCCGCTCGCTTGCTCCGCCTTTTTCAAGGATTGCAAGGCTGGCTATCGGTTTGATGCCGCACCAGTCTGCCAAACGCTGTGCCAGTGCATGGTGGTCTCCTGCCCGGACCATCGCGACCAATTGTGGTTCAATCGGGCGTTTTGGATCAATTGCGTTCAATTCGTTGGTTGCAGGGCCTTGCATGCGTCCCAATCGTCCGCTTCGGGAAGCCATTGCAAGGAGTTCATCTGATTTGCTGGCAGTCAGACCAGCCTTTGCCTGATTTGGCAGCTGAACTTGTGTTGGCCGGCTAACCATCCGGACCGGCTGAAGGGGAGCCGGTTCTTCCAGCGGTTTTTCCAGTCCGGCGATGATTGCCTGGATTGCTGCATCCTCAAAGAATGCCGGATTGCGCGCCAGCAACGATCTGCATGCCTCCGAACCATGTTTGATCAAGGCACGAACGGAAGTCGGCGTCAAAGCCGAACGGCGGCACATGATTTCAAGCGACAACTGCGGCAAACGCTTAACCAGCTGGACAATGTCAAATTCGTTCAGGGCTTCACAAAACATCAGCACGGGTGCCGCAATGTCCGGCTCATCAAGCGCCAGACAATAGAGCACAGTGCGCGGTGTGTAGGGGTTTCGGGCAAGGGTAGCCGCCAGCAAGCGTCGTTCGCTTTTGTCGGTTCCGTCGAGCAATTGATAGAAAAGCTCCTTGAACACCACCAGATCTTTTCGGGTGGGCCGCTGGATGGAGCTGAACTGGCGGGCTGCATCAATAAGCAGTCCGGATTTGCGGGCCCTTGCATTGGCGCGGCGAATTGCTTCGCCACCCAGCGATATTGCCGGACCTGACGAAGATGCTTCTGGAGACATCAAACTGGGATTGGCAGTTGCAGGCATTGCTGGCACCGGATCTGATGATCGAATCAAGAACTGCGGTGATACTCGTCTGCCAATTGTTAACGGGCTGTTAACTCTCTCATACGAAATGTTTTGCGTGCCGGTTTTGAGCTTTTGGCAGCTTCACGATTCATTAACCAAGGCTGGCTTGTATGCTCTGGCAGTCGCGATGATTCGGCGCACAGGCGAAATTTGACAGGCGGAGCAGGGAATGGCCAACATCATCCGGTTTCCGGCAGAAGCTGCAAAATGGCGCGACAAACCACGCGCAACTTCCCATTCCAGTCAAAGCAAACGCGGCGAGATAGTCATTTTTACCGGTGTCCGCTACTCACGCGACGATGATGACCGCAAAGTTCACAACGGCGGCAACGCCAGCGGCAAGCGCAAACGTCGTGCCAAAGCATCCTGAAAACCAGTTTCACTGACTTGCAGTCGGTTGGCCCGAATCCACGGGTGGCGAAGGCACGTATGCACTGCATTTTGTTCCATCCAGGAACAACTTTGCCTGTTGCTGCCAGCTGTCATCGGGACGCAAGACCCGAACAACTGCAAAACCGGCTTTCATGTCCGATTCAACCACAATGGCATTTTCTATTTCCGGCGGTTGCAGTTCCCGCAGCCGCAATACCAGAACCGGATTGAGCAGCAACAGATCCAGTTTGCCGTCGATGGCAGTTCGGTTGTTCAGGCTGTATACTACCGAGCCATCCTCATTGACGATGGTCGCGGACCAGAAAGCATCGGTTTTTGGTGCGCTGATCGACACACCGTCCCGGCTGATATCGAAGCGGCACACGCCATAAGCGAAAAACGGGTCGACATCGGAAATCGGGCCGCCGGAAACGTCATCGGGCAGCATCTTGAATGCCAACATCGCGGTATCCTGCGATAGACGCGCATAGGCGTCACGTGTGCCATAGGTCGGGATGAGCAGAACAATGCCAATGTGGACCAGCCCGGCGGCAACCAGCGTACAAAGACTGAAATAAAACGCGCGGAGCCACATCAACTGCACCCTTCCGCAAGGATTTGCGGCATGACCGGCGGCTCACCACCCGCGCTCGAGGTGATCGGCGTATCATAAAGGCGCAAGACCAACCGCATCGAGCCTTCACCACTGATTGAAAGCCAATTGCCCGGACCCGGTTTTGCGGAAATCGCAATAAGGAACGAACCATCGGGAAAATGCAGCAGTGCGTTGGAATATGTCGAGGACTTGCCGCCCGGTGCCGGCGGTACTGGCCTTGCATCTTCACCATAGCTGACCAGCGTCCACAGCTTGGCAGGAGGGGTGGTGCCTTCGATACGGTAGGAACAATTGCGGCGCAGAAGATTGCCCTGCGAATCCGTCACTGCCTCGAAAGCAAGCCCCTCGGTTGAACCCAATGGGACCGAGCCTTCCGCGACAGCCCGTGCAACCGTGTAAGGGTCAATTTCCTCGGCCCCGGCGTGTGGAAATGCGGTCCATGGCCCGATATTTATGGCTCCGATACGGTGCGACTGCTGGATTGAATACCAAGCGCTGCCGGCACCAAGGATAATGCCAAAAAGTGCAATCAATGTGATTTGGAGCATCAGGCGCAAGTTTGCGTGCTTTGCTTACTGGCTGGATGAAGGCTTTTGACCGCCAGCCAGGATTTGGTTGACGGCCACGGGTTTGGCTTCGCGCATCTTGCGTTCAAGATCAAGCAACATGCTTTGCGCCGCTTTGGAAAGCAGTTTCGGGCGCGCAGCCGGGAGTACCGGTGCGGCTTGTGCTTCGGCCGTTTTGTTCTCCGCCGGCTTTTGCGCCACTGCCCTGGTGAAGGGGTTTTCAATGAATGGCACCGGCAAGCGGTCAATGTTCTGGTGCGCATACGTCATGACCTTTTGCCAGGTCATTGCCGGTACCGTCCCGCCGGTCATGTTGTCCATGGATGTGTAATCGTCATTGCCGTACCAGACTGCCCCAACATAATTGCCGGTATAGCCAACGAACCAGGCGTCCCGGTAGCTGGAAGTTGTGCCGGTCTTGCCAGCAGCCCGGATGCCTTCGAGGGCAGCACGACGGGCGGTTCCCCATTCGGGGATCTGCGCCATCATGCGGTTCATGACGCCGACTGTGCGCTCTTCCAGGGCCCGTACGGGTTCGCGCTTGTCCTTTCGGTAATCGAAAAGAATGTTGCCGCTGGAGTCGGTTACCTGAAGGATGGCATGGGTGTCGAGTTTCATCCCTCCGGTCATGAATGCACCATAGCCTGTGGCCATTTCAATCACTGTCAGACCGTTCGATCCAAGTACCATTGGCGGATTTAGAACCAATGGCGAAGTCACTCCCATTTTGCGGGACACTTCTTCAATTCGTTTGCCACCAAGCGGCTCCAGTCCATCGCGGCCCAGATACAACTTGGCTGGAATGGTGTTGTAAGATTTCACGATGGCGGTTGTCAGGTTCATTCGCCCGGCATAGCCGCCGGAGTAGTTCTTCGGCGTCCACTTGCCGGTGGTCACAAATCCGTCCGTGACCTTGGTTTCCTCGTCATAGCCAAACGTTTCAACGGCTGCTGCATAGACAAACGGTTTGAACGACGAACCAGGTTGGCGGCGCGAGGAAGTGGCGCGGTTGAATTGCGATATGCCATAGTCGAGGCCGCCCACCATGGCGCGAACCGCGCCTTCATTGTCGATCACCACCATTGCCGCTTCACTGGCGTCATACTGCTCGCCAAACTGGCGCAAATTGCTTTCGATGGCTTCTTCGGCAACCCGTTGCAGGTCGAGATCGACACTGGTCTTGGCAACAAAAGTGCGAGTCGGGAAACCGGCGGCGATTCGCTTGATCTCCTCGAACGCATAATCCATGAAGTGGTTTGGCCCTTCCGCATCAGCCCGCTCGATGATCGAGGCTGGCTTTCGCCGTGCGCCTATCACCTGGCCTTCGGTCATGAAGCCCGACTGTACCATGTTGGTCAGCACTTCGTTTGCCCGGGCGCGCGCCGCCGGCAGGTTGATGTGTGGCGCATACTTGGTTGGTGCCTTGTACAAACCCGCCAGCATCGACGCCTCGGAAAGCGTCAGGTCTTTGACCGGCTTGTCGAAATAATATTGCGCAGCCGCCGTCACGCCAAAATTACCGCCGCCCATGTATGCGCGGTCCAGATAGAATTTGAGAATTTCCTTTTTGGAAAGATTGCATTCAAGCCAAAGCGAGAGAAACGCTTCCTTGACCTTGCGGTCGAGTGTTCGTTCATTCGTCAGGAACAGGTTCTTGGCCAATTGCTGTGTGATCGTGGATCCACCCTGAACCACCGAATTTGCCTTGACGTTTTCAAACAGCGCCCGCGACAGCCCAAGAAAATCGATGCCGAAATGGTCAAAAAAGCGCCGGTCTTCCGTGGCCAGAACCGCCTTGACGAAATGGTCGGGCAGTTTGTCGATCTCTTCTGAATCCGTCTGGCGGATGCCACGTCGCCCGATTTCCTTGCCGTAGCGATCAAGGAACGTCACGGCGAAGTCAGCCGTATTGCGCCAGTCCTTGCTGGTTTCGTCAAATGCCGGGATCGCCAGTGTCAACAGCACCACAAGGCCGCCAAGCCCGATGGTCAGGCTCTCGTCGACCACTTCGACAAACGCCTTGCGAATGCCGGAGGCTCGGAACCTGCGGAAAAATATGACAACTGATTCCCACCGGTCACCGGCACTGTTGAACATGTTGAACATCGAATCGTCGATCCACGAATCGATGCCAAGCAGCCAGTTGCGGGTTTTGCCGCGTCCCGAATTGTCGAACGGATTGCGCAAGGGGTTGTTTCTTCCTGTTTAGGGGCTGGCAAACTCAATATACCATTTCGATGATGATTTGGAGAATTTTGCGGCGGCGATGGTTGAGTTTCAAAATCATGATAAACGCTGCTGGCAGGTTGAAGCGGCACAAACCGCCGAAGAAGGAAAACAGGAAAAGCATGACCGAGCCGTTTTGGAAAACCAAGACACTTGCGCAGATGACGCCACAGGAATGGGAGTTGCTGTGCGACGGCTGTGGCCGCTGCTGCCTCAACAAACTGGAAGATTGGGATACAGGCGAGCTGTACTGGACCAATGTCGCATGCCACATGCTCGACGGACACACCTGCCGGTGCAAGGATTATGAAAACCGGCTCGATTTCGTGCCTGACTGTATTCAACTTGATGTGCAGCAAATCAATGAACTGGAGTGGCTTCCACCCACCTGCGGCTACCGCCTGGTGAACGAGGGCAAGGATCTTTACCCGTGGCACCCGCTGATCTCCGGCGATCCCGAATCGGTACATTCAGCTGGAATATCCGCCCGCGACCGCACCATCCCCGACACCGGCATCGAAGTCGAGGATTTTGAGGACTATTTGGTCAAATGGCCGGGTGAGGTTCCGGGCGTGTTCCAGAAATAGGGTTGGGAAAAAAAGCAAAGCAAAGGAATAAATTCCTTGACAGTGCACCGGTGATCTGGCATCTTTGCGTCATGGTCGAAGAAGTGCGGCTGGCTCTGCGCCTGCGACCTTTCCTTTAAACCAATCCGGAAAATTTGAACATGAACAAGGCTTCAACCGCTCCCAGGCGGAAGACGGTCAGCGAGCGCGTGCGCATGTCTGCCCGGCTTTCAAAAATGCTCAAACGCCAGATCGATGCCCTGGAGGCGGAAGTCGAGGACGGCTTTTCGGAAAACCGGGTGAAATCGCTGTTGCTCGTTGCCAAGACATTGCAGGCCATGGAGGTGGCCGCGCCAAAACCGGGAAAGGTTGTGGATGCCGACACCTCCGACGCAGTCGACATTTTGGAATTCCGCGATCTCCTTGAGAAACGCATATCGGCGCTTGTCGATGGCGGGGAGGCTGGGCTTGTTCCTCTCGCGGTTGAGCCTGCCGGAGTTGCGGCAGGCTGAAGCCGATTGGCCGCCCTTTCTTGGCAGCAAGCAGCGTCCGCCTTTGGGCGGGTGGCGCACCTGGCTGATGCTGGGCGGGCGAGGTGCAGGCAAGACCATGGCCGGCGCGCGCTGGCTGTCGGGGCTGGTGCAGGGCGACCGGCACTTTCCCGGCGATGCAGCAGGACGGGTGGCAATCATCGGCGAAACCTATGCCGATGCGCGCGCCGTGATGGTCGAAGGCGAATCAGGCCTGATGGCCGTGGCCGGACCGCGCCAGCGCCCCTTGTGGAATGCTTCCAAGCGCGAGCTGGTCTGGCCGAACGGCACGATTGGCCAGGTGTTTTCCGCCGCCGATCCTGAAGGCCTGCGCGGCAGCCAGTTTGGTGCAGCCTGGTGTGATGAAATCGCCAAATGGGAGCATCCCGGCGAAACCTGGGACATGCTGCAGTTCTGCCTGCGACTCGGCACCGATCCGCGCAACATGGCGACGACAACGCCAAAACCGATCAAATTGCTGAAAGACCTGCTGGACGATCCGCAGACGGCGGTGACGCGGGCTACGACACACGACAACCGGGTTCATCTCGCGCCGGGCTTTGTCGACTACTTGGTGAAACGCTATGGTGGAACCCGCCTTGGGCGCCAGGAACTGGATGGCGAAATCATCGAAGACCGCGAAGATGCCTTGTGGCGACGCGATCTGATTGAAGCTTCGCGGCGCGATGCACCGAAAGACTTGCGCCGTATTGTTGTAGCGGTTGATCCGCCGGCATCCGCGCATGGCGGTTCGGCTGCCTGCGGTATTGTGGCAGCGGGGCTGGCTTTGGACGGCCATTGCCACGTGCTTGCCGACCGGACAATCGAATGCGCCAGCCCTTTGCAATGGGCGACTGCGGCAATCGCACTTTATGAGGCGCTGGACGCAGACTGCATCGTCGCTGAGGTCAACCAAGGCGGCGACATGGTGAAAACCGTGATCCACGGTGTGGATCCGGCAGTGCCGGTGCGTGCGGTTCGGGCCAGCCGGGGCAAGTGGCTGCGGGCTGAACCGGTGGCACTGCTCTATGAGCGCGGCCTCGTTTCACACGCGGGCCGGTTTGCCCGGCTTGAGGATGAAATGTGTGCGCTTGGTCCCGACGGGTCGTCGCTTGGCCACTCGCCTGATCGGCTGGACGCGCTCGTTTGGGCAGTCTGGGAACTGGCGCTGAAGGAAAGCGCGCAGCCGCGCATTCGCGGCCTGTAACAATTTCTCGAAAGGAATGCGATGAACCCGATCCTGAACTGGTTCGCCCGTCCGGCCCCCAGGGTGATGCCGAGGGAGCCATACACTGACCGCAAGATGGCCTCGCCCTTCGTGGCGCTGCACAGCACCGGCGAGGCAAGCTGGAGTGCTTCGGGTCGCGGCTCACTGGCGCGCGAAGGATTTACCCGAAATCCGGTGGTTCACCGTTGCGTGCGGATGGTTGCTGAAGCTGCCGCTTCCATGCCTTGGCTGATGTATGAGGGCGAAATGGAGGTTACCGCGCATCCGGCACTGGAACTGTTGCGCCTGCCGTCGCCCACCCGCTCGGGGCGCGACTTCCTTGAGGCGATTTTCACCCACATGCTGGTTTCCGGCAATGCTTATGTGCAGGCTATCGAGCATGAAGGCTCACCACGCGAATTGCACCTTTTGCGGCCCGACCGTATCCGGGCCGTGCCTGGCCTGGACGGTTGGCCACAAGCCTGGGAATATGGCGAAGGTGAGCGCAAGCTGCGTTTTGAGATTGATGCGGATCCGGCACAAATCCTGCATCTGGCCATGTTCAATCCGCTGGATGAAACCGATGGCCTGCCGCCGCTCACTGCTGCCCACATGGCGCTCGACATCCACAATGCGGCCAGCCGCTGGAACAAGGCACTGCTCGACAATTCTGCAAGGCCTTCCGGCGCGCTGGTCTATTCGGCAGGCGAGGGCTTGAACCTTACGCCCGACCAGTTTGACCGGCTGAAAGAGGAACTGGAACAAGGCTATGCCGGCCCGGCACGGGCGGGCAGGCCGATGCTGCTGGAAGGCGGGCTGGACTGGAAGGCAATGGGCTTTTCGCCAAAGGACATGGATTTTGTCGAAGCCCGCAACGTTGCGGCGCGCGATATCGCTTTGGCTTTCGGTGTGCCGCCAATGCTGCTCGGTATTCCCGGCGATCTGACCTTCGCCAATTACCAGGAAGCAAACCGCGCGCTGTGGCGTCAAACGGTATTGCCGCTGGCGGCGCGCTGCGCTGCCGGTATCGGCAATTGGCTGGCGGGTCATTACGGTGAGGAGTTTTGGCTCGATTTCGACCGCGACGGCGTAGAGGCGCTGGCTGGCGACCGCGAAGCACTTTGGCAGCGGCTGGAGAGCGCGAGTTTTTTGACAACGGACGAAAAACGCGCCGCTGCCGGATACGGGCCGGCACCTCGCGGCGAAGGCGAGCAGAAGTTTTTCAACCGCAACCAGCCAAGGGTATCTGCAGGCAATTCGGATGGCGGGCAGTGGACTGACGGAGATGGGGGCGGCAGTGCCAGTGCCGAGCCAGTCAGCAGCCGCCAGTCTCGCACCGGAAGGAATTTGAGATATCCAGGCGCAAGGCCCGACCAGGAAGCGCGCCTGAATGTCGCTGCCGGTCGCGCCCAGCAGGAAAGCGCCAGGGTCAAGGTATTGGATCCGAACTGGCGACCGCCGACAAGCATTTACAGCAGCATTGAAGGCGAAATCGCCCATCTTGAAGCGGTTGCAGGAAGAGCCGCAGCTCGCTACCATGAGTTGATTGGAGGCGCGATACCCGGCTTCAGCCCGCTCTGGCGACTGGACCGCCTCAAGCAGGAATTGTTCGCTAGGGGATATGTGCTTAAAGGGCCTTCCAAATCTGGAAAAGGCCTAGTTTATCAAAACCCGGTCACAGGCGAACAAGTCCGGATCATGCGCCGCCCGAAACATCGGTCCAGCACCGAAAGCGATGCGAAACACATGTTTGAATACTATTATCGCTAT
>JBGSOG010000052.1:0-15207 GCA_041739225.1 Rhizobiaceae bacterium
GCTCACCAGCCTGCGACGAACATGGGGCGACAGCATGGAAACTGCCTTGTGCCCCCCAGGCCCACAATCGTAATTGCGACCATTTTCATAGCGCCGCCCCATGGCCGGTGCAAAAGCCTTCAGGGCAGACAGGCCCGCAGCGCGAGACGCCTCAAACTTCTGGTTCATTTCAATTGGTTCTCGGTACTTGCCCGGAAGATGTTGCCGTTGGCTCCAATGTCAAGTTGCTGCGGCACAGTGTAAGGGCAGAACAGACTTTCAATCCAAACTCTCCGCTTAACCCACCGCCGCTGCAGGACCGGATGCTGGCAGTTCCGAACGTGGATCACTCCCCTGATATGGGGGCGTATGCGGCTTGCCTTTTCTGCCGGGAAAAGCATGCTGTCGGTGATTGTCTTGCAGGTTCCTTTAAATGACATTGCGCCGTGCCGCGCTGTTTGCGCTCTGCCTCTACGCCCTCGTGTTCAGCGTCTTTTGCGCGATAGCGCTCAAGCGCGATGCAGCCATGCGTTCAAGCCCGGCCGCCATGCAAACGCTCGACCTTTCGAAACAACTTGCCTTTAGGCTTGACGATTTGCCCATTCTTGACGAACAGGCACTGGCAGAAAGCCTGCCTGCCCGGCCATTTCTTGAATCGCCCGGCGTCAAACCTTCGGTTGGCCTGCAAATCTTCAAGGGCCGCTATTTGTGGCTTCGGGCGCAATTGCCGCAATTGCCATCGGGTGATGGCGAGTGGACGCTATGGCTCGACGACCGCTTTGCCCGGCAGGCGCGGCTGGTGGTGGTGCGCGATGGTCAATCCCTTGTACGGGAATGGCAATATGGCGACAGCGCCCATCCGGGCAGCGAGGTCAAGGCGATGCCGGTATTTCACCTGCCGCCAGGGACGCTGTCCGGTGCCACCGTGTATTTTGCCATCTCAGCCTATGGCGGCTTGCGCGGCGATCTGAAGTTGGCTCCGCGCGCGGTGTTCGGGGCCGAAATGTTTTCGCGCACCGTGCTGCTGACATTCATCAATGGCGGCGTCGGGGTGCTGGCGTTTTTCCTTGGCGCCATCGCGCTGCGGCTCAAGGACAAAGCCATGGGCTACGCCGCAGGAATCGCCTTTTTCACTGCCTCGCGAAATTTTGCCGAAACCGGCGCGCATGTGGCTGTGCTGTTTCCGGCAAACCCGCAACTGGCCGACGTGGTGCTTTATGGCACTCAGCCGGTCGCCATGTCTTTCTGGCTGTTGTTCACCCTTGCATTTGTCGGGCTGAAGGAGCGCGCTCCGCGCATCGACGCGCTGGTGAAAACCATCGCGCTGATCCTGCCTCTGCAAGGGCTGCTCATTGTGCTCAAGGGCGGTTTCTGGCCCGAAATGCCTTTCAACACCAGCGCCACATTCCCGACCTTCCTCGGTATTTTTGCCGGCTTCGGCGTGCTGTTCTGGCAGGTCGCGGCAGGCAACAAGCGGGCATTCTTTTTCATGGTTTGCTGGACGCCGCTGGCGCTCGGCTTGTCCCTGCGCATGACCAGCTACCTGTTTCCCGCGCTGGACCTGCAGCTTGGCATCCTGTCGCGGGCGGGTCTTGATACCGGTCTGTCGATCCTGTTTCTGGCGATCCTGCTGACCATCGACCTGCAGGAGCGGGAGAAAAAGCTCACCCGCATTGCCGAGACCAACGAACAACGCGCCCGCGACTATGCAGAGATCGGCTCGGACGGTGTTTTCGAAGCAGGCGCAGATGGCATCATATCCAGCAGCGCCGGCCCCTTGTCGCGCACGCTCGGCCTGTTCCCTGGCACAAATGTAGCCGCCCGATTGCCCGGACTGCCACAGACTGTCGGGCAATCCATGCTGACTGCGCCCTTGCGCGGCCACGAATTCCGCCTCGAGGGAAGCGAACCGCTGGTCTGGCTCAGCCTCAGCTCGGTCCCGGTTCGTGGCGAGGATGGCGCGCCAGCCGGCTTGCGGGCAGTTGCCTCCGACATCTCGGCTTCCATTGCAGCGCGCGACAGCGAAGAGCGACGCAACACGCTGGCTGCGCTCGGTCAACTTGCCGGAGGCATTGCCCATGAGGTCAACAATCTGCTGCACCCGATCATCAATCTGTCGCGCCGCGTTTCAGACAGGCATGTCGGCGACCCGGATGGCAAGCGGCTGATGGAACTGGTGGTCACCTCCGGCGTGCGGGCTGGCGAGATTGTTCGCCAGGTGCTGCGAGCCTATTCGCCGCAAGGCTTTTCCGGCGTTCCGGTGCCATTGTCCAGGGCTGTCACCGACGCGGTGGAAACCATCCGCGCCACGCTGCCCGCCACCTGCAATCTCGATGCTGCCATCGCCCCGGTGGACACTCCGCTGGTTCGCAGCGGCGAGGCGATCCAGATCCTTTCAAACCTTGCCAACAATGCACTAAGGGCGATGGGCGGTGTCGGCACAATTGCTGTACGCTTGACCGATCAAGGCAGCCATATCGAACTGGTCTTTGCCGACACTGGCCCCGGCATGACCGAGGATATGCGTGCATTAGCGCTCAAGCCATTCGTGACCGGCAGCAAGGACGGTATCGGCCTTGGCCTTTCCATCGTTCACCGGGTGGTCAGCGACTGGAAGGGCACAATCGCCATTCGTTCCGATCCCGGCCAAGGCGTTACTTTCACGATCACGCTCCCCAAGACCATGGGTCCCCCGGCCCAGTGAGCGCAGCGCGCGTCACGCGTCGAGGGACAAGCCGTCACCCTCGTCATCTGCCCGCACTGCTTGAAGGCTTGCGGCAATCTGCGCCAGCACACCGGCCAACGCCTTAGCCTGCGGCTCCGGCAGTTTTGCCAATACGGCATCAACATGCAGCAGCGGGTCCTGCTCCAGCAAGCTGCGCCCCTGCCCAGTCACGTCCAGACGCTCCGAGCGGTGATGTCCGGCGCTGCCGGCCTTGGCCACCAGCCCCTTGGCAATCAGGGTGCGCACGGTTCGCGTCACCGGCCCCGCCGCCATTTGTTGAAATCGCGCCAGCGCTGCCGAAGTGCGGTCGGTCGGCCTTGCCTGCGCCAGATAACGCAGCGCTGTCCATTGCGCCGGATACAAACCACCGGAGTGCCCCGCCGAATGCAGCGAACGGGCCGCCAGTTCAAACAGCCGGGTCAGCGCGGCAATCCGCTCCTGCGTCTCAAGGTGCCGGTCTTCTTCATTCATGGCGATGACCGGCCGCCAGCGCCGCCACCAGATCCGCTTCGTCGAAAGGCTTGACGAAAACCTCCTGTGCGCCCCAGACTTGGGACAGCAACGCGGCTGCCTCCAGCGGCATTTTTGGTCCGCCGCCGGTGATGATGAAAATCAGCAATCCGGGCTGTTCGGCGCGGATTTGGCGCAAAACCGAAAGCCCGTCACCTTCCGGCATCCAAAGGTCGAGAATTGCCGCGTCAAACCCGCCGATGCGCAATGCGCCGAGCGCCGAATTTCCGCTCGAGGCACAACTGACCTGATGCCCGGCGCTCTCCAACGCCAATTGCAACGAGACCCGCATCGCCTCAACATCATCGGCAACCAGAACCTTCATGAAACTGCCCCGTTAAATCGCAGGTCCCAGTATTACAGGCAGGCCGGGTGATTAACAATGTTGACGGGCAAATGGACCATTACCCAGGGCTTGTGTCCATGCCAGGCATCAACGTACTTTGGTCCGCATGATCACGGGGCATGGGTAATTGCGGTGCTGACGCACAACGGGGCATTGAGGGGTAAAGGCGTAACGGCCCGGCAGGTCGCCGAACGCGCCGGCGTGTCCATTTCTGCGGTGTCGCGAGCCTTCACCACCGGAGCCAGCGTTTCAGCCAAAACACTCCATGAAGTAATGAAAGCTGCGCATGAGCTTGGTTATCAGCCAAACGTCATGGCGCGCAGCCTGATGACCGGTCGCACCGAGCTGATCGGTCTGGTCTCCAACAATTTCGACAACCCGGCCTTCATGGAAATTTTCGACCTGTTTACCCGCAAGCTGCAGGATCAGGGCTTGCGACCGCTGCTGGTCAATCTTTCGGGCAACACCGATGCCGATCAGGCGGTAGCCATGCTGCGCCAATACAATGTCGAGGGTGTGATCGTTGCTTCCTCCACCGTATCACCCGGCTTCATTGAAGGCTGCAGGGCCGCCGGCATTCCGCTCGTCCACGCCTTCGGCAAGGCATCACCCGATATGCATGTGGTCAGTGCCGACAATTTCCAGGGGGGCAAACTTGCCGCCCAAACCCTGACCGAACATGGATATCGACACATCGCGTTTCTCGGCGGTCCACGTCTAGCAAGTTCGACCATTGACCGTCTGAAGGGGTTTCGCGCCGGGCTGAAAAAGGCCGGGCTGAAACCCGCTGGCGAATTTTTTGCGTCGCGCTACGCCCATGCAGAAGGGCGGAGCACCATATTGCAGATACTGGCGGACCGGCATGTTGACGCTGTTTTTTGCGGCGACGATATTCTGGCCATCGGCGCCATGGACGCATGCGTGGAAAGCGGTCGAAAAATACCCGACGACATCGGCATTTTGGGTTTCAACGACATCGCCATGGCGTCCTGGGCTGCCTACAGCCTGTCAACCATCCGCCAGCCAATTGCGCAAATCATAGTGGCCGCTGTTGACCTGGTCATCCAGCTTTTGGCAGACTCACCGCTCCAGCCTGCACCGAAGCGGTTTGCCTGCGAAACGGTGCTGCGCAACACATTGCGCCAGATCAATGAGTCTTGACCCTAGCGCAGGCTTGGCGGGCGCGCGTCGGTCCATGCGCCGCCAGCCTTTGCCGAATCGACACTGGCCTTGATCGCGGCAATGGAGCGCAAACCGTCAATGGCGGTCGGAAAATGCAGCGCGTCGGGATTTGCCGGCATCTTGGCGCGTTGCGCCTCGATCACATCGGCAAGATCGGCATAGATGTTGGCAAAGGCGACCAGCATGCCTTCGGAGTGACCGGCGGCTATTCGGGTTGCCCGCTCGGCATCGGCCGACAAGCCACCCATTCCCCGCTCGATCGTTTCGGTCCGGCCATTCACCGGCGTCCATTGCAACTGGTCAGGCCATTGCTGCGCCCAGCGCAATCCGCCCTTTTCGCCAAACACCCGGATGTTGAAACCGTGGAAACTGCCTACAGCCACTGAACTGGTCCAAAGGCGCACAGTCGTTCCACCGTCCATGCGGACATTGACCATGGCGTCGTCTTCCAACTGGCGGCTGGCGATGGCAGAGATGAAGTCTGCGCAGAGCTCGCGCGCATTCTGGCCGGAAACAAAGCTGGCCATGTGCAGGGCATGAATGCCGCAATCGGCGAACTGGCCCGATATTCCGGCCTGCGCCGGATCATACCGCCAGCGCATGCGCGGGTTGTCGGCATCCGCAGCATCGGCATGAAAACCGTGCGAGAATTCGACGACAATGAGCCTTACCTTGCCAAGGTCGCCGCGCGCGATCATCGCCCGCATGTGGCGCACCAGCGCGTACCCGGTGTAACCGTAATTCACCGCACAAATGCTGCCGGTGCGTTTGGCCGTTGCAGCAATGTCTTCGGCCTCATCCACCGTCACAGTCATCGGCTTTTCGCAAAGCACGTGAATACCAGCCTCAAGGAAGGCTTTGGTGATGGCATGGTGCGTTGAATTGGGCGTGGCGACCGTGACAAGGTCCAGTCTGTCCTTGCGGTCCCGTTCACCCTTGAGCATTTCCTGCCAGTCGCCATAGGCGCGGTCCGGCGCAATGCCGAGGCGCCGGGCACAGTCCCGCCCCTTGGCAGGGTCTGCATCGAGCGCCCCTGCTCTAAAGTCGAAACGCGCATCAAGCGCCGAAGCAATACGGTGAACGGGTCCGATCTGGCTGCCTTCACCGCCACCGATCATGCCCCAGCTGAGACGTGCCATCAAAAACTCCCGGGGTTAAAAACCAATTGAACGAAGGTAGTCACGGTTGGCGCGTGCATCATCCACCGGACTTGTCGGTCCGGCAGGGTCGCAGTCCTGTTCCACCGTGCACCAGCCGTCATATCCTGTTTCCAGCAACAGGTTCCGCACCGCCTGGAAATCCGTCATGCCCTTGCCGAGATTGCAAAAGATGCCCTGCCCGCAGGCCTTGTAGAAATCCGTGCGACTGGCGACGACATCGGCACGCACTTGCGGATCGATATCCTTGAAATGCACATAGGAGATGCGGTCACGGTGCCGTTTCATGAAGGCGACCGGGTCAAATCCGGCATAATGCGAATGGCCGGTATCAAGGCAGATTTTCAAAAGATCCGCGTCGATATCTGCCAGCAATCTTTCAACTTCTGCCTCGAAATCCATGAACCCAGCGGCATGCGGATGAAGCGAAACGCTCAACCCGTATTCCTCGCTTCCCATGCGGGCGATGTCCCGGAAGCGCGACACGAAACCGTCCCACTCCGCCTGCAACATCTGCTCTGCTTCCGCCGGTCGCCCGGCCGTTGTCGAGCGTCGCGGCGAGATCGAGTCGATCAGCACCAGATGTTTGGCGCCATGCGCAACGAGTGACCTGCACGTGCGCCTCGCGGCATCTTTCACCTCTTCCCATTTTGCCGGATCGTGGAACGGCCGGAACACCACTCCGCCGATCAGTTCAAGCTCCCGCGCAGCCAGCGCATCGCGAAGGATGGCCGGGTCTTCCGGCATGAAACCGATGGGACCCAGTTCAATGCCGTCATATCCGGCAGCCTTGCACTCATCCAGCACCCGCTGCCAGGAAGGGTTGCGCGGATCATCTGCAAACTCAACGCCCCATGAGCAAGGCGCATTTCCAATTTTAATCGTCATTTCACTCTCTCAAATGTCAGCAATGTCTACCCAGCAGCGGCCTTCGTGCGAACGCCAACCTGCCTCGATGATCTGGTTCACCAACATCCCGTTGCGGAAAGTTGGCCAGCGCGATTTGCCTTCATGTATGGCCTGCAGAAAATCACGCGCCTCGATGATGATCTGGTCCTGATAGCCCGTACCATGGCCTGGCCCGAGGCAAAACGGTTTGTAGTCGGGATGCAGCGGCCCGGTTAGAATTTTGGCAAAACCCCGCCGGTCCTCCGGCCCATCTGCCCGGTATAGCCAAAGCGCATTTTGGTCTTCCTGATCAAAGCGGATGGAGCCTTTGGTTCCATAAATTTCGTATGCGTAACCCATCTTGCGACCGGTCGCGATCCGGCTGACAAACAGATGCCCCATTGCGCCATTGGCAAAACGGCACATGATGTTGCTTTGGTCGTCATTGCTGACCGCCACACCGCCTCTCGTCTGGTGGATGGTTGCAATGTCGGCAATGAGCGACGTGACCGGGCCGGCAAGTGCCAGCGCCGCATTGATGATGTGCGGTGCCAAATCGCCCATGTTGCCATTGGCCCGTCCTTGTGTGCGCCAGTCACCGGGTGACGACGCGTCGGCCAGAAAATCTTCCGTGTGTTCGGCCCGCAGGAACGTGATGTCGCCGATCTCGCCGCGGTCGATGATCTGCCGGGCCAGTTGCGAGGCCGGTGTGCGGATGTAATTGAAGCCCACCATGTGGGTGCAGCCGCTTTTTTCCGCAGCTTCCATCATGGCACGGCTTTGTTCCAAACCAAGGCCCAATGGCTTTTCACACAACACATGCTTGCCCCTGGCAAAGGCCGCCAGCGCAATGTCATGATGGGTTTCTTGCGGGCTGGCGATGACGACTGCTTGCACCTGGGGGTCATCCACGAGCGTGCGCCAGCTGGACGTTGACCGCCTGAAACCGAATTGACGCGCCTTTTCTGCCGCCCCGGCTTCGGTGGTCGTGCAGATCATTTCCAGCGACGGGCGCAAAGCAGTGTCAAACACTGCCCCGACCGCCGCCATGGCCACGGCATGCGCCTTGCCCATGTAGCCACTGCCAACAATTCCGATTCCAATCTGCGTCACCAGCCAAACCTCTGTTGCAAGCGCTTGCAAAGCGAATAGACACGACCTAGTCTGCTGCGTCAAGACAAGGGCTCAGGCATATGTTCAATGCATAACAGTCTGCAGAAAAACCGCTTTCTGGTTGTCGGGCGTGCAGGCCTCGACCTGTATGCCGATCCACCCGGCACGGAAATTGAGAGCGCCCCTGGTTTCAGGGCGGCGCTGGGCGGCTCTGCGGCCAACATTGCCGTGGCCATTTCCCGTCAGGGAGGCAAATGCTCGCTGCTGACTGCAATTTCAAATGATGCCGTTGGCAGATACACAACCAGCGCGCTTGCCAGCTACGGGGTGGACACCACCCATGTGAGGACTGTTGGCGGCGAAGCGCGAACCTCGCTGGCAGTCGTCGAGACGCGCGCCGAAAACTGCCAGTCGGTGATCTACCGCAATAGTGCAGCTGATTTTGAAGTTCACCCCGAAGACGTCGCTGCAATCGATTACGCCAGCTTTGGTGCCGTGATCGTTACAGGCACGTCGCTGGCACGCGAGCCCTCCCGCCGGGCAACACTGGAAGTGCTTCGACTGGCGCGAAAGGCAGGATTGGCTTTGATCATCGACATTGACTACCGGCCTTATTCCTGGGCATCAAAGGACGAGGCCCGGCTAGTTTGTGGTCAGGCAGCCGGGCTTTGCGACATCATCGTCGGCAACGACGACGAATTTTCTGTTCTCGCCGGCTCTCGCGACGAGGGTCTGAAATTCGCAATGTCGCTTGCGCATGTGCCCGGGCGCATGGTGGTTCACAAAATGGGCGAAAAAGGCTGCATCACCTTTGCCGGTGGTGAACAGTTCGAAACGCCGATCTTCCCAGTCAAGGCGTTGAAGCCGACAGGGGCTGGCGACGGCTTCATGGGCGGCCTCATTTGCGGACTCGTTGCCGGAGCGACGCTGCCGGACGCAGTTCGCCGCAGCGCTGCCACCGCAGCAATTGTGGTGACAAAAGTCGGCTGCGCGCCCGCAATGCCCGACACTGCAGAAGTTGAAGCTTTCATGAACAGGGCCAAAGGCTGAGGAACCCCCAGAACATGCACATCGCACCGCACGACAACCACAACAGGCCCATCATCGATGTCGATGATGCCCGTGTTCCCCTGAACTATTTCAATATTGTCAAACTGGCTGCCGGGCAAAGCTTCGAGTATCAGGTTCCGCGTTACGAGACCGCAATTGTTCCGGCCACCGGCAGTGTCGATATCACCGTTGGCGGCGAGCGCTTCGAAGCAATAGGTCAACGTGGGATTGATGTCTGGGACGGCGAGCCGGAAGGCGTTTACGCGCCCTCCGGCGCCAAGGTACAAATGGTCTGCCGATCCGCCAGCGCAGAAGTGTTTGTTGCCGGTGCCCGGTTTGACGGTGAGCTCACGCCCTTTGCCGTGCGTGTCGGCGACATCGACAAAATCCAGTACGGGTCCGACGACACCAAGACCCACCGCAAGATCAAGCACATCTTTGGCACCAAATACCATGGTCGCGTCGGCCGCCTGCTGGTGTCTGAACTGTTCACCGTTGGTCAGGGCGGCTGGTCCGGCTTTCCGCCGCACAAGCACGACACCGATAGGCTCCCCCTCGAAACGCGCCACGACGAGACCTACAATTTCCGTTTTCGGCCCAATCACGGTTTTGGCCTGCAACTGGTACAGCGCGAAGATGGCAAGGTCGGCGACGCCTACCATCTGCTCGACGGCTCAACGATCGTGCTGGAAAGCGGTTATCACCCCTGTGTCGTCGCACCGGGTTACGAGATGTACTATTTCACCATTCTTGGTGGCTTGAGCCAACGCTCGCTGGTGCAATTCTTCCAGCCAACCCATGCCTGGCAGGTGGAAACCATTCCGGGCATCAAAGACATGATCGCCAAGTTCAAATGACGGTTGCTACGCTCAAGGATGTTTTGCTGCCCGCCATCGCCGGTAAATACGCCGTGGCCGGATTGGTCGTGCTCGGGTGGGAAGATGCAAGGGCCTATGTCGAAGCTGCCGAGGAAACCGGGCTGCCGGTCATTCTCCAGGCCGGACCCGGCTGCCGCAAGCACACGCCGGTTGCCATCCTCGGCAAAATGTTTCGCCATCTCGCCGAGCAGGCGAATGTGCCTGTCGTCTGCCACATCGACCATGCCCTGACACTCGACGAATGCCGCGCAGGCATTGATCACGGTTTCTCCTCCGTCATGATCGACGGCTCGATGCTGCCTTTGGCGCAAAACATGGCCCTGACTGCGCGTGTGGTTGAACTGGCAAAATTGTCCGGCAGTTCGGTCGAAGGAGAGCTCGGCGTCGTTGGCTACAGCGGCGGAGCAGCATCTGCCCGCACATCAGCAAAAGAAGCTGCAATATTTGAACGCGAAACCGGCATCGATGCACTGGCCATATCCGTTGGCAATCTTCACCTGCAGACCGAAAAGCTGGCGCAAATCGATCTGGAAGCCCTTCATGCCATCGAGGCGGTTACCACAGTACCGTTGGTACTGCACGGTGGCAGTGGCATTCCATCAGCCATGCGCCGTGAGCTCGCAACAAAGAACCGCGTCAAGAAATTCAACATTGGAACCGAGTTGCGCATGGCCTTCGGCTCGGCCTTGCGTTCCGTTCTTGCCGGCCACCCGCACGAATTTGACCGCAACAAAATCCTTGCAGCGACCATGCCGGACTTGCGACGGATTGCAGCGGCAGTCATGACAGAGCTTGCCGGTCGCGACGCAAACTGATCTTTCCATGCTTGCATGCGCATCTGTGCCGGGCTGAAGCCTGGCTTCGGCCAGTCCAAAGTTCACTTTCAGTCAAGAGACCCGCCATTGGAAAATCCCATGACGACCAACCCCAACATTGATGAAGCCTGCTTCAAACCGGTTGACCTTGAGCGCCTGCTCGAACCTCAGCGTTCAACACACCGCCCGAAAATCCTGCTGCTGTATGGCTCGGTGCGGACGCGTTCGTTCAGCCGGCTGGCAAGCGAGGAAGCGGCCCGGATTTTGCAACAATTCGGCGCCGAGACCCGGCTTTTCAATCCTTCAGGCCTGCCGCTTCCGGACGACGCCGAGCCGGACCATCCAAAAGTGCAGGAATTGCGCGAACTTGTCACCTGGTGCGAGGGCATGGTCTGGTGCTCGCCCGAGCGCCACGGCGCCATGACCGGCATCATGAAGGCGCAGATTGACTGGATACCCTTGTCGCTTGGCGCGGTCAGGCCGACACAGGGCAAGACCCTCGCGGTCATGCAGGTCAGCGGCGGATCGCAATCGTTCAACGCGGTCAACCAGTTGCGGATACTGGGTCGCTGGATGCGGCTGATCACCATTCCCAACCAGTCATCCGTACCCAAGGCATTCATGGAATTTGACGGAAACGACCGGATGAAACCCTCGCCATTCTACGACCGGATCGTCGATGTTATGGAAGAACTGGTCAAGTTTACTTTGCTCACACGCGACTGCTCGGCCTATCTGGTGGATCGCTATTCCGAGCGGCGGGAGGATGCACAGGCCTTGGCCAAGCGCGTCAACCAGCGGGCGATCTAGGCGAAAGAGACCGGACAAACGACCTGAAACCAGCGCAGCCAAGCTCTTTGCCCGCCGGCATTTGCCTTTGCCCTGGTTTGCATGGCAAGTATTGGCGCATCTTCTGGCAACCTTGGGTCGGCAATGGGCATCCTGAAATCGCAACTCTCCCCGCGCTCGCCTGCCTTCGTCGCCAATGCGACGGCGCATGCAGCCGCGCTGGAGTCGGTGAGCGCCGCCATGCAGGTGGCCATGGCGGGGGGTGGCGAAAAGGCACGCGAGCGGCATGTTGCGCGGGGCAAGCTGTTGCCGCGCGAACGGGTCACCCGCCTGCTTGATCCCGGTTCGCCGTTTCTGGAGATCGGCATGTTTGCCGCCCACGGCATGCATGGCGGCGATTGCCCTTCTGCCGGACTGATCACCGGCATTGGCCGGGTTGAGGGCCGCGAGATCATGGTGGTGTGCAACGACGCCACGGTGAAGGGCGGCACCTACTACCCGTCCAGCGTCAAGAAGCATTTGCGGGCGCAGGAAATCGCCGCACAAAACGCCCTGCCCTGCGTCTATCTGGTCGATAGCGGCGGTGCCAATCTGCCAAACCAGGACGAGGTGTTCCCCGACCGCGACCATTTCGGCCGCATATTCTTCAACCAGGCCAACATGTCGGCCAGGGGGATTGCCCAGATCGCCGTGGTGATGGGCAGCTGTACCGCTGGCGGCGCATACGTGCCTGCGATGTCGGATGTATCGATCATCGTTCGGGAACAAGGCACCATATTCCTCGCCGGTCCGCCTCTGGTGAAGGCTGCCACCGGCGAGATTGTCAGCGCCGAGGATCTGGGCGGCGGAGATGTGCACACACGGCTGTCAGGTGTTGCCGATTACCTTGCCAATGACGACGCGCATGCGCTGGCACTGGCCCGCCGCGCAGTTGCCAATCTCAATGGCGCTCCACGCGCTACGCCGAACCTCGCGCCGGGCGAAGAGCCGCTGTACGATCCGTCCGAAATCACCGGCGTGGTGCCCGCCGATTTGCGCACGCCTTACGACATTCGTGAGGTGATTGCCCGCATCGTCGACGGCAGTCGTTTTGACGAGTTCAAGGCGCGCTATGGTGCGACGCTGGTCTGCGGCTTTGCCCATGTGTTCGGCATGCCGGTCGGCATCATTGCCAACAATGGCGTGCTGTTTTCGGAAAGTGCGCAAAAAGGCGCGCATTTTGTCGAATTGTGCAGCCAGCGCAAAATCCCGCCGGTCTTCCTGCAAAACATCACCGGCTTCATGGTCGGGCGCAAATACGAGGCCGGCGGCATTGCCAAGGATGGCGCCAAACTGGTCACTGCCGTTGCCACCACTGCCGTTCCAAAAATAACGATGATCGTCGGCGGTTCGTTTGGCGCAGGCAATTATGGCATGGCCGGGAGGGCTTATTCGCCCCGCTTCCTGTGGACCTGGCCCAACTCGCGCATTTCTGTCATGGGCGGCGAACAGGCCGCAGGCGTGTTGGCAACGGTCAAGCGCGATGCCATTGAGCGCTCAGGTGGCAGCTGGTCGGCAGAAGAGGAAACCGCCTTCAAGGCCCCGACGCTGGCCATGTTCGAGGAACAAGCGCACCCGCTTTACGCTTCCGCACGCCTGTGGGACGACGGCATCATCGACCCGCGCAAATCGCGCGAGGTGCTGGCGCTCTCACTGTTTGCAACGCTCAACGCGCCGATCGAGGAAACGAAGTTCGGTGTTTTCAGGATGTGATTGTTGCGGAACGTCGCTTGTGCTATCATTTTGATATCAACACGGAGACATCGCCATGGGACAAATTCTCATTCGCCAACTGGATGATGAAATCATCGACATCGTCAAAAAACGCGCCGCCGCCAACAAGCGGTCAATGGAGGCCGAGGCGCGGGCGATTATTGAGAGCAGTGCTCTTGGTACCGAAATGAAACTGTCAGGCTCGGCGAAGCGCTCAATTCTCGACTTTGTAGGCATAGCACCCAGCAACCGGACAACCGCGGAAATCGTCGCCGAGATCAGAGCCTTGCGGGACGAGTGGGATTAATGATGATCAAGCGTGGCGAGCGTTGTTATCTGGACTCAAATGCGCTGGTTGCAATTTTTGAGAGAAAGCAGCCAGCGACAATGGGGCAGCAGCAGTTTCTCGCCTCTGTTGCCCGTGGTGGTGTGTGGTGCACTACCAGCGAACTGGCTGTAGCGGAGGTTCTTGTCATGCCATTTCGCAACAACGATGATATTTTGACCGACCTGTATATCGATTTTATCGACAACCACCTGTCGGATACGCCTTTGCTTATTGACCGTATTGCGTTCATTTCTGCAGCAAGACTGCGAGCGGTTTCAAAAATGAAACTGCCAGACGCAGTACATGTCGCTTGCGCCCAGTTGGCCAAGTGTAGCGTGTTCTTAAGCGCGGATACGGGAATCCGTCTGCCAAAATCAATGCGGCGTCTTTCTTTCGATGACATCGAAATGGAACCCGGCTGATGATCTCCCCCCTGCTCATTGCCAATCGCGGCGAGATTGCCTGCCGGGTCATCAAGACTGCCCGCCGCATGGGCATAGAGACCATTGCTGTATATTCCGACGCCGATGCAAAATCGCGCCATGTCGGCATGGCCGACCGGGCAATTCGCATCGGCCCGGCGCCGGTTGGCGAAAGCTATTTGCGCGGCGATGCCATCATCGCAGCAGCTTTGGCAACCGGGGCGAAAGCCATTCACCCAGGCTACGGTTTCCTTTCGGAAAATCCGGGTTTCGTTGAGGCCGTTGAAAAAGCCGGACTGGTTTTTGTCGGCCCGCCCGCGCCGGCCATACGTGCCATGGGCCTCAAGGACGCCGCCAAGGCCCTGATGCAGCAATCGGGTGTACCGGTGGTGCCTGGCTATCACGGAACAGAACAAAACGCTGATTTCTTGGCTGGCGAAGCCGATGCCATCGGCTATCCAGTGCTGATCAAGGCCCGCGCCGGTGGCGGCGGCAAAGGCATGCGCCTTGTCAATGACCCAAAGGACTTTCGAGCGGCGCTGGAAGGCGCACAACGCGAGGGCGCTTCGAGTTTCGGTGACCCGAACGTGCTGATCGAGAAATACATCACCAGCCCGCGCCATGTTGAAATCCAGGTTTTTGCCGATGCGCATGGCAACGTCGTCCACCTGTTTGAGCGCGACTGCTCGCTGCAACGGCGGCACCAGAAGGTGATCGAGGAAGCACCCGCTCCCGGCATGAGCGAGGCCGTGCGCGCTGCCATGGGCAGTGCTGCTGTCGAGGCCGCCCGCGCCATCGGTTATCGCGGCGCAGGCACGGTGGAGTTCATTTGCGATGGAAGCAACGGGCTGAGGACCGACGGTTTCTGGTTCATGGAAATGAACACGCGGCTGCAAGTGGAGCATCCGGTTTCGGAAGCCATTGCCGGCCTCGATTTTGTCGAACTGCAATTGCGCGTGGCAGCTGGCGAGGCATTGCCATTTGCCCAGTCCGGTCTCACGATAAACGGGCACGCTTTTGAGGCCCGGCTCTATGCCGAAGACGTGGCAAAGGGCTTTTTGCCATCCACCGGTCGATTGGACCAACTTACATTTCCAGATGCGGTCGAGTTTGAGCGCGGCGCTGTCCGCGTCGACAGCGGTGTGCGGCAGGGCGATGAGATCAGCCCGTGGTATGACCCGATGATTGCCAAGCTGATCGTGCATGGCCCGGATCGGCAAACCGCCCTTTCGATGCTGCACGAGGCACTGAAAGCCTGCCGGATCGCAGGCTC
>JBGSOG010000057.1:0-4633 GCA_041739225.1 Rhizobiaceae bacterium
GGCCAGCGGCGACCTGGTCGGCGCGCTTGCCATGACCGAGCCCGGCACCGGTTCCGATCTGCAGGGCGTGCGTACGCTGGCGATCCGCGACGGCGACGGCTACCGCATCAACGGCAGCAAGATCTTCATCACCAACGGTCAGTTGTGTGGCCTGGTGATCGTCGCCTGCAAGACCGACAAGGGCCAGGGCGCGCAGGGAATCTCGCTGTTGGTGGTCGAGACCGATGGTACGCAAGGCTTCCGCCGCGGCCGCAACCTCGACAAGCTGGGCATGGATTCACAGGACACCTCGGAGCTGTTCTTCGACGATGTGCTGGTGCCCGCCGATCATCTGCTCGGTGGCGTCGAAGGCCAGGGTTTCGCGCAGATGATGCAGGCGCTGCCACAGGAACGGCTGATCGTCGCCTTGGTCGGTATTGCCTCGATGGCCGCGGCCATGCGCGAGACGCTCGCCTACACCAAGGAGCGCAAAGCCTTCGGCCAGCCCCTGTTCGGGTTCCAGAACACTCGCTTCAAGCTCGCCGAGTGCCAGGCCCACTGGATGGCGTCGCAGGCGCTGGTGGATGCCGGGATCGTCGCCCATCTCAAGGGCGAACTCGGCATCGATCGAGCCGCGCTGATCAAGTGCCATGTGACCGAGCAGCAGTTCAAGCTGGTCGATGAATGCCTGCAGTTGTTCGGCGGCTACGGTTACATGAAGGAATACCTGATCGCGCGCCTGTGGGCCGACGCCCGCGTGCAGCGCATCTACGGCGGCACCAACGAAATCATGAAACTGCTGATTTCGCGCTCGCTTTGAGCGCCATGGAGGAATGATGCCCAAGGGATACTGGATAGCGCATATCGATGTCACCGACCCGGAGCGCTACAAAAGCTATGTTGCCGAAGCCGGACCTGCCTATCAGGCACACGGCGCCAAATTCGTGATCCGCGGCGGCGCGGGCGAACAGGTCGAAGGCACCGGTCTTGGTGCGCGGCATGTGGTGATCGAGTTTGAAAGCCTTGAACAGGCCAAAGCCTGCTACAATAGCGAGACCTACCAGAAGGCAAGACTGCATCGTAAAGCCGCCTCCACCGGGCACATCCTGATTGTCGAAGGAGTGGCATGATGGCTGACTACACGCTGCATTGCTTTCTTGAGTCGGGAAATGCCTACAAAGTTGCGCTCATGCTGGAGCTCGCCAAGGCCGACTGGAAGGTCGAGCGGGTTTCCTTCTTTGCAGGGCAGACAAGGTCACCAGAGTTTCGCGACATGAATGTCATGGGCGAAGTGCCGGTCCTGATCGATCACACAAAGGGCGATATTGCATTGTCGCAATCGGGCCTGATCCTGTGGCATCTGGCAGACCGCTTTGACCAGTTTGCCGCGCGAAACGCCACTGAACACCGCGAAATCCTGCGCTGGCTGTTCTGGGACAATCACAAGCTGACCTCGTACACGGCGACAGCCCGCTTCATGGGCCATTTCCAGAAAAAGAAGGACGACCCGGTGACGCAGTTTTTTGCGGCCCGTGCGCAAGGTGCCTACAAGGTGCTTGAGCAACATTTGGCTGGCCGGGACTGGGTTGCAGCAGACCGCATCACCATCGCTGATCTGTCGATCTGCGGTTATTTGTTCTGGCCGGAACAAATTGGTGTCAGCTGGGCTGACTACCCCAACATGGACGCCTGGCTGAAGCGGATCGCCGCCCTGCCCGGCTACAAGCGCCCTGAACAATTGATGCCGTCAGGCATCGACCCGCAATCGGCAATTGCCTGAACACAACGCCGGGATGCCCCGGCAGACCCAAGGAGACACAGCATGTCTGAAGCTTATATTTTCGACCACGTGCGCACGCCGCGCGGCAAGGGCCGCAAGGATGGAAGCCTGCACGAAGTTCCTGCGGTACGCCTCGCAGCGGGTACCCTCACGGCATTGCGTGAGCGCAACGGCATGGACTCAAAGCTGGTTGGCGACGTCATTTTGGGCTGCGTTGATCCGGTAGGTGAAGCAGGTTCCGACATTGCCCGCGCTGCGGTATTCGAAGCCGGGTATGACAACAGCGTTGGTGGCATCCAGATCAACCGCTTTTGCGCCTCAGCCCTTGATGCAGTGAACTTTGCTGCTTCCAAGATTGCAGCAGGCAGCGATGAAGTTGTGATTGCCGGCGGCGTTGAATCCATGAGCCGTGTCGGCATGGGCATGTCGGGCGGCGCCTGGCCGATGGATCCATCGGTTGCCGTTCCATCTTTTTTCATGCCGCAGGGAGTTTCAGCCGACCTGATCGCCACCAAATACGGCTTCTCGCGCGATGACGTGGACGCCTACGCCGTGGAAAGCCAGAAGCGCGCAGCCAAGAGCTGGGAAGACGGCAGGTTCAAAAAATCCGTCGTTCCGGTCAAGGACATCAACGGCATCACCATTTTGGCGCAGGACGAGCACATGCGTCCCTCAACCAACATGCAGAGCCTCGCCGCGCTGGAGCCTTCCTTCGTCATGATGGGCGAAATGGGCGGATTTGATGCAATCGCCATCCAGGCGCATCCAGATGTGGAAATGGTCAAGCATGTCCACCATGCAGGCAATTCCTCCGGTATCGTCGATGGTGCAGCAGCGGTGCTTTTGGGATCGAAAAAGGGCGGCAAGTCGCTTGGCCTCAAGCCACGTGCTAAAATCCGCGCATTCGCCAATATCGGCTCGGACCCGGCACTGATGCTTACCGGACCAATCGACGTTACTGAAAAGCTGCTGAAGCAGGCGAAAATGAAGCTTTCGGACATTGACCTGTTCGAGCTCAATGAAGCGTTCGCCGCAGTGGTGCTGCGTTACATGCAGCATTTCAAGATCAGCCACGACAAGATGAACGTCTGCGGCGGCGCGATTGCGCTTGGCCATCCACTCGGCGCAACTGGCGCAATGATCCTCGGCACCGTTCTTGACGAACTGGAACGCCGCGATCTCAACACCGCGCTGGTGACGCTTTGCATTGGTGCAGGCATGGGAACAGCCACGATCATCGAGCGGGTATAATGCCAAAGATCGATATCGCATCCGTGCCGGTACGTGCTTCCACCATTTATCCCGAGCCGTTCGCGGCCCGGATGGATGGCCGTTCCAAGCAGGCTCTTGGCAATGCCGCAGGACTTGACCAGTTCGGCGTCAACCTGACCCGGTTGAAGCCGGGTGCGATCTCGGCACTCAACCACTGGCACGAGAATGAAGACGAGTTCATTTTCGTGCTGGAAGGTGAGTTGGTGCTTTGCGAGGGCAACAGCGAAACAAGTTTGAAACCCGGCGAAGCAGCGGGTTTCAAGGCAGGGGCGGATCTGGGCCACCATCTGGTCAACCGGTCACAGAGCGATGCGGTTTATCTGGAAATCGGCTCGCGGGCGAAAGCTGAACGGGCGCATTACCCCAAGGATGACCTCGTCTACGAACGCATCAACGGCATCTACAAATTCACGCGGCGCAACGGCGCCACTTATTGAAACCAATGGCGGCCCCGGCTGCAACGGAGACAACAATGACCTACAAGAATTTCACCATCGAGACCGATGCAGACGGCATGGCGCTCGTGACCTGGGACATGCCGGGCAAGACCATGAATGTCATTGACCAGTCGGTTACCGAAGAACTGGGCAAGATCGTCGAAGCGATGTCGGCAGACGCCGCAGTCAAAGGTGTGGTCCTGACATCTGGCAAGGAAGGCTTTTCCGGCGGTGCCGACCTTTCGATGCTCGAAAGCATTTTTGCCACCTACCGCAAGATGCAGAAGAAGGACCCTGAGGGCGCCGCCAAGACATTGTTCCACTCCGCCTCTTTCCTGCAGGGCGTGTTGCGCAAGCTGGAAACCAGCGGCAAGCCCTGGGTCGCGGCGATCAACGGCGTTGCCATGGGCGGCGCGTTCGAGATCTGTCTTGCCTGCCATGGCCGGGTGATGACCGACGACCCCAAGGCCAAGGTCGGCTTGCCGGAGGTCAAGGTTGGCCTGTTCCCAGGCGGTGGCGGCACCCAGCGCGTACCGCGCCTGATCCAGACGCAGGAAGCCTTGCAGATGCTGTTGCAGGGCAAAAGCTATGATGGCGCCAAGGCCAAGCGGCTCGGGCTGATCCACGACACTGCTCCGCTGGGCGACCTCGTCGCAGCGGCAAAGAAGATGATCCTGTCAGGCCTCAAAGCCGTACAGCCATGGGACGAAAAGGGCTTCAAAATCCCCGGCGGCGCGGTTTATTCGGCGCAAGGCGCGCAATTGTTTCCGGCAGCAAATGCGATTTATCGCCGTGAAACCTATGACAATTTTCCCGGTGCGCGCGCCATCATGAAATGCGTCTATGAAGGCCTGCTGTTGCCGATGGACGCGGCACTGCGGGTTGAAAGCCGCTATTTCGCCCATGTGCTGACGACAACCGAAGCCGGCATGATGATCCGCTCATTGTTCTTGTCGATGCAGGCGCTGAACAAGGGTGCGCGGCGCCCGGTGGATGTTGCGCCATCCAAGCTGAAGAAAATCGGCATTCTGGGTGGCGGCGGCTTCATGGGGGCTGGCATTGGCTACGTGACGGCGAAAGCCGGCATCGAGGTCGTGCTTCTCGACCGCGATCAGGCCAGCGCAGACAAGGGCATTGCCCATTGCGATGATCTGGAAACCAAGGC
>JBGSOG010000064.1:0-8591 GCA_041739225.1 Rhizobiaceae bacterium
CCGCCAATTCGCGCATGGCGCCAGAGCCGGACAACAAAAAACCCGCCGTCTCCGGCGGGTTTGCTGCAACCATTTTGCACTTACTTCGGCGAGACGACCATCATCATCTGGCGGCCTTCCATGCGCGGGTCGGACTCGACCTTTGCCATGTCGCCGATGTCGTCGCGCGCCTTGAACAGCACGCCAAGGCCGATTTCCTGGTGCGCCATTTCACGGCCACGAAAGCGCATGGTCAGCTTCACCTTGTCGCCCTCTTCAAGGAACTTTTTCACCGCGCGCATCTTCACGTCGTAGTCGTGCGTGTCGATGTTGGGCCGCAGCTTGATTTCCTTGACTTCCTGCGTCTTCTGCTTTTTGCGCTGCTCGGCAGCCTTTTTCTGGTTCTGGTACTTGAACTTGCCCAGATCGAGAAATTTGCAGATCGGCGGATCGTTGTTGGGGGAAATCTCGACGAGATCGTATCCCGCTTCCTCGGCCAGGGCGATCGCCTCGGCAGTGTTGAGGACACCGCGGTTGACGCCTTCATGGTCGATCAATTGGACTGTGGCAGCCCGGATGTCGGTGTTGGACCGTGGTCCATCTTTGGTGGGTGCTTGCGCTTTATGCGGACGGCGAATGGTCGTGTTCTCCCTTGCCATTTCGGTCGGTATTGAATTTGCCTGCCAGCAGTGCTTGGTCTTGCCAAGGGCACAAATGCCGGTGCAGCGCGATTCTCTACCACAACGCGCCATAAAAAACACCGGAAAATCCGGGAGTGGGCGATGTTGCAATTCATTGATGTGGGAAAAGATGAACCGAGCCGAAAGATCGCGGTGGAATTTATCCCCGCATCGCCCGGCTCGGCCATGCTTCCCGGCATCGTGTGGCTCGGCGGATACCGCTCCGACATGTCCGGCAGCAAGGCGCAGGCGCTGGCGCAATGGTGCAAAGAGCGGGGCCTTTCCTGCCTGCGGCACGATTATTCCGGCCACGGGCAGTCGAGCGGTGATTTTGAAGATGGCACGATTTCGCTATGGCTTGAGCAAAGCCTCGCCGTCTTTGACCGCTTTGCCGGCGGGCCGCAAATCCTGGTCGGCTCGTCAATGGGCGGCTGGATCGCGCTGCTGATGGCGCGTGAACTGGCGCGGCAAGGCCGGTTTTTGCATGCGATGCTGCTGATCGCGCCTGCGCCCGACTTTACGCAAAAGCTGATGTGGCCCGCTCTCAGCGATGCCCAACGCGAGGCGATCAATCGCGACGGGCGGCTGGAGGAACCGTCGGCCTATTCTGCGCAACCCAATGTCTACACCCGGCAATTGTTCGAGGACGGGCGCAAGAATTTGGTGATGGACGGTCAATTGCGGACGCATTGCCCTGTACACATTTTGCAGGGGCGGCAGGACCCGGATGTGCCATGGACGCATGCAATGGAACTGGCGTCGCAGCTTTTCGCTGATCCGGTGTCAATGACGCTGGTTCCGGACGGCGATCACCGGCTGTCCCGGCCGCAGGACATTGATCTGATGTTGCGGTTGCTGGCGCAATTGGCGGGCATTTGATGAAGTTGGAGCTTTCGGCAAATCTGGGGTTTCTGTGGAAAGAACTGCCGCTCGAACAGCGCATCGGCAAGGCGCGCGATGCCGGGTTTGACGCGGTCGAATTTCACGACGACTGGCGGCACTGCGATCTGGAACGGCTCAAAGTGGCGTTGGGCGGGCTGCCGCTCACCTGTCTCAACACCGAGATGGGCGAAACCTTCGGCCTTGCGGCGCTGGTGGACTGCGAACCCGAAGCACGCGCTGCAATCGAAGCGGCCATCGCAGCAGCGGCAAAACTTGGCGTAAAGGCGGTTCACGTCACCGCCGGCAAGGTCGGGCGCTCGCCGCAATCGGACCAGGTTTACCTGCGTAATTTGCGCCATGCCGTTGAGATCGCCCGGCCCGAAGGCATTTCGATCTTGATTGAGCCCATCGCTCCAATCGCGGTGCCGGGATATTACCTGGCGTCGCTGGAACAGGCCGACGCGGTTTTGGCACAAATTCCCGGCATGCGGATGCTGTTCGATTGTTTTCATGTCGCAGCGCTCGGACATGACATTGAAACAGCCTTTGCCGCACGCGCAGGGACCATCGGCCATGTTCAGATCGCCGCAATTCCCGGTCGCGCGGAACCGGACAGCGGCGGTGTCAACTATACCGCATTGCTGCCGCTACTGGTCAAAACTGGCTATCGCGGCAGTTTCGGCGCGGAATACAGACCCGCAGCCGAAACTGAATCCGGCCTTGGCTGGATGAAGGCTTTCCGGTAGGCATTGGCAATGAATTCTCCCGCACCCCCGCTTCGGAAATCCCGCATCGACGCCAATGGCGCGATGCTGCTGGTGCTGGTTTCAGTGCTGCTCGGCATGAATCAGGTCGCGGTAAAACTGGTCAATGCCGGCATGAACCCGGTGTTTCAGGCAGGCATGCGTTCGGCCTTTGCCATCGTGCCGGTGCTTGGGTGGGCGCTTTGGCAGCGGCGCAAATTGTCGGTGGGCGACGGCAGCCTGCTTCCGGGCCTGTTTTGCGGAGTTGTGTTCTCGCTCGAGTTCTTTTTGTTGTTTCAGGCAATCGAATTCACCACGGTCGCCCGTTCGTCGGTGATGCTCTACACCATGCCGGTATGGCTCGCCGCTTTTGCGCATTTTCTCATTCCCGGCGAGAAAATGACCACCAATCGCGCGTTGGGTTTGTTGTGTGCCTTGACCGGCGTAGCGGTGGCGCTGTTGGGCAATGGCAAAAACTCTGGCGCTGGTGAAAATGCGCTGCTGGGCGACTTTATGGCCATCGGTGCGGCTTTGTGCTGGACGGCGATTGCGCTGGCGGCGCGCATTACCAAGCTGTCAAAATCAACGCCGGAAATGCAACTGCTTTACCAGATCGTCGTCTCCGCGCCGATCCTCCTGGCTGTCTCGGCGTTTTACGCGCCAGCTTTCCGGGAAATGACGCCGTTGCTGTGGGTCCTTTTTGCATTTCAGGTTCTTGGCATCGTCACCTTTGCCTTCATGCTCTGGTTCTGGATTTTGAAAGTTTATCCAGCTTCCGACATGGCAAGTTTTGCCTTCCTTACCCCGGTTTTCGGGGTTTTCTTCGGCTGGTTCATCCTCGGCGAGCCGCTGACCGCCAATGTTCTGGTTGCACTGGTTTTGGTCGGCGCCGGGATTTGGCTGGTGAACCGTCGGGGAAAGCAGCCCTTGCAATAAAGCGCAAAAAAGGACAGCGTTTAAACCAGCGGCTTCCTGGGCAAAAGCAGTGCCAATTGTGCAAATGGGGTGTTTGATGATGTTGCTTTGGAAGTCCACGCCAGGTTGGTCTTTTTTCTGGTCGGTTTTATTTTCCTTTTTTTGTGTGGCAACAACCCCCGCCTCCGCTGCCAACACCTACGACCAAATTACCGGGAATCTGATCAAGGTTGCGGGCGGCGATTGGTGGGTGGTTTTGGGGTCGGAGCCCAACCCGAACAATGGCGACACCTTCGATGCCAATTCGCGGGTGAACAACATGCTGGCGCCCTGCCGCTTTGAAGCCTTTACCGACTGGTCGGCAAAATGGTCGGGCTTCCGTCCCGGCCTGTCGGTCTCGGTGATCGGTCCTTACCAAAGCGAAGGCGACGCGCTCAATGTGCGCGATGCTGCCTCGGCCTGCATTCCCGATGCCTACGTCAAACGCGGGGTTTATTCCGGCGAGTGATCAACCTCGTGCTTTCAAGGTACTTGCCTGGGTTGGGCCGGATGGCCTATCCCCCGCCCACCAGCACGCCGACGGCGAACACCAGCGCGCCGCCGAGCACGACCTGGAAGATTGCACGGCTCCAAGGCGTTTCCATGTAGTGGTTCTGGATCCAGGCAATGGCCCACAATTCGATGAAAACCACCGCAATGGCGATACCGGTGGCGGTCCAGAAATCCGGGATGAGATAGGGCAGCGCGTGGCCCAGACCGCCAACCGTGGTCATGATGCCGGTGGCGAGCCCGCGCTTGATCGGCGATCCGCGCCCGGAAATCACCCCGTCGTCTGAGGCAACTTCGGTGAAGCCCATGGAAATGCCTGCGCCCACCGAAGCGGCAACCCCGACAAGGAAGGTGGTCCAGGTGTCATGCGTGGCAAAAGCGGTGGCAAATATTGGTGCCAGCGTTGAAACCGAACCGTCCATCAGGCCGGCAAGACCCGGTTGAACATAGGTCAGCACGAATTCGCGGCGTTCGACCTGCGCTTCGGCCTCTTTGACGTTGTCCGGCGTGTGGGTGCGCTCCGCCGCCATCGCCGTGCCGATGTGGCCTGCCTCGGCCCTTGCCAGATCGCCCAGCAACTTGCGGATGGAGGCGTCGGACGTGCGGCGTGCTGCTTCGGCGTAGAAGCGGCAGGCCTGACTCTCCATTGCAGCCGCCTGTTTGCGCACAAAATCGACGCCCTGCGGCTTTACCAGCCAGTCGGCCTTGCGATCATAAAAGCCCTTTACATGCTCGCGGCGGATCAGCGGGATCGTCTCGCCGAATTTCTCGCGGTGCAGATCGATCAACCACCGGCGGTGTTCGTCTTCCTCGGCAGCCATCTCGCCAAAAATCTTGGCGCTGTCGGGATAATCCTTGCGCAACCACTCGGCATAGGTCCGGTATATGCGGCCATCGTCTTCCTCCGATGAAATGGCCAGCGCCAGGATTTCCTGTTGCGACAGGCTGGAAAAATCGCGTTTGGAACTGGGCAGGAACCGGTTCAGCATGGATTCACCTTCTTTGGAATGATTCCAATCTAGTGTGACCATTGGAGGTGTCAATGAAAAGCCTCTGGGAAGAGGCAGTGATTTCACGTTTGGCGCAAGCGTGAATTGACGTGCGACAAGAATTGGTCAGAAATCCTGCTGAGGGAAGGTAGCGGCGCTGCCTGGAGGGTTTCATGTCACGAATCGATGATTGGCTCGATGCGCTCGGCCATGTTCTTGCCGGCAAGCTTGTCCAGACGGTGTCTGGCTACGAGCCCTACACCCCATCGGACTATGACACGCTGTGGGCGACGTTGAAGCCGGGCGACGTGCTGCTGATCGAGGGCAACCAGCTGGTTTCCTCCACCATCAAATATCTGACCAATTCAACCTGGAGCCATGCCGCGCTGTATGTCGGGCATGGGTTGCCGCGCCCGGCAGACGGCGGCGAACGGCCCCGGCTGATCGAAAGCAATCTGGGCGAAGGCTGCGTGGCGACACCGCTGTCGCGCTATGCCACCTACAATACCCGCATCTGCCGCCCGGTCGGGCTGACCGATGAAGACCGGCAAAAACTCGTTGCTTTCATGATCGGCAAACTCGGTATCAAATACGATCTGCGCAACATTTTTGATTTGTTACGGTATTTCTTCCCCATGCCGGTGCCCTCGCGGTTTCGCCGCCGGATGATCGCACTGGGTTCGGGTGACCCGACAAGGGCCATCTGCTCGGCGCTGATAGCACAGGGATTTGAATCGGTCGGCTACCCGATCCTGCCCGAGATTACCCATGCGCCGGGACGGGCACACGCCAAGTCGATGTACTCAAAGATGGAAATCCTGCACATCCGCCACCATTCGCTGTTTGCCCCGCGCGACTTTGACCTGTCACCGTATTTCGAGATCATCAAACCGACCCTGCAATCGAACTTTGACTACAAGAAAATCCGCTGGACCGGAAAAACCACTGCTGAAGATCTGGAACGAGAGCGCCGCAGCGAAACCCGTGCAGCCGGGAAGGAAAGAGCCTCCTAATTGCAGATGTAATATGTGCAGTCCTTGCCGTGGCAACCAAGGTCGAGGTGAAAATGCTCGCGGTGTTCGGCATTTTCGTCCGGCCCAAGCACGGTTGAAAACAGCCCGCAGGAAGCGGCATGCAGCCCGGTCAAAAACTTTGCCTGTAGCGTGGTTGCCCGCGTTTGCGGCGCGGCCGGTTTTTCTGCGGCGGGCGGCAGTTGCACCAGATGCGGCCAGTCGCCGCCCACGCTGATTCGCCTGCCATCCTTGAGCAAAAAGGCCGCGATGTCATAGGCATTGGCAAAGGCGTGTTCGGACAGTTTGCCACTGGCCGCGCGGTTGCGGTTGCGGCATTCATAGCCATTTCCACCCTCGATTTTGTCCAATGGCGAACCCAGCACGTCTAGTGCAAGTTTTTGCGCCAGCGGCACAAATTGCGCCAGCGCAGTTGCCATTCCGCAGGTCAGCACCACTTCACCTGCCAAAGCGATACCGCCCGCTGAGGTGATGGCGAGGGGCGAACCCGTGCCGCAATCGCCTTCAACAATGGGTGGCAGTTGCTTGCCGGTGACAAGGCCCAGCCGCAATGCCGGGCAGTACTCGCGCCGCACCGTCTTTGCTGCTTCCGGAGCGGTAGCTGCTGGTTGTGATTGTTCAACCGCCGAATTGCTTGCAGGACGTTTGTCGGGAACCGGCACGGTCTGCGCAGACGCCGGGAATGCGAGCAAAACCGCAAGTGTCGCCAGCCTGATTCTCACGGTGCGCCTTCCCTGTGCAATTGCTTCACAGCCTCTTCAACGTCCACGGCGAAGACCACTTTGGGTGACTTCACCCCGTGCGAATTGAGCATCAGCCGCGCCTGCATCGAAGCCCCGGCAATGGCAACCCGCACGTTTCGCTTTTCAGCCTTTCGCACCACGCCTTCCAACACATTGGCGGCGGTGGAATCGAGCATCGGCACATTGGAGCAGTCGAGCACGAAATTGCGGCGTTGGTCGGCGATCCGGTCAAGCACGGTTCCCACGGTGGCAGCCGCGCCAAAAAAGAACGCGCCGGAAATCCGGTAGACCACCGTGTCGTGCGGGATGCCTTCATAATCTTCCTGCGCTGACGTGTCCTCAACCACTTCCACCGCCTTGCCCATGCGGTCGATGAACAGGAACGCGCCAATGACAAATCCGGTGAGGATGCCCTCCATCAGATCGCGGGTCAGCGTCACGGCAAACGTGGCAAACAGAACCAGCGCATCGCCGCGTGAGGCTGAGGATATCTGCGCAATCGCGTGACGCTCGATCATGTTGAAGGCCACAAGCGCCAGCAACCCTGCAAGGCAGGCCAGCGGAATGTAGGCTGCCAGCGGCGCTGCAAGCAGCATGAAGCCAAGCAGGAATGCCGAATGCAGCATGCCCGAGATTGGGCCATGCGCTTGCGCCCGCACATTGGTGGCGGTGCGCGCAATGGTGCCGGTGACGCAAAACCCGCCAAACAGCGCACTTCCCATGTTGGCAAAGCCCTGCGCCGCCAGTTCGGCGTTGGAGCGGTGCCGCCGCCCGCTCATGCCGTCGGCAACGACTGCTGAAAGCAGCGACTCAATGGCACCCAGAAGTGCAAAGGAAATGGCCGCCGGCAGCACTTCCGTTACCTTTTGCAGGCTGAAATCGGGCAGTGCCGGAAGCGGCAGCGTCCGCGGAATACCGCCAAACTTGCTGCCGATGGTTTCAATCGGCAATGCCAGCAACGTCGCGGCCAGCGAAGCGGCAACCACGGCAATCAGCATGCCCGGCCAGCCTGGCCGCGCCATGCGCAGGCCCTGGATGATGACAATCGTCAACACCGCAATGGCCAGCGCCGACGCGTTCCATGTTGGCAGCGCGTCCCAAAGAACCGGCAGTTTTTCAACAATCGGACCCGGCTCAGGCACGCCCGGGGTCAGCCCCAAAAGGTCTTTCAGCTGGCTGGCAAAGATGATCGTGCCAATCGCTGCCGTGAAGCCGATGGTGACGGGGTAGGGGATGTATTTGATATACGTGCCGAGCCGAAGGTAGCCTGCCGCCACTAGCATGATGCCGGAAAGAAAGGTCGCAAGGATCAACCCGTCAATGCCGTGCTGCGCCACCGTCGTTGCCACCAGCACGATGAACGCCCCTGCCGGCCCGCCGACCTGGAACCGGCTGCCGCCCAGCGCCGAAACCAGAAACCCGCCGACAATGGCTGTCGTCAGCCCCCGGTCCGGCGAAACGCCGCTGGCAATGGCAATCGCCATCGATAACGGCAGCGCCACGATGGCAACCGTCAGCCCCGCCACCGCATCGGCGCGCAGATTGCGCGCCGTGTACCCCTCGCGAAACACGCTGACGAGCTTGGGGGTGAATTCTTCAAGACGGCTTGGCGCGGCGGTGGTCATGTTCGTTCCTTGCATCCCACTTTCCCTTGAACATCAGGCTTCGGCAAGTCGAGGGAAAACACTATGACACGACGGGAGGTCCAGCGCCGATCCTAATTTCTGGAACCCTTGGCCAACAGCTCCAGCCGGTCGCTTTGGGTGACAACAATTTTTTGCCGTCCGCATTTGACCATCCCGGCATCTTCCCACGCACTGATCAGCCGCGAGACCGTGTGCAGTGTCGTGCCGGTCATTTCGGAAATGTCCTGGCGTGACACCGGAAAATCGATCAGCATGCCTTCCGCAGTCTGCTTGCCGCTGTTGTGCGCCAGCTTCACGACCGCATTTGCCACCCGCTGCTCGACGCGCTCGGTTGCCATTTCGACAATCCGGTCCTGAGCTTCCTGCAGCCGTTGGCCAACAATTTTGTAGGTGTTGGTGGCAAAACCGGGAAACGCTTCAACTGTTGCCTGCCA
>JBGSOG010000097.1:0-33854 GCA_041739225.1 Rhizobiaceae bacterium
ACGCCTTCGGCAAACTCACCATGGCAGGACGCGCATTTCTCGGAAAACAATCCTTCGCCATCTGCAACCGAGCCCGAACCAACGGGCAGACCGGTTCCGTCCGGCATCACATCGACATTCCATGCCGCAATTTCGTCCTCCGTTGCCGGTCGTCCGAGATGAAGCACACCATGCGCAGGCGCTTCAGCCATGACAGCGGGAGCTGGCGCAGTGTTTTCAGCAACGGCAGGGGCCGCTGCGGCCTGCTCCACCGGTTTGGCTTCCGCCGGTGCAGTCTCTGCCTTGGGAGCGATTGCCGAGAAGGTTGCCAGGTAAGCAATCACATTGGCAATTTCATCGTCTTTTTTCAGGCCGGCAAATGCCATCTTGTTTTTTGCGACGAACCCCTTCGGATCCTTCATGTAGGATGCAATGTTCTCTTCGGTCCAGACAAGACCGCCCTCTCCGGCAGCAATCATGGCCGAAGAATACTTGAACCCCTCGCCGGTACCCGCCTTTCGGCCGATCAGTTCATTGAGGGTTGGGCCCACTTTGTTTTTGGCGCCCTCACCCACTGCATGGCATGCTGCGCATTTTTTGAACACTGCTTCGCCAGCAACCGGATCAGCCGCAAGGGCTGTATTTGCAAGCGCGAAGAACGCAGTTGCCGCAAGGATTGAATTAGGAAACTTCAACATTTTCCGCCGTCCCGTCAGATTTCAGATGCCAGGTCTGGATGCAATTGTTGTGATAGACCGAGTTCACCCCGCGCACTTCACGCAGCTGTGCCTTGGTCGGCTGGACATATCCCGTTTCGTCAATCGCGCGCGATTGCAGCAACATTTCCTCGCCATCCCAAACTGTGTCGAAATAGAAGCGGGTCAGCGCCTTGGTCGGCCCTTCGGTGCCGCCCAGACGCGCAGTTTCCCATGTCTTGCCGCCATCCCTGGAAACATCGACCCGGGCAATCTTGCCATGGCCGGACCATGCCATGCCGGTGATGACCAGTGCGCCCTTCCCGTGTTTGATCGGCATTTGCGGGCTTGGAGAGGTGATAACGGACTTGGCATCCATCACCCACGTCCACTTGCGCGACGTGCCATTGGCCAGAGTGTCGGTATATTTCGACGTTTCTTCACGGCTTTCGATTGCAGCATTGGTCACTTCGATCCGGCGAAGCCACTTGACCCACATATTGCCTTCCCAGCCAGGGACGATCAGCCGAACCGGATAGCCGTGCTCCTTGCGCAGGGCTTCGCCATTTGCCTTGAAGGCAACGAGGCAGTCTTCCAGCGCTTTTGACATCGGGATTGAGCGACCGTTGGAAGATGCATCTGCGCCTTCGACATAGACCCATTTGTCTTTCAGATCGCCAGCAGTCGCCAAGCCTGCTTCTTCAAGCAGGGTCTTCAGCGGAATGCCGGTATATTCCATGTTGTGGATCATGCCGTGCGTGAATTGCGCACCATTGAGCTGTGAGCCAGCCCATTCCATGCCGGTGTTTGCCGCGCATTCGCAGAAATATACACGGTTCTCGCGCGGAAAGCGTTCCAGATCATCATAGGTGAACACCAGCGGCTGATCGACAAGGCCGTTGATCATCAACCTGTAGTCTTGCTTGCTCAGTTCGATGGCACCCGAATGGTGACGCTCGAACGCACAGCCCTGCGGCGTGATCGTTCCGTCCAGCGCATGAATGGGTGTGAAGTTGATCGATGAAATCGGATCCGCTGTCAGCCACGGCACGTTGCGCCGAACCACCTCGGATTCAAACTGGATCGGCATTCCGTAAGGCGTCGCATCAACGCCGTCACCGGTGTAGCTCGCCCAGTCCTTGAGCTCTGTGATCAATGGATCGCCGGCAGCCTTGGCTGCCATGGGTGCTGCGACCAGTGCTGCGCCAGTGGCAAGCCCGGCCTTCAGAAAGCCGCGGCGCGAAGTAGCTGGAAGATCAGCTCCCGCCATTGCGTCTTTTTTCATTCGTCCCTCCTCCGGAAATTCAATATATTCAAAATATGCAATATATTTTGCGCCTGTAAAGCCCGTGCGACAAGTTGGCCGAAAGCAGGTTCAGGCGTTCACCTTCACCGACTTGTTTTCCTCGATGTTGACCACAGGGTTCTTTTTCAGGTGGTTCTCGACAACTTCCCAGATCGGCGGGCCTTGCGTGCCTTCATTGACCGACGCCCAGCCGGATACTGCGTATTCTTTCGCCGGGTCGATGGCCTCGCCGGTTGCCAGCAGCTTCATTTCGGAAACGCGTGAACCGATCTGCTTGTTCACATCGATGGTGTAGCCCATGCCGCCAACTCGAACCATGTCGCCGCCCTGCTGGTAATAGGGGTCTGGATTGAACAGATTGTCGGCAACATCCTCGATGATGTCCTTGATGGTTTGACCGGTCATCATGCTGCGATATGCATTGGGGTAGCTCATCGCCGTGGCGTTGTGGACATCTTCAAAAGTGATCGGCTGGCCCGGTATCAGGGATGTCCCCCAGCGGAAGCCGGGCGACAATGCGATTTGTGAATCGCGCTCCGAAAGCAGCGCCTGGCAAATCAGATCATCAAAGGTGCCGTTGAAATTGCCGCGTCGGTAAAGCAGCGACTGCGTGGTGCCAAGCTCCCGCTTCAGATCGGCCTCGTAGGGCGCGCGCACCTTGTCGATCAGCGAGGCCATTTCCGCATCAGCCGAAATCACATCAGAAAACACCGGAATAAGCCGGTGGCGATAGCCCTTCATTTCGCCCGCAGAAACATCAAGATCGAGGCGAGACATGAACTTGCCGTTGGAGCCAGAGGCAATCAGCAGCGTCTTGCCGACCAGCAATGGCTCCGGCAGCGCATCATGGGTGTGACCGGTGAGAATGATGTCGATGCCCGGAACCCGTGAGGCCAGCTTGCGGTCAACGTCAAAGCCGTTGTGGGAAAGAAGGATGACAACATCGGCGCCTTCCTCTCGCACAGCAGCGATGTTCTTCACGATGTCTTCTTCGCGAATGCCGAAAGACAAGTCAGGGAACATCCACTTGGGATTGGCAATCGGCAGATACGGGAATGCCTGACCGATGACCCCGACCTTTACCCCGCCTTTTTCAAAGACCTTGTAGCCTTCATACGCAGGCTCGTTCCACTCGTTGTTGTAGATGTTGCTGCCCAGAAATGCGAAAGGCAGGCTTTCCACGATTTCATTGACCCGGTCGATTCCAAGTGTGAACTCGAAATGGGACGTCATCGCCTCCGGCGCAAGCAGGTTCATGACCTCAATGACGTCCGCCCCCTTGGTCAGGTTGGCCGTGTAGGAACCGTGCCATGTGTCGCCGCCATCCAGCAGGATGACATTTTCGGCGCCCCGCTCGGAGCGCACACGCTTCATGATCGTCGCTACACGGTCCATCCCGCCCATCTTGCCGTAGCCTTTGGCAAGGCCGGCAAAATCTTCGGAAGTCAATGCATAAGCATCGGGGGAGCCGGGCTCAATGTTGTATAGCTTGAGGAAATCAGCACCGGTCACGTGCGGCGGCTGACCCTTGGCCTCTCCGACACCCATGTTGATCGAGGGTTCGCGGAAATAGATTGGCTTGAGTTGGGCATGAATGTCCGTGATGTGCATGACGGTCAAATTGCCAAACGGCTCGACTGCCAACAACGCATCTTCCGTCAGCTTTTGCTGGGCCGCCGCTTTGGACCAGTGACCGGCCATGACAGAGCCGCCAATTGCTGACAAGGCAACAGAAGCCATTAGGAATTCACGTCTTGAAAACATCGGACCATCCCGGTTGCGTGAAGTCGAGCAGCAGGCTCGCAGCCGCAGTCCCGACTTCGTCATTCATTCAAAGTTCCGGCAGGCTTGACGCCCGCCGGAATGAATTGGTGATTACTGGCGTACTGAAGGCGTTTCGACCGACAGGCCGGTACCACGCCAGGCAACATAAACCTCCAGCGCCATCAACTCGTCCGAGAACGCCTTGGGAATGACGGCACGGGTGTCGCGGATACAACCGCGGAAACGTCCATGGGTGGAAACCAGACCGTCACCCAGACGATAAGTCGGAAAGCCGTTTGTCTGACCCTGCGACAGATGGTCGGCGCGGATCATCTTGCCGATCGAGTCTTCATGGCAGTTTGCACAAGAGAGGTTCAACTGCCCCGTGCGGGTGTAGTAAAGGTCCTTGCCCATGTCCCACCACTTTTGCATCTCGCCCTTGGCAAGATCAACCGATACCGGCGTACCCAGTGCCTGTGAACGAACATAAGTGGTCAGTTGCTTTTGACCGGCCTTGTCGAACTCATAGGCTTCAGCGCCCATCTGTTCGGTGCGGCAACGGTTGATTTGCAACTCGATGTTGATCGGTTTTTTGGTCTTTTCATCCCACTTGGGATAATTCGCACCAATGCCCTTCATGCTCTCGGCAGCATTGCCGTGGCAGGATGCGCAGGATTTGCCGGCAGAACCATCGACCTTGTTCCAGAGCGTTTCACCGTCCTGGACGGAAAGATTGCCGGGATTGTCAAAACCATCCGCTTCAAGGGCACGGGTTTCGGGAGTGCGGAAAAGCCATCCCGACAAAACTTCGTCAAATGGATGACCTTGTGGCGCCTTGGCGCGCACTATCATTTCTTTGCCGTCGATGGACAGTTGTTCATCAACAGGGTCGGCAAACGCCAGGCCGCTCGCCAAAATCGCCGAAGCTGCGCACGCCACCCAAAGACCGATAAGAATTTGCTTCACGGTTGTTCCTCCCAAGAACATTTGAAAAGGTCGCGCCAGCCCTCCCCGGCGCGAACCTCTTACTTGACTTCGATTTTCTGCTCGTCGGTGGTTACCGTGCCGTCGTCATCCACCCAGGTCAGCTTGAACGTGCCGCTCTCATTGACCTTGGCCGAAAACTCGAAATACGGGTTGGCGGAGATGGACGGGTCGATATCGCACTCGAACACCTTGACGCCGTTGAACTCGCAGGAAAACTTGTTGATGATCTTGCGCGGGATGAGGTTGCCGTCCTTGTCCTTGCGCTGGCCCGATTCCATTTCGTGGCTGATCAGCGTTTTCAAGGTGACCACTTCACCCGCGGCTGCTGTCTTGGGTACTTTTACCCGTGGTTTTGATTGTGCCATGTGCTTGTTCCTTCCCTGAACCTTAGCCGCCGCAGCCGCCGATGGTGACCTTTACCTGCTTCTTGTCCATGAACGCCGAGCCATCCTTCATCAGGGCGACTGCAATCACGTTCTGGGTCTTGGCAAGACGCATGCGGGTGGTGGCAGAAGCCGCGCCGCTCAGTTCCGAGAAGTGGAACGTTGCGACAGCCGGATTTGGGTTGCCGTCGGCGAGAATCATCACCGATTGCACCAGGTCATCGCCGGCCATTGCGCTTTCGACCGAAACGGTGATCGGCACGGTATTGCCGTTTTCCGCAATTTCAGGCGCGGTCAGGGAAATCTTCCCGGTTCCCGGCGCTTTGCCGCCGGTAAATTCCATGATGCGCTTGTCTGCATCTTCCGTCGTTGCAAGCGCCGGGCTGACCCGCAGGCCGGCTGCCACAACAACTGCCGCGGCCGCTGACAGGCCTAGAGTTTGTCGTCTGTTGAGATTCATGATCTGGCTCCGTGTTCCAGTCGGTTACTTCAAGGTCGCAAGATAGGCGACCACATCTTCCACTTGCTGGGCGGTCAAAACCGTCTTTCCGACCGATTCTTCGCGTACGTTCTTGCCCACATCGAGCGTGTAGAACCCTGGCATCATGGACTGTTCGTTGAGCGTGACTTTCGCATTCACGACGATTGCACGCAGCTCTTCCGGCGAATAGCGCCCGGCAACACCGTCCATCACCGGACCGACATCACCCTGGAACAATTCTTTTTTCATTGCCGAATTGACGTGGCAGGCGAGACAATTGCCAAGCCTGCGATCCTTGAAGGCGTTGGCACCCTCTTCCGGATTTCCCGCAACGCCAGTCAATGACATTGCAACCTTGTTGTCTTCGATCTTGATTTCAGTTGGCGCAATTTCGGCAGCAGATGCCTGCAATCCGAGTCCGGCAACCATCCCGAAAATGACGATCTGCATCTGCAGCTTCATCGAATGTTTCTCCTCCCTGCACACCAGAACCAACCGCTTCATGCGGTCAATCCGCTCACTCCCGACTGAAACCCTAACTGCAAAGTCCGGCCATTTCAATCATAAATATGAATACTTGAATGTATTATTTTGCATCATTCGCTGACGAGTTTGCCCTGGGCGCGCAGCTCGTTGATGATGCGGGCGTGATATTTCTGGATTTGATCCCGGCACGGGTGCCAACATCGACAACGCCCCCACGCCTCGCATTGTGGCCTTCCTGGCCGCCAGCGACCAACGTGGGAACTCCATGACAAAAATACCGGTGCGCTGACCAACATCATGAAAGCAAGGCCCAGCGCGTCGAAAACATCTCCCTGCCGCTGCATAAAGGGCTGACCCAGGCAGCAGCAAAGGCCGTCACCAAAACGATCAAGCCGGGATGGCTGCAGAAATAGCCAGGCGTGGCGGCCGGCTGGACCAAAGAAAACGGCAGAGGGCGTTGTATCAGGTCGGCTTACATCGAAAGGAGCCCATTGCGGACAATCTGCCCGGATGCCAAAATCGGCAAATGAAAGGACCGTTCCTTGTTCTTGCGCCGTGGAAGAAAGTGGCCTTCCGGTGTGCCAATCGTAAGACATCAACGCCGGAGCGGACGGATTGCCCGAGGCCAGAATGCGAGATACCTTCACGATTGAAGAACCAGCGCTCCCTTTGTCTTTTCGGCTGCCTCTGCTGATCGGCGGGCTGATGTTGCTTGCCCTGGGGTTGGTCGGATTGGTGCGCGGAACCGCAATTCTCATCGGGAACCTCGGAGATGAAACGCAGTGGCCCACGCATTTTGCGCTTGGATCACTCATCACGCTGGTGGCCACGGGGCTTGGCGTTGCAATGATTCGGCTCTGCTTGTTCCCCGCGAGGAAGATCGTCTTTGATGCCTCTGCCCAAGAGGTGCGCGTCGCGGCTCTGTATCTGTTTGGTATCCGTCGCACTGCCGCGTTCGCGTTCACGGATGTACGGCCGCCAGAGGTAGTGTGGCACAAGAATCAGGAATATTCCGTTGGAGGTTACTGGGAGTTAAGAGTGACCCTGCGCGATGGCCGCACCATCAGGCGTGCGCCAGATGCTGTTCTCCTTTCGGATCAAAAAGAACAGGCCGAGGCGTGGCTTGCAGAAATCCTGCAGATGCGCCGCTAGCTTTCCACCCGGTACCGGTGATCACGCGGCGCTGAAGGTGGCTCGCATGAACAACTTGAATGTATTATTTTGCATCATTCGCTGACGAGTTTGCCTTGGGCGCGCAGCTCGTTGATGATGCGGGCGTGATATTTCTGGAAGTGCTCTTCGCCCTCATATCCCTTTTCATGGACCCATTTGAACATGTTGAGAAAAGTCAGCTTGCCGAACGCGCCGGGCATGGTGGCCACTGCCGCCTGCGCCGAGTTTTTTCCGTCCGGGGCCGCTTCCGGCATGAACACCATGGTGGGTGTAAACACGAAGCCCCATTTGCGCGCGGCCGTCTTCTCGGTCAGCACTTCTCCGTCGATGTCCGTGACTTCCTCGTCGCCGAACATGTTGTACTGAACCACCATGTAGTTCTTTTCGATGAATGCACGGACTTCCGGATCGGAGAGGATCTTCTCGTGCATTTCCGCGCAATAGATGCAACCACGCTGTTCAAAAATCAGCACAAGGCGCTTGCCTTGCTCGCTGGCAGTCTTGATGTCTTCGCCGACATCCCGGAACGTGATCGTAAACCAGTCTTCCTTGTGCAGGCCGTCTTCGCCAACCTCTGACGCGCCAGCCAGAACCGGCAAGGCCGCAAGGAATGCGAAAGCCATCAGCAAATTGCGCAGCATTGTCATTCTCCTATCCAATGGTTGAAAGCGAGGGGAAGGTGTCGATCAGCCATTGCGCAATGCGCGACATCTGACCGGTCATGAACAATATGCCGGTAACGACCAGCAATGCGCCCATGGCCATTTCGACCTTGTGCATGTGCCGTTTGAAGCGCGATGCAAAGGCGATAAACCGGCTGGCAAACACGCCCGCCAGAATGAACGGGATGCCGATACCAAGCGAATAGACCGCCAGCAGCGAAGCACCGCGCAGAGCCGAATCTTCAGAACCGGCAACAAAAAGGATCGCTGCCAGGACGGGGCCGACGCAAGGCGTCCAGCCAAAGGCAAAGGCAAGTCCCATGACATAGGCACCAATCATGCCGGCGGGCTTGTTGCGAACTTCAAGCCGTGCCTCGCGGTACAGAAAGGCGATCTTGAACACACCCAGAAAATGCAGCCCCATCACCATGATCATCGCTCCGGCAATGATGGACAGGATGTCGAAGTAGCGGGCAACGGACTGCCCGATCACACTGGCAGTGGCACCAAGTGCCACGAACACGGTGGTGAACCCGAGCACGAAAGCAACTGAAGCCAGCAGGATACGGCGCGCGGTTGCCTTGTCGATGGTGTCTCCGGCCATGGTCGAGAAGCTCAGGCCGGCCAGATAGGCCAGATAAGGCGGCACGATCGGCAGCACGCAAGGAGAAACAAATGACAGCAGGCCAGCGATGAACGCGCCGCCGAAACTTACATCCAGCAAAATGGCATCCTCCCGCCCCGCGCAATCTCTTCACTGCAAAAACAGGGCATGGACATTCATATTCAAACATTGCTATCTATTGCAAGTGCCGAATGATGACAAACGCGGAGCGTGGCGCATGAAAGCGATCATTTCATTCCTGACTGCCTTGTTCCTGGTGTCGCTTGCTCCAAATTTTTCATCAGGCAAAGCGCAGGCGGCAGAACTTGTCATGATGGAACAGGCTGGATGCGCCTGGTGCAAACGCTGGCATGCCGAGATTGGTGTCGCATACCCAAAAACCGCTGAAGGTCGGCTCGCACCTCTTCGACAGGTGGATATTCACGCGCCTTGGCCCGCCGATCTCAAGGACATTCAGGTCGATCGTTACACGCCGACCTTCGTGCTGGTGGAAAACGGCAAGGAACTGGGTCGCCTGCGCGGCTATGCAGGCGATGACTTTTTTTGGCCGTTGTTGGCAGAAATGTTGGCCAATGCAGGAATTCAGCCGTCAAACTAGCTTGATTTGCCGTTATTGCGGCAGGGCGACCGTGGCATTGAGAATGCAAATCGGATATGGGTCCGAAAGACAAACGGATTTGATCCCATGACTTTGTTGATGGATAAACCGCTGCTGGATACCAGTGATCCTGCTGCCCTCATGAAGCAGGCGCGCAAGGCAAGCGACCTGATGAAAGCGCTTTCCCACGAAACGCGCCTCGTTATTTTGTGCCTTTTGTCCGAAGGCGAGAAAACCGTTTCAGAACTGGAAGAAATTCTCACAATGCCGCAGGCGGCAGTTTCGCAGCAACTGGCCCGGTTGCGCTTCGATGGAATTGTCAACGCACGGCGCGATGGCCGTGCGATCTACTACAGCGTGGTAAACTCCGAGATTTCGACCATCATCGGCGCGCTTTATGAACTTTTTTGTCGTCCGGTCCGACCCGGCCCCGAGCAATAGGCCAAGAGCAATGAGCGGTTTTTCAGCCGCTTGAAACATTGCACCAAATGCCTCAAAATCCAGACAGCGCACACTTGCGCGGGAGGGTGCGATGTTCGGGATCGATTCAGGCTGGCTGCTGCCAGCCACGGGCGTGGCCATGGGAACCTTGGTCGGCTTTGTCACACGCCGGAGCCATTTTTGCACCATGTCCGCCTTGGAGCGTCACTGGTATGCCGGCGACAGCAACGGACTGAGGGCCTGGGTTCTGGCTGCGGCCACAGCCATGCTGTTCACACAGGCGCTCGTGGCCACCGGGTCCATTGACCTGTCCGGCAGCTTCTACATGGTCCCGATGATCAATTGGGCTGGCAGCATTCTCGGCGGCCTGATGTTCGGCATCGGAATGGCGCTGGTCGGCACCTGCGCCTTCGGGGCGATTGTCCGGATGGGCGGCGGCAATTTACGCGCGCTCGTGGTTCTGACCGGCATCGGCCTTGCCGCTCTGGCCGCGCAGCGCGGCTTGATCGGCCATTTCCGCACCGGTGTGATTGAACCCCTTGCATTGCCTCTGAAGGGAACCGCCACACAGTCGCTTGGCGAAATCATTGCCGCCTTTTCCGGGATTGATTTCGGGTTTTTGCTGCCTTTGCTCTTGTGTCTTGCTGCATTTGCCTGGGTGTTTTCCAGCCCGACTTTTCGCAAGGAAGGCTGGAAGATTGCTGCCGGCTTGACGTTGGGTGGTGCGATTGCTGGCGGGTGGCTTGCAACCAGCTTTTACGCCCAAACGCTGATGACGCCGGTAGAACTGGAAGCGGGTTCATTTGTGATGCCGGTCGGCGATCTCATTTTTCAGGTCATTACCGTGACCGGAACCATCCCCGACTATGGCATAGGGCTCGCCGTCGGCGTATTTTGCGGCGCAGCAATTGCGGCCTGGAGTACCGATGACATGCGTTGGGAAGCCTGCGACGACGCCCGCGAACTTGGCCGCCATCTGCTGGGTGCATTCCTGATGGGAACCGGCGGCGTTCTGGCGCTGGGTTGCACCATCGGCCAGGGCGTTTCCGCCCTCTCCACCATGAGCGTTTCAGCACCGTTGTCGATTGTCGCCATGGCATTGGGCTCACGGCTCGGCCTTGGTTATCTGGTCGAGGGTGCACCATTTGGCTTCATGCAATCAACGCGAAGGCAACCAGCCGAATAGCGCTTAACCGGCAACATACCTGTAGCTGGAGCCATCCCTTTCCGCCCTGCCGATGCCCGGATGTGTCAGGTGGTAACCGACAAAGCCGGTTTTTTCATTGGCCAGTCGATCCAGCAAGGCCGTTCGTGTTTGCGCGCCTTTGACCGGATCATGGTCAGAGCCAGCGTGCCAGTCGGGTTTCTGGAATGAAACGGCAGATTGCGTGATGGCATCGCCAAGCACCATCACGCTCTGCGACCCGTCATAAATGGCAAAGGCCGTGTGACCCGGCGTGTGGCCGGAAGTATCGACTGCCTCAATCCCCGGCAACACTTCCGCGCCGAACTTGAACAGCTTGATCGACTCTTCAAGCAGCGCAAGCCGCGCCTGCGCACCGACAACGAAGGTCTTGCGTTCTTCCGGCATCTTGTCGAGCGTGTCCCCTGCCCGCCAGTAATTCCATTCAACTTCACCCATGTGATGCTGCGCATTGGCAAACACGAATTCGTCGAATTCATCGACCAGTCCCCACAAATGGTCAGGGTGGGCATGGGTGAATACCACATCCGTGACATCGCCCGGTTCCACCCCGGCAGCGGCAAGACTCTCGAGCAATTTTCCGGCAGTCGGCTGGAAATTGGCACCCGCTCCCACATCAAACAACACCAGGCGGTCGGCATCGCGCAACAAAGTCACATTGCATGGCGGTTCAAGCGCTCCCAATGGGAAGCCGTTCGCGCTGAGGATTGCTTCAATTTCCGCCTTTGGAATTTCTGGAAACAGCATTTTGACCGGCTGTGAAAGATTGCCGTCACTGATGGCAGTAATTTGCTTCGAGCCCAGTTCCAGCTTGTTGGTAGCGAATGCGGGCAGCGGGAATGAACCGGCGAGGCCCAATGCTGCGGACCATTTCAGCAATTGGCGACGATCAACCGAAAGAGTCATGGCGTTTCCTCCACACATATAATTTCCTGCATGTATGCGGCAATGCTTGATCAAGGTCAATGCCACTTACCTTGCCAACACTCATGGTCAGCAACAGGGAGAATGGCGATGAACCTCATCGGTTTGGTTGAATATTTCGGCGAAAGCAGCGCATTGTTGATCGGCGGGATCTTGATCGGCATGCTGTTTGGGGCATTTGCACAGCAAAGCCGGTTTTGTTTGCGTGCGGCAACTGTCGAATTTTCGCGTGGCGCGATTGGTCCCAAGACGGCCCTCTGGCTGCTTGTTTTCAGCTCGGCAATTGCCGGAACTGCAATGCTGTCCTGGCTGGGCATCATCCAGCCGGGCGAAGCACGACAGCTCGCCTCGCCACAAAGTCTTTCCGGGGCTGCGCTTGGCGGCCTGATGTTCGGCGTTGGCATGGTGTTGGCCCGGGGCTGCGCAAGCCGCCTGCTGGTGCTGGCAGCCACCGGAAACTTGCGGGCATTGTTGTCAGGACTTGTCTTTGCCGTCGTAGCACAGGCCAGCCTGCGCGGGTTTCTTTCTCCCGTCCGTGAAAGCCTGGCAAATGTCGTCACCAGCAGCGCAACCGGCGGCAATGACTTGCTGGAAATGGCCAGGATGGACAGCCTTGCAGCGGCAATTGTCGCCGCAATTGCCATAATTGCCAGCCTTGTTCTCGCCATCTGGCGCGGGGTGAAACCCTGGCATATCGTCAGTGGCCTGATGGTCGGTGCAACCGTACCCCTGGCCTGGTGGTTCACCAACTCGATGTCCGCAATTGCATTTGATCCTGTGCAGATGGAATCGATCACGTTTACGGGTCCGTCTGCCGACACCTTGATGTTGTTTTTGAGCGCGCCAGGCACCATCATCGATTTTGATGTCGGCTTGGTGCCAGGGGTTTTCATCGGCTCTTTCATCGCAGCTTTTGCTACTAGGGAGCTGGAGTTGCAGGGATTTGAAGGCGGCATGGCGATGCGCCGCTATCTGGCAGGCGCGGCGCTGATGGGTTTTGGCGGCATGTTGGCGGGCGGCTGCGCGGTTGGGGCAGGCGTTACCGGAGCCAGCGTTTTCGCCCTGACAGCCTGGGTGACCCTGTTTGCGATCTGGTTGGCTGCCGGTATCACCGATTATCTGGTGGACCGCCAACCATCAGCCCTTACACCAACAACTGCGGCACACGTTTGATTTTGCCGACATCTTGCCTCCCGAAGATGGAGCAGTGATCTCAATACGATACAAATGTCCGCTTGCCCCGCCATGGTAATCGCAAACCAAGGGGAGTAGACACGTCGCAACAATATGGTTCCAAAAATTTCACAATGAGGCACGCCAATGGAAATTGCCCAGATACGGTATTTCCTTGCAATCGCAGAAACATTGAATTTCACCAAGGCAGCCGAATTGTGTGATGTTTCGCAGCCAACCTTGTCGCGCGGAATCAAGAGCCTTGAGCTGGAATTTGGTGCCGAACTTGTTCGCCGTGAGAGGGGCAGGACACATCTGACCGAGCTCGGGCAAATTGTCCGGCCCAGCCTGGAACGCGCGCTTGCCCTGACGGATTCGGTGAAGGCAGAAGCCGCCGACTACTCGACCATGGCCGCAGCCACACTCAGACTCGGCATCATGTGCACAATCGGTCCCGTGCGGCTGGTTCCCATCATTTCCCACCTGACCATGAAGGCGCCTCAAATCAATATTGAGCTTCTCGAAGCGCCTGGCGAGAAAATTATTGAAATGCTGAGCGAGGGTTCCATTGACGTGGCACTTGTCGGCATGCCCGTTTATCCGTCGGCTTTCGCGCTGACCAGCCTCTACGACGAACGTTATGTGGTCGCCTTTCCAAGGGGACACCGGTTTGAGCAAATGGACAATGTGCCCGTTTCGCAGCTGAACGGAGAGCCGTATCTCGAGCGCCTCAACTGTGAGTATGTTTCCCAATATACCCATCAAAGCGGCACATGCGATTTTGAACCTGATGTGCGATATCGCAGCGAACACGAAGACTGGATACAGGCGATGATCGTGGCGGGAATGGGTTGCGCCTGCATGCCCGAATTCATGGCACTGTTTCCTGAACTCCTTCGAAGGCCATTGATCGACCCTCAGATCAAACGGACAATATCGGTCGCCACGGTTCGCGGGCGCAAGCATTCACCGATCGTGGGGCTCTTCGTTTCCTTGTGCATGGAGTTTCAGCGCCAGCAAAACCACACCGGCTTGTTGTGACTGGCCAAACTGCCAGACAGCTTGGTCCCCGGCATTGATACATCACATTGCGTGTTTGCCATTGTTCACTCTGCGGCTCGTTTACAGACGCCCTTCAAGCGTGCACGACCTTGTGAACGCCGATGACATTGCTTCACGAATGCGCGATTGCCGCCATGAAAATGGTTGCGGTACCATCGACTGGCTGACGATACCGGGGTCCGAAAATTGCAAACCAACTCAATGAATATTCCTGTTTTTCCAATATATTCATATATTTAGCAAATTTCCTCCAACTTTTCAAAATCGCTGTTTGCCAACGAGCTGGCCCTGCGCCGGCGTGCGATACGTTTTGAGCATCGAAACCATGCGCCGTCTTCAATTTACACTCGCGGCGACAACGACTATCCCACAATCCACAAAACAAAGTATAAAAACAATACGCAGCAAAAAGAATTAAATGTTCTGGAGCTTAAATCATGTCTTCAAAATTAAAAATTGAGAATACAAAAGACGAAATCGCGATTTCAATGATTGATGCATATTTCGACGGAGTAAATGCATCCATTTCACATATTTTCAACAATGTGAAAATGACGAATGAAGTGAGCGGCATACTTGTGCAGAGCATTTCAGAATTTGCTTCAATTTTTGCAGACACAGCCAAGTCGGTGCAGGATGACATGGCCAAGACACTTTCCAACACCGCCTCACCGATGGACCTGAATTCGCTTGGGCAGTCCCGGCAGCAAGCCATGGAAACGACCCTGCAGCGATACGTTGAAATGTCGAACCGCAGCATGAAGCTCGGTCAGGACATGCTTTCAAAAATTTCCAGTGCGTCAACCGACGCATTGAGCAAAGCAAAAGGTCAGTCGTGACTGCGACCTGACTTGATTTACCACCCAACCCTACCATTCCAGAGAAAGGAAAATTACTGTGACAACAATCCTGTCCACCAAGACGGCGCGTGCCGTCATTCTCGCAGCGCTTGCCCCGGCGGTCTTCACCGTGGCGGCCCCCGCATACGCTGGCCAATGCCCGGCCGACCAGGTTATGGCCGGAGCGCGCACTTCTGGCGAAACAACGCCGAAAGATGTAACGGACGATGTGCTTTCGGCGATTGATCTTTCAAGCAAGGGCGAGGCGTTCAAAGGCTACATGCTTCGCTCGCGCAAGCTCGTGGTCCAGCCAAATGGCGTTGTTCCCTGGCACTCGCATGAAAAACGCGCAGCCAACATCCTAATTCTTGAAGGCTCCATCATGGAATACAACAGCACCTGCAAGGTCGCGATCGAGCACAAGGCCGGTGATGTCGTTGGTGAGTTCGGAGCCGACGTGGCGCATTGGTGGCGCAACGAAAGTGACAAGCCGGTGGTGATCCTTTCCGGCGATTTGCTGCCGCCAGAAATGCCAGCCGCCGACGCGATGTAATCGCTGGGAACCAAGCAACGTCAACTTCTCCCTGACGCGCCGGGACGATAGCGGGAAACCGTATCGTTTCGGTGCGTATCCCCTTGGTTCAGCAGATCGCCTGCCCTGCGCATTCCAATCGCCCTAACTCGAAAGGTTCCCAGATGTTCAATTTTCCCGCACTCGCCGTGACTTTCCGGTCTGCCCTGGCAGCCGTGCTACTGGTGGTTGCCGCCCCGGTTGCGTCCTTCGCCCAAACGGCTGGCAATGTTCAGCTGCAAGGCGACGGCCTCATGCGTACCCGCAGCGCCTATTCCGTCGAAGAAACAGCGAAGCGAATCCAGGCTGACATCGAAGCCAAAGGCATCATGTTCCTTGCGACCATTGACCAATCCGATCTTGGCAAATCCGCCGGTATTGATTTGAAGCCTTCGCGCCTGCTCATTTTCGGCAACCCGCCACTTGGATTGCTGTTCCTGACCGCAAACCCGGAAAGCGGCATGGATTGGCCGGTCCGCATGCTGGTGCATGAAGACAGCGCCGGAAAGGTCTGGGCTGTCTACCAGGATTGGAAATGGGTTGCTCAGCGCTACGCAATCGCCAACCGCGATGCCGAATTTGCCAAGGCGACGGAAGTTGTAGCCTCCATCGTATCATCGGTTGCCGACTGCGCCAAATTGGCCGACTGCACCGAATAAAACTTTGGTGACTGGTTCAAACGGACCAGTCACCAATTTCAGTTCTCCAACCACTATGCCGGGCTTTCGCCACAGTGCCGCCGCAAGCCAGCCGACAGCACTTCTCACCATGATCGGCCGCCGGGAGGCAACGCAATGAGTGCTCTAGACAAGGATATCAGGAAACTGGGTCAAATTGTCCTGGTTCTGCAGGGAGGCGGCGCACTTGGCGCCTATCAGGTGGGCGTGTTCGAGGCGCTGCACGAAGCCGGGATCGAACCGGACTGGGTGATCGGAACATCCATTGGCGCCATCAATGCGGCCATCATTGCCGGCAATGCGCCAGCCGATCGTCTCGAACGGCTGATCGAATTTTGGAAACGCGTCGAATATAAGCAGAACTTTGGCATTTTCGATGCCTGGATGAGCGCCGTTTCACGCAATCTGCAGACAGTCGCCATGGGCCTGCCCGGTTTTTTCCGGCCGCGGCAGGCTGCTTTCCTGAGCCAGCACAATGTCTTGGGTGCCGAGGAGGCCGGCTACTATTCGGTCGATCCGCTGCGCGAAACTTTGTCTGACCTGATCGACTTTGATTATCTTGCCAATTCCGGCACCCGCCTGACTGTCGGTGCATCATCGGTAAGCACCGCTGAAATGCGGTATTTCGACAGCCGCGACATGCCGTTGGGGCTTGAACATGTGGTTGCTTCGGGTGCGTTGCCCCCGGCATTTCCGGCGGTGCGCATTGATGGCGAGCTGTACTGGGATGGCGGCATATTGTCGAACACGCCGGTAGAGGCTGTGTTTGACGACCGGCCGCGTCGGGATTCACTGGTCTTTGCCGTGCATCTGTGGAATCCCGACGGCGAGGAACCCAAGACCCTGTGGGAAGTCAGCAACCGGCAAAAAGATGTCCAGTACTCAAGCCGCGCCGTGACGCACATCAAACGGCAACGGCAATTGCACAAGCTGCGGCACATTGTTGCCGAACTTGGCAAACTGGTTCCGCAGGAAAAACTGAAAGACAACTCGGTGCGCGAAATGCTCGGATACGGCTGCACCACGAAGATGCATGTCGTTCGCCTGCTTGCGCCTACACTGCCCGGTGAAGATCACTTGAAGGACATCGATTTCAGCCGCGCAGGGATTCATCAACGGCGGGAGGCCGGCTATCGGCACACCAAAGAGACACTCGCCAAAACACCGTGGCTCGATCCGCACGATCCGGGAGAAGGCCTCATCCTGCACGAAGCTTGCGGCGGGGAAATGATCGAAACTCTTGCTGCCAAATGAAACTTTCGGCCGTGGCCGTCATCCGGGAAGAAACCAAATGGACATGAATGGAAAAACGGTAGTGGTAACCGGTTCTACTTCCGGTATCGGTCTGGGAATTGCGCGCGGCTTTGCCGCCGTCAACGCCAACGTGGTTATCAATGGCTTGGGCGACGCGTCTGAAATTGCCGCTGAAGTCGCTGAACTGGAAAAACTTGGGACCGGTTCGATCGCTTACGACGCTGCGGACATGTCAAAGCCCGACCAGATCGTCACCATGATTGTGAATGCAGAGGCGCGTTTCGGTACGGTCGACGTGGTTGTCAACAATGCCGGCATCCAGACCGTTGAACCGGTGGAGACTTTCCCGCCCGAACGCTGGGACCTGATCGTTGCCATCAACATGAACTCTGCATTCCATACCACCCGCGCTGCGCTGCCCGGCATGAAGAAGCGCGGTTGGGGCCGCATCATCAACATCTCATCAGCGCATGGATTGGTCGCTTCGCCTTACAAATCGGCCTATGTCACGGCCAAGCACGGCATTACCGGCTTTACCAAGACCGTGGCTCTCGAGGCAGCGCAAGACGGCGTGACGGTAAATGCAATCTGTCCCGGCTATGTTCTGACGCCGCTGGTGGAGAAACAAATCCCCGAAACCGCAGCAGCGCGCGGAATTTCGGAAGAAGCTGTCAAGCGCGACGTTCTGCTTGCGGCGCAATGGACCAAGAAATTCGTGACTGTTGAGCAGCTGGCCGGTGTCGCCCTGTTCCTGTGTTCAGAGGCTGCGGACAATATTACCGGCGTCTCCCTGCCGGTTGATGGTGGTTGGACAGCGGCGTGACCGAGGCCTCTGCTTTGCCAAAAATCATCATCGTTGGTGGCGGCTTTGCCGGCATATCCGCCGCGCGTGCGCTTTCCGGGGCAAAGGCGGATGTTTTGCTGATCGACCGCAGGAACCATCATCTTTTCCAGCCGCTGTTGTATCAGGTTGCCACCGCGGCGCTTGCTCCAGCCGAGATAGCCCAACCCATCCGGCACATTTTGCGCTCCCAAGGCAATGTTCGCATTTTCTGGGACGAGGTCACCGGGATTGATCGGTCCGGGCGCACTGTAAACACAAGTTCAGGCAAGACCCTCGAATTCGATTATCTTGTCATCGCAACGGGCGCCACGCAGAGCTATTTTGGCCATGACGAATGGGCGGCGAACGCTCCCGGACTCAAGACCATTGAGGATGCCTATGATCTGCGCCATCGCATTCTGGGCGCGTTTGAGCGGGCCGAAATGGAACCGCGGGGGAAAACGCGGGACGCGCTGCTTGAGTTCGTCATCGTCGGCGCAGGGCCAACCGGGGTTGAGATGGCGGGCGCAATTGCCGAGCTCGCCCGCCATTCTCTTACCCGTGATTTTCGTTCTGTCTCTCCAAGATGTGCGAAGGTAAAATTGGTCGAGGCAGGCCCCAGAATTCTCCCCTCGTTTGACGAAAAGCTCGCTTCGATTGCCCGCAAAGCGCTGGAAGCAATCGGCATTGAAGTCCTGACCAACACAAAAGTCACCGACATTCAGGCCGGCACGGTCTGGTTGGATCATGAGCCACTTGCGAGCGAAACCGTAATTTGGGCTGCTGGCATAAAGGCCTCGCCCGCAGCAAAATGGCTGGACTGTCCGGCGGATCAAGTTGGCCGCGTTCTGGTGGACGAGCATTTGCGGGTTACCGGCGACAACAGCATTTTTGTGGTTGGGGATACCGCCGCAAATGTTCCGGCGAACGGTTCAAAGGCACTTCCCGGGCTTGCACCTGTTGCAAAGCAAATGGGCTTGCATGTCGGCAAAGTTATCAAGGCGCAATTGCAAGGCAGCAAGATGCCAAAGCCCTTCAAATACAGGGACTGGGGTACCATGGCCACGATTGGTCGAAACAAGGCAGTCGTTGATTTCGGTTGGCTGAAATTGTCCGGGTTTGTTGCGTGGATCGCCTGGTCCCTGACCCATGTGGCATTTCTTGACGGGTTTACCAACAGGATATCGGTCGGTTCCAGCTGGGTATGGTCTTATCTCACCTGGCAGCGCGGAGCACGGGTGATGCTCATTCCGGTCCGCCCCGTTCAGACCGACGACAGATGAACTGCACCCGGAAACTGACAACCTGATTTCACCTCAACGGCGGAGAATACAAGCCATGAACATTTCAATCAAAGGCTTGCTGATGGGCGATCGCCCGCTTGACGTGGTCAGACGCTCGGCGATCGTGGCGATGGTCAGTTTTTTGACCCTTATTGACCTGTTCGGTGCGCAAGCCCTGCTCCCGCAAATTATCGTTGCATACAACTCGGATCCTGGAACCGCCGGTTTTGCCGTCAATGCTGCAACACTGGGGATGGTCATCTCGGGCCTGACGGTTGCATGGTTCGCCGACCGGATAGACCGAAAGCGGGGCATCTGGATTTGCCTCGCCTTGCTCGCGGTACCAACCGCGTTGCTTTCGGTTGCCGACAGCATCTGGGTATTCATGGGACTGCGCGTTGTGCAAGGCGCATTGATGGCGGCGGCCTTCACCCTGACAATGACGTATCTGTCGGAACGCTGTGACATGACAGCTGCCGGCGGAGCCTTGGCTGCCTATATCACCGGAAACGTGGCTTCCAATCTCGTTGGCCGTCTTCTTGCAGTATCGCTTTCGGACGCAACATCACTATCGGGATCGTTTTTGTTTTTCGCCGGTCTCAATCTGGTCGGCGCAGCCTTGGCGCTGATTTTGATTGGCGCCAGCGACGATGTACCGCCAAAACGTGGCGGGCCCGCGCTCGAAGCCTGGAAACGCCATTTTGCCACGCCGCAATTGCGTGCTGCCTTTTCCATCGGCTTCTTTATTTTGTTCATTTTCGTCGGCGTGTTCACCTATGTGAACCTTTACCTCGTGAATGAACTGGGCCTTTCACCGATGCGTTTGGGGCTGGTCTATCTGGTATTTGCCCCGGCAATCATAACCACGCCGATGGCAAGCAATCTGGTCAGATGGCTCGGACCCAGATCTGCACTGGTCTTCTCCCTGGCTTTTGCCCTTGCAGGGCTTTTGCTAACATTGTCCGGACAAATATGGGTTGTGCTGCTCGGACTGGCAATCGTGGGCGCCTCGACCTTTGCCGCCCAAGCAGCCGCCACAGGCTATGTTTCTGCAAATGTCCGAAGTGACAGGGCCCAAGCCAGCGGGCTGTATTTGACCAGCTACTATCTGGGCGGTCTTGTTGGCGCGCTGGTGCTGGGACAAATCAATGCAAATTTTGGCTGGCAGGCAACCGTGATGTGCATTGCGGCTGCCATTGCAGCGGCGATCCTGATCGCACTCGGGCTGAAGAAGTAATGTTGCAGGACAGGTGCCAGTCACGAAACAAACAGAACAACATTTTTGTTGGTAGGCGCGCCATCTATCGCGAAGCTGAAGCAAAGTCTGCCAGCCATAAGTCCTGCCTACAGCGCAACTGTTCAAATATCCGGTCGATAACTCGTTTTGGGGTCCTTGACCAAACGCCGTAAGCCCTTGAAATCCTTAGTGGGTGCGACAGGGATCGAACCTGTGACCCGCTGATTAAGAGTCAGCCTTTGTTTATGTGATTTCAGTGGCTTAGCCTATAAAAACATCGAAACGAACAAAGAACGCCCCGTCAACGAAAAGGCACTCTGTAAAGGATTTTCGACGGGTACTAAGCAACTGGACAGACCAAGGCCACGTATTTCCGCCAGCGGCGGGAGTTCGGCCGTTTGAAATCTGATCAGGTCAAACAGATGAAGGATCTCGAGGTGGAGAATGCCTGGCACCCTAGTCAGGGTCTATACAGCCCAATCCAGCTTTCCTAGCGTCATTCGACAAGGCCGGGTCAAGCCTGACCGCTTCAGTACAATCCGCTCTCGCCCGCGCCGTGTCTCCACTCTGCTGGTAGGCGAGGCCGCGGTTAAAGAAAGCGAAAGCCGAACTCGGGTTGATCGCGATTGCTTTGTTGAAATCTAAAACCGCGTCCATGATCTGGCCCTTGCCTTTGAGAATAAGGCCGCGGTTGTAATACGCATCGCCGAGCCCTGCATCCAATTCGAGAGCCTTGTTGAAATCCTCGACCGCCAAGTCTGCCTGTCCGGCTGCGCTATAGGCAAGGGCCCGGTTGAAGTAAGCGAAAGTGAATGTGGGATCACGGGAAATGGCGGCACCGAGGTCGGAGACCGCATTGGGCAGATCGCCCTTGGCCTTGTAAGCCAAGCCTCGTTCATAAAAATGATAGGCTTGCGCTTGGTCCAGGCGCATTGCCTCGCTGTAGTCCTTGATCGCTGCATCAAAATCGCCCAGCTGAGAATGCGCTAGTCCGCGATGATAGTAGTTTCCGCCGGCCATCGGATCGAGATCGATTGCCTTCTGAAAGTCAGCCATCGCTTCGGCGAATTTTCGTGCGTCGCGGTAGGCTATGGCCCGCTTGTTGAAATTTTCCCCATCCGTTGGAGCAAGTTCAATCGCCTTGCTGTAGTCGGACAGCGCCCGGTTGAGATCGCCCCTATCCGTGTAGGCATTTCCCCGGTTGTAGTAGGCTTTGGCGTAGTTGGGGTCCAGTTCGATTGCCCTGTCATAGTCAGCGATGGCAAGGTCGTGCTCGCCCAGACGGGCATGTGCATCACCGCGCATGTTATAGGGAATTGGGGCCTTCCCATTAAGTTTGATCGACTCGTCGAAGTCGGCAATGGCCAGCCGTGGTTCGTTGTTGTCCATGTGTGCAATTCCCCGGCCCAGGAGTGCATGGTCGTTTCGCGGGTTGAGCCGTATCGCCGCCGAATAGTCTTCAATAGCGAGTTCGAAATTATGCTTCTGGACATATGTGTCGGCACGGTTCATCAGCGCGTGAACCGACATCGGGTTGAGCGTTATTGCCCTTCCCAGATCGGATATTGCATTTTGAAGATCGCTGCTTTGCCGGTATGCCAAAGCCCTGTTTTCAAAGACGGTCGCGAGGGCGTCCCCGGTCAAATCGCCCTGCTCAATGAGTGATGTACAGGCTTTCAGGGCGGCAACCGCAGCTCCGGTTTCGCATATCTGCGCAGTTTCGGGTGGAATCCCCTCAATTGCCTTGGCGGGTTGGAAGGATTGCCCGCACTGTGCCTTTGTCCTTGAGTAGAGATAGGCAATCAGATCATCGAGGTCGTTCCCCGTTATCCGCGTGTTCATGGCAGTTCCCGGTGCCCACGCCACAGGCTCCGAAAGGAAAGCCCGCAGGTTTTCCGCGCCCCAGTCTTGATCAGACTTGGATCTCAACGCAAACGTATAGGGATAGCTGGCATTGGACGCCACGCGCCGTCCAAAGACACAAAAAAGACCTGGCCCCGGTTTTGCGCCGGTATTGCTTTCAGCGTCGTGGCAAAACATGCACTGGTTCTGGAAAGCGGCCTCGCCCGCTGTCACATCGCCGTTTGGGGTTCGATCGGTCGATTCTTGCAAATACGTCTTTACCGCTTCGACTTCGGTGGATCTGGCCAGCTTGGCGCCATCATCGGGCATTGCTGACAAAATACCGAAAAGCGCAGAATCGGTGACGAACGCAATACGCCCATCCGCAAGCTCTTCAATGTCTCGCACCCGTTCGCCGATGAATATGGGCTCGGCAAAGATTACACGGCCATCATCGACGCGTACGTGGTAGATAGAACGGGCCCTGAGTGACGCGACCATCAAGTCGCCCGCCCATTCCGGGAAGCCCTTTCCGCGCAATTGAACAGTCTGCGAGATGCCGATCGATGGAACAAAGGCATAAATCGGCTTTCGGAAACCTGAATGCCGCTGCTGTTCAATGCTCCATTCCCAGCGATGGGTTTCGTATTGTACGCCGTAGCTTACCATCGGCCAGCCATAGTTTCCGCCTTTTTCGACGATGTTGATTTCGTCGCCACCTTGCGGTCCGTGTTCGGTTTCAAACACGGTTCCTTCCTGGTTTATGAAGAGACCCTGCGGGTTCCGGTGCCCGAGAGAGTAAACTTCCCGCTCGTTCGAGCCTCCGGCGAACCTCAAGATCTTGCCGTAATCGTAATCCGGATCTTGCGCGGTGACCGTTCCCTTTTCGGTTTTTTCCCAATTCAGGGTTCCTACGGAAAGGTAGAGACTGCCGTCGTGAAACGCGATCCGCCCGCCCGCAAGAGAGATCAGTTCGTGGTGCAATTTCTCGACAGGCAGGCATGGCTTCGTTCTATAGTATTCAACCCAATCGCCCGACAAGACAGGGAGGCCATCCACAAAACCAGCCACCTCGTTTTTCATGACGCGGATGAACAGGCAGCCCCTGGCATCGTCTGCAGCGATATAGCTGGCGAAAAGCGTGTATTTACCCTCTCCGTTTTTCCGCGCGGCAATGTCGAGCACGGAAATGTATGCCTGTTCGAAACGTCTGAATGCAGAAGCAGTCTTGTCTACAACAAGATCCCTTCCAATCGGTATGAAACCGCGGTCCGAGCCATTCATGCTGCGGAAATAAAGCTTGCCTATGTTCGAGATGTAGAAAATTCCCGCGTCTATCGAGGCGATGGAACTGCGCGAGCCGCGCGGCAATGGCAGGTCAACCATTTCAATCGCGATGCCATACAATGACGAAGTGAGTTCTTTTGATTGAAGAATGGCATCCCTTACCATTGCTCCTTTGTAGCCGTCTGTGCCGATCCCGGTCTCCGGCTCGACAGCACTTGCCGAAAAGGCTGCGACGCCTTGCAGGAAGATGGCAATGATGCTGACAAGCGAGATTTTTCTGGTGGCATTCATCGCTTTAATCGGTCCGGTAAATTGAAGAAACCCCTGTCGATCCTGAGGATTTTTTTGGTGCCATATTTGCGCTTTATGAATTCCATTTTGGATTGAAAATACTTCTTTTCATTGCGAGAACTTTTTTTTCCCAGCAAGGGCACCCACTCAACACACGCCCCCTGCACTGCCAGGATCAAGGAACGCGGATCACTGACAATCAAGACACCCGTGATCTGCGCGGCTGCGACTTCTTGCGGCCAAGTATACCAGAATTCCTTGACCTCCTCCAAACCCAATGTGCTGCAGTCGATGAGCAGAGTGCGCTTCGGTCTCACCGGATTGTTCAGAAAGGCCGCATTTCCGGACGGAACGAGCGGCGCGATTGACTGCAATGGATCGAGCAAGGCGGGACTGGAGCCCGAGGCATAAACTGGCCTCTCGATGTTCCTGGTGCCCCTGTCAACGCAAAGAAGCTCGATGCGCGGGTTCTTGCCGCCGACCCGTTCGATGAGCTGGCTATTGCGGGTTTGGGCCTCCAACCTCATGCGGACGACTTCGATCTGTGAGTTGGGCGCGTTGACCATACGATCATCCTAAAGGGCTGGTTTGCATGAGACGCCGACCAACAATCTCAGTGCCGTTGCAAAGTGCATCGTCGCGATTCCGTTTCCGGAGACGCTCGAGCCGCTTTCGAAGGCTTCCAGGTGCGATGTCCCGAGCGGCCGCAGGATCCACCTCCACAGCAAACTTGTTGCGGGTGAGGTAGTCGAAAGTTTTGGTACTCCGGGACGAACGGCCTTTCAGCAATATTACGGGAACGCAAGCATCGACGAGTTCCCAAAAACCGGCTGTGTCCGGATTGTCCGTGATGAGGACATCGACGTCCGGCGCCATGGAACCTGATGGAATCTGGTTGAAGCCGTAGGGTCCTTCCCATGCAAGGCAAATGAGTTCGTTGCAATCACTGAAGCTTACTTTCAGTTCCTGGTCGCAATCCAACAAGCTTTCGGCCATCTGCATCGCAGCGAGTGTCCAGCGTCGGTACTCCAGCCCCAGACACAACAAAATACTAGGCTTGGAATTCGGCATCGCGGGTTTTTGTATTTCGACAGTTTCGGTTCTCCTGAAGATTACCGGAATCGGTTCGAAAAGGCCTTGCCTCGATCGTTCTACAACAGCCACCGGAACCGTGCTCTCCTCAAAAGCGAAATTGAAATGGATGGCGAGATCGCTTTGTGCAGGGTTGATCCCAGTGCCGCCCGAGTGGATCCAGAACGTTTGGATTTGCGGAAACCCGTTCAGGGCTCTGAGCAAACCGGACGGCGGAGCGGAGCCAATGTAGATGATCTTGTCGACTGAGAACTGGATACAAATTTCAAAGACCCGAAGTTCAAGCCATTTGTTCCAAAGCTCGAGGTCAAAGCCGTTCGAAGACAGGCCCGGAAAGTACTCACACTTCAGTCCGGCTTGGAGCGCTATTCCCAGGTTTGCCTTGTTGGAAAGAAGGATGCTTTCCTTGCCGTGGTATCGAGCAAGTTCATCCGAGACGGCCCAACATTTCAGTAGATGGCTACTGCGCTCGTCGAGGTCCAGGATCAGAGCATGGTACTTAGTGGCGGACATTTCCAGCCCCGATGCGGACCAGTTGTCTGAAGCCACGTTCATCATCGGCGTTCACCAGGCTGAACGGAATGGACAGTGCCTGTGCGAGAGTGATTACAGACTTCGTCGACTGCTCGATCGCTTCATTTTCCGTGACGATTTGCAGATAATGCACGGACGCGATCCATTTGAGGAAATTCATGCCACTTTTCTGCGATTCGTCAGCTCTGAATACGGTTATGGGAAGCTTTGCCACAGTCCGTCCCCGCTCAAGCGCGGCTTGGATTTTGCCGGTTCCTGCTTCGCAATAGACTCCCACATATCTGGGCGTTGTTGGCCGGATTGACGCGAATTTCGCGATGGTTTCCTCAGTAACGACAGCTTCCGCAGTTCCAACAATCTTGTTGGGAATATTTTGGTCGGTCCAAATCCGGGATGATCTTGACCAAGTCCGAATGTAGATATTTTTCGATTCAGTAAAAAGCAATAAAAGTTCGGCCTGACTGCTGTTCGGCGGCGCGTTGAGGATGATCTCGATTGCATCCGCTTTTATTTGTCGCAGCCGGTTGGAATGGTCTGCCAAAAATGGATCATGCAGACATAGTTTCTTTGAAACGATAGTCATATTGGGCGAGAGATTGATTACAGGTATTTTTCGTTCAAGGATGAAAGCGCGAGCATAGGCGCAAAGTTCTGTTTTCGCATCGAATGCAATAGCGCATCGCTCTCCCTTCTCAATAGAAAGTGCAATATTTTCGAGCGCAAAGGTATTGAAAAGGGTGTCGTTGGCCAAATCAATGAGGTGGCAAGAATCTAACCTGGTCGCTTTCGTGTTGGATGAATTGGCCGGCGAAAAGCGAATTTCTGCGAGCCAATCCGAGAATGCCTCCATGGAATACGTCTTGGAAACAAACTCATGGGCGCGATCAACCATTTTTTGCAACTCATCTGGATTCTGCAATTTTGATATTATGGTCGCCCATGCATTGGAAGGGTTACAATAAATTGCAAATTCCCCGAAATTTTTCTGCATGTAGTGAGGCAGGATACAGGGAATTTTCGACAGCATGGCCTCAAGAATGACGATGCCAAGGGCCTCAATCCACCAATCGTTGTTAAAGTACAGGAATAAATCGATTTCATTCAGGAAATTGGCAACGTTTATTTCGTCATAGTCGTAGAGACGGTAGTTGCTTGGAATGGTTCCGATCATCAAGCGAAGCTGGTCCGTCCGTATTCCGAGCAACCGAATGTCAACCGCAGGATCCGCGGGATAAATCTGCAAGAATTTTCGGCGACCCGAAGGCCATTTTTCTGCGTGAGGCCTGGAGTGCCGTCCAACTACGACTTTGCCCTTCGACCAAGTCCTTCGCCGCCGCCGGTAAAGGCTTGGGTCCAGGATCGGGCGGATGTCCGATGCTGTAACAGGCAAGTAAGGGTACAACTCGGTAAACATCTTTCTGACCAAGGGCGAGACCGGAGCCCATAGGAAAGTACCCTGTGAAATGGTCGAGGCGGTGTTCAGCGCAATCAGCGGATCGTATGTCTTTCCACGACCATCGCTAGGCGGAAATGGAACGATAATCACCCGCCTATTCGCTTCAACGGTTGTGTTCAAATTTTGGCCTGGCGTGTGCAACAAACTCGGATTGTCGACTATGAACAGTTCGCAGGCCACGTGCCCGCAATCTTTCTCGATGACGTGGATTTTTCCGGAATTTATCTTTTCGCGGATTTTGGCGTAGATTGGGCGATCATCTGTCGCATGCGGAAGGTGCATTGGAAGCACCGCGAGAGTAACACCAGCTTTGGAAAAATAGTCTGCATAATTCGCTAGGACGGCATTTGTCCCGCCCAATACGTAGATGTCGCTGGCAAAAATAACGTCAAAATAAGGGAGTTTGACTACCGACACGGATCAACGACTAAGCACTGCTTACCGATTGACCGAAATTCACTAGCCGCCATAACATCCGCTTGCCTCGAAGAGCGTTGAGTCGCATTCGCCCGCCAGCCTGATCAAAGCATTCGGTACAAATTGGCTATCTGGATTGTTTGTGATAAATAACGCGAGATCTTCTGGCGCCCCCATCACCAAAGTCCTTGCGTAGGCTGCCGCATCCAGCGTTAGGGATCCGGAATAAGCTACACCAGCGGCCGCAAGAATAGAAATTATGTTACGCCTGTTCATAAGACAGCTCCCCAAAAACCGCGAACAAAACCCGTACATGCTGATGTTAGCTCAAGTTGAGCAAAAAACCGTTCCAACTGTAAAATTCTGTACCATTAGCTACGCATTTGCAAGCCCTTGATAAGCCCCCACCGAGTGGTCCGGTTGGAATGTTGGTGAATAGAGGTGTTGAATGTCGCCGGATTTTGAACCGCTTTTTGTTTCGTACAGATCCTCAATTTACGAATAAACTGTTGAATCCCCAATGCGTTATTGGCCACCAGGCAGGCCAGTACAAATCGGAAAAATGATTCAAATTTTGCTGAAATCGAACAGATGAAACTGTTGACGTCGAATTTTCACCTTTTCGCCAGCTCCATTTCAATCTGCCTGCGGCAATCCATCAACAGCTTCGCCAATTGATTCTTCCTGTCCAAATACCGGATCGAAGGTAGCGGAATCGAGATTGCAAATATGCTTCCACTGGCGGCCTGGAACGCAGTCCCGACAGCGCAGATGCCCTCCATGTGTTCATCGTTGTCTTCGGCCAAGCCGGAACGCCTGGCGTCCTCAATTTCAAGCAACAAGCGGTCCATGTTCGCAATTCGTGCAACGCCGCCTGGAGCCAGCACATCCTGCACATATTCTTTTGGCAGGAGAGACAGGGCAGCCTTGCCGTTGGCCGTGTTGTGCAGCGGAAAAGTTTCACCCACCGGAGAGTTTGTCCGCAGTCTTTGACTGCCGACGACCTGGTCAACGAACACAAGGTGATCACCTTTCAGCTCCGCAAGGTCGACGGTTTCGTCGGTCTTGCGTGCTAGCTCCGTCAAAAAGGGCCGGGCAACTTCCACGACATCAACAACCCGGCCTGCTGCGATGGCACCCAATCCCAAGCCTATTCGAATGCCATTGCGAGAACCGTCGGCCTGCAGAAGCCGTTCGACGACCAGTGCGTTCACTATTCGCTGCACCGTCGAGCGCGGCAGTTCGAGTTTCGTGGCGATTTCACCAAGACTGAGACCCCTGTTCGCAACGCCACAGATTCTCAGAACCGCAACTGCTCTGGAAATGACCTTAATTCCGGATTGACGCATTCTTGCCACCTCAATTGTATCGTTATGCGGTACAATAATGCCTGATTGACAAGTATTTCAAGGCTATTGTACCGTATTGTGGCGATTGGTTCTGGGAGGGACGCAAGATGGTGAAAATACGAGGTATCGAGTTTCAGGCTAATCTCGACAATCCCATGGGGCTGGAGTTCACCAATTTGTCCCATCGCTGGGGCTTTCAGGTTCCAAACTGGCCGTATTTCCAGGATGTGAAAATCGAACGCATCCACTACATGGCCAAGTCAGGCGTGCTGTCGCAGCGCATCACCACCTCGATGCATTCTTCAACCCACATCGACGCACCGGCCCATGTTGTACAGGGCACGCCGTTTATCGACGAAGTGCCGCTTCCGCATTTTTTCGGCTCTGGCATTGTCGTGCCCATGCCCAAGAAAAAATGGGAATCCATCACCGCCGATGATCTTGAAAAAGCATGCGGCAAAGTCATTCGTCCGCATGACGTGCTCATCCTCAATACGGGATGGCACAAGGTTTACGAAGACGGCGACTATTTCGCTTATTGCCCCGGCTTTGTTCCTTCGGCTGCCCAATGGATGGTCGACAAACAGGTAAAAGTGGTCGGCCATGACACGCAGGCCAATGACCATCCGCTTGCCACTGCCATCGGGCCGCAGCGCAATGGTCCCTTGTTGCCGCATCTGGAGAAAGAGTATTTTGAATGGTCCGGCGGCAACGACTGGGCCAAGGATTTCCCCGATTGGGAACCGGTTCATCAAATCCTTTTCAAGAATGGCATCCTGGGCATCGAGAATGTCGGAGGTGACCTCGATTCAGTCACCGGTCGCCGTTGCACGTTTGCGTTTTTCCCGTGGAACTGGGATCGCGGCGATGGATGCATCATTCGCCTTGTCGCCATAACCGACCCCAGGCAGCAATACCGCATTGAGGCCGGGGAAAAATTCTGATGCACGTCAAACGCTTTAGCGATGCCGTGCCCTATGAAGCTCCGAACCATCGCGGTGTTGTCGGACTGCGTTTGCAGGGTTTTGAGGACGGTGGGCCGCAAAACCAGTGGGTCGGGTTTTCGCAGTTCCTTCCGGGCGGCGGGGCTGGTCCGGATTCAACTCCGTTCGAAAAGGTTTACGTTGTCCTTGAGGGGGAGATGACGGTCATTGTCGCAGGCGCCGAGAGTGTTTTGGGTCAAATGGACTCCTGCACCATTGCCCCTGGCGAAGTGCGCGAGATTGTCAACCGGACAAACCATGTCTGCAAAATGATGGTGGTAATCCCCTATCCACCGGGAACAAAAACATGAGCGATGATTGGTTGAAAAACCCGGCCTCGCTGTTCGACGTCAAAGGCAAGGTGGCGGTAATCACTGGCGCTTCGGGCGCTTTTGGCAGCTTGGCAGCTCGCGTGCTTGATGGTGCCGGCTGCAAACTGGTCCTCAGCGCTGGCAAAAAAGTCGACCTTGAAAAGCTCGCAGCGCAGTGCAGCGGAGACCTTGAGACACTGAACGTCCGGCCTTCAACTGAAGCAGACTGCAACAACATAATCAGCAAAGCTGTGGCTCGTTTTGGCACGGTGGACATTTTGGTGGTTGCGTCCGGCAAGAATGACGTAGCCAAAATCACCGACATGGACCCGTCCCGTTTCCTGGATGTGATGGATGCCAACGTTACCCAAAGTTGGCTGATGGCAAAGGCAGCCACAACGCAAATGCTCAAACAAGGCACAGGCGGAAAAATCGTACTGATGTCGTCAGCGCGCGGGCTTCTGGGCCATCCGGCTGGCTATACCGCCTATTGCGCGTCAAAATCCGCGGTCGATGGCATCACCAAGGCTCTTGGGTGTGAGCTCGGGCCGTTGGGCATCACTGTCAATGCTATTGCACCAACGGTATTTCGTTCTCCGCTCACCGAGTGGATGTTTGCCGATGACGAAAAGGGAAAATCTAACCGGGCAGCATTTTTGGCCCGTGTGCCAAAAGGCCGGCTGGGTGAACCTTCCGACCTTGCCGGCCCGCTTTTGTTTCTGGTTTCGCGCGCGTCCGATTTTTACACCGGGCATGTACTTTATGCCGATGGCGGCTACACGGCGGGGTGAACCATGCAGGCCTCAAGGTTCAAGCATGTTGCCGCGCTCGTGCATGAACGGTCCATATTGCCATTTGATCAAGGCTTCATGGCGCGCCACCACGCGGCTGAGGTTTTCCAGATTGGCGCGAAGATGCGTTATGAACTTGCGGTTCACCGGATCCATGGCAGAGCGGCGGCGATAGACCATCCCGATCATGCGTTCGGGTTGGGGTATGTTCAACGGCAAAACGGCAATGCGGGTATCCTGTTCCAGAGAACGGATAACCGACAACGGCATGATCGCAAGTGCCTGCGTCGCGGCCAGGTAATTGAGCACCGAGTGCAGCGAACCGCCGGCGTATCGAATTGCAAGTTCGCCGATGCCCAGTGTCAAAAGGATGTTGGTCAGGTCCAGCATCAGCGGCGAGCCCGGCAATGGAGCAACCCATGGATAGGCCAGAAAATCAGCCCGTGTGAGCTTCTTCCTGCCGAGCAATGGGTGCGTCACGGTACATGCCACAACGTTTCGTGCCGGAATCAACGGTTCGAATACCAGTTCGGCGCTGATTTCCTGGGTTCCAGCCGGTGTCACGGCAAGGTCGATTTCGCCGGTCGTCAACCAAGCGACGAGTTCATTGTAGTGACCATAAGACTGGTCAAAATGGATCCCCGGTTCTTTCATTTGAAAACCGGCAATTATACTGGAAACGATGGCGTCCATGAAAAAAGGCACGCCGCCGACCCGCATTCGACCCGATATTCCACCCCGGAAACTGGCGACGGTTTCTGTGGCTTTGCGGGACGCCGCAAGGATTGCTTTCCCGTGAACCGCCAGTTGCCGACCAAGCGCCGTGGGTTGCAAAGGGCGTTTGCCAGGCAGGAAAAGGCGCTCGCCAACCCGCTTTTCCAACATCGAGAGTGTGCGCGAGACGGACGGTTGGGACTGGCCTATAAGCGCCGCGCCTTCGGTCACGCCGCCTGCTTCAACAACAGCAGCAAGCTGCAAAAGGTGTCGTTCATCCAGCTTCATAACAATACGGTATATTCAATGTTCACTTTTTTATCAACTGCAGCCGGATTTGGCCCTAGCTTGTTTTGCAAGAGGGCGGTGCCGCAAAAGCACCGCAGCGAAAACAGGGAGGACTGCGCATGAGCATGATCAGCGGCTATCACCATCTCACCATGAGTACGGATGGGGCGCAGGAAGATTTTGATTTCTTTACGAAGGATCTGGGCCTGCACTCGGTAAAGCGCACTGTCCTGTTTGACGGCGTGCTTCCAGTGTACCATCTGTATTATGGCTCGAAGAACGGCGACGCCTCAACAATTTTCACCACTTTCCCGTTCCGGAAGCCCGGCGTTTTCGGCAGGCGCGGCACCAACCAGTCGAAGATCATCCAGGCGGCAATCCCGGTCGGGTCTGCCGATTTCTGGGTTAACCGCCTCAACAACCGGGGTGTCAACGCTACAAAAACCAGCCGCTTCGGCATGACGCGGGTCGCTTTCGAGCATCCTTGCGGAATCCCGTTTGAACTCGTCGAAAACCCCGGAGATACCCGGGAAAGCATCACCAACGAAAAACAGGGCATAGCTAGGGAACACGGCATCAAGGGCATTTACGGTGTTGCCGTATCGGTAGCTGACCGCACGGCCATGGATGATTTCTTCACCATCGCAATCCCGATGAAGAAACTTGCTGACAACCACGAGGGTCTGGCTTTCGCCGTACCGGAAAACAACGGGCTGACCTCCGTCGTCGAAGTCCTGCATGAACCAGACAGACCGCAAGGTACCTGGACATTGTCTGGCGGAACCATCCACCACATCGCGCTCAACACCGGAAATGAAGAAAACCAGTTGAAGCTGCGCGCGCACATCGAGGGTCTCGGATTCACTGATATTTCCGAACAAAAAGACCGCAATTATTTCAAGAGTTGCTATGTGCGCTCGCCCGGCGGCGCGCTGTTTGAGATTGCCTGGACCGTGCCCGAAGGCTGGGCGAAAGACGAGGCGCCGGGCATGATTGGCAAAACCCTGGTGTTTCCGCCATGGTTTGAAAACCGCCGGGCTGAAATGGAAGCGGGGCTTGAACCAGCGAATTTCGACACATGAGCGAGGCGACCACACCACTGTTGCGGGGCAAGGCGCTTAAGGATGCGGCAGTGGTGTGCGTTTTGGTGCATGGGCGGGGTCAATCGCCCGCAATCATGGAAGAGAGCGTGGTGCTCCGTCTTGCTGCGCGCGATGTGGCTTATGTTCTGCCGAAAGCCGCCACTGGCAGTTGGTATGATGCAAAAGCCGTGGATGCGTTGACAGATCACACACGCAATCAACTGGCAGCCTCGCTCAATCTGTTGAAGCGTGACATCGACATGCTCGGCGCAAATGTGCCAGTGCTGTTGGCAGGCTTTAGTCAGGGCGCGTGCCTTGCGCTGGAATACGCCTTCCGTTTTGGTCCTTGGAACGGTGCATTGGTTGGCTTTACCGGTTGCCGGGTCGGGGGCCGGGAAGACGAGCAACCGCACTCCGATCTTGCCGGGATGCCGGTATATCTCACAGGCGCAGATGCTGACCCGTGGATACCCCTGTCAGCGTTTGGTGCTGCTTCCGTGGAGCTCGGGGCAAGCCGGGCGAGATTGCGGACCGATGTATTCCCCGGCAGGCCGCATGAAGTGAGCGCTGCGGAAATCGCGATCCTGGACAATGCTTTGGTAAATTTGGGTTCTGGCCGTGAGGTGTTCGCATGACCTCGCGCAAGCCACAAAAAATCGCGATCATCGGTGCCGGACTCATGGGGCACGGTTTGGCGTTGGTTTTTGCAAGTCGCGGTCATCAGGTAAGCATCACCGACCCGAACAAGGCGGCCTTGCAGACCATTCATCAGCGCGTTGCAGATACGCTG
>JBGSOG010000041.1:0-23672 GCA_041739225.1 Rhizobiaceae bacterium
GCTTCAAGGCAAGCTCAGCGGCGGCAGCAAGGAAAAGGAAGGAGATCAATGTCTTGACGCCAGCATGAACCTGGAAACATAACCTAAAGGTGGCTCACTTCTCAGTGAAAAACCCGGCTCAGTTGTAAGTGGAAATTAACAAATGGGGGGCAAGAATATCAAATGCAGGAGACCGATGATTCTGGCCGAAAGTTTTGGTCGCTGTTCCAAGTCCTGCGAAAGGTCGCTTCAGATACTCCAGAAGGAAAGGGCGGTGTTAGTGCGATAAGTGGTTTTGCATTTCAGTTTATTGTTTCGCTTGAAGCGATGATTGAGAATGCCAATGAGTCGGACAAGGTGAAGGTTTTTCTTGAGTTACTATCTGACCTAGTCGTCGCCCGAGACGGTCGCATCGAAGTTACTCAAATAAAGCTCACCCTCTCTTCATCGGCCACGGGAAAAGGAATTGAGGAGCTTTGGAAGGTTCACCAGCATGCATTGGCCCAAACGCCGGGGCTGATTCCCAGTCTGAGGTATAGAGTTCTAGGAAACAAAACTGCAACGAAGTCAGGTATCGGATCCGTCGAGCATCGGCTCAAGACCTGGAGGCCTTCCGGACCGTTCGACCAAGGACAGTTTGACGCATTCCGCGACAAACTGTCCGCGGTGATTAATGTCAATCCGCGACTCACCCTTGCTGCGAGCCTCGTAAACCTGTTCGCGATCGAAGACCCGTTTGCTCAAATCGAGCGATGGATAGGCAAGCTGATTGGGGTCGAATCCCATGCCCAGCTTACAGCGCAAGCGGAGGAGATCGCGGTTGAAGTTGGTGCGCTCGACGTACGCAGACGTGAAGTCGAGGCAAGTTTCAGACTTTGGTCAGCAAGTGACCGGCCTCCGGTAGAGGTCCTTCGCGAAACTAACAAAGAGAAATGGGTCCTTACCGGTCAGATACCAAGCCGGTCCCACCTGCGAGAGGGCCGCTTTGCACCGCGCCGGGTCTATGCAGAGATCGCCGAGAAAGCGGAAGAATGGCTTGGGTCAGGCACCGTCCCAACCCGCGAACGAAGCGCCGCGTTTTGGATTGCGGGTCGATCAGGATCAGGCAAGAGCGTGGCTCTGCTTCATCTTCTTTCTGCGCTCCATGATGCGGACTCCAGCCGAATAATAGTCTGGCTCGACGATGCTGCGGGCCGGATCGGTGAGGCGGTCCGCTGGTGCCGCCCCTTCCTCCGCGAAGGTTACCAAGTAATCATCGCCGCCGACGATCCGTTCACTTCCGCCAAGCGGGTCGAAGTGACCAATGCCGTGAGCTTGGCCAAGGTTGAAATGGAGGCGCTGAAAGAACTCGCTCCCAATGCGACGCATCCAGTATTGATCTTGTGCGGTCCAGACGAACAGGCCGAAGCCTTCAGCTACGAGATGTCCGACTTCGTGGAGACTCTATCCTATAACTTCCCGCACGAAACCCGAAACGATATCGAAGAACTTCGCGCTTGGTATCGACTGCGCACGGGAGGAACCAAGCTTGCCCTAAAGGAAACCGAAGGCGTATTGATTGTCCAGCTGTTTTTTGAATGGGCAACGGGCGAGAAGCTTGAAAGTTTCTCTAGGCGACTAGAACGACGCCTGAAGGATTTTTCGCCAGGACTGTTTGAAATGGTTGCCAAGATACTGGCAGTAAACCGGCTCTATGCGCTGTACCCTGCCGCCGCGATCAACGCAGAATTAAGGTCGGCACCGGAGATTGAAGCGGGATTCAACCAACTGGCCACGGCGGACGGGCACTTCAGTCTTGATTTTAGAACAGGTGGATATCGGCTCACTCATCCGCACTTGGCTGATGCAATTTACCGGACGTGGTTTGGCAAGCCCCGTGATACTGGATTTCGCAAGGCGCATATTTGCCAGGCCATTGAGGCGGCGCTTGCCTTCGGGAGCGGCCCATCGCAGCGTCTTGCCCCCCTTTGGGCGATTTCTCGGTTAGCCTCGCCTCATGCGCAAGGCAATCTTGACACAGCCCTGCGCATTGATCTGATCCGTCAAGATCTTGCGCTGGTGCTGCCAGAGATATTTGGAGCGCATTTCAGTACAACTGCAGAACCACTGGTTATGCTTCCGGTTTGGGCCGCGCTTGACACGGCGCTCCAACTTGGCCTGGCACCTTCGCCGGTCAATGTGCTGATCAACATTGCGGCTTGTGCGCCCGCAGATGCCCAAGGGCTGCGATTGGCTTGCAGCATTCTCCTCGCTGTTGCCTCGGAACAGGGTGCAGCTCGCGATACGGTACGCCAGATCTTGCTGAAGTATGGAGAATGGAACGAGTGGCCCAAAGTCATGTTAGTTTACGTCAAGCGCTATGGCTTGGTCGAACTGTTGCCCCAGTTGGAATCTTTTGTGAAGGAAAATCCCTACGAGGCGCGCGCGCTGGTCTTCACAATTCTATCGGGGGATATGCCTGGCGATGCGGGCAGTGGCCGTTCGATTGTGCAGAACTGGTTTCAGCCGGATGATCCCTATCTTGAGTTTCAGGCAGGCGTGCTTTCGGCCGTAGTCGAGGCTTGGGGTTGCGCACACTGGATGCGCACGATTGCAGTCAAATTCCTAACCGGTTTTCCTGGGCACCCATCGTGGTCACATCTGTGGGAGATGTTGCCCTCAGGATCGTTGGACGAGACAACCGAGGTAGATGACCTAGGACGGCAATGGATCTTCGATAACAATCTAGGAAAACAAAACTGGGATAGGGTCTGGGAGAAACTGTGGGAGTACGCGCCGAGGGACAAAGACTTGCGCCAGGTCGCCGTCGACTGGCTGAAAGCCCAGCCCGAGCACGGATCGTGGCAATTCACTTGGCAGAAGCTGTGGGAAGCGACACCGGCCGACGCCGATCTTCGCCAGGTCGCCGTCGACTGGCTGAAAGCCCAGCCCGAGCACGGATCGTGGCAATTCACTTGGCAGAAGCTGTGGGAAGCGACACCGGCCGACGCCGATCTTCGCCAGATCGCCGTCGACTGGCTGAAAGCCCAGCCCGAGGACCCCTTTTGGGCGTTCACTTGGCATGAGCTTTGGAAGGCTGCGCGGGCTAACGACAAGCTACGCAATATCGCGTCCGACTGGCTCGGTACTAAACGGCGTTACGCTAATCTTGTGAGGAGGTGCCTGACAGGTGCCACGTCCACCGCCTTTTCTTACGAGTGGTCAGACAGGTGGAAGAAGTCATGGCAGGAAGCTAAGGGCGATATCTCTAAGTGCCAGAGCCTTTTCAACGAAGCGCTGCTCACTTTGAGCGATACGTTACCTGAGTTGGGGGGATGGACCAGCGTCTGGAGTATCCTTTGGGATAATTGCGGGAAAGATCCAGCAGCACGCGAAGGCCTGCGCGAACTTGCGGTTGAATGGCTCGGCCTAACAGATCCAGAGCATCCGCGCTGGGCTACCCTTTGGCGCAGTTTGTGGAACCAGTTGCCTGAAAATGAACCACTTCGAAGTGAAGCCATTACAGCGCTATCGTCGCTCTCGCTCATCTGGTTGACCGGCCCAACCCCGCGCCACCGCTGGCCTGATGTTTGGCTTGCGCTTTGGCATGATCAAGTGCATTTGCATGAGCACCTTTCGGTGATGGTCAGGTTCGGTGCCAGGTCAGAGGATTTCGAACATGAACCGGACACAGAGGTGGCGGCTTGCATGCAAAACTAAACCGCGACATCTCTTTTTAACACCAACATTCGTCGAAACAAGCGCGCGTTCTCCTCTGCTAGTTGGGCCTGATCGGCGTTGAGAACGGTCGACGTAGACGAAAATCCATTGCGCTAATTAGGATTCTATTAGGCATACAGAGGGTAACATGACCAGAAGAACGACTCCGTTGCGCAAAATCAAGATTATGATTTCGAGCCAGTGCGATCGCATGTTTCCTGCTGGAGGTCGAACACTGACGGAGCTCCGCCGAGTTATCCGTGACAATGTTCAGAGTAGTAAGTTGCTTGGTCACGATGTGTTCGAAGTCTGGATCAACGAGGACTCACCTGGGCGAGGAACGAACCTCAACAGCTGGGAAGCTTGCTTAGCCGAGGTTCGCAAAGCTGATATCTTGATTGTGCTAGCAACGGGGCATGCCGGATGGGCACCTTCTGACGGTGATATTGGCATATGTCACGCAGAATTGATGACTGCTCACAATGCATCGCCCGCCAAGATCCGGCTGATCAAGCTTACTGGCACCACCCCTCTAAAAGACGAGGCATCAGGGTCCAACGATAGGTTCCGGGCGTATGTTGAACAGATCAATCCTTTCCGTACTTCGGTTGCTAACGAAGCTGATCTTTTCGACGCGGTTGAACAGGCCATCGCTGACGCAGTGTCGGCACTGGTTGGACTAGGGGTCCGGGAAGCAAGTAAAGGAGCATTCGCCGCCGGGGATGCGCTGGCGTGGAGCCGCTTGTCGCTGACAGAGCGTGCGAAAAGCATCCGAGAATCAACGTCCTCCGCTCTCGAGGAGAGCGGTGCGACGACACTGGCGTCGGATGAGCTCATTTTGTCCGTCCAAGGACGGCCAATAGTCTTTCAGCTTCATGCCGCACCCGGGAGCCTTAGCATTCCCGCGGTCCGCGAGATGGTCGGGCGTCCATTCCTAAGTGATCATCGAAGGGTTTCTAAATATCCGGATAACGTATGTGGCCCAGTTCATCTCATCGCTTGTCAGGCAGGCGTAACTGAGGCACAGGCGCGCACGATGATGGGCTTTCCCGATGCAATCTTCCTTGTACCAAACTTCGGTATCTTTGCCGCCGATGACGTGCAGCAGATACAGTTCGCTTTGCTCAAGGATTGCCGAGACGACACTACAACGCGCAGCGCTGTTCGTCGCCTGATGCAATGGTTGCGTGAGTCGGGCGAGGATTCTCTGGTGGCAGAGCGGGCGATCAGAAGACGCGCAATCGCGACGACGATCGCTGATCAGATCACTCCGTAGACCCATGACATACGCGCTGCGCAGTTCACGAGTGCAACCAGCTTGCTTTTCGCACCCAAGTCTGTCAACGGCAGAGTAAAAGTGAGCCAGAGGGCAGCGCAAAATGTTGCCACTTTGGGGTTGGCATGATTGCCGCATGAGTGTGCGCCAGCATCCGGGCGGCCGCGCTTTTCAAAGAGCTGGCGGTTGCCCGAATGCTTTGGCTGTTCAATTTCAGCAAAATGTGAACCATTTTTTCAATTTGCATTGACCCGCTTAGTGGCCAATAACGCATTGAGGATCGAACAATTTATTCATGACTTGTGGATCTACACGACACAAAAAAGTGGGTCAAAATCCGGGGAAATTTAACACTCTTCGGAAAATTTGGTCTTGCCCACAAAGATCTCTTTGCCTCATTTTTTTGCGGCAAGGTGTCTACAAATCTATGGGCCATTCTTCCTTCCGACCACGTTACCCAACTCCATTTTGGCACATCGCTATGCCGTCGGGACGGGGTATCCACCCCATCAGTTCTGAGCGGAAATCAAGTCTCACGCCCGGTGTTGTCTTGAGATTGGTAGTTGCCCTAACCGCAGCATCAACAACCAAATAACTCAGAACTTTACCTAGCTTGAGTTTATGCAGACAAAATTTGCGGCTTTTATACCAATCTTCAAACGATGAATCGGCAACAATGTTTGATCCCCCTTTGCCAATTCGGCTGCAAATCGGTGACGCGCCTTCAGATTCAGAATTTTTTTTATCGGATAAAGTCGGTACCCGTCGAATTTCCTCATTTTTCAGAAAACGGCTTGGAAACAGTAAACCAGCAAACTTGTATGCATTGGTTAGACTACGATACTGACCGACTTTTATGTGGAGCGGCAAGCAGTTAGCATCAAAGCATTCGGTTACCATCACGTCGCGCCCAAAAGCCCGCAGCAGATATAAGGTGCGGAATCGGCGGGAACTTCATGGGGCAAAAAGGGCCACCTCACGGCGAGCGCGGAAATCGGCATACAGGGTGCTTCACCGGATCAATTCAGTTTCAGGGTGGAAACCCCGAGCGAGGCTCTGAATGCCGTGCGCGATCTACCGCAAGCACAAAAGTGCGCATCGTTGACATGAGACAGGTCTGTCCACCTATCCAATTTGAATAGGATGAGTGGATGCACTTGTCCCATTTCATCCCAAGCCTTTTCGTGCTTCCGCTAAAACGATCTTCGTTTTCGTGCACCAAGGAACGCCGCCCGACGTGACCGGATGATGGAAGTCGACTTGCCAAAAGATGCGTTTTGGGATCGTCTGTTGTCATGTTCAAACCGTCACTTATTGCTGCCGTTGACATAGGATCGCCAAGGAAAGGCAAACTTGGCTGGGCGGCGCTTGCCGGCGGGCGAAACAGGCAAACCCATCCAGCGGCTAGCTGAGCTTATTTGTGAGGCGCTCGAAAGCGGACCTGTAGCACTGGGATTTGAATGCCCGCTTTGGGTGCCGCTGCGCGGAGATGAACAAAAGCTGCTGTCAGTAAGGGTGGGCGAAGGTGACCGCCCTTGGAGTTATGGTGCAGGGCAGGGCTCATTGGTAACCGGTCAGGCGTAATCCCCTGTGTGTTGCGCTACATTGAGAAACTGCACCCTGGCATTTCAGCTTTCTTCGATTGGCGGACCCCGCCGCAAAGGCCCGGCCAAATCCTGTTCTAGGAAGCGCTTGTTCCAACTCCCATACACGCCCCGCTTGTAACTACTGGCGAACATTAAAGTCTCATTGCAAGAGTTCGGAAGTTCGATCCAACAGATGGTCGAGTTTTCAAACGCAGTTTTGTCTGCGTTAGTCTTGCACCGCGCTCAAATCATTTATGGTTGCATATGGCGCTGGCCGATTGCGGACCTTTATAGAAGATACGGCGGGGCCGGTAATCGACGTAAAACGCTGACGGACCTCTGCCTCTCGGATCTGTGGAGCCATATGTCCGTAGGTTCGGCTTACTGTGGTTGTGCTGATATGGCCAAGTTGATCTGACACCACAATCAAAGGTGCCCCTGCCTGAATAAGCTGGCTTGCGTAAGTGTGGCGCAAACTGTGAAACGAAAATTTCGATGAAAGTCCGGCCTTGGCGACGGCAATCTTGAAATGGTGGCGGTAGTCCTCCGACCAGCGCTTGCCATTGCTGCGAACAAACATTGGCTCCTCCGGCGTCCGGCCAAAAGTCAATCGTTCGAAAAGTTCGCAGCCTTCGTCAGGAAGAAACGAGAATCTGGCTCGCTTCGTTTTCACCAACGGAACGTTGAGGCCGAAGCGCTCGGGGACATAATCTTCAACGGTCATCAGTTGAAGTTCGGAAATGCGGCAACCGGTGTAAAGGCCCGCAAGTACTAAGTCTTGCATATCCGGAGCGCAGGCTTCGACCAGTCGCCGGCATTCGTTCCTATTGGCAAAAACGATGCGGGGGCGGTCAATATTGGGCAAATACCGAATGCATCGCCATGCTCTCTCGTTTTCCACATGGCCGTTTTCCCAGGCCATCAGCAGAGCCTGCCGAAGCCAGCCTATCAGGGCATTGAGTGTCTTCTTGCGTTTTCTCAGCTCTTCGGTCGACATCTCGGAGACAGATCGCCGTGGTCGAGCTGGAGTGTTGCCCGGCTGGGCTGGGCATTCAAGGACATCGCGAATGAACGCCTGGACGTGTGTCCCTTTGAACTCGGAAAGTTTGATCGTTCCCAGCCGAGGAATGATGTGGAAATTTACGTGGCTGATTATCGTTTGGAAATGGGTTCGGGCGGCAAAAAGACGTTTCCATTCAATGAGGTCATGTATGGCATGGGTGACTGTATACTCCTCGCCCCAAGGGCAAACGAGCATTGAAAACGTTGGGCCACGTTGGATTCGATTGCTGGAGAGGGCTGATTGTAAGGGGTCAGCGAACCAGACTTCCGCCAACTGTCTCGCCTGTAGGTAGTCGAGGTGAACTGCCCCATCCGCCGCGTGACGGTCGTTAGTGCAGCCAAGGCGCCTTTGCCTGTATTTGCCCGACAACAATCTAATCCGGGCCACCCAGTATGTTTCGCCATTCTTGCGCTGATATCCAATTGCCCGCCCGTACTCGAGGACTTCCCAATATGGAAGTGAGCGCTGCCGCAACGCCCTTCTTGTCCGGACTTCAACCAACTCCTTGGCTAGCAGAACCATTTCCAAAACCCCCTGACCACCGATCAAGGCTCCATCGCAACGGTGTCGCACTTCAATGCTTTTATTCTTTCTTCCCCGACATTCACATACAGGCCTGTAGCTTCGTTTGCCTCGGTGTCACCAACTTGACCAGATTGAGGCTGGAACCTTGGCACTGACTGATTGCAGTCCTCCGCTCCAAACAAAGGAGACAGCTCGCTTAGCTCGGTTTTTCGCTGACGCCAAATGTCGTCAGAGCCAAGAGCGCCGATCTAAACCTCGAAGGAGATATTGTCGTAAAAGATTCTGCCAGATCGGGATGTTCTGGATCGAGAAACTGAACAGCCCTTGAATTTGAATAGCCCTGAGTTCGATAAACACCCTGCAGGCTCATTTTTTGCAGCTGTTCGAAGGTGATTGGTGAAAGTATTCCGATTCTGGCGTGTTTGCGTTGCGGATTGCCGAGAACTTCGAAGTGATTCAACAAGTCCTGCATAGCGTCTGCCTGCGGCCCGTATCTTGTATGTTTCTGCCTTTGCGTTCGCGCCATAGCAGGTTGAAGTAGTCCGCCTATTCAGACCACGGGTAGGTTTGAGGCGACCGAAGGTATGCCTCTTGGCAAAGCGTCGAGCAAAACCATGGACCGCTGGGAACCGCGCGCTGAAAGGTGGAATATGGCGCATGCATCTTGCAGACAGGATCAATCCACGCTCGTTCCGGTGTCGCGGCAAGTTGGACTTCAAAGAGAGATATCTTGTCGGGGAGTGAGCGGAGCGCTGTTTCCCCGATATCCCTGACCAGAATGCCCTCAGCAGATGCCGCCAACGCCACAGGTTTGGTGGCAAGCAACTGGCCAGGACCAGCCAAGGCTGCAAGACGTGCAGATATGTTTACAGTTGAACCAAAGAGGTCGTTCGCCCTCCGAACGACCGGGCCGTGATGCAAGGCAGTCCGTGTCAAGGGAAGCAGTGGTTCATTCCGGCATGCTGACAACAATTTGCCAAGCGCCCGGATGGCGATCTGCGGGCCTGGAAACGCGAGCATGACCTCGTCGCCAATCCATTTGATTGGGGGTGCATGATCTTCAAGTGCGCTGTGAACCATGCCCTCAAAAACATCCAGCATGGCAATAGCGGCGGAGTCCCCATAGACATCGGCAATTGCACTAAAGCCCGCCAGATCAATAAATGCCACCGTTGCGGATTCATAAACCGGGGTTCTTGACACGGGAGTATTTTGATCCATCAAGCCCGCCGATCTTTCTCCCTTGGTGTTTAATACAATCCTGACATCACCAACTGGCGCGGCGTCAGTGCAAGGCTAGCAATTTTCCGCCGATGCATTGCCACACATGCAATTTAGCAATTTATGTGCGGCTCCGCTGCACGCCCTACCGTTTAATTTGCATGGTCCGGTTCCGAGCGCCACAATATTTTGCATTTTTGGAATCACCTTTTGGCCAGATTTGTGCATCAAGGCTGCTGCAGTAAACACAGTGCCAGGATATTTGAATGACAATTGTAGAAGAGCCTCCATTGGACCGCAAATTGGTTGCCATTCTGGCGGCCGATGTCGAAGGCTATTCACGGCTGATGCATAAGGACGAAGAAGGAACGCTTGTTACCCTGACCCATCACCGAAGCGTTGTTTACGAGCTCATTGCCGATGGCAGGGGCCGCGTTTGCGGATCAGCAGGCGACAGTGTTTTGGCGGAATTTGCCAGTGTGGTTGATGCAGTGCGCAGCGCAGTAGCAATCCAGCAGGCCATGGCCGTAGCCAACGACGCGCTTGATCCTGAGAAGCGGATGGCATTTCGCATTGGCATCAATGTAGGCGACGTCATGGTCAAGGACGGCAGCATCTTCGGTGACGGCGTGAATGTAGCAGCACGACTGGAAGCGATTTCCGAGGCTGGCGGCATTTGCATAACAAGAGGCGTGCGCGACCATCTTCGCGATCGGTCAGACTATGAATTTGAAGATTTGGGAGAGCACGTTGTCAAAAATATCGCCCGACCTGTCCGAGCTTTTCGGGTCTTGTTCGACCCGAGTGCAGTTGCGTTTTTCAGATCGACCAATCTGGTGAGTACAGTGGAAGAGCCCGACCTGTCTCTCGTTCAAATTTCGACGGAAGAAACCACCACTGAGTTGCTTTTTTGGCAAACGATCCAGGACAGCGACACAACGGATGAATATATCGCTTACCTTGAGAAGTTTCCCGATGGCGCATTCAGTGACCTTGCAAGATCGCGCATAGAAAATTTCGAAAGCCCTACCCCTGATCCCGCAGATGACACCATGGAGCTGGCTTTTTGGAAGTCGGTTGAAAACAGTGCCGATCCAGCCATGTATCACGCCTATCTGCAAAAATATCCGCAGGGCGGGTTTAGCTCTCTTGCTGAGATCTGGTTATCTTCACAAGGGTAATATGAAAGATGGGTGCCTAAGCGCGCCAGCCCAAGGCATGTGGTTGCCTTCTTTGCGTTGGCAAGCACTCGTACACAAATTTCCATTTGAATACCATTCGCGGTCACTCGCTTTTGCTCGGATCGATGCAACATTCGCCGTCTGAACGCGTCGAGAAATTGGCGATCAGAAACTCTATCAGCGGCTGCGCTTCGGCGGCGACGTCGACGCCGACGAGACATTCCATCGCATATCGACGTCCCTCGTCCACCGCCTCTGCACGAATTACGAGGGACTGATTGCCCTTGTCGGTCTTGCCGGTATCGCCAGTGTAGCGCAGGGCCGGGACATTGCGCAGTTTCCCCACGCTCTGGGCGGTGACCGTGAAATTTGCGAAGTATTTGCGCCAGTCGGCCTCGACAGCTGCCTTGTCGAAATTCGCCAGCGCCTCGTCTGCGGTCATGGCCGCAATGCCCGGCTTGAGCGTCGCCACGCATTGCAATGGCGCACCTGGATAGTCCAGTGTCAGCAGGTCGTCGCCGGTACCTGTCGTAGCCTTGAGAACGTCGGGATAGATGATGGTGTACGGCTGGTCCTTCATCAGACCGCGTGTCACTGAAACTGACAGCGTCTCACTGTGGGCGGGTTCTGAAAACCCGGCCACCATTGCAACAACAGCACCAAGCAAGCCAAAACGCATGGAACCCTCCCAATGGAGCGCAAGTTGCAATTGCCCGCCTGACCTGACTTGCCCCCGCGAAAATCGTAGGCAATGATGGCGACTATCGTCAAGTGCCACATTACCCGGCTGTGTCGCGAAGAGCGGGGCACGGTATTCGGGAACGCCAAGATGACAACCGTGCTGTACGATCGCCTGACCAACCGATGCCACATATTGGAGACTGGAAACGACAACTTTCCCTGCAAAGCAAGCTCTGCCGCAGTTGCGGCAAAAAACAAGCAGTCCAGTCATGTCCTGACCACAGCATGAAACAAGAAAAATAACCTGCAAGTGGCTCAATTCTCGTTGGAAAACCCAGCCCATTTCCACTTGGTAATTAAGGTGCAGTGATAGGGCTATCAAAAATAAAATTACGATGCGCAAAGACTTGCTTTTTTGCACAGCCTCATATCGGCACTGACTTTTGCCAATGACAATGTCATTTTCTACAAAGCGCAACAGAAATCATGATGTAGATCAGTGCTGTACAAGTCAGATAGACCGAAACATCTATCCAAATGAGGGCCCGATAATGACCGCCAACGACCCAATCGTAACGTTCCTGTTGGTGCTTGCAGTTGGCATAGTAGGCGGCATTCTGTTTGACCGGCTGGCCGGGCCATCATGGCTTGCGCGCCAATTCTCCGGATCAAGCCGGGGCAGCATCACAAGCGCACTGGTGGGCATTGCTGGTGCTTTCATTGGCTATCACATTGCGTTGTTGCTGGCTCTGGGCGGCGGTTTGGCGGTGTCAATCATTGGGGCGGCGATCGGCGCAGCCACGATCCTGTTTGCTTGGCGAATGGCCAGGTAGAAGAGGAAATAATTCAAACTCTTCCCTGCCGGACGACACGGACAGAACCTTTCATGCTGTCAAGATAGACAGTTTTTAGGATGTTTGATCCCGGGGGTTAATGTTTGGAAAATTTCCTCGGATATGGAACCGCAACGGTGACTATTGAGATTTGAAACGGTCCGTCTTCAAGGCCGCCGTACTGAATTTTCACCTGAGACAATTTTCTGGATCAACTCAGCCACAGCTGTTGATTTGCGGACGGAATTGATCCCGCTTGTCAGTTCGTGCTGATCCCGCAACATGGTTGAAAAACGCAATTCTTCCAGGCCACCCCGCCTATCCGGATGGATCAGCAACAGTTGCAAACGCAGACCAAATCGAAATAAAAATCAACAATGCGTAAATACATTCCTAATTACAACGATAGTAGCTTGCGTCTCGGGCCCAACCGAGCGGGTCTCTGCATACTCTAACAGGTTGCCCAAAATTAGTTCCTACTGTTGGCTTGCAAATCCTGCAAGAATAAGAACTTACCAATTTTTTCTTGTTATTTTCTATCGGCAGGCCTTTTGTTTTATCAGAAATTGATTTCGGATTTATACTCGCCTCGCGTTTGATTTTTTCACAGCGACCGTTTTTCTCCTCCATACCTTTGCCGCAAATTAGCGGGCAGACGCGGACATTGGTTGCCCTGAGCCGCACCAGCGTGTTGGCATCCGGTTGAAGTGAGGCCAGTTTGACGCCTTGTCTGCCAGCGTAGTCCTTCAGGGCCCGCTCGGAGCCAGAGCCCCACTTGCCATCAGCCTTGCCGGAAAGACAGCCGATACGCGCGAGTTCCTTTTGTGTGGCAATGGCCAGTTCGGCCGGATCGATGGGGGCCATGTCGGTTATGGATTCTGTCGGCGCTGGCTGTTCGAGCTTGGCAGTTTCAAAGGCCTTTTGCTTTTCGGCATCCCCTGCCTCAGCAAGTCTGGCTTTCTCACGTGCTGCGTCTTCTTCCACCGCCTTGGCTGCAGCTTCTTTTCCCAATCGTTTCTGTTCTGCTTGCTGCGCTTCGACTGCTTGCTTTTCGCCAGCGGCATGCTTGTCGATCTGGTTAATTCTCAGATATGCAAGCGACGCAAACGTACCCTTTGGATATTGCTGCAGATAGGCTTCAAAAAATCCCTTGTCCGTCGCATCCTTGATGGCTTCCCAATAAGCAAGTTCCAGTTGGCTGTTCACCTCAGAGGCGGGTTTTGCCAGATCGGGTGCCTTTGCCGCTGGAATGATTTCCAGCTTCACTTCTTCCTTGGGCTTTTCCTTCAAAACCACCGGTCCCGTCAGCGAGGAATTGTCCCAAGGCACCTGCTTGCCTTCGGTCGCGTCCAACACTTCCTTGCGAACGTTGATCAAGTCATCGGTCACGCTCTGGCCGGGCGTACCCAGATGGTTGAGCAGTGCGCTTGTGAACGGTGAGTTGCGCCCTTTCCCGTCCAGCGCCACATTGCCCGGCTGCGTGGCAAAGGCGATCAGGGAGCCAACACCTGAACCAAGCTTGGCCAGACCACGCCCGACCGCCGTTGATCGCGTTCCCATCGATCGAGCCAGGTTTTCCGCCATCGGATTGTCGCGGCAGGCGTCAAGGAACACCAGATTGACCTTGGTCTTGCGCTCCATTGCCGAAAGAATGAGGTCCATCGACAGGACTTCGTAGTCGAGGTCGTCATAGGAAGCGAGCTTGGCATCCACCGGGGCCATATAGTTGTTTCCGTTCACCTGCAAACCGTGACCGGCATAAAAAAACAGCGAAAGCTGCGCCCCTTCCAGCTTGTTGGTGAAATCACGCGCCGCCTTGCGCATGTCGGAAAGGTCCAAGTCGCTGCCGCGCACAACTTCAAAGCCCAGGCTTTCCAGCTTGGCTGCCATGTCAGCAGCATCGTTTTTCGGGTTGGCAAGTTGCGGCACATGTTCGTAGGCCGAATTGCCGATAACCAGTGCAACGCGCCGGTCCGCAAGGGCAGGCGATGAGCTCAACAGTAGCATCACGAAAATGATGAGAAGCCGCATTCAAAGTCCTCCCGCCCATCCCAAACCCTAACATCGTTCCTTTTGTTGTGGAAGACGGGCGTTTTTGTCGCGAGAAAACCTGGGAAGACAAGCCGCGCCTTCAATTGACGCGATAGCAGGCAAAGGCAATGTCAACGGAGTGGCTTTTCCACCATGAAGTCAGACACGAGGGCAGGTCTACGCAAAACGTCCGTTTTTCGGAATGCGCTTCCATGCCCAGCATACGCTAATATTCTGGACAGAAATTGTTCCTAAAACTGTTTCTTGTAATATGCCTTCCGAGAATGTATCGTCTTGATGAGAAATCGGAAGGATGGCAGTCATGCAGGTCGGATATGCGCGGGTAAGCACCCAGGACCAAAAGCCAGAGCTTCAATTTGACGCGCTTCGAGCAATTGGTTCCGAGAAAATCTTCGAGGAGAAAGCATCCGGCGCAAAGCGCGACCGGCCGGAACTTCTGGCCACACTTGACTATTTGCGACCCGGCGACACGCTCGTAGTCTGGAAACTGGACCGGCTTGCCCGTTCACTCAGGCAGCTGATTGAGACTGTGGAAATGCTCGAAAGCAAAGGCATCGGATTGCGATCCTTGACCGAAAGTATCGACACAACGACACCCGGCGGACGTCTGATCTTTCACATCTTCGCCGCCCTTGCAGAGTTTGAGCGCAATGTCATCCGCGAGCGCACGACCGCTGGTCTTGTTGCTGCACGCGCCAGAGGCCGGGTGGGCGGAAGGCCAAAGGCATTGTCAGAAGCTGATCTTTCTGCTGCGCGCGCGCTGCTAACGGATTCTGCCATCACCACACGAGAAGTAGCCAAACGTTTGGGAGTGTCGGTATCGACCTTATACAAGCACATTCCGGCTGCACGCGCAGTGGTGACAAGGGGCGAGCCTGCGGAGTAGTCTGCTACCGTCGCAATTCTCTGGTTACCAGTATCGGGTGCGTATGTGATGCACCCGCATTGAATTGGTTCACTTTGAAGTATGTCTTTTGGCAACGAGGAGGACCCGGTCGTTGCCGAGAAACCGTCGCATGCCTGAAGAGATCTTCGCGAGGCTGCGGCAGGCCGATGTCCTGCTCTCCCAGGGCAAATCCGTCACGGATGCCGCCCACGCTGGCGTCGAGGCCGTCAATGCACTAGCATTCCAACTGAACCACTCAATGGGGGCTGATCAGCAACGCGGAATACCACTTCATCCAACAATAAAGCGAATGCGTGCTGACGCCCAGGCGACTGGAAACATCAGCAACGGAATAGCCCCGCTGAGTGATCTGCTTGATCGCATCCAGTTTGAACTCTTCGGTAAAATTGGTCTTGCCCATGATGATCTCCTTGCCTCATTTCTGGGGGGCAAGGTGTCAAAAAATCCAGGGCTATGCAAACTGGCTATTCACGTCCCAACTGGCGAGGCGGGCCTGAGGCGCAGCTTTCATCTGTTGTAGTCCGGCCATGACCAGCAGCGTGCCGCTGATCATCGCCACGACCTGATTTACAAGCGAGCCGGGTTTAGAAATCGAACAACTCACCCAAGAAGCTGTCGCGGCGCTTTTTCTTGTAGCGGCCGCGATGGTCATCGTCGTCGTCATCGTCTCGCCGTTCACTGCGTCGCGGCTCTGGGTCGTAGGCCGGTTGGGCCGGTGCGCGCGACGGAGCGGCAGCGACGGTCGGTCCGGCACCCATCGAGCGTTCGATGATCTTATCCAGTTCGCCACGGTCCAGCCAGACACCTCGGCACTTTGGACAATAGTCGATCTCGACCCCTCCGCGATCGGCCATAACGAGGGTTTCATTGTCAGTTGGGCAGCGCATTGAATCTCCTTTGTGAACAACCTCTCTACAAATGGGGAGATTCGAGCCGCATTCAAGTTGAGACGGCAGCAATCCCGCCGGTCCAAATGTCGCGACAATCAGTCCCCGGTGGAGAGGTAACATCGCGAAATTTCTTCAAGTGGAGCCGTTGTCCTCTTGTCAAGGGTTGCCGCGACAATGGGTGCCGCTCTATGTAATTGTTGTCAGCGAACCTGCGTCTTGAGTTTCGACGCGGCTGGATGTCCTGGGTTTCCGGAAAAGGCGAAGTGCATGAGCGGCGGGCTACTTGCATTGTTGGATGATGTGGCGGCGATAGCCAAGGTAGCGGCCGCATCTCTCGATGATGTCGCAGCGCAAACCATGAAGGCCGGTTCCAAAGCCGCTGGCATCGTCATTGATGATGCAGCCGTGACACCGCGCTACGTGGTGGGGTTCGCCGCCGAGCGTGAATTACCGATCATTGGCAAGATCGCCTCGGGTTCAATAAAGAACAAACTGCTGATCCTGTTGCCCGGAGCGTTGGCGATGAGTTTCTTCGCGCCCTGGGCAATCACGCCTCTGCTGATGGCGGGCGGTCTGTTCCTGTGCTTCGAGGGCTATGAGAAAGTGCATGCGTTGATCTCGCCACATACCGGGGAGGCTGCAAAGCATGTCGCCGAAGCTGATTCCAGCGATTCTGAGGCCTCGGAGGATGCAAAAGTTGCCAGCGCGATCCGGACCGACATGATCCTGTCGGCGGAAATCATGGCGATTACCTTGTCGCAGATCACCACGCCGACCTTCTGGAACAAAGCAGCCGTGCTGGCGACCGTCGGCATCGCTGTCACGGTCGTCGTGTATGGGGCTGTGGCGCTGATCGTGAAGGCCGATGATCTCGGCGTGTATCTGGCGAAAAGCAAAGCAGGCTTACTGCGCTTCCTTGGCCGCGGACTCGTGAACGGGATGCCGCCGTTTCTCAATTTGCTCAGCATCATCGGCATGCTCGCCATGCTGTGGGTCGGCGGCGGCATCTTCCTGCATGGCCTGGCGGAAATGGGCTGGAAGGCACCGGAATATGGCCTGCTTGCTTTTGCTGGAAGGGTGGGTGAGGCCGTCGGTTTCGCGTCAGGGTTCATTGCCTGGCTGATCCACGCCTCGGGCGGAGCCATCACCGGGGTTGTACTTGGCTGGCTTGTGGCGGTCGGGCTAAAATTGACGAGCCCCCTGATACCGCAACGCGGCAAGGCGCTGTAGGGACCGACCTTTATGGGCATTGGGTCGGGACCGGCGGGTTTGAAATGCTTGATCGGCTTTGCGGACAATGAAAAGGGGCTCCGGCAATTGCGGAATCGCCGCAGATTTCAGGTGCGCTTCGCAATGGCGCACCATTCCTGGAATTGCCGCCTGCGTTCAGACAGTTGCAGGATCACATGCTGCGCAAGCCCGGCGGTGACCGGGAAATGGTCGACATCCTGGCCCTCGTCCCTTTGCGGAAACTCGAACAGAACGATACGAGGGCGGTTCAACGAGGCCGGTACAGGAGCCTTGAAGCCAGGGCCCCCTTGAGTGATGATCCCAACATCATGCTCTCGGCTGTGCCAGCAGCGTGATCAACACAACGCTCTCAAACCGTTAGCGTGGACTGCAAGTTACACCACGTGTAAGGACATGATCTAAAAGTCGAAATGATGTCATGGTCACCGAGGACAGCATGGTCAAACTGTCGGTTTGTATATGTACCTATCGACGCCCCGATCTGCTCGACCGGGTGCTGCGGTCGGTTGTTCCGCAATTGCGCGAAGGCCGGGAAATCGTGGTGGTCAATGATGGCAGCCACGATGCAGAATATGCGGCCGTTGTGGAACGTCATGGTCAAGCCATCCGCTACCAGGCAAGCGACACAAATATGGGTGTTGCAGAAGCCCGCAACACTTCAGCCAAACTGGCTGCCGGGGAACATGTAGTCTATCTTGACGATGATTGTGTTGCGCCTGGCGCGTGGCTTGATTGGCTGGAAGCGCGGCTTGAAACATGGCCCGAACTTGACATTGTTGCCGGAACAACAAACCCGCTGACCCCGCAAGGCGGACACAGTTTCCAGTCACTTATGCAAAGCCATTTCGGCTTCATCCCAAAGATCTTTTTTCAGAGCAATTTGGTTATCTTCCCTACCGCAAACGTGGCGATTCGGCGTGAACTAATTTTGAGGCTTGGCGGGTTCGGGTATCCGGGGTCGTTTTTTGGTGCAGGCGAGGATACCGAGTTTGCAGTGCGAGCGCAGCTTGCAGGAGCAAGGGTGTTTGCTGACCAGAACTGGCAGGTCAGTCATGAAGTCGGCGAGCCATTTACAGCGCTTTTGCGCCGTTACCGGCGGTATGGCTTTGCAAACGGAGCTATACTACCCCTGACCAGCAGTCCGCCATGGCATGACTACATTCGCGGGTTGAGAATGCCACTGCGTCGGCAATTCAACCATTATCGACAAACGGTCCGGCACGAGGCGCGGTCGTGGCCCGGCCCTGCATGGCAATTGCCTTTCGCCATGTTTGGAGCGATCGTTGTTCACATGGCATATGAACACGCGGCATTACAGGGGTGGCGAAAACACAGGTCCAATTGACCGTGCGGACACCTTGTCAGGCAAGAAATCGACGAATGGAAGCCAGTACCAAATTGTCTGCTTGCTTGCCCTGTCGGGCCTTGATTGTCGTAGCCAAAGCTGCAGCACACGCATGAAGCATCTTGTCGGCAAGTATCTCCCGCAGCCGTGAATGAAGGTCGTGCCTTTGCAGGCTGCGTTCCAAAGTTCTGCCGACTTCCAGACGATTGACCTGACGCGCATTGAACCAGGATTCCTCGTGCGAGGGAAAGATGATGTGCGGCCGTCCTGCCGCCATGGCCGCCTGGGTCATCTGCGCGCCTCCACCGGAAATCAGGTGGGTTGCCCTCGGCAGCACATCGGCAAGGCGGGGCGGATCACGATAGACCACGTGACCGCGACGTTCGAGGAAACGGGCGATCATCGGATTCTCGCCGCGCAGGTAAAATGAAGCTTCCACAGCGAGATCTGAAATTGCCTGAAAAATTACATCCCCATTGGGTTCGTCACCGCCAAGATAGACGAAAAATGATGGATTTCGCGGAACGGGCACATGGTCCGGTAGCGGTTCAAACGGCAGGTACAATTGTTCCCGCCGCACGCTCAGGTAAGGGTCAATCTCCGGCAGGCCCATCACAAAACGCGATTGCGTTGCCAGCAGGTCAGGAAGGTTCAAGGGGGCCGCATGGCGGTATTGTGCCAGCACTTCCTGCGCGCTTTCCAGATGGCGCAGCTCATCAGCCAGCGGCGAGATGTGCGCATTGACAGATGGCAATGTCCGGCCGTCGAGCGGCGGCATCAGGTATGGAGTTCCGATGGCAATAACCGGCAGGTTGCGAATGCGGGCTGCAATCTGGAAAGCTGGGGAATGGTCAACAATTGCGACTGCCGGTTTGATCAGTGACAAGATGGAAAGCCAGCCATCCACCATCGCCTGCAAGGCGGCAGGACGGTGGAAACCGATTGAAGTTAGAATGTTTACGTAGTTTCCAGCCCCAGTCAGAACACCGTTGTGGCGGTACTTCGGCCAAACAGGCGCCTGCAACACCGGTATTGCAGGCCCTTTTCCAGAATCCTTGAAGGCGATGCTGCCGCCTGTGAGCGAGTGCAGGCAAGCGACGGTCTTATGGCCTTCCGTTGCCATAGCCTTGGCGATCCGGGCAAGCACCATGGCATGCCCAAGATTGTTTCCCAATTCCCAGGCGAGAAGGACAGGTTTGCCTTCAGCTACGGACACAAAGAGGTCAGTTCAATGTGTCGCTGCCCAACGTGCCACCGTAGCCCCCACCGCCACCTGTTGGTGCCAACTGAGCTGTCCGCAAATCAACAGGTCTGTCTGAAACGCCGTCGGCTGCAGCTGATATTGCCTTTGCAAATTTGTCACCAAACAGATCGGAAAGGCTTGTCACGATATGGCGACTGTCGGCTGGAAGCCCATCGTCAGAGAAAGAAACGATGGCAAGCGACGCAGGTGCAAAATTCAATGCCGCATTTTTCCTTGCTGGTTCACCGTTCTGCAACCGGCGCAGTCCCTCAGTGTCGAGAATTTCAATGGCGAACTTTGAAGAAACGAACGGCGCGGTGGATTGTTCTTCGGTCTCAAACAAACCGGCAGACGGGCCATACCATGCGGATTGATCCGTATCAGTCTGTGCAGCGGTAGCTCCCATCTTCGGCAGTTCCGCATTGGCAATGGCCGGAACAGCAATAATTCCAAGCGATGCAAGCATGGCGGCAAAGGCGTTGCGCCATGCCGAAACTGCCTTGCCTGCGCCTTGAGACCGGGCGGACATCGCGTCGACCGGAATGACTGAAAAGCCCTGCGGAGCTTCCATCATCGCCACAACACGCAGAGGCTTTTCGGCCTTGCCGTCACCAATCTGGGCTGCAATTGCCGCAGATGCATCCTTAAGCATTTCGCCTATCGCTGCGATCGCTTTGGCACCGGTGCCCGATATTTTTGGCATCACATACATCGTGCCATTTGTTGGCTCGAGATAAATGCCTTCAACCCGGTTTCCCGCAGCCATGCGGATGGCCTGTGCTGTCCAAACGCACTGAACCATTCCTGCGAACGCGCCGGTCGGATCATAGACGATTTCGCCATCGGCAAATTGCTCAACGAGGGTTTGGAGCGAGCGCGGCCGCATCAGCTCGTTCTGATCGTGCCTGCGGACTATCACTTTGTCCGCGTTGAAATGCGCGGCCAATACTTGCAAGTCCTGAGACGCTGAACGCGACTTGGTATTTTTGACAACATGCAACTCAAGTGTGCTGCCTTGTTCGTGGCTGCAAATCCGGGCGAGGACCACCGGCGAGCCGTCAACTGCGATAATTTTTTCCACGGTCATCTCCAATTCACGCGAGCCCCTGCAATCAAGCTACAGCAACAACCGAGTGTGGTCCAGCGGTTGTGTTGGATTGTTGACGCCTCGCGAAATCTGAGAGACCTTAGTCTCCGACAATGTCTCAAATGGGACCTGGACCACTCGATGATGCCACCCGATCAACTGGCCAAAGAACCGATCGGGGAGCATGCCGATCCCCTCCCTTACATTTGGTTCGTTTTCAAGGTTCTTCGCAAGGATCCGTTGATCACGCTTTCCACGACCAATACCAGCGCGGTTCATCTCGTAGAAATCATCTGTCGCGTCCCGGAATTGTTTAGTGCGCGCGAAGGCCTGCATCTGTTGAGACCGACCTGGCATTTTGAAAAGACTGAATTGGAACCATTTGTCGCTTCACTGAAAGCTGCAATGGCAGCGGTTCCCGGCCATTCTTTCATGTACCTGGCGAACTACGACCATGAAGCAAATCTGGTAGCCGTGTCCGGCATGGCGGCAATTACAGCCAATGACGGCCTGTTTGCTGACGAGACGAAGTGGTTTCCCGGTACCGAGCCTATTGCAAATTTCACCCAGCATACCGCCGTCTACAATGCCCGCTTCGACGCTGTTAAACGCCATGAACTTGCGGCGCAAATTGAAAAACTACTATTGATTTATCCATGGTCAATCACCGGGGAAACGTCAGCGGAGCACAGCCAAGCAACTGTATTGCTGCCCAAGGCAACTTTTGCGAATCACAAGATGGGCGGGGGAATTTACGAACTGCTGGAGCATGAAACGGTGAACCGGCTTTACGGTCACGCAAATGTCGGTTTGGCACTATCCGCAGAGGAAGGCGCAATGCGTGCATCAACGGAATATCTGCTGGCCGGTCTGCCTATCGTTTCCACCCGCTCCACCGGGGGTCGTGACCGTTATTATGGCCTGGCATTCGTTCGGCAGGTATCCGATGATCCCGAGGCCGTTGGTGCTGCCGCCATCGAGCTTTCAAATGCACGGCTTGACCGCAATCGCATTCGCGAAGAATTTCTGAAAATCAGCCGTTTTGAGCGGCACAATTTTTTGGGCAGCATGAACAGGATCGGCAAATCCCTGCTCGGCAGAGATGGACTTTTTCCGGATTTCGAACCGTTCCGAGGATCGATGATGCGCTACCTTCATTTGCGCAGCAATATTGAAATTGCGCGTGAAAGTGCAAAGGAGGGATGATGACCGGCACGCAAGAAGCTTTGGTCTCGACCGAACATTCCGCAATCTGGTTTGATGCCCGGCTGGTTTCATTGCGCCCGCTGGTGACCCTGAGTTCACTGGCGGATGATTTCACCGGAATTGCTGAACTGGCATATGCCCTGCCGGAGATTTTCGACACACAATGCGGCCTGCATATCGTTTCCAACACGTGGACGATTGACAAGGCGCGGGCAACCTCAATCGCTGAACAGGTTGCGCGGGTGGAAAGGATACTCCCCGGCCATCATTTCCTGGTACTTGCGAGTGACGAGGAGGAGCAGTTTCACCTTACAAAAGCAGGCCTTTGGACGGCAATCGGCAACGGGTCGATATTCATTGACGAGAAAATCTGCCGAATATTTCCCCCGCAAATTCCCGGCCTTGGAAGTTTCGATGCCGTCTACAACGCCCGTTTGATGGCGTACAAGAGACATGAGCTGGCGACAGCAATACCGAGGCTTTTGCTGTTGCATGGCCATTCGTTTGGAGATGAGGGACAAAGGCAACGCGAGCATGTGGAGAAAATCCTGCCAAATGCCGTTTCGGCCAATCATCACCTGTCGCCCCGCAAATACCAACAAGTTCCAACGACCATCGTCCCGCAGGTGCTTGCGCATGCCAAATGCGGCCTTGCATTTTCAAAAATTGAAGGAGTGATGAAGGCTTCTGTCGAATACATGCTTTGCGGCCTGCCCGTGGTTTCTACGCAGAGCGTGGGAGCAAGGGCCCGCTACTACTGCTTTCCGTTCACGAGCATTTGCGAAGACAACCCAGAAGCGGTAGCGGTAGCTGTCCTTGAGGTTGCCGCATGCCAATATGACAGGACTTCAATCCGAATGGAGATTGCGAGGGTACTGGCTTTTGACCGGCACAACTTTCTGCTTGCAGTCAATGATTGCAACAAGAAAGTCACGGGCCATGACCGGCTGTTTGGCACAATTGCCCCTTTTCTGGGTTTCAAGCGGGGTCTTCGCCTTGCTGAAAATGTCTTGCAGGATTTGAATGCCCAAGCCGCGTCATTGAAGGAAACCGTCTGATGCTACCTCCGCGCTTCATGTTCATTGAACTCAACAGGGCTTGCAACCTGCGCTGTTCACATTGCGACTACTGGCGCGAAACCGATGTGGAAGAAGAACTTCCCGATCACAACCGGCTTGAGTTTCTGATCAGCGAATTTGCTGCGCTTAGTTCACATGGAACGGTGGTCACTTGCGGCGGGGAACCCATGCTGCGGCTGGATCATGGTTTGACATGGCGAAGTTGGCGCGCAGCAAGGGTCTGAAAATGTTCTCGGTTACAAATGGAACCCGGATTCGAGATGCAGCAATGGCCGAACGGGTGATAATCGATGGGCCCGACGAAATATCAATATCGCTCAATTCACCGGTAGCAGCCGAACATGACCGCACTCGCGGAATCAACGGTTCGTTCGAGCGGACGACCAATGCAATCCGGTTGCTTGTGAATGCGCGCGAAAGGCTGGGATGTTAATTTCCACTTACAACTGAGCCGGGTTTTTCACTGAGAAGTGAGCCACCTTTAGGTTATGTTTCCAGGTTCATGCTGGCGTCAAGACATTGATCTCCTTCCTTTTCCTTGCTGCCGCCGCTGAGCTTGCCTTGAAGC
>JBGSOG010000048.1:0-32085 GCA_041739225.1 Rhizobiaceae bacterium
AGGCAAATGAGTGCCTTGCGGCTGGCGCAGTGTCCGTGTAGGACGTGCCGTCCGCAGGACAACCCGGAGCGTAGCGCAGTTTGGTAGCGCATCTGGTTTGGGACCAGAGGGTCGCAGGTTCAAATCCTGCCGCTCCGACCACTTCGGACGCTTCGCGCGCCGGGCAGATTGAACGGACAGGGTCATGACCGCACGCATCTACAGTCCCGCCAAATCCGCCACGCAGTCCGGCAAGGCCAGGACCGGAGGCTGGATCGTGGAGTTCGAGCAGTCCGTGCCGCGCGCCATCGAACCGCTGATGGGCTACACCGCTTCGCGCGACACGCAGACGCAGGTCAGGCTCAATTTCGCCGATCTCGATGCGGCAAAGGCCTATTGCGACAAGCACGGCATCACCTACATCGTACAGCCGCCACGCGAGGCGCGCCGCCGCAAGGCGTCCTATTCGGACAATTTCGCCTTTGGCCGCAAGCAGCCCTGGACGCACTGAAAACGGCAGGGACACGCCACCGCGCCGCTGTTCCCCGCATCGCGATTCTGCACTAGAAGGAACGCACGGTCCCGTAGCTCAGCTGGATAGAGCACCGGCCTTCTAAGCCGATGGTCGCAGGTTCGAATCCTGCAGGGATCGCCATTCATTCGCATTGCGGGGATCGTGCCTCATGCCAGTTTCGCTCGAAAACAAGACCGTTCTCGTCACTGCTGCCGGGCAGGGGATCGGCAAGGCCACGGCACTGGCATTTGCTTCAGCCGGCGCGCAGGTGATGGCGACAGACATCAATGCCGGATCGCTCGAAGCCCTCATGGCCAACAAACGCATCGCAACCTCGGTGCTGGATGTTCGCGACACCGCAGCGGTGAATGCTTTGGTCGCGAAAACCGGTCCGGTCGATGTGCTGTTCAACTGCGCCGGTTTTGTCCATTCGGGATCAATCCTTGAAGCCAGCGACGCAGATTTCGATTTTGCTGTCGATCTCAACGTCCGCTCCATGGTGCGCACCATCAAGGCAGTCTTGCCGGGCATGCTGGAGCGCGGCAGCGGCGCGATCATCAACATGGCCTCGGTCGCCTCATCAATCAAAGGCGTGCCGAACCGCTTCGTCTACTCCATGACCAAGGCGGCGGTGATCGGCCTCACCAAATCGGTTGCCGCTGACTATGTGACGCAAGGTATCCGCTGCAACGCTATCTGCCCTGGTACCGTCGAAAGCCCTTCACTCGAGGAACGGCTTTCGGCAACCGGCGATTATGAGGCGGCAAAAAAAGCTTTCATCGCCCGCCAACCCATGGGCCGCCTGGGCAAACCGGAGGAGATCGCCGAGCTTGCGGTTTACCTGGCCACCGCGCAGTACACCACCGGGCAGGCGGTAATCATCGACGGTGGCTGGGCCTTGTGAATTGGGCGGCGGGTTAAACCGTCAAATGTTTGCGCACTTGCGGCAGATCGAGGCTTTCGGCCGGACCTGAATGGACGATTTCGCCGCGATCCATGATGTGGATTTCGTCGGCCAGTTCCCGGCAAAAATCGAGATATTGTTCGACCAGCAACACCGTAATGCCTTCCTCGTCGCGCAGGAAGCGGATGGCGCGCCCGATGTCCTTGATGATCGACGGCTGGATCCCCTCGGTCGGTTCGTCCAACACCAGAAGCTTGGGCCGGGTAACCAAAGCCCTCCCGATCGCCAATTGTTGCTGTTGACCACCTGATAGGTCACCGCCACGCCTGTTCAACATCTGCTTGAGCACCGGAAACAGCGTAAACAGGTATACAGGGATTGACCGCTCACTTCTTCTAAGGCCGGCATAACCCGTTTCAAGGTTCTCGCGCACGCTCAGCAGCGGGAATATTTCACGCCCTTGCGGCACAAACCCGATGCCGCTGCGCGCCCGGTCATGCGAGGCCATTCGGCCCAGCGGTTTGCCTTCGAACAGGATTTGTCCGCCATTGAGCAGATGGTGGCCAACAATTGCCCGCATCAGGGAAGTCTTACCAACGCCGTTTCGCCCCAGCATCGCGGTGATCCGCCCTTGCTTGACGTCCAGCGTCACCCCGCGCAAGGCCATGGCCGCGCCGTAGGAAAGGGTGGCGTTTTCAACCGAAAGCATCTTTCACCTTCCCAGATAAACTTCAATGACCCTTGGATCGCCCGACACATGGTCAAGTGAACCTTCCGAAAGCACTGAGCCTTCGTGCAGGCAGGTCACTTTCACTCCAAGCTCACGAACAAATCCCATGTCGTGCTCGACGACAATCACAGAGTGATTTTGCGCGATTTCCCGCAGCAGGCGCGCAGTCTCCTCTGTTTCGGAATCGGTCATGCCGGCAACCGGCTCATCGACCAGCAACAATTCCGGGTCCTGCGCCAGCAACATGGCGATTTCCAGCCATTGTTTCTGGCCGTGCGACAAGTTTGCAGCCATGCGCGAACACAAATGCGAAAGGCGCGTGATGTCCAGCACCTCGCGAATGCGCCCCTCGTGCGCGGGTGTTCGACGGTGGAACAGGGTGGCAAAAACTCCGCGTGCGCCTGCCAGCGCCAAAGCCACATTGTCCTCAACGGTGTGGCCTTCAAATACTGTCGGCTTTTGAAACTTGCGACCAATGCCAAGCATGGCGATCTGCGATTCATTGTGCCGCGTCAGGTCTATTTCGCCTTTGAAAAAAACTTCGCCGCTGTCGGGTTTCGTCTTGCCGGTGATAATGTCCATCATGGTCGTTTTGCCCGCGCCGTTGGGGCCGATGATCGCGCGCATTTCACCGCGATCCAGAACCAGCGACAAATTGTTGATGGCACGAAACCCGTCGAAGGAAACGCTGACACCATCGAGGTAGAGCAGCGTATCGCCCTTGTTTCCGGAAAAACTGCTGCTCATTCCACCACCTGCGGTGCCGCTTTCGCGCCAGACTTTCCAGCGGTCACCCCGCGCTTTCGTCCACGCCATTGTCGCACCATCCCAACTATCCCCTGCGGAAGAAACAACGTGACGAATATGAACAGGCCGCCCAAGGCAAACAGCCAGAATTCAGGAAAGGCTCCCGTAAACCAGCTTTTTGCAGCATTGACAGCGAGCGCACCAATGATCGGGCCGATGATGGTTCCGCGTCCGCCGACCGCAGTCCAGACCACCACCTCGATCGAATTTCCCGGGTCAAATTCGCCCGGGTTGATGATGCCGACTTGCGGCACATACAGCGCCCCAGCGATACCGGCCATCACGGCAGAAACCGTGAAGGCAAACAGCTTCACCATTTCCGGACGATAACCCAGAAAGCGCGTCCGGCTTTCTGCATCGCGCACTGCAATCATCAGCTTTCCAAGTTGCGAACTGGTGATCATGGAAGTCACGACGACACCCAGCGCCAAGGCAATTGCCGACGCTGCAAACAATATCGACCTTGTAGTGTCGGCTTGAACGTTCAGGCCGAGAATTTCCTTGAAATCGGTGAGGCCGTTGTTGCCGCCAAATCCCATGTCGTTGCGAAAGAAGGCCAGCAACAGCGCATACGTCATCGCCTGGGTAATGATCGAAAGGTAGACGCCGGTTACCCGGCTCTTGAAGGCAAACCAGCCAAAGGCGAAAGCCAGCAGGCCCGGTGCCAGCATGACCATCAATGCGGCAAACCAGAATTGGTCAAAGCCGTACCAGTACCAGGGAAGTTCCTTCCAGTTGAGAAACACCATAAAGTCCGGCAAATCCGGGTTGCCATACACTCCGCGACTGCCAATCTGGCGCATCAGGTACATGCCCATCGCGTACCCGCCGAGCGCAAAAAAAGCGCCATGCCCAAGCGAAAGAATGCCGCAATAACCCCAGACCAGATCAAGTGAAAGTGCCAGCAAGGCGTAGGTCAGGTACTTGCCAAACAGCGCCACCAGGTAGGTCGGCACATGCAGGGGGTGGGTTGACGGCAGCGCCAGATTGAGGAGCGGCACCAGAACAGCTGCGGCAAGAATCAAGGCAAGCATTGCGAGAATCGGCCGGGTCAGTCCGTATCGCAGGAAATGGCGGGTGATCATGCTTCCACCGCCCGGCCCTTGAGCGCGAACAGGCCGCGCGGCCGCCGCTGGATAAAGGCAATGATGAAAACCAACACGAGAATCTTGCCGAGTACCGCTCCGGCATTGGGCTCGAGGAATTTGTTGACGATCCCAAGCGTCATCGCCCCGACCAGAGTTCCCCACAAATTGCCGACGCCGCCAAACACCACGACCATGAAACTGTCGATGATGTAGCCCTGGCCCAAATTGGGCGACACATTGTCGATCTGCGACAGTGCCACCCCGGCCATGCCGGCAATGCCCGAGCCCAAGGCAAAGGTCAGCATATCAATCCATGGCGTGCGAATACCCATGGCCGATGCCATGCGCCGGTTTTGCGTGACCGCCCGCATCTGCAGTCCCAGCGAGGTCCGGTTGAGCGCCCACAGCAAAACCAGAAACACAACAATGGCAAAGACCACGATGAACAATCGGTTCCAGGTGATGGTAATCTGGCCCAGTTCAAAGGCCCCGGACATCCACAAAGGGTTTGAAACCTCCTGGTTTGTCGGACCAAATATTGACCTGGTGGCCTGCTGCAAGATCAGTGAAACACCCCATGTTGCCAGCAGCGTTTCAAGTGGTCTGCCGTACAGAAAGCGGATGATACCGCGTTCCATCCCCAAGCCGACGATGGCCGAAACCAGAAAGGCCAGGGGAAGCGCAATTGCCAGCGACCAGTCGAGGAGGCCGGGAGCGGCAGTTCGCATGATTTCCTGAACAACAAAGGTGGTGTAAGCGCCCAACATCACCATTTCGCCATGCGCCATGTTGATGACGCCCATGACGCCAAAGGTGATGGCAAGCCCGATGGCCGCCAGCAGCAGCACCGATCCCAGCGACACACCGTACCAGATATTTTGTCCGACGCCCCAAAGCGCCAAACTTCCCTCAACGACTTCCATCGCGGCTTGTGCTTCGCTTCTTAACGGGTCGACTGCGGTGGCGGCAAATTTTGTGATCAGGGAGATCGCATCGCGAGACCCCAGCGCAGCGACATCCTTGAGCGCCTGTGATTTTTCCGCATCCGGCCTGTCTGAAAACAGGATAGCGCCCGCCCGTGCAGCCTTCAGTCGAACAACAATCGCCGGATCATTTTCGGCAGTCAGTGCAGTTTCCAAGGCACCAAGCGACAGCGGATCGGGGTTGGATACAAGGTTTTCCACGGCTTTCATGCGCACCGAAGCATCCGGGGACGACAGTGTCAGCGCACCAATCGCGTCGCGGATGACCCGCCGCAAACTGTTATTGACCTTGATCTTCGAAAGCTCCGATTGTTTTGCCTCGCCAATGGCTTCGCCGGTGACCGGGTCGGTGAGTTGCAGCGTTCCGGAACCGGCGGCAATCACGACCAGCTTGTCTGTCTTGCGGATCTGAAGATCACCTTCGCTCAGCGCGGTCAGGGCTTTCGAAGCGGCCCCATCGCCCGTAGCCGACAGTTCAAGAACAATGCGTGAAGTGTCTTCAAAATTGGTGGCGCTGGCAAACTTGCCGATGAGCTGGCGCAAACCCGCTTCATCCGCGCTTCCTGAAAGTGGGGCGCAAAGCAAAGCCAAAAGCATCAAAGCAATCGTCAGGAATTGGCGCATGGTCTGAAAGGCACTCTGGCTGGGGCTGCGGAAAAAATCCCGGGCGGCGGACAATGAACGCCGCCCGGAAAACCAGTTTTCGGTCAGGAACCCTTGCCGCCGCACTTGCCGGTGACAACATTGAAGTTGCCGCACGACATCGGTGCGCGCCAGTCGGAGATGAGGTCCTTGGAGTCGGGGAGATAGTCCGACCACTCATCGCCAACTACAAGGCCGGAAGTTTCCCACACGGTCTCGAACTGGCCGTCTGCCTGGATTTCGCCGATCAAAACCGGCTTTGTGATGTGGTGGTTTGGCATCATCGAAGAGATACCTCCGGAGAGGTTTGGCACTGCGACACCAATGATCGAATCGATCACTGCGTCCGGCTCGGTCGTGCCGGCCTTTTCAACCGCTTCAACCCACATGTTGAAGCCGATGTAATGGGCTTCCATCGGATCGTTGGTCACACGCTTGTCGTTCTTGGTGAACGCCCGCCAGGATGCGATGAACTCGGCATTGGCATCGTATTCGACCGACTGGAAATAATTCCATGCGGCCAAATGGCCTACCAATGGCGTGGTGTCGAGGCCGGCAAGTTCTTCCTCGCCAACTGAGAAGGCTACGACGGGGATGTCTTCTGCCTTGATCCCCTGGTTGCCGAGTTCCTTGTAGAATGGCACGTTCGCATCGCCATTGATGGTGGAAACGACGGCGGTCTTTTTGCCTGCCGACCCGAATTTTTTGATGTCGGCTACAATGGTCTGCCAGTCGGAATGCCCGAAAGGCGTGTAGTTGACCAGGATGTCTTCAGCTTTGACACCTTTCGAAAGAAGGTACGCTTCCAGGATCTTGTTGGTGGTGCGCGGGTAAACATAGTCGGTACCCGCAAGCACCCAGCGCTCCACGCTTTCTTCGGCCATCAGGTAGTCGACGGCCGGAATGGCCTGCTGGTTCGGTGCCGCACCGGTGTAGAAGATGTTCCGCTGGCTTTCCTCACCCTCATATTGCACCGGGTAGAACAACAGTGAATTGAGCTCTTCAAACACCGGCAAAACTGACTTGCGCGAAACCGATGTCCAGCAACCAAAAACAGCTGCCACTTTGTTTTTTTCGATCAGTTCACGGGCTTTTTCCGCAAACAACGGCCAATCAGAGGCCGGATCGACCACAACTGCCTCGAGCTTCTTGCCAAGGATGCCGCCCTTCTTGTTCTGCTCGTCGATCAGGAACAACATTGTGTCCTTGAGCGTGGTCTCCGAAATCGCCATCGTACCCGAAAGCGAATGCAGGATACCGACCTTGATTGTTTCTTCCTGCGCAACGGCCGGCGAGATCGCTGTAGCCGATAGCAGCATTGCGCCAAATGCCTTGGCGGCCAGCCTCTTTGTAAGAATTGTCATGGGTCCCTCTTGTGTTAGCGGTTTGCAACGCAGCAATGCTTTGCAATGGTCGTGCCAACCTCAAAAATTCGGCCTGATACCAAAAAGAAACGATTATTATCAATATGTTAACGCATGTGGTTTTCGACGCATTCAAGTATCGACAGCAATTTTCTTGCGGATGAATTGGGCAGTGCACAAAATACGATGCACAAAAAATAGTCGAAAAATTTACTGCAAAGAAAATGTGAAGTCTTTTGGGGATTGCTGTTTGGCGCTGCCCCCACCCGTTTCCTTGCCTCATTCGCCGCTTTTGCCGCCTCGTGCATCTGTGTGCAGATCATGATGGTGCATGATTGAATTGCCGAATTCCGGCAAACGAAGGAGCGATGCGCCATGAACAATATTGAAGCACCAGGGATGGAAGTGCGCAGGGGCAGGTCAGGCGGGCGCTCTGGCAACCAGCGTGGCAAAGGCGCGGCGATTGCCCAGTTGCCATGGTGTTTGCCGGTCAATATCGACAAGCCGACAGAACCGGTTTCGCCCGAAGGCGTTTTGAAAATTCACGATGCAGCCATGACTGTGCTGGAAGAAATCGGCATAGTCATGCTCAACCCTGAAGCGGTTGATATCCTCAAGCGGGCTGGTGCATCGGTGGATGGCGAAACCGTGCGCATGGGCCGCGACATGGTGATGGAACTGGTGCGCAAAGCGCCTTCGCAGTTCACCATCACCCCGCGCAATCCTGACCGCAAGATCATCATTGGCGGCAACCACATCCTGTTTGGCAACGTTTCTTCGCCGCCGAATTATTCAAATCTCGATGAAGGCAGAAAGTCAGGTACCCGCAAGGCGTATCAGGATTTCATTCGCTTCACCCAGTATTTCAACTGCATCCATTTTGCCGGTGGCTATCCGGTGGAGCCAATGGACGTGCACCCCTCCGTGCGCCATCTCGATTGCCTCTATGACAAGCTGACAATCACTGACAAGGTCGTGCATGCCTATTCGCTCGGCAAAGAGCGGGTGGAAGACGTCATGGAGATGGTTCGAATTGCCGGCGGCCTGACCCACGACGAATTTGACGCCACGCCGCGCATGTACACCAACATCAATTCGACATCGCCGCTCAAGCACGACCACCCAATGCTTGACGGACTGATGCGGCTGGCGCGGCGCGGTCAGCCAACCATTGTCACGCCGTTCACGCTGGCGGGTGCCATGGCCCCGGTGACGATGGTTGGCGCGGTCACGCAATCCATTGCCGAAGCCTTGATTGCCATTGCCCTCATCCAGATCATCAAGCCGGGTTGCCCTTGTGCCTTTGGCACGTTCACCTCGAATGTCGACATGAAGACCGGCGCACCCGCATTCGGCACGCCGGATTACATGCGCGCCACGCAAATCACCGGTCAAATGGCACGGTTTTACGGCCTGCCGCTGCGCTCCACCAATGCCTGCGCCGCCAATACGCCCGATGCACAGGCAGCTTGGGAAAGCATTTTTTCGCTTTGGGCGGCAGTTTCGTCCGGCACCAATGTTGTCTACCACGCGGCCGGATGGCTGGAGGGCGGGCTTTGTGCTTCCTATGAAAAATTCATCATGGATTGCGACACGCTTCAGCAACTCATCTGGTACATGAAGCCGGTGACTACCGAGCCTGGCGACATTGCACTTGATGCCATGCGCGAAGTTGGCCCCGGAGGGCATTATTTCGGCGCCAAGCACACCCAGGAACGGTACGAAAACGCATTCTACACGCCGTTCATTTCCGATTGGTCCAATTTTGAAAACTGGCGCGACCGCGGATCCATCGACACGCCGCAGCGCGCCAACAAGATTTGGAAACAGATACTCGCTGAATTTGAGGAACCGCCAATGGATTCGGCAATCCGCGAGGAACTGGTTGAATTTGTTGAAAAGCGAAAGCGCGAAGGCGGCGCACCCACCGATTTTTGATCGATTTTGATCTGTATTAACGTCGGCCTCCGGCAATCGCAGTGTTGTTACTGCGGTTGTTGCCCTTGACGTGTGGCCAATAATACTTTGTGATGAAAATCTATCCGGTCGAAAAGCCGTCCTCTCCGGGGGCGGTTGGAGGGGTTTTCGATCCTGACGCCCGGAAAAGACCGGCGGGCACCGTTCAACGAGTGTCCGTCTGAAAACCAAGGGAAACAGAAAGGCTGTTCTTCATGAAAAAAGCGATTTTCTCGGCAGTGCTCGGCGTAGCCACGCTTGGCGCCGCAGCTGCTTCGGCAGCAACACTTGATGACGTCAAGGCAAAAGGCCACGTGCAGTGCGGCGTGAGCCAGGGTCTGCCCGGCTTCTCCAACCCGGATGCAGCAGGCAACTATACCGGCCTCGATGTTGATCTGTGCAAGGCAATCGCTGCTGCCGTTTTCGGCGATGCGACCAAGGCAAAATTCTCGCCACTGTCCGCCAAGGAGCGCTTCACGGCGTTGCAGTCCGGCGAAGTTGACGTTTTGACCCGCAACACCACCTGGACCCTCGACCGCGATACATCGCTCGGTCTCAACAATGCCGCCGTCAATTATTATGACGGCCAGGGCTTCATGGTTCGCAAGTCGTTGAACGTCAAATCAGCACTCGAGCTGTCCGGCGCTTCGGTTTGCACCAACACCGGAACAACCACCGAACTGAACGTTTCCGACTACTTCAAAGCCAACAAGATGGAACTGGAAGTTGTCGCATTCGAAAAGTCTGACGAAGTTGTTGCAGCCTATGATGCAGGCCGTTGCGACGTGTTCACCACCGACCAGTCAGGCCTCTATGCAGAACGCCTGAAGCTGGCAAAGCCTGACGAGCATATCGTTCTTCCGGAAATCATTTCCAAGGAGCCGCTTGGACCAATGGTTCGCCAGGGCGATGACCAGTGGTTCGACATCGTCAAGTGGACCCACTATGCGATGCTTACAGCTGAAGAAATGGGCATCACCCAAGCCAATGTCGGCGAGATGATGAATTCCGAAAATCCGGAAATGAAACGCATTCTCGGCAAGGAAGGTGACATGGGCACCAAGCTCGGCCTTTCAAACGACTGGGTCGTGAACATTATCAAGGCAGTCGGCAATTACGGCGAATCTTTCGACCGCAACGTCGGCCCGGCCACTCCATTGGCCATTGCCCGCGGTACCAATGCACTGTGGTCAAAAGGCGGCCTGCAATACGCACCGCCAATCCGCTGAGCTGAAAAATGCATTCGGGCCGGCCAGTTTGGCCGGCCCGCTTGCAACAGGGTGCCAGCGTCGCATTGAAAATTCTGCCAGGAATATTTGAAACCCGATGTAGCCGGGTGCCGGATACCTGTGCCTTCATGCGTTTGCGCAGCCTGTTTCGATGGAACTGCTGACGAGGTAACAATGGCCAATCAGGAAGTTGCTACAGGACCGCTTTTGAAGCGACAATCCGACCCGAGACCTTTTCTGGTCATCGCCATGGCCATTGCCTGCGTGATTTTCTTCTGGTGGTCAGCCCGCGACAATTACTTTGAATTGTCTTCCTCCCGTACAATTGCCGCTGCGCTGGATATCCCTTCCGCGCTGCTTTCCGGTCGCTGGGGAGATGCGTTGTCTTTTGTCGGCGGGGCGCTGATCCTGTTTCCGCTGATGATCATTGTTCGCACGCTGTACTGGTTCGAGAACGAAGGTCGCCAGTCCTATGCTGGCAACCCCGTCAATGATGCGACGCTGCGAAACTATTTCTTCGAGATGTTGTTGCTTGGCTTTCTCGGTTTTTGCCTTTGGTTCCTGGTAGGCAACGCAGTTCGCAATCTGGCTGCCGCAAACATTGCGTCCGGGTTCGCGTTTCTCGGGCGAAATTCCGGCTTTGCCATCAACCAGTCGCCGTTTATTCCCTACAGCGAGGCATCCACCTACGGCATGGTTTACTGGGTCGGTTTGCAAAACACGCTGGTCGTGGCGATAACGGCGATTTTGCTGTCCACCATTTTGGGTTTCATCGTTGGCATTTCGCGCCTTTCGAAGAACTGGATCGTGTCGCGCCTCGCTTATGCCTATGTCGAAATCATGCGCAACATTCCGTTGCTGCTGTGGATCTTCATCTGGTATTTTTCGGTGTTGCGCCTTCTGCCGGAAAAACAGGCCGCGATGGATCTTGGCTCTTTCGGGTTGCTGTCAATTGCCGGATATTACGCGCCAAAACCTTTGTTTGCGCCAGGAGCGGGTTACATCGGTTTGGCACTTCTTGCAGCAATAGCTTTATCCATTGCCATCAGCACTTGGGCACGGCGTCGCCAACTTGCTACCGGCGAACAATTTCCGGTTTTCTGGACCGTGGTTGGCCTGATTGTCGGGCTTCCGCTGCTGGCATATGTGTTGACCGGAATGCCGATCAGTTTTGAGATGCCCTCGGCCTCGAAATTCGGCACCAAAGGCGGCATTCGCGTGTTCCCCGAATTCATGGGGCTGACATTCGCGCTCGTCACTTACACAGCCTCATATATTGCAGAGATCGTGCGTGGCGGCATCCTTGCCGTGCACAAGGGACAAAGTGAAGCTGCTCACGCGCTTGGCTTTCGAAACGGCACCGCCTTGCGCCTCGTGGTGGTTCCGCAGGCAATGCGGGTAATCATCCCGCCGCTGACCAACCAGTTCCTCAATGTGACCAAAAATTCTTCGCTGGCGGTTGCGGTGGCCTATCCCGACCTTGTTGGAGCCTTCATGGGAACGGCGCTGAACCAGACCGGCCAGGCGGTTGAAATCATCCTGATGACCATGATGACCTATTTGTCGCTATCGCTGATCACCTCGTTCTTCATGAACATTTACAATTCGCGCATTGCGCTGGTTGAACGCTAGCAGCGGGAAGAAAAACCATGTCGCAAACAACACCTTCCACGCCTGCTGCCAACGTCCACATGAGCCCTGTTGTTACGGCCTTTGTGCGCAAGGAAATGGACAAGCCATTGCCGCCACCGGTGAAGGTAGGCGGTGCGGTTGGCTGGGTTCAGAAGAACCTGCTTTCTTCGATTCCCAACATGTTGCTCACGGCTATTGCGCTATACCTGGTCTGGATAGTGGTGCCACCGCTTGTCCAGTTTGGTCTGGTCGATGCGGTCTGGACGGGCAATGACCGTGCTGCCTGCACGACAGTCGAGCAGGGGGGCCTCCAGCCCAATGGCTGGTTCGGTGCCTGCTGGCCCTTTGTCGGTGACTATTTCAACCTCTATATCTACGGTCGCTATCCGGCCGACCAGTATTGGCGCGTCAACACGGTGTTTTTCCTTTTTGCCGCAACCGCAATCCCGATGCTCGTTCCCTCACTGCCCGGCAAGCGGATCAATGCCTTGTTGCTGTTCGGGGCGTTCCCGCTACTGGCTTTTGTTTTGTTGACCGGCGGCAATCTGTCACTTGGTGGCTTCCTGTTGCCAAATTGGTTTGGCCTCACACCGGGCTTGCAGTTCACGCTCGACTTTGTCGCCCTTGTCGCATTGATCTGCCTTGCCGTTGCACTGATAGCTCGCGGGGGCGGATCTTCGCCTGTTTCGGCGATCAGGGGCATTTTGCTGGGTGCTGCTGTTCTGCTGGCGGTGTTTGGTTTCATTTCGCTCGATTTCGGCCTGCGACCTGTAGGCACTGAAATCTGGGGCGGCCTGTTGGTGACGCTGGTAATTGCTGTCACCGGTATTGTGGCCTCATTGCCGCTCGGCATTTTGCTGGCGCTGGGCCGCCGTTCAAAAATGCCCGTGGTTCGGCTCGCTTCGGTGATTTTCATCGAGTTCGTGCGCGGCGTCCCACTCATCAGCGTGCTGTTCATGTCCTCTGTCATGCTGCCGCTGTTTTTGCCCGATGGTGTAACCTTCGACAAACTTCTGCGCGCGCTGATTGGCGTTGCCTTGTTCTCGTCTGCCTACATGGCTGAAGTTGTTCGCGGCGGCATCCAGGCATTGCCAAAAGGCCAATACGAAGGCGCGATGGCGCTTGGCCTCAACTATTGGCAAATGATGCGCATGATCATTCTGCCACAGGCGTTGAAGCTGGTCATCCCCGGCATCGTCAACTCGTTCATCGCCCTGTTCAAGGACACGACGCTGGTCTTGATCATCGGCCTTTTCGACTTCCTCGGCATGATCCAGTCCTCTTACACCGACCCGACCTGGGCAAGCCCGGTAACATCGCTCACCGGCTATTTCTTTGCGGCAATGGTGTTCTGGGTCTTCTGCTTTGCGATGAGCCGATATTCGATTTACATGGAAAAGAAGCTCGACACCGGTCACCGGTAGGGCGTTTCAAGGGAATACCGACATGGCTGAATCCAACCCGCTACCCGACAGCTTGCTGGCAATCGATATCGCCGCAATGCACAAATGGTATGGCGACTTCCACGTCCTCAAAGACATCAACCTGCAAGTTGCCAGGGGAGAGCGCATCGTTATTTGCGGGCCGTCCGGCTCTGGCAAATCCACGATGATCCGCTGCATCAACCGGCTGGAAGAGCACCAGAAAGGCCGCATAGTTGTCGACGGCATCGAACTGACCAATGACCTGAAAAAAATCGACGAAGTGCGCCGCGAAGTTGGCATGGTTTTCCAGCACTTCAATTTGTTCCCGCATTTGACGATCATGGAAAATTGCACACTGGCACCGATCTGGGTGCGAAAGATGCCCAAGGCAAAAGCCGAGGAAATCGCCATGGATTTTCTCACCAAGGTCAAGATTCCCGAGCAGGCGCACAAGTATCCCGGCCAGCTTTCAGGTGGCCAGCAGCAGCGTGTGGCGATTGCGCGCTCATTGTGCATGAACCCACGCATCATGTTGTTTGATGAGCCGACCTCGGCGCTTGATCCGGAAATGATCAAGGAAGTTCTCGACACCATGGTGGAGCTTGCCGAAGAAGGCATGACCATGTTGTGCGTCACCCACGAAATGGGTTTTGCCCGTCAGGTCGCCGACCGGGTGATTTTCATGGATCAGGGCCAGATCGTTGAACAGAACACGCCAAAAGCGTTTTTCGACAATCCGCAGCACGAGCGCACCAAACTGTTCCTGAGCCAGATCCTGCATTGATGCAAAGATTTGCGGCCCGGTTGGTACGCGCGTCTTTTTTTGGCGTGCTTTCGCTTGCAATGGTGGTTGCGCTATATCTGGCAGCCACGGTGGCAGGCTCGCAGATCAAGGCTGAAAGCATTGCGCCGGCAGGCGCAGGGAAACCGGCCAAAATCTACCTCCTGACCAGTTTGCTGCATGCGGACTTTGCCATTGCGGTGGATGATGGTTTGCGCCAGCGCTTCGCGTTTCTTCAGCAGGCTGGCATCCCTGTGGATCATCCGCAGCTTCGCTATCTGGTATTTGGTTGGGGCGCGCGCGATTTCTATTTGAATACGCCGACGCTTTCCCAATTGCGCCCCGGGCCTGCACTGCGCGGTATTTTCGGCGACAGCACGGTCATGCATGTCATGGCTGCAACCGATGTGGCGCGCTCGCCCAGCTCAGTTGCGGTCAACCTCCCGGCTGGAGGGCTCGAGCGGTTGCTGGTGTTCATCGAGGCAAGTTTTGCGAAAAATGCAGGCGTGGCTGTTCCGGTTGCTGAAAGAAATTATGGAATGTCCGACGCGTTTTTTGAGGGCGAGGGCGGTTTCAACATCTTCACCCCTTGCAATATATGGGTTGCGAAGGGATTGCGTGAGGCTGGCGTTTCAACCGGCGTGTGGACGCCGACGACATGGTCGCTGCTGCGAGGCTTGTCCCTGCACGCTCCGCAGGCATTGGCACGTTGATGTTTCAGGTGTCCTGCGCCTGCCAGTCGTAAAGCCAGTCCTGTCGCGCCAGCAGCCGCTTTCCGCCAAGTGCGGCCATCGCAAGATTGCGTGCAAAATTGAATGGTGGTGGCAAGTGGTAGATGGCCCGGTTAACCATTGCCAGGCGCCAGGTTTGTGCCACCCTTGACCGGCGTTGCAGCTGATAGTCTTCCATCGCCATGCCGATATCCAGATTGCCATCAAGGGTCTTTTCAAGGCAATTGGCCAGCACTGCGGCGTCTTCGATGGCCATGGCCGCGCCCTGCGCAGCAAACGGCAACATCGCGTGGGCTGCATCGCCAATCAGGGCTACCGGGCCATTTACCCAGCTTTTGAGGAACGGGGCACCAAACAACGGCCATTTTGTCCATCGCGTGCGGTAGCGCAACAATTCCAGAAACGCCGGGTTCCACCATTCCAGGGTATCAATCAGCTCATTGGCGTCAGCATCATGCGCCCAGCCTGGCCCCGGAATTTCCTGCTCCCTGCTGTCAAACGGTGTGATTGCGACGATGTTCAAATAGCGCCCGCCGCGGACCGGATATGACACTGCGTGCGCCTTGGGCGCGAGCCAAAGCTGTACGTTTTCGAGGTCCTGTGATCCTGGCAATTGGTCGGCAAGCACCAGCCCGCGCCATGCAAGGTATCCGGAAAATTTTGCTGGCTGATCGGTGAAATGGCGGGAGCGCAGTTTTGACCAGACCCCGTCGGCGGCAACCAAGGCCAATCCCTGGAACTCTTCAAGGTGGCCATTTTGATAAGAAAGCGCAGTTACACCGTTAGCGTGGACCGCGACATCTTCAATTCGGCTGCCCATGTGCAGCGAAATATCGGGGTTGGCATGCGCGGCTCCCGCCAAAGCTACCTGCAGATCAGCACGGTGCGTGACCAGATAGGGCGCTCCGTAGCGTTCGATCGCTTCTGCGCCCAGCGGCACCTGTGCAATCTGTTTTCCGGAGGTTGCCGACATGATGCGGATTGCGTTGGGACCGGTTGCGGTTGCCTTGACGGCTCCGGCAACACCGATCTGCTCCAGAATGCGAAATGCATTGGGCGATATCTGCAATCCTGCACCAACAGCATCAAACCCTTCCGCCTGTTCAAAAAGATCGACGCGAAAGCCTTTGTCCGCCAGGCACAGCGCTGCACAAAGTCCGGCTATGCCGCCTCCGGCAACAATCACGGTTCGCTTTGCCATGGTCATGTTGCCGTCCTTGCAGCGCGCCCACAGCGCAGTCGTGCCATGTTGGCATCAGGCCATTGCAGCTTCGTAATAGCATCCGGCAGGGCGGGTTTCATTGTATTTCAGACCGGCTGCATGCCTGAACAGGGTAGAGCAGTACGGACAAACGATTTCACCATCATTTCCCATGTCGAGGAAAACATGCGGATGATCAAATGGTGCACTGGCACCGCAGCACATGAACTCGGAAACGCCGATTTCGATGACCCGCGAGCCTTGATCGTTCTGGAAATGCGCAACCGCATGGCCTGCCATGGAAACACCTGCTTTTGTTTGCCTATCGTCCTCGTTCTAGAATAAAGCCCTGCGAGTGCAAAGGAATTTGTTGACGCGGCAACCGGCTTTGCGTTGTGAACAACCAAAAAAACAGCGAGAATCAATCCATGCCGACAGCCACCATCCATCACCATGGGCAAGATGTTGATCTCGCCTTCGAAGAAGCGGGCGAGGGTCATCCAGTCTTGCTGGTTCACGGCTTTGCTTCCAACAAGCAAGTCAACTGGATCAACACCGGCTGGTTCAAGGCACTGGCCAATGCCGGGTTCAGAGCCATTGCGTTTGACAATCGCGGCCATGGCCAAAGCAGCAAGTTTCATGACTCGTCGGATTATCATCTTGAACTGATGGCAGCTGACGCTCTTGGCTTGCTCGATTACCTCAATATCAGCAAGGCGCATGCGGTTGGCTATTCCATGGGCGCGCGCATTTGCTCTCGCATGGCAATCGACCATGGCGACAGGCTCAACCGGGTTGTGCTCTCGGGCAATGGCTGGGGCATGATCGACGGTGCCGGTGACTGGAACCCGGTGCGTGCGGCATTGCTGGCCAATTCACTTGACGAAGTCACCGATGCCCGCGGCAGGGCGTTTCGCATCTTTGCCGACCAGACCGGCAGCGACCGGTTGGCACTGGCTGCCTGCGTTGCAGGCGTTCGGCAAACCTTCACCGAAGCGGAAATGGCCACGATTCGCAACAAGGTTCTCATTGCCATTGGCACCCGGGATGAAGTCGCAGGATCCGGCGAGCGGCTTGCGGCGCTGATTCCCGATGCCCGCTTCCTGCCAATTCCTGATCGTGACCACATGCGCGCGGTCGGTGACAAGTTGCATGTGGCAAAAGCGGTGGAGTTTTTGTGCGGCAACCTGGACTGACTTGCACGCCTCGCCCGGATGACGCTCAGACGCATTGTTCAACTTTGGTGAACCCCGTTCAGGATTTGCGGTCTTGTCTGGCAACCACCAGTACCTATACTCAGTTGAATGACTGTGGAGAAACGACCATGAGCCCTGCAAATCTGGCAACCCGGCCAGCCATGATGGACCCGATCTGGCAAGCTGTTCGCCGCGAGGCGCAACTGGTCGTGGAAAGCGACCCGGCTTTGGCGACTTTTGTCCAGTCCACCATTCTTGCGCAGAAATCCCTTGAAAATGCGGTAATTGCCCGCATTGCTGACCGGCTGCACAGCCGCGAGGTCTCTGATGATGTGATCAGGCAGGCTTTTGAGGCAATGGCGGAGGCCTGGCCGGAATGGTCTTCCATCCTGCGCATCGACATTGCAGCCGTTTACGACCGCGATCCAGCCTGCGACCGATACCTGGAGCCAATTCTCTATTTCAAGGGCTTTCACGCGATCCAGACACACCGGCTGGCGCATTGGAGCCTCAAGAGTGGTCGCAGGGATTTTGCATTGTACCTGCAAAGCCGCGCCAGCCAGGTATTCCAGACCGATATCAACCCGGCTGCGAAACTGGGTATAGGCATTTTCCTCGACCATGCCACCGGACTTGTGGTCGGGGAAACAGCCGAGATCGGCGACAATGTATCAATCCTGCACGGTGTGACCCTTGGTGGCACGGGCAAGGACCACGGTGACCGGCACCCGAAAATCGGCTCGGGCGTGTTGCTGGGGGCCGGGGCGACCGTTCTTGGCAACATCAACATCGGCAATTGCTCGCGCATCGCCGCCGGTTCGCTGGTTGTCAAACCCGTTCCGAACAATGTGACTGTTGCCGGTGTTCCGGGGCGCGTGGTCGGCTTTGCCGGTTGCGCAGAACCCGCCCGCAGCATGGACCAGATACTGGCTGAACTGGGTGAGACAAAAAACGTCGACTGATGGCGACGCCTGCACCCTTTACAGCTTCGCAATTGCTGTGCCACAAGCGCGCCGTTCGCCATGCATCGTGGCGTCCTGCTCGACGGACGGGAGTCTACAATTGAAGCCGGATGAAATCAAAAAGCTCGACGCCTATTTCAAGCGCGTTTTCATGACTCCGGGCATTCAGGTCAAGGCGCGGCCAAAGAAGAATGATTCTGCCGAAGTGTACCGGGATGACGAATTCCTCGGTGTGGTTTATCGCGACGACGAAGACGGCGAATTGTCTTATAATTTTTCGATGGCAATTCTCGACATCGATCTGGACTGAGAAATATCACTCGGCTCGCGTTTCGATCATGTCTTTGATTTGCGCCCTGATCGCGGCATCAATGGCCATCCAGTCGCTGATCAGGGACAAATGAAACCGGTAGGTGACCGAAAGATCGCGACCGACATGAATATCCCGCAAGCAATAGGGTGCGGCCATGCTTTCGCCGGGCCGGTTGCAACGGGCGGCAAAAGGCCAGGGACTGGACGCTTCGTACCACAGGTCTTCCTGGTGGAATCCGCCCTCGGCAGACAGCGCCCGGCGCTTGAGCCCGTGACCGGCATTGATGGAAACCCCGGTCATGAATTTTGAATAGATGGGTTCAATACGTCCTGTCATGTCCTGCGACATTTGCCGCTTTTCGAGCGTGACAAACAACAATTGCGGATTGACAGTCGTCTGGTTGAAAGCGGCTGCGTCTCGCTCGCTGTAACCAGCCATTTCCGGCCAAAGGAAATACATGTCGACGCGCTCCGAATCGCCGGTGCGCCGTTGTGAGCGAAAGCGGATGGCGTTCGCCGGGATGGCCAACACGTCATTGCCGATTATGATTTGCTTGCGGGTTGTATCGGTGGAATGCCCGGCCCTGGAAATTTCCGCTCCCAGCAAATAGACAATGCCCACGATGGCTGCGGTGAAACCCGCAAGAAACAGTGCGCCGCCCAGCACGAAGCGCAGTACAGAGGTTTGCTGCGCCGGCGAAGAAACAACTGCCTGCGCGGGTTGGCGGGGCGGAAAAAACCGGTCAATTGATCTTTGCGGGTCGCGACCCATGCGCGCCGCAACTTCCCGCACCGATCCGCTTGCTGTTGCCAATTTATCCTCCCTGCGTCCGGATTTGGCACAACCCTTGCGGCATGCAGATTGCATTGCTCCTGACCATCGGCAATCATGGTAAAGGAAAGGTAAAGATCATGTCTGCACTGGCGGCAATTGCTTACGTCATTGCCTGCGGCTTTACCGCCGCCGGTTTTGTTGCTGCGCTTTTTCGTGCCATCTTCGAGCATCAACCAGCCTTTTACGCCCGGTTCAACACGCCGGCATTGGCCATCTGGTCGTTGGTGCTGTGCACATTTGCCGGACCGTGGATATTGGTCTCGGCCTCGCTTTGCACCTGGCGCGATGGGCGACCTCGCCCGGTGGTTGTTGCTGCCGCTGCACTCGTTTCGGCGGTATGGAGCTTTTGTTCCGGCGTTGTTCTGGTCCAGCTTGCCGCGCTCGCCGGCATTGCAGCCGTTTGATCCCCGCCCGAATTTGTCGCGCCAGCAGGCATGACAGATCGTTCAACCCTCCACCCATGAAAATGGGTGGGGCCGGTTCAGGGGACGTTGAACCGGCCCCCGGACCCGGTCTAGGGGACGGGGAGGGTGGGGACGCGACCGGGCCGTTTCATTTGCCTATTCGGCAATTTGCTATTTCACGCTCCCCACGACCGAAGAGCGATTGTCGTCAATGCCTTCCCAGCGACCGGAATTGGCGGCTGATTGGCGTTTGAGGAAGTGGTAGGGCGTCTCGCTCCAAGGCATCACCTTGTCTTCGAGATTGTCGAGCACGTAGTCTGCCCTGTCAGTTCGCACCGTCAGCACGGCGTGTCCGTCACCATTGGGCTGGCGCACGACAGTGACCAACAACGCAGAAGCTGGCCAGCCTTTTTGCATCAACAAGTGCCGCTTCAGCAGCACGTAATCTTCGCAGTCGCCGAATTCTTCCGGATAGGTCCAGAACTCTTCGACATTGTAGAGCTCAAGATCCGTGACCGGCGTCACGGATTTGTTGGCATAGGCGTTGATCGACACAATTTCGTTCCACCGCTCACGGCTGAGCGGCATTGCGGCAGTGTTGCTACTGCGCAAAGCGCAGTCCTCGCCATAGACTTTGCAGTATTCATAATGGCCGATTGGTTGTGTGGTTCGGCCTGTTACCACCATGTGTCCGGCGTTTCCCTGTTTCGCTTCAGCTGCCATTGTCCCCAGCAAACTGAAGGTTACAGAAACCGCCAGCATTATCTTGCTGGTTCTGGTCATCTGTTGCATTCCCCGTTACAGGATCAACAGTGACACAAAGAGTTTTATTTGAAGCAAAACATTGTATAGGCGTTTTATTCAACATTGAAGCATGTTTTTACTTATAGTTGAATCAAATATATCGAAAAAAATACTCAATTGATCAGAAAACTGAATTCAAATTGGAGCCGTTTTTGAAGAAAAATTGCCTCAAATTTTATCTTTCAAAACGCAAAAGCCGCCTTTCGGCGGCCAGCGTGAAGTTCATTCATTGGGTTTGTTCCCGGCTGCGTCAGTCCGGCATGCCGATAAGGAAACGCTCCAGTGTGTCACGCGTTTGCAGCACGGCAAACTCGATTGCCACACCTTCCTCGAAATGGCGCACGACACGGCCGCGCATGCTGCCGATCCACAAAACGGTGCCGATCGCCGGGCGCACGTCTATTTCAATGGCGGCACCTGAAAGCGACAGGTCGACAATGCGGGTACGGTAGCTTCGGCCATCTTCCAGACGGATTTCCGCAGCCCTCTGGCGCGGCACGATACGTTCGTGGCGCCGGTCTTCGGGCAGGTTGAGTTCATGCCGGTTGGCAAGCCAGGTCAATTTCGCCGCCAGTTTGTCACGCTTGCGCTCGGTTGCATTGACGCTCATGGCAAACCCGCCATCAAATATGCGCAACACCACGCCTTCAAGCCTGCCGACATGGTCAACATAGGCAACGATCCGCTCACCGACTTCGCCAGCCTTTGGCGTCATCATGGCTGCGCTGCCCGGCGACATGTTGAGTACCTGGCAAGGAAATTCCTGACGGTTGGAAAGCATGTAGCGGCCAAACAACGTCAAATCGACGCGTTGGAACTGGCGTTCCAGACTGCTCACATCAATGGCGTCGTTTTGTTCGGGCAGGGCGCGCATGAAAAATCCGGCTGTCGGGGCAGTGGCATTCGAATCCTGCCACCGTGCGACTATTCCCTGCAAACGGTTAATGGATGGTTAGCTTCCGTACATTTGCGCGCCAGTCACACCCTGGTATCCTGGCCTTTTCCGCCTTCCAGCACAGTGAGATGACCAAACCGGCGCAAGCCCGGTTGGATCGCCACGGGATCAACGACTGTTCCGCCAGCTTGCGGGACTTCGATCCGGCGGGTGCTTTTCAGATGGTTGGTGACCAGTGCCTCATTGCCAAGCCAGTAAGCGCCGGTACGCGCCGTGGCAACGCCAAGCACGCGCGCATTGCCGTCAGCAGCCATTGCCAGCGGCAGGATGATTGCCTCGTATTCCAGTTTGCGTTCATGGGCGGTCTGGGCGGTGTAGCTGTAGAGCATGGGAATGTTGTCGCGGTAGACGTTGGCAATGGTTCGCGCCACTTCGTAATTGTCTTCCTCGCTCCACAGCGCCATGAAGCCAAGACCTTTGAGCTCACGGCCATAGGCAGCACAAAGCCGTGTTCCGGCAAGGCGGTAGGAGACGGTTCGATATTGTTGTGACACCTCCAGAATGAATGTGTCGCCAAGAATTGAGCGTATGTCGCTTGGCTCGATCTCGCTGCGGTCGGGCGCAATGCGCGAACCACGCAAATTGTTCCAGTACTCGAAAAGTTTCTGCGATCCCGGGTGTCTCAAAACGAAGGTTCCTTCACGCTTGTCCCGGATCGGAGCGCCATTCCGGGCAATTGGTATTGTCTGGCCACCGTGTGTCTCGTTTCTGGTCAAAAACGGGGGTCGGCAGGTTCGTGAAGAATGACGCTGCATGCTTCGTGCCAAATATCGCGGCCGGACGCGAATGACACTGTGTTACCGCCCACAGCCACCCGCTGTTAAGGTTAACAAAGGGTTGCGCTTGTCCAAGCCGTTGAATTGTGGGACCTTCATGGTGCTCCAAAAGGGCGCTGCGGTTAACGCCAGCTGCCCTGAACTGTCGGTACCAGTCGACCGCGATATTTGTGGGACGGGCTTGGGGGATACGACCGAACGCCCGGTTGCCTTGTGCAACCGGGCGCTTTTTTTTGGCAAATCGTGTCCATTTGCGCTATCGATCCGGGATGAACAAAGAAAAAGCCCGAAACGAAAGCGACCATTCAACGATAGTTGAAGCAGGGTCGTCCCGTGAATTGCCAAAGGTCGAAAAGCCCTACGAACCAGCGCTGAACATTCCTGCATTTGTGACAATCATTGCTTTGGTGATGATTGCCATTCATGCCGTGCGAAGCCTGCTGCTTTCGCGTGACCAGGACATCTGGTCGTTGCTGATGTTTGCGTTCATCCCGGCCCGTTATGGCGCTGCGGCGTCTGACTATCCGATGGCCGCGGCTTCATTGTGGACGCCATTCACCTATGCCTTCCTGCATGCCGACTGGACGCATCTTTTGATGAACCTGCTTTGGCTTGCAGCATTTGGCAGCCCGCTTGCCCGCCGACTTGGCTCCATGCGCCTTTTGGCGCTGACAGTGGTAACGGCCGTTGCCGGAGCAGTATTGCATTACGTGTTTTTCGTCGGCGATCCGGTACCGGTCATCGGCGCTTCGGCGATTGTCTCGGGCTATATGGGGGCTGCTGCCCGCTTTGCCTTCCGCCCTTCGCGACGCGGCCTGAATGTGGAAGGTCCTGCCCTGACATTGCTGCAAAGTTTCACTGACCGTCGCTTCCTGATGTTTTTTGGTGTCTGGTTCGTTTTGAACTTCGCTTTCGGAAATGGTTTTGTTTCGGTTGCCGATGCGGACAGACAAGTCGCCTGGCAGGCGCATGCCGGCGGATTTCTTGCCGGTATTTTCCTGTTTTCGCTTTTTGACCGGGCACATTTCAAACGCGGCTGACCTTGATTGCAACAACTTGTCAAACCGGCAAATTGGGCGCAGCATGTCTGCCTTGTCGGCCTGCGCCCACGGGAGAACGCGATACGTGAGTGCGCCGTGATTGGGAGGAGGAACGCATGAACGTCGCATCGATTCTGGCAGAAAAAGGCAGGGCAGTCGTAACGCTCGGCAAGTCCGCATTGGTCTCGGAGGCTATTGACCTGCTGGCGACCAAACGCATCGGCGCTATCGTTGTCACCGAAAAAGACGGCAGCATTTGCGGAATAGTTTCCGAACGCGACATTGTTCGCGAATTGTCACGCAAAGGTGCCGGAGCGATGGACCAGCTGGTTTCGGCCATCATGACAGGCAAAGTCATATCCTGTAGTGAAAATGACACCATCGAGACGGTAATGTCTGTGATGACAGACAACCGTTTCCGCCATGTTCCGGTTCAGACCGGGGGCAAACTCTCCGGCATTGTTTCCATTGGCGATGTTGTCAAACGAAAGATCGAGCAGGCAATTCGCGATGCAGAAGACTTGCGCAACTATATCGCGATGAGTTGATCCCGATCGCACGTTGAGCGTAGGCAAGCGCAAGATCGGGTTTTACCAGACGCTAAGCGTTTTCGAACTGGCCCTGATCGGCCATTTCGCGAATTCGCTTGCGGCCTTCGGTGTAGCCGACACGAATTGCCTCGTCGGCTTTGTGGAAATCGGCCAAACCGACACCAAACAGTTTTGGGCGAATGGTGAAATCCGGCGGATCACCCGCCATTCTTGCCCGCCCGATCCGGTCCTGGATGATGTTGAAGGCTTCCATCATCACGCCCATGGTTCCAAGATGCGACTTTGGCTGAACCTTTGGTTGGGCAAGTGTTCGATGTGGCTCATCCACATGCGATGAACTGCCCGGTGCACGGTGATCGGTGGCCGCGAAGAAAGAGAGCCACGACGAAGAACGGGTATCTGCTGCTTTGGATTTCTCTTCCTCGTCCCGAATATTTTCCCGCGTCTCGTAATGGGAAGCGCGGATTACCGTACCACGCCCAAATGTCTCGCTGTTGAGATCAACCGCAATCACCACATCCGGCTCGTAAATGCGGCAAGCAGAAACCGGCACGGGATTGACCAGTGCACCATCGACGAGGTGTCTTCCGCCGTGAACGACCGGGGCAAAAACGCCGGGAAGGGCATAAGATGCGCGCAGCGCCGCAATCAACGGCCCGTCATGCAACCAGATTTCATGGCCGGTCCGGATATCGGTGCAAACGGCAACAAAACTTGCCGGCAAGCCTTCTATGGTCTGGCGGGCAAGATGACTTTCCATGGTTGAGGCAAGCCGGGTGCCTGAAATGATGCCGGCACCGGAAATCGAGAAGTCCATGTAGCGAATGATATTGGCACGGGTCAGGGAACGCGCGAAGTGTTCAAGCGCATCGAGTTTCCCGGCAAGGAAGCAACCGCCAACCAGCGCACCAATGGAGGTGCCGGCGATCATGGAGATCGGGATTTTTTCTTCCTCAAAAGCCCGCAGAATGCCGATATGTGCCCAGCCTTTGGCGGCTCCCCCGCCAAGGGCCAGCGCGATACCGCCGCTTTTGCGTTTTGCGGCTGGTGCCTCAAAGCTCGGGTTGTCATGTGCAGGCATTGTGGAATGTGCGTTTGTGCCTGGAGCATTGTGCGCCTGTTCGGCGCGACTTTGTGGTGCGCCGTCAGGCGAAATTGCTTCCCCGGAAATGAGACCGAACAGGCCCATGATTGGTCATCCACCTTGCTTGCCGCACAATTGCTGAACCCAATTCGATTAATCCAGCCAATTCAACGGCTTTCTATCATGGATCGCAAACCATGAGGAAATCATGAAAATAACGCTACGTCACCTGGCGTTATTTGTCTGAATAGACAATGGCGGGATCAAAAAGTGGCTTGTCAATGTTATTTTCCAGGCGAATTTGGCCGTTTTCAAGGACAACACGCCGGAAAAAGCACGACCGCATGCCAGTATGGCAGGCAGCCCCGGCTCCTTGCGGGCGCACCTTGAGCCAGACTGCGTCCTGATCGCAATCAACGCGGATTTCCGCGATTTTCTGCACGGTTCCGGAGGTTGCGCCTTTGTGCCACAACGCGCCACGCGAGCGGCTCCAATAGTGCGCTTCACCGGTCTCGATGCTCAAGCGAAGCGCTTCGTCGTTCATGTGCGCCAGCATCAGGATTTCGCCACTGTCCGCATCGCTCACAACCGCAGTGATCAGACCATCCGCGGTGAACCGGGGAGTGAGTTCGCGGCCTGATTCCAACGCTTCCTTGTCGCCCGGTACCTGAAAAATGCCTGCCATTGAGCGCGCCCATGTTTGGCGGGCACTGTGCCCGATCATTCAATCCCTGCGAAACCGCAGCAGTGTCATGAAATTAACCTGTTCTGCCGGCTCGTTGCGGAACTGGCCAGTAAAGCAGGTTGTGGTTGTCGTCGAGCCCTGCTTGCGAATACCACGCATTGCCATGCACATGTGCTCGGCTTCCAGCATCACCGCCACACCACGCGGCGACAAAGCCTCGTCGATGGCATGGGCGATCTGCGCCGTCATGTTCTCCTGGGTCTGCAAACGTTTGGCGAAGATGTCGACCGTTCGCGCAATCTTCGACAAACCCAACACCTTGCCGTCGGGGAGGTAGGCTACGTGCGCCTTTCCAATGATCGGCACCATGTGGTGCTCGCAATGCGAATGAAACGTGATGTCCTTGACGAGAACCATGTCGTCATAACCGCCGACTTCTTCGAACGTGCGTCCAAGTTCCTTGGCCGGGTCTTCGCCATATCCGGAAAACATTTCGGTGTATGCCTTGGCTACCCGGGCTGGGGTATCGAGAAGTCCTTCGCGGTCGATGTCTTCACCAATCCACCGCAACAGCGTTTCAACGGCTTTTTCCGCTTCCGCCTGCGAAGGACGTTCAGATTGGGGCAGCAGCCGCCTCGCGCCGGTCTTTTCGATGGATTTCAGTATTGCGTCCATGTTGATCTTCCGCATTCCGGTTTTCCAGCATTTTCCATATCCGCCTCGGTTGTCCGGACAATTCAACAGGATCAATTTTCCCGGACCAAGACTCCGGGAAAATTGACTGCTGGCATGCCGGTTCAAGCCACGACCGGATTTAAACTACCAAACTTGCATCACCATATAGCGTCGGCGGTCGTCCGGGCAATGTGCCTGCCACAGTGTCGCAATTGCGCCGTATTCCGTTCAGTTCCGGTTCAGCCAGCACATGCGATTGTGTGTTCATGGATGCGAGGGACTGGCTTCACGGTGAAGTCGAATACCCGGCGCCGAGTAACCTTGAAAGGGGCAAACCCATGAAATCATTTTTCCGCAAGACTGCAATTGCCGCACTTGTTGGCGCAGTTGCAATCGGCTCGCTGGCTGCGGCCCAGCCTGCACAGGCAGGCGACAAGCGTGTCATCGGCGCCTTGGTTGGCGGTCTGGTTGTCGGCGGCATCATCGGCGCGCATTCCCGGCCGGCCTATGGTGCTCCGGTTTATGCGCCGCCGGTTTACAGCGCACCGGTCTACCATGCCCCGGTCTATCACGCTCCGGTCTACCGCCCGGCGCTGCGCCGCCATGTGGTCCAGCAGCGTTGTTTCATCGAAAAGCGTCGTGTGTGGGATCCGTATTATGGCCACCATGTCAAACAGAAGGTGAAGGTTTGCTACTAATCCCCCAGTTGCGAACCCGAACCAAAGCCCCGGCATTTTGCCGGGGCTTTTTTGTTTGACGTCGATTTTTCCATCGGGCGCGCTTATATTGCATCCATCAAACGGGGTTAGCCGCATGCTTGACAACATCTACAATTCCAAAATCCTTGAATATGCAGGAAACATCAGCCGGTCGGGCAGGCTTTCGGAACCCGATGCGACTGCCAAGGCGCATTCCAAATTGTGCGGCTCCACTGTCATTGTCGACATCAAGATGGAAAACGGCGCCATCAGCGATTTTGCCCAAGAGGTGAAGGCATGTGCACTGGGGCAGGCGTCTTCATCGATCATGGCAGGCGTTGTGGTTGGATCAAGCGCTGCCGAGTTGAAGGCGCTGAAAACGGCCATGTACGCAATGCTCAAGGACAATGGTCCGGCACCTGAAGGCAAGTTTGCCGAGTTCCGGTTCCTCGAGCCGGTGCGCGAATACAAGGCGCGCCATGCTTCGACGCTGCTGACCTTCGACGCTGTGGTTGATGCCATCGAGCAAGTTGAAGCAAAGGCGAAAACCGGGGCCGCTCTCGAGCGGCAGGCCAGACAGGCCAAGCTGGAAAAGGTCAAAGGCGCGGCTGTGCATGCGCTCAATGCATCCGGCATCAAGTTCCGGGTGAGGTAAGGGGAGCGAAATGAAGCCATCGCAAGCACTGCATGCCAACCGGGACAAGGTCCTTGAAATCCTGTCTCGCTACCCGGTTAAAAACCCGATGGTCTTTGGTTCGGTCGCACGCGGCGATGATACCGAAGAAAGCGACATTGACATTTTGGTGGAGCATGACGGCACGTTGTCGCTGATCGATCTTGTCGGACTTGAAGAGGAACTCGTGGGACTGACCGGAGCCAGAGTCGAAGTACACACGCCGGGGCAATTCAAGCACGCTTCACTGGCTCGCATCCGCAGGGATCTTCGGGTATTTTGATGGTGCAGGGCGCCCCGGAGATTGAAGAACTTGTCGGACGGCTTTTGCGGTGGTCGGACAAGACAATCGAGATCAGTTTGAAGGTTTCGCGCCAAGAGTTTTTGCAGGACGAAATTTTGCAACTTGCCGCCACCAAGGGTCTTGAGTTGATCGGCGAGGCAAGCCGTTTACTGTTGCAACACCATCCTGAGTTTTGCGCTTCCCAACCCTCAATTGAATGGCGCAGGATTGTTGGTATGCGGAACCGTCTGGCCCATGGCTACGAGGGAGCCGACATCGAAACCGTTTTGTACACCATAGAAACATTTGTTCCGTTGGTGAGAGACTTCGCCGTGAACTGGCTTGAATTGCATGCAACACAGTAGCCGAAATTACTCCGGACCATGGCGAAAGACCCCCGGACGGCTTGTCGGCATCGGCCTCATCCGCCTGTACCAGCTGACGCTTTCCGGCTTTATTGGCAATTCCTGCCGCCATCAGCCAACTTGTTCTGAGTATGCGTACGAGGCGGTCGCCCGCTTCGGTCTGGTCCCCGGATCGTGGATTTCGCTCTGGCGGGTGCTGCGTTGCAATCCGTGGGGAACCCACGGGCATGACCCGGTTCCGCTTGAGATGCGCTGGTGGTAAGGCTGGCAAATCAGACCTGCCGGAGTGTTTCATGAAAACCTTTCCCTCGCTCACCGTAGAAGTTACCCGTGGTGGCCATGTCGAAAGCCGCCACCTTGTGGATGCTGTCATTGCCGACGCTTCCGGCGCAATCGTGCGGGTGCACGGCATTGCCGAGCGGGCGGTGTTTCCGCGTTCGTCGAGCAAGGCATTACAGGCGCTGGCCCTGGTTGAATCGGGTGCAGCCGACAGATTCGGCCTCGAGCCGCGCCACATCGCGCTGGCCTGCGCGTCGCACAATGGTGAGGAAATGCATGTGGCCACTGCCGGTGAAATGCTGGCCAAGGCCGGGCTGCCGCAAACCTGCCTCGAATGCGGCGCGCAACTGCCATCGTTGAAGGCCGACCGGGACGCGCTGACATTGGCCGGACAGCCCGCCAGAGCCATCCACAACAATTGTTCGGGCAAGCATTCGGGCTTCCTGTGCTTTGCCGCTGGCGAGGGGATTGACCCTGCCGGATACGTGAAGTTTGGCCACAAGGTGCAGCGTGCCATGGCCGCAAACTTGACGCAGGTCACCGGTGCGCAACATGGCGAGGACAATTTCGGCATTGATGGCTGTTCCATTCCGACCTGGGCAATTCCTCTGAAAAACCTTGCGGTCGCTTTCGCCAAACTCGGCGTCGGTGAAGACCGCGACGCCGGCCGCGGCAAGGCCATGTTGCGCATCCGCAATGCCTGCATGGCCCACCCGCAAATGGTTGGCGGCACAGGCTGCTTCGACACCGATCTGATGGCCGGCATGGCGGGCAGGGTGTTCACCAAGACCGGCGCGGAGGGCGTGTTCGTCGCCGCCTTGCCGGAGCTTGGAATGGGCTTTGCCCTGAAGGCGCATGACGGCGCTTCGCGCGCTGCCGAGGTCGCCACGGCACGCCTGATTGAATCTCTGCTGCAACTTTCAGAAAATGAGGCCAAGCTGCTGAAAAGATTGGGCAACCCGCAATTGCACAACTGGAACGGCATCCATGTCGGCGGCTTGCGCTGAATCTCTTGCTGAACTTGAGTCAAACGCCGCGCTGAACTAGAATCAGAACTTGAACTGCGGAAGGTTTGCCCATGACACTGGCATTGGAAGAAGGGCGCGGCGACATGCACCGACAGGCCAAGCGCTGGCTGTGGATCGCCTCGGCGGTCACCGGCATCCTGCCCGGCCTTGCGGCAATTGCCGTTTTTTCCGGCGCGCCGTTCTGGACTCTGCTGCTGCCGCCCATCATCTATTACGGGCTGGTGCCGCTGCTCGACGGCCTTGTCGGCGAAGACCCGTTCAACCCGCCCCAAACCGATGTTGAGGCGCTGTCGAACGACCCCTGGTACCGCTTCCTGCTGTTCGCCTCGATCCCCGTCGGCTGGTTTTCGGTCATCGCCTCGATGGCCATTGCCTGCGCGCCGGGAACGCCGCTGTGGGCATTTTTTGCAGCCGCCCTTTCGGCGGCAATCATCTCCGGCAGCTCCATCACTGTCGGCCATGAGTTGGGCCACAAGCCCAACCGGCTCGACCAGTGGGGAGCGAAATTTGCCAACGCGCTTTCGGGCTACGGCCATTTCTGCATCGAGCACAATCGCGGTCACCATTTGATGGTGGCAACGCCGGAAGACCCGGCCTCCGCCCGTTATGGCGAAAGCGTCTGGCGCTTTGCGTCGCGCGAAATTCCCGGCACATTTGTTCGCGGCTGGGAGATCGAGCGCGAGCGGCTGGCGAAGAAGGGCCTCAATTTCTGGCATTGGCGCAACGACATCCTGCAGGGCTATGCGATCACGCTCGCCGCGATTTTGGCGCTCACGGCGGTTTTCGGCTGGAAGGTGCTGCCGTTCATGGCGATCAACTGCCCGGTCGGCTGGCTGCATCTGACATTCGCCAATTACGTCGAGCATTACGGCCTCAAGCGCGACCAGCGGGCGGATGGCAAATATGTCGCCTGCGAGCCGCGCCATTCGTGGAACACCAACCACATCGTCTCCAACCTGCTGCTGTTTCATCTGCAGCGCCATTCCGACCACCATGCCAATCCGCTGCGCCCCTATCAGGCGCTGCGCAATTTTGCCGACCTGCCGCGCCTGCCGAGCGGCTATCCCGGCTCGTTCCTGCTGGCCGCCGTGCCGCCGCTGTGGTTCGCCGTGATGAACCCCAAGGTGCTGGCCTGGGCCGGCGGCGACATGACCAAGGTCAATCGCGGGTAGGGGACTGCCTGCAAGCGGGAGCAGCGCCTTCAAACAAACACCCCTCCCCAACCCTCCCCACAAGGGGGAGGGGGTCTGCTTCGCTTCGCTCGCAATCACGTGCCTCCCCTCCAGGGGGAGGCAGATGCCAAGGCTAACAACTTCGCCCTTCGAGGCTCCCTTCTCTTCGCTCAGGTTCGCACCTCAGGATGAAGTTGAAGGATTTCCGCATGACCTGAAGCCCTCATCCTGAGGTGCGAGCGCAGCGAGCCTCGCCCTTCGACAAGCTCAGGAGACGATGGCCACACCAATTCGTTCACGCGACGGATTCCGCCCGTGGTTTAAAGCTGAGAAAGAGCAAATATGGACTGCGGGACATCCAGCAGACGCCTCTAGTGGTATTTTTTGTGACATCCACCGGATGTCCCGCTTCGGAGATCGTGGACGACCGTGACCCTGAGGTCTTTCAGCCCGCGGCTCTCGAAGAGCCTGTCCGTTGAATGGCCTACTTGTCCGTCCGGCAGGCCTTTCACAGGTCCGACACCTGCTTCCAGCCGCTCCGCATCTGGTTCTCACGGGAGGCTTCGGCGGCCTTCCGTCGTCCACGTGGGAAACAGTGCAATCAAAATAAATGCGCGTGGAGCCACGGGGATAAGTTTTTTTGGAGCAGCACTGTTTTCCGCCTCCCCCTGGAGGGGAGGCACGTGATTGCGAGCGCAGCGAAGCAGAGCGGGTGGGGTGTTTTCTTTCGAATCCAACCCCGCACTTCCCGCTTGCGTTGCACCGGCAAACTCCGCATCTTTGCCTTGGGACACGGGGGCCGAGATGGCAGACATCAGCATCAATTCGCGCGAAGAACTGGAAGCTTGGCTGCAAGACAAGCCGGTGGAATGGGCACAGGTCATCGCCCACCGAGCCGCCATGCGGGTGCTGCCGCTGCTGGCGCGGGAGTGGGCGACCAAAGAACCACTTGAACGAAAGCAGGGCTTGACCCTTGCCATCTTCCGCGCGAACCTCATATCGCGGGTTGCGCTTCCTTGGCCAACAGCTCCAACTGGGCACTTTGGGTGACAACAATTTTCTGCCGTCCGCATTTGACCATCCCGGCATCTTCCCACGCACTGATCAGCCGCGAGACCGTGTGCAGTGTCGTGCCGGTCATTTCGGAAATATCCTGGCGTGACACCGGAAAATCGATCAACATGCCTTCCGCAGTCTGCTTGCCGCTATTTTGCGCCAGCTTCACGACCGCATTTGCCACCCGCTGCTCGACGCGCTCGGTTGCCATTTCGACAATCCGGTCCTGCGCTTCCTGCAGCCGCTGGCCAACGATTTTGTAAGTGTTGGTGGCAAAACCGGGAAAC